>NZ_JBQQBP010000033.1:0-53258 GCF_052245875.1 Actinomadura sp. 3N407
CAGCCCCGCCCGATACGCCACGCGGGCCGCGGTGATGCTGGCCAGCAGCACCGAACCACCGATCAGCAGCGCCAGGTACAACTGCTGCAGGGTCATCGCCTCATCCCCCCGCCCCCGCAGCGTCCCTTCCCGGCGTCCGCCCACCCGCGGTCAACGGTCATCGGTACCCGGGCCCGGTGCGCCGACGGCGAGGCCGGGACCGTTCTCCGCGGCCCACCGGCGCAGGCTGTGCAGGGGGACCTCGGCCCGGGCGATCTCCAGCACCGACACCGTCAGCCCCCACTCGCCGACGGCGTCACCGACCTTTGCGGCCAGCGCTGCGGCCTCGCCGGGAACCTGCCCGGCCAACTGAATCAGGTACCGCTCGGCGAAGTAGCGGCGCACCTGGCTCTCCACGATGACGCTGATCGCCGCCGCCGGCGGTGGGACCGTCCGCTGGGCGTACCGGGCCGGATCCGACACCGACACCAGCGCGACAGCCCTCAGCCGGAGCACCACCCCGTCCCGGGTGGGCGCCTCCAGCCACACATCCAGCGGATCCCACCGCAACGGGATCCGAACCCACCGGTCGACTCCCGGCACCACCACCACCCGGCCGGGGCCCCGCACCCTCGGAGCACCGCCCAGCCGACAGACCACCAGCCGCTCACCCTCGGGCACCACCCGCAACACCGCGGCGACCAGCAGAGGAGCCAAGACGATGACGGCCACAACGGCCGGCGGCGCCCAGGGCACAAAATCGGGCAGAGGCTCGGCCCCCTGCGCCGGCCCGGTGGCCACCAGGCCGCCCGCCGTGATCCCCCCGACCATGCAGCTCTCCCTTCCCGGCCAGCCACCAAGGCCGGGAGGGACGCCCCTCTCGTCCAGCCTCCTACGGTCGTTCCAGCGTGACCGCCCCACAAACGCGCGCGCCATCAGGCGTGACCACCAGAAAGGTGGAAGCCGATCGTGTAGAACGGTCGCGGCCCGATGGGGTGTGTCGCCCATGGACAGACCCCTGTCGATGCGCCGAAGCTGGTGGAATGGCCTGGCGGAACATCGGCGCAACGCTTCGACGGACGATCCGCCCACCCGGGGGCGCAGACCAGCCCGGGCTCTCGCATTCCCCGACGGCCAGGCTGTTCTGGCGGATCTTCGCCGGCAACGGCGTGATCTTCGCGGTGGGGCTGACCGTGCTGGCGCTGTCTCCGGCGACGGTGTCCTCGCCCGTGCTGCTGGCCGAACTGCCGGTACTCGCCGCCGGCCTGGCCCTGATGCTGGCCATCAACGCCGCCGCGTTGCGCAACACCCTCAGCCCGCTGGACCAGCTCGCCCCCCTCGCCGAACGGGTCAGCGCATTGCGGCTGGGCGAACGGCTCCCCGCCGGCGGCGACGGCGACATCGCCCACCTGGTCGCCACCCTCAACGCCATGCTCGACCGGCTGCAAGCCGACCGCACCAGCGGCGCCGCACTCGCCCTGGCCGCGCAGGAGACCGAACGCCGCCGCATCGCCCAGGAACTGCACGACGAGATCGGCCAGACCCTCACCGTCGCGCTACTGGAGATGAAACGCGCCCTCGACCACGCCCCACACGACCTGCACGAGCCGCTGCACAACGCCCAGGAGACGGTCCGAACCAGCCTCGATGAAGTACGGCAGGTCGCCCGCCGCCTGCGACCAGGCGTCCTGGACGACCTCGGGCTGCTCAGCGCCTTGACCGCACTGGCCAACGACTTCTCCAAAGCCGCGGCAATTCCCGTGCACCGGCGGCTGGACCCCGCCCTGCCGCCCCTGGACGACACCATCGAGCTGGTGATCTACCGCATCGCGCAGGAGGCACTGACCAACATCGCCCGCCACGCCCACGCCGACACCGCCCAGCTGTCCCTCACCCGCCACGCCGACAACCTGGTCCTGGAGATCGGCGACGACGGCAACGGTCCCCCCATCCGGGAAGGGGCCGGCATCCACGGCATGCGCGAACGCGCCGCACTCGTCGGCGGCCGCCTCACCCTGCGCCCCGCCCCCCACAGCGGGCTCCAGGTCGTCCTGACCGTCCCTCTCCCGGCAGAACCGGAGCCCGCACCGTGACCGCTCAGCCCACCCGGATCCTGCTGGCCGACGACCACGCCCTGGTCCGCCGCGGACTGCGCCTGATCCTGGACGCCGAACCCGACCTGACCGTCGTCGCCGAGGCGGGCGACGGCGCCCAAGCCGCCGAACTGGCCGACCACGGAGTCGACCTGGCCATCCTCGACATCGCCATGCCCCGCATGACCGGACTCCAAGCCGCCCGCCACATCACCCGCAACACCCCCGGCGTCCGGGTCCTCATGCTGTCGATGCACGACAACGACCAATACCTGTTCGAAGCCCTCAAAGCCGGAGCCAGCGGCTACGTACTGAAATCACTGGCCGACCAAGACCTCATCCAGGCCATCCGGGCCGCGATGCGCGACGAGCCGTTCCTGTACCCCGGCGCCATCGCCACCCTCATCCAGGACTACCTGCACCGCAACCAGCCCCCACCCGGCCAACCCGACGACCCAGACGGCCAACAGGCCACCCCCAGCCTCCTCACCCCCCGCGAACAACAGATCCTCAAACTCATCGCCGAGGGCGACTCCTCCAAGCAGATCGCCGAAGAACTGTTCATCAGCGTCAAGACCGTCGACCGCCACCGCGCCAACATCCTGGCCAAACTCGGCATGCACGACCGGCTCCAACTCACCCGCTACGCCATCCGCGCCGGACTCATCGAACCCTGACACACCGCCGGCCGGGCCGGTCGGGCTACGGACCCTGGCCGCCAACGGCGCCGGCCACACCGAGCGGCCGCAGCCCTTGGGCAGAAGCGCGGTAGGCAGGGGTTCTGGCCGTGCGCCGTGACCGCCCGCTACACCGTGTGCTCGCCCACGCCAGAGTTCGACCACCGGGAGCGAACCCACCTGGACACGCTGACCGGGCTGCATAACCGGTCCGCGACGAGGCTCTGCGACCCCGCCGCAGCGATGTGCCGACCGGTCCGCTCGGTCCACCCTGTCGACCGGGTCGGCAGACAAGAGTTCCTGGTGCTGCTGCCCGACACCGACCTCCGGACGGCTGCCCAGGTGGCCGAGCGGATGCGCGCGGGTGGTCGAGGAGGCCCATCCCGCCGGCCTGCCGGTCACGGCCCCCTTCGAGGTCTGCTCGTCACCAGGCGGCACGCTCGACTCGCGTTTCTCGTCCACAAAGCAAACCACGCCCCGCACGCCGCCAAGTGGCGCGGATGTAACATCGCCAGGTCTACTCCGGGGGGTGTGAACACCCCGGCGGAGCCACGCGATCTGCAGATCTTCGGACGTGCGGGCAGACCGCTCACCGTCGCAGACCAGGCGGCGAGCCCGCGAGGGTAATCGAACCGTGACCGCCTAATCGACAGCACATTCCAAACGCGTCGTCGAGCTATTCCCGTTCCATGACGTACTGATTGTCCGCCGCCGCGGTCCCCGAGGTACGCATGCTCAGGTCTCGGATGCTTGCCACGGCTGCTGCCAGGTCATCCGCACACGCCGTCGTCCCGAAGCCGGAGATATAGGTCAAGGGTGATTGAAAGGCTCGCGCCAGCGCCAGCCGCCCGGAGCCTATGAGCAGGTAGGAGATCGCGATCACGACCAGCACGCCCACCACGACCCAGGCGGCGGTCGTATGGAACAGGCCATGGTAGACCGCCCCCGCCAGGGCGCTGGCCCCCGCGAACCAGAACGTCATGTGCCAGGCGCGGATAACGCCAGGCACTCGAAGCAGCGCCAGCGCGCAGGCAAAGGCGACCAGAGCCAAGATCAGGTTGGTGATCGCCTCCATAGCCCCCGTATATCCCGGCTCCCATTGGCGCCCCGGCCTGCTGAGACGCGCTGCCAGGCCCGGCGAGGCAACCTGCCGGCGAGGGCATCGACCCGGTAGGAGCCGGCGCGGGGTGGGCACACGGTGATCACGGGCCACGCCGAGTACGTATCCCACGCCGCGCGCGTGTAGCGCCGTCCGCAACGCGGGGTCTTGCCCGTAGACCTCGTCACCGGCCATCCACGCCGCCGGTGCCCCGGCGTCGAGCGCGTGAGCGATCATTTGCGTGGCGAGCGCCGGTTTCGTCGCCAACTCCCGGTCGGTGGGCACGCCGGCAGCTGCGCACCGAGCAGGATCTTCGGTCCAGGACTGCGGCAGGTACAACTCTCGATCGATCATGGCGTGCCCGCGCTCGGTGGCGGAGACCAGGTGCACCGAGACCTGGGCGTTCTCGATCCGCCCCGCAGTGCCCGTGTACTGATGCTGCACCCCGACCGTGGTGACGCCTTTCTTCAGGTCGCCGGTCTCGTCTCGTCTGCCACCAGCACCGCTCGCGGGTCACCGAGATGCTCGACCACGTATCCGCGCACGTCGTCACGCACCGCGTCGGCGTCCCAGGCCGCCCGACCCAACAGGTGCTGCATCCCGTCCGGTGTGGCCTCACCGGCGTGCTCGGCGACCGTCCAGCAGCTCTTACGGGGCAGGCCGCTGAAGTAGATCAGGTCTGGGCGGAAGGGTGCGTGGCATCGGGCGTTGGGCTCTGTGCCGCCACGGAGCGGAGGAAAGCGGCGGTGAACACTTGGCAGGATTCCTCAACTGTGGGGAGTTGACGCCCTATCGAGGTTTCCAGGACGGGACGCAGCAGCATATGCAGGACCAGCGGGCCGATCATCAGCTGGATGAGCAACGGGAGTGGCAGCTGGCGTAGTCTGCCGGCCTGCATTTCGGCGGCCAGCAGCCTCTCGATGCTGTGCAGCATGCGCGGCGTCGC
This sequence comes from Actinomadura sp. 3N407, assembly GCF_052245875.1. NCBI lineage: Bacteria > Bacillati > Actinomycetota > Actinomycetes > Streptosporangiales > Thermomonosporaceae > Actinomadura > Actinomadura sp. 3N407. The sequence continues at coordinate 4,795 of NZ_JBQQBP010000033.1, forward strand.
TTGTTCGAGGACCTGGCGTGCCGGGCCGGTGGGACGGGCGAGTACGTCGGCGAACAGTGCGGGCATGACGCGTGGCTCTTGGCCGAACGCCGTGATCAGTGCCTGATAGATCTCGTGGATAGTGTCCTCGATACGGTCTGGCGGTGTCATCGCCAGCGCCTCGACATCCAGCACTGGGCTGAAGCGGTCGAATACTGCGGCGAGCAGGCCATCGCGACCCTGGAAGATCGAGTGCAGGCTCGGCAACGAGCAGTCGGCAGCCTCGGCCACCGCGTCGAGGGTCACTGCACCGAGCCCGCGTTCGCTGATCAGGTATCCGGCTGCCTCGATGGCTCGTTCCCGGACCGGTGGTCGCCCGCCCGGGTCGATGCCGGCCGCGCGGATCGCCTCGTCGAGTGCCGCACGGGTGCCGTTGAGCCGTCGAAGGAGGGTACTGCGGGATATTCCGGCCGCTTTGGCGATGGCGGTCAGAGGAACGTCGGCGACGGCCTGACCTCGCTGCTGCGCCACTCCGACGGCTGCGGCGACCAGTTGCGCGTCTACTTCCGCTGCCATGAAGGTGGCCGCCCTACGCGTGCATGGCTTCGGCGGGAACCCTGCGCACGGCGTAGTACAAGAGCAGGGCGGCCAGCACGATGCGCAGCAGAATGTTGGCCGCCACCGCGTTGCCGGCCAGGTCCTGAGTGACGGCGTAGAACTGGGCGAGGGCGGACGCCACGTGGAATCCCGCCCCCGCGACGAGGACGAGGCGCAGAGCCTGGGGATCCACAATCCTTCGACCGAAGAAGAACATGATTGTCAGCCCCACCTCCGCTGCAGCCAGCATGTATCCCATCGGGTAGGCGTCTCTGACCCGGGGAAAGCCAACCGTTGTCGGGATAGCTTCCGGCCAGACGGTCAGGAGCACGACCGCGCTGCCGGTGAGTGCAGCGTTGAACAGCATGAGCAGGTTGAAGCCTTTACCGAGGTTCATCGCGTCTTCCAATCTCTGTGCGCGAGCAGGGCGGTGCCCGGCCTTGATGTGCCACGAGCACATGGAACTACACTAAAGGTAGTACATGACTAGATTCCATATCTAGCCTCGATCCATCGCAAGGTGTGGACGCCGAGGTCGACGGGAGGAAGGGCCATGCGGAACACCCACGCCGGCAGCTTGCGCCAGAAGCAACCGCCCGCACCAGGACACACGACCGCCGCGAGGCGCCCGGTCATCCTCTGCCGTTGTCGCCGCCCTGCGGCCGGGCCGACGGAACAGCCGGCCTGCCAGAAGCATCTGGCACCCGGCCGCGCTGGTCAGCCTGGCGACGACGCCACCAACACCGCGCCCGAACGCCAAGCCGCCCGAGCACCTTAAAGATCACGATCGAGGAGGGTCGGGGACTGGCGCGGTTCCGCGATAGCGGCCCGTTTCCAGTCCCCGCCCGTCAAACCGTGCGTGCGGTTCTCCCGCACACGGCTTACCGACGTTCTTCACCGTCGGCGTTCGGCCTTCCCACGCCAGTCCCGGAAGGGTCTGGGCGGGATGACGGTTCCATCGAGGCTGATCAGGCCCATCTGGTTCGGGGACAGCAGCAGTTGTTTGATGCCCCATCCCCAGGCTCGGCGCCGGTTGCCCTTCTTCGACAGCCAGATCGCCAGCCGCATGAACGCGAAGTTCCTGATCTGGCCGAGGACGCGGGCGGAGTTTCCGTAACGGAAGTATCCGGCCCAGCCGCGCAGGAACATGTTCACGTCCCTGACGATGTCCTCGACGCTCATCCAGAGCCATTTACGGCCGGTGAGTTCCCGGATCCGGTCACGGGCTCGTTGGACGGCCTTACGTGCGGGCCAGCGAGCAAGGAAGGTCAGATGCGCCGACTTCGGCGTCCACCCGCGCACCAGCCGATGGTGAAAACCGAGGAAGTCGAAGCCTTCCTCGCCCTCGGCCAGGTGCACGATGCGGGTCTTGGCCGCCTTGGGCTCCAACCCCAGACCGGCCAGCAGCCCGGTCAGCCGCGCGAGCGCGGCCTCGGCCTGCTGCCGGGTCCGGCACATCACCACCGCGTCGTCGGCGAAGCGCACCAGTACGCCGTGCTGTCGGGTCGACCATGCCCGGTCCAGCCGGTGCAGGTAGACGTTGCACAGCAACGGGGAGATCACCCCGCCCTGGGGCGCACCCGTGGCGCTGCGCCGCAGCGACCCGCCGTCCATCACCCCGGCGCGCAGCATGCCGCGCACCAGATTGAGGACGGCGCGGTCGCAGACGCGTTCCTCGATCGCCTGCATCAACCCGGAATGTGGAATCGCCTCGAAACAGTCGGCGATGTCGGTCTCCACCACCCAGCGGCGTCCCTGCCAGGACTCGTCGATGAGCACCTGCAGGGCATCGTGCGGCGACCGCCGGGGCCGGAACCCGAACGAGGAGTCGGCCATGTCGGCCTCGAAGATCGGCTCGAGCACGATCTTCGCCGCCGCCTGCACGATCCGGTCACGAACCGAGGGAATCGACAACGGCCGCTGCTCACCGGTGCCCGGCTTGGGGATGAACACCCGCCGGGCCGGCAACGGCCGATACCGCTTGTCCTTCAACTCCGCGGCCAACTCGTCGATGAGCCGGGCAACACCGTACTCCTCGACCTCCACCAGGGTGACCCGGTCGATGCCAGCGGCGCCGCGATTGCGGCGCACATCCTGCCACGCCCTGTCCAACACGTCTCTGCGGCAGACCTTGTCGAACAACGCATGGAACCGCCGGTTCGGGTCGGCCTTGGCCGCCCGGTAAAGCGCATGCTGCAAAGCACGGACTCTGTCCCCACAGACAGCCGCCAGGGTGGACCTAGCCGATACGGCACTCACCAGTCCTGGTCCTCACATCTCACGCGTGAACGAAGCAGCGGCCCTTCCCTCACCGCAGGTTGTGTTGTCCTGCGGCTCGATCGGTACTACGACCGCCTCCGACTCCCTCCCGGCCGCCGTCCACTTCCCGGCTCCACACCGGTTATAAGACGGCGTCGTCCACGCCTGTCCGCAGCACGCTCCGGCCGGGGAGGGCCTCCCCAGTTCCCGCCGCCACCTTCTGAACGTTCCGCGCCCTCTTACGCCGGAGAGTCCCTCGCGGCTGCCCTCCAGGATCTTCACCGCTTCCATGGCCTTCACCGTGAGTCGCGCGGCTCGGCTCTCTCTCGGTGTCTAACGACGCGGCAGGCTTCGCTTCCGCTACGGACCGCTCAGTTGCTTCCCCCACGGGGCTTTCGACGCTGGGCTTCGACCCGGCCCGTTTCCAGACCGGACCGCCAGCCTGCTACCGGGCTCCCTGGCGATTACCCGGACCGGACTTACACCGGCAGGCGACGACGAGCTTGTGATCAGGTCATGATCGCTGGACAACCACCTCCATGATCTCTGGGCGCACCGGCTGGAGTACTAGTGTTCTGCGCCTGAAATCCGTTGTAGATATCGGGCGCAGAACACTAACCAGGGTTAATTGGTGATGGCGGGTGTGGTGTTGAGGGTGAGGCCGGTGGTGGTCAGGCAGCCGTCGATCACGTCGGGGTGGTGCTGGATCACCTTGAGCCGGTGCTTGATCATGCCGGTGAGGTGGTCCAGGTCGGTGGCCAGGAAGTTGGCCATGGAGCGTTTCAGCAGGGACCACACGCTCTCGGCCGGGTTGAGGTCGGGGGCGTAGGCCGGCAGGTAGAACACTCGCAGCCAGTCGGTGTGGGCGTCGATGAACGCCCGCATCGTCGTGGAGTGGTGGATGTTCAGGTTGTCCCAGACCAGCACGATCTTCCCGCCGGGTAGCTGCTGGTGGGCGGCCTGCAGCAGTGCCTTGTACTCGGGCAGGGTGAAGGCGGCGCGTTCGCCTTTGCGGCGGCGGTAGTGGTGCAGCCGGTAGATCAGCCGGGACCGCTCACCGGGGCGGTAGCAGACCATCCCGGCGACCGAGACCCGCCCACGGTGGTCGCCGCCGTGCACCCTCACCTGGGGCCGGTGCCCCCGCCGGGACCAGGAGCGTCCTTTGGGCGGCCTGAGCCCTTGACCCGCTTCGTCGGCGAAGCAGACCCAGGCGCCCAGGTCGCCCGCGGTGTTTCCACCTGCGGCCACACCTGCCGCTTCCACACCTCGATGGCCTGGTCGTCGCGTTCGATGGCGCGGCGTCCGGGGACCTGCACCGACCAGCCGTTGCGGCGCAGCAGCAGCGACACCCCCGGCAGGGTGTAGTCGATCCCGAACAGGCCCTTGATCAGCGCGGCCACCCGGCCCAGCGTCCACCGCTGGTCATCGGCGTAGCCGTGCGCGGCCGGGCCGCGATTCAGCTCAGCCTCCAACCGCGCGAACGCCGCATCGTCCAGCCGCGCCCGCCGATGCGGCCCCCGCGACCGCAACGTCTCGGCCCCGCCCTGGCGCCAGGCTTGGCGCCACTTCTCCACCTGCCGCAGCCCCACCCGCAACTCAGCGGCGATCTGCGCGTTGGGCCGGCCCTCCGCGAACCACTGCGCTGCCTGCATCCGAACCCGTTCTCGACGCTCACGGCCCGCGTCGGTCATCCCACCACCCTGGGGGTATCTGGCCATACCCACCGGCATACGCCCACACCAACGGCCCGTCCACTACCCAAACCGCCATGACCAATTAACCCTGGTTAGCGCTCACCCTGGACACGGGCTACGCGATCGCGGGCGGCGCCGTCCGCCGGTGGCTTGGCCGCCGCTCCGGCTCGGCGCACCGCTCCGGCTACGCAATCGGCGCCATCTACCTCACCCTGGGCCACCTTCACCGTCACCGCCCAACCAGCCGCGCTCGCCAATTCCAGGCCGGTGTCGATGCGCAGTTGGGCGTGCTGGGCCACCCCTGAGCCTTGATCCCAGGTAAAGACCGCCGACCTCACCCTGCCCTACAGCTCCGGACCCGTCGTTGTCCGCTTCCGCCGTCCATGCAGCTCCAGCATCTGGTCCGGGTCGAACTACGGGACGGCACGTCAAAGACCGTCTGGGCACACGTCGGATCGAGATCTCCGAGAGATGGAGTTGCCGTCGGCCCGTCGGGGGGCGGACCCGGGATTCGCGACCTGCCGAGCTTGAGGACCACCACTTCTCACCGACATTTCCCAGCTCAAGATCGCCAGCAGCTGAGCGAACACTGAAGCTGCCCGGGCCGCCCTTGACAGCCGAGAGGACGAGCGGCAGCGCGATCAACAGGAATGGCCGCAGGCCTGGTGGCGGGGACCACAACCGCACCACGATCGAGACACCGATACCGGCCACCGCGAACGGCCCTACCCACGGCGATGGTTGCGGCTCACCGCGCGTATGCCGCCTGTGCGGGCCACGAGCACTCACCGGTGGTGGCGGCGGTATCGCGACGGCATGGAAGTCGCCCTGGCATAGCGGGCGGCGAGTGACAGGACGCTTCAGACAAAGCCGGGGTCCGGGTTGTAGGTGTGAACGGTATCTTCCGGCAGTGGGCGGACGGCGAACCGATCATGCTCGCGGATGCGCGGAAGTCGCCGCCGTTCTGAGCCTGACGCGTCCTGTTTCGACGGCCGTTTCGCGAGCGGCCGTGGGGGCGGGCCGGTGATGGCATGCCGGTCGACCTTCGTGACCTTCCTTATTCGCGTTCGGAGAGATCGGTGCCGACTCGTTCGAGGACGGGTCGCGCGGTGCGGTCGGCGAGCAGCAGTGCGATCGCGCCGAGCGCGAGAAGGCCGGTGAAGACGCCGGCGCTGTAGGGGTTGAGCAGGGCGGTCGAGCCGAGCGTCGAGCCGCTTGCCAGCCCCGCGAGCGCGGCGACACCGCCGAGCAGTGCCGACGGCAGGATCATCTCGCGGCGTTGCGCCGCGAGCAGGACGGTCTGGGGAGTGCCGGCCAGTCTGAGGGCGATGAAGGTGTCCCGCTGATCGAAGATGCGCGCGATCGTGCCGATGATCATCGAGGCGAGCGCGACCAGCGCCGCGGTCGGGAGCACCAGGAAGCCCATGACGACCCCGTCCCGCAGGAGCCACATGTTCGGCAGGTCCTCGGCCAAGGTCATCTCCGGACCCCAGAGGCCGTTCTCGATCATCGCGGTGCGGGCGCGGTCCCGTTCCGTGTCGGGGCCGCGCGTGTCCAGGGAGAGCGTGGCCCACTCGCTCTCCTTGAGCCAGGATGGCGCCGCGGCCGTCTCGACTTCGGCGCGGATGCCGTCGGCGCGTAGCACCGATTCGGCTTTGCGGACGGTGGCGTCCAGGGAGGCGGCGGGTACGACGGCCTCGGGCCGCTCGGTCCGGGAGGCATACGCGCCGACGTTGCCGAGCCCGACCGGGAGGCTGATGGCGACGAACCCGGCGATGAAGCAGGCGAGTGTCAGGCCCCCGACCGTCCGCCAGGCGCTGCGCGGGCTGTCCGACAGGCGCCGTCCGGCGAGGAAGGTCGCCGGACGGCGGGCTCGCCAGGCCAGCAGCCTGCCGAGTCCCGCGACGATCCACGGCCCCGTCGACACCAGTCCCCAGCCCAGGATCACCACGGCGGTGAAGGCGACGCCGACGAAGGGGTTGCTGCTGCGCAGCCAGAACAACGCGACCGCCGCGCCGATGAACACCACCGCCCACAACCGCACGCGCGCCGGGTCGCGGCGAGCGCGGCGGTAGGTGCCCAGCGGGTCGCGCACCGCCACCCGAAGCCCGGTCAGCGCGCCCGAGGTCAGCACGCCCACCACCGCGGCCACGGTGGCGAGGCTGAGCGGTATCCCCGGCCGCACGTCCGCGGGAAACCATTCCCCGCCCTTGATGGGCACCCGGGCGGTCAACGGCACAAGGACTCGATGCAGCACGGCCCCGGACACCGCCCCGGCCCCTGCGAACGTCGCCAGTTCGGCGATGGTCAGCCGGACCACCTGCGAGGTCCGGGCGCCCAGCAGCCGCAGGATGGCCAGCCGCCGCTGCCGGCGTCCCGCCATCAGCCGGGAGGCCAGGCCGCCCAGGCCGGCGAGCGGAAGCGCGGTCAGGACGACGGCGAGCAGCGCGATGTCCCGGTAGGTGGTCTGATAAAGATCCGGGATGGCCGACCATCCGTCGATCCTGGTCGGCGTCACCGACGAGACCTCGTTCCACTGATGAGGCGGCCGCCGGTCGCGCATCGAGGGATCGGCCGGACGCCGGCCGATCACCGCGACGAGTTCGTCGGGATGCTCCAGGGTCTCCCGGGAGAGTTCGGCGGTGACCGGGCCGGGGAACCTGCCGGCGAGCCGGTCGGCCGGCAGGTCCGCCATCAGCTCGGCCAGACTGGGAGAGGCCCACACTTCACCCGGTGCCGGGAACGTGCCCATTCCCGGCAGGGCGGGTGGGTTCTGGCCCAAGGCGGCCAGTTCGACGATCGCGAGCGGACGATCCCCGACATAGTCGGTGAAACCCGCCTGGATCGCCGTGGGCTCGTTCGTCGCCGCCTCGGGGCTCCGCCACGCCGTCCGCTCCGCCCGGTTGTCCAGGCCCTGCTGCAACCCGAGCAACAGCAGCAGGACCAAGGTGATGACGGCGCCCGCCACCAGAGGGAGGCCGACCTCGAGACGAGCTGACCGCCCGCCGCCGCGCAGCAGGCGCAGCCACAATCCACGCATCACTGCACACTCTTCGACTCGGTCAGGGTCCGGCCGTCCACGACCTGAACGATCCGGTCACAGCGCTTGGCCACCCGCTCGTCATGGGTGACCAGCACCAGCGCCGCCCGCCGGTCCCGTACCGTCGACACCAGCAGGGACATGACCTCGTCGCCGGTCCGCGTGTCGAGCGAGCCCGTCGGCTCGTCGGCGAACACGACCGCGGGGCCGAGCACCAGCGCACGGGCGATCCCGACGCGCTGAGCCTCGCCGCCTGACAACTCGCCCGGGCGCCGCCGCTCCAGGCCCTCAAGACCGAGCGCCGGGAACAGCTCCCGCGCCCGGGCGACCGCGTCACGACGGCCGACACCTTCCAGCATCAGCGGCAACGCCGCGTTCTCGGCCGCCGACAGTTCCGGCAGCAGGCCGGGGAACTGGAAGACGAAACCAAAGTCCGACCGCCGCAGACCGGTGCGCCGGGCCTCGGAGAGTTCATCGACCCGGATGCCGTCGAACAACACTTCCCCGCCATCAGGTATCACAACGCCGGAAAGGCAGTAGAGCAGCGTGGACTTGCCCGACCCGCTCGGGCCCATCACGGCGACCGACTCACCCCGGTCGACCGCGAGTGAGGCATGATGCAACGCGGTAGTGCGCCCGTAAACCTTCGCGAGGTCCACCCCGGAGAGCACTGGACGGGCGAGCCTCGCGCCACTGTCAACATCCGTCATGGCGGCGTGATGGGTGAGGACGGGTGCGGTGGTCCAGGCGTGGTGGACCGGGCGGAGCCTGGGTGTGCGTGGTCTGCGATGGCATGCGAACAGCCTCACCGGCCCACGGTGACCGGGGCATCCGCCATTGTCGGTCTGCCGGCTCGTCGGAAAGTCGGAGTTCCTCCCGGTGCCGCGTACAACTTTCTATCGATGCCCTCGGGGGCGCGGCACGGATAGCGTGCGACTCATGAGGCCGCCAAGACCAGCCGACCGGCGCGCCACGGCGGTTCGGGCGACGGTTCGGGCCGCGGTTCGGGAGCGGCGTCATCGGGTGATCGACGTGGTGGTGGCCATCGCCCTCGCCGCGAGCACGCCGTCCGGTGACGGCGGGTCCGGCCGCTCCATGGGTGAAGTCGGGATCACCTACCTCGACTGGCGGCCCGCGCTGTGGATCTCGCTGCCGCTGGGGCTGGCGGTGGGCACCGCCGCCTGGTGGCGCCGGCGCCGACCGATGCTGTTCGTCCTGGCCGCCCTGGCAGGCTGGGTGGTGCTGTCGGCCTACGTCGCCGTCATGGTCGCGCAGTACACCCTGGCGCGGCAGATGGCGTCGCAGCGTACGCGATCTCAGCACGCGGCACGGATCGGCGTGCTGGCGGGAACGGTGCTGGTGGTCGGCATCCCGATCTGGCGGGCGGCCGGCGCCGACGCCGCGACCTCGATCGCCGCCGTGTTCTGCGGGCTCCCCGTCCTTCTCGGGCTCTATGTCGGCGCTCAGAGCGAGCTGATCGCCAGGATGCGCCAACGGGCGGAACGCGCCGAACGCGAGCAGCACCAGCGTGTCCTGCAGGCGCGCAGCGCCGAAAGGGCCCAGATCGCCCGGGACATGCACGACGTGGTCACGCACCGCGTGTCGCTGATGGTGCTGCACGCCACCGCGCTGGAGGTGGCGCGGGACCAGGATGCCACCGCCATCGGCACGCGGATCGGCGTCATCGGACGCGAGACACTGGACGAACTACGCTCACTGGTGGAGGTCCTGCGCTCCGACGGCGACAACACCGCGCCGCTCGCGCCGCAACCCACCCTGGCCGATCTCGACGACCTGGCCGACGCGTCCCGCCGTCTCGGCATGCCGGTCACCCTGGAGTTGGTCGACGACTGCGACACCGCGCTGCCCGCGCTCGTCGAACACGCCGCGTACCGTGTCGTCCAGGAAGCCCTGACCAACGTGCACAAGCATGCCGCCACCGCGCCGACCCACGTCCGCGTCCACCACACCCACGATGCCCTTCACCTGCGCGTGACCAACCGCCGCGCGCCGAACGGCGGCCGCGCCGAACTGCCCGCCGGCGGGCATGGCCTGCTCGGCGTCGCCGAGCGAGTCCGCCTGGTCGGCGGCGAGCTGACCGCACGACCGACGGCCGAGGGCGGATTCGACATCACCGCCGAGGTCCCCCTGACACGACAGCACACCCCATGAGCGAACCGATCCGGGTGCTGATCGCCGACGACGAGTGGATGGTGCGCTCCATGCTGCGCACCATCATGGAGTCGGCCCCGGACATCACCGTGGTCGGCGAGGCCGGCGACGGAGCCGAAGCAGTGACCATGGCCCAGACCCTGCACCCCGACGTCGTGCTCATGGACATCCGGATGCCCCGCGCCGACGGCCTGACGGCCACCGAACAACTCGCGCGATCGCCCCACCCGCCGAGCGTGGTCGTCCTGACCACCTTCAACCTCGACGAATACGTACGAACCGCGCTGGCTCACGGAGCGGTCGGCTTCCTGCTCAAGGACGCAACGGCCGACGACATGATCACCGCAGTCCGCAGCGCGGCACGCGGCGAAGCGATGCTCTCCCCCAAAGTGACCCGGCGCCTGCTCCAACACTTCACCAAGGCGGCATCAGGACGAACCCAGGCCGAACACCGCCTCAAGGTCCTGACCACGAAAGAACGCGAAGTGCTCATCGCGCTGGGCAACGGCCTGTCCAACACCGACATCGCCACCAACTTGCACATGAGCGAGGCGACGGCCAAAACCCACGTCAGCCGGATCCTGACCAAACTGTCCCTCACTAACCGCGTCCAAGCCGCCATCCTCGCTCACCAAGCAGGTCTGCTCGACTGACGGGTCTGACACGAAATAACCTGTTCGCGCTGGTCAGGTGGTGGGGATCGGGTCGAAACGGACAGTGAGGCCGAGACGGTTGGCTTCCTTGATGATCCTGGGTAGGGCTCGGTCGGGGTTTTCGGCGGGTGAAGTAGTCGGCGCCGAGAATTCGGTAAGGCTGCTGGTCGTGCAGGACATGCCAGATCACGATGGTGAGTTTGTGCATGACGGCGACCAGGGCGCGTTTGCCGCCTCTGCGGGCGGCGATGCGGCGGTAGAACGCCGAGAGGTAGGAGTTCTTGTCCCGGACGCCGGCCATGGCGACGGTTCCGAGCAGGCGCTTGAGGTTGCTATTGCCGGGGGGCGCGGCCGGACTTGTTCACTCCGGCCGATTCGTTCTGGCCGGGGCACACTCCGATCCAGGAGGCCAGGTGCTGGGCGGAGGCGAAGCGGCGCATGTCCCCGCCGGTTTCGGCGAGGATGACCTCGGCGGCGAGCCGGCCCACGCCGGAATGGTGTCCAGCAGGTCCAGCTCTTCGCGCGCCAGGGCGTCGGCGATCCGCCGATCGAGGGCGGTGACCGGGGCGTTCAGGTGATCGTTCTGATCGAGGTAGTGCCCGGCCGTGAAGCGTGGTGGGCGGTGAACTCCCCGTCCAGCGCCTGGGTCAGCTCGCCGATCTTGCGGCCTGCCTTGCCGCGGGCCAGGTCGGCCAGGCGGACGGGATCGCGTTCACCCTTGATCAGCGTTTCCAGGATGGCGCGGCCGCTGGTGCCGATGATGTTGCTGAGCACCGACGACAGCTTCATCCCGGTGTCCTCCAGTTCCTTCTCCAGCCGCTGCCGTCGGATTGTCGCCGAACTCATAGAGTTGTGCCACGACAACCAAGCCTGGAGGAACAACAGCCCGCTGGAGCTGCTGCCCCGAGGCCTGTTCCGGTCACTGTGAGGGCACGACTTTCGTCGATACCCCCTGAAACGACGAAGCGCCGTCCCGCACGCGGCGGAACAACGCTGGTAGCCCAAATCGCGGGGCGGAGCCCCCATCGGCGGGAATCAGGGAGAGGCCAGATCCGGGTCGTGGTTCTCTGCCAGGGCTCGGACGGCGGCCTGATTGGTGGGATCGCCGCCGGTCGCCCGCAAGAGCTGCCGCCCGTCCACCTCGTGCCGCTCGACGGTGCTGGCGGGGCGCAGGCGATCGGCAGCCGCGACACCGGCGGCCGCGGACTGGGCCTGGCCATCGCCCGCGAGATCGTCCTCGCGCTCGGCGGCACACTCACCGCCGAGAGCACCCCCGGGACCGGCTCAACATTCACCATCTGGCTACCCGCCGCCGACTGAACTACGGCTCTGCGTGATCAGCCTTGTCTTCAGCACTCTGCTGAGCTGCGGGACGACATGCCATGGACGAGCGACGCACGGGGAGTTATCGTCCCCGTAGTACCCGAAAAAACTTCATGTTTCCTCTCTCCCCCCGGATGGCGACCACCCCGCGTGGCCCACGGCCATGAAACGACCACGGACCCGCGCCGTTACGAGGAGTACACCGTGCCCAGCCCCCGCCGGCTCCGCGCAGCACTGCTGGCCCTCACCGTCCCCGCCGCGCTGACCACAGCCCCCTCCGTGCCCGCCTCGGCCGCCGCGAGCGGCTCCCTCACCGTCATGACCTACAACATCGCCGGCCTGCCCGAGGGCCTGTCCAGCGCCCCTACCCCCCGGAAGCCCGCGACCACCGAGATCGGCCGGAGGCTCGGCCCCTATGACGTCGTCCACGTGCAGGAGGACTTCAACTACCACGCTTACCTGTACGCCACCGACGCCCATCCGTACCGCACGCCGACCAGCGGCGGCGCAGGCATCGGCAGCGGGCTGAACCTGCTGTCGGCCCACCCCACCGCCGATGACGACTTCGAGCGCGTGACCTGGGACGACTGCAATCTCAACAGCGGCGACTGCCTGACCCCCAAGGGGTTCACTTTCATGCGGGTCAGGCTCACCGAAGGCAACACCATCGACTTCTACAACCTGCACGCCGACGCCGGGAGCGACAGCGGGGACGTTTCAGCCCGGGCCGCCAACCTCGACCAGCTCACCGAGCACATCAAGAGCCATTCGGCAGGCAACGCCGTGGTCGTCATGGGCGACACCAACGCCCGCTACACCAGGCCGGGCGACGGCGCGACTCTCCGTTCCTTCGCCGCCCACAACGGGTTGACCGACGCGTGGGTACGCCTGGTCCGCGGTGGCAGCGCCCCGGCCGAGGGCAGCCCGGCCCTGGTGTGCGATGAGTCCGACATCACCGACACCTGCGAAACGGTCGACAAGATCTTCTACCGGAGCAGCAAACTGATCACGCTGACCGCGTCGGACTACACCAACGAGCACGACGGCTTTCTCGACGACTCCGGGCGCATGCTGTCCGACCACGACCCGATCGCCACCCGGTTCGCCTGGACCCAGAACCCCGACTACCGGCTCAGCGACCAGTTCGGCGGCCCGCACGGTGACCACTTCAACGACATCAACGACGTCCCCGCCGCCGCCCGGCCCACCGAGATCTCACTGCGCACCGGCGCACGGGTGGACCGGATCGCCATCACGCCGGCCGAAGGCGCGACGTTCGCCCATGGCGGCACCGGCGGGTCCGCCTCGTCCCTGACGCTGGGCAACGGTGAACACCTCACCTCCGCGTACCTGTGCCGCGGCCGGAAGGACGGCCACACCCGGATCTTCTATGCCAGGCTCACCACCAACCTCGGCAACACCCTGGCCGGCGGCACCACCACCTCCGACTGCACGACGCGGAAGGCGCCACCGGGCTGGCAGATCTCCGGCTTCCACGGTCGCTCCGGGAACGAACTCGACAAGATCGGCTTCATCTACACCCGGCGCTGACCCACGGCGCCCGCCGGCCCCCGAGCATGCGCCCGGGAGAAGCGTCGCGGGGAGCGGAGGCCGCCCAACCCCTTCATCGCATCAGGCCGAGCGGGTCGACGACGCGGGTCGATGGTCCCGATCGACCACTACTCGCCGGTCCCGTCCAGCGGCAGGTCGGGCAGGTCGGCTCGGGAGGCTATCCCGAGCTTGGGGTAGGCCTTGTAGAGGTGGCGGGCGACCGTCCGGGGACTGAGGAACATCTGGACGGCGATCTCGGCGTTCGTCAGACCATCGGCCGCCAGGCGTACGACCTGGAGCTCCTGCGGGGTCAGCCGGACGATGCCGCCCGGCCGACGGGGCGGGCCGGTGACGCCGCAGGCGCAGAGCTCGTTCTCGGCCCGGATGCGCCAGGGGTGGGCGCCGAGCCGGGCGAAGCCCTCCTGTGCGGCGCGGAGCTGGACGGTCGCGCTCGCCCGGCGGCGTCGGCGGCGCAACCATTCGCCGTATAGCAACCGGGTGCGGGCGCACTGGAAAGGCTGGTCGCTCCGGTCGTGCCGGTCGAGAGCCTCCTCGTAGTGCTGCTCGGCCTCGTCATCGGGGTCGATGAGCGCCCGGCAGCGCAGCGCGACCGCGGGGATCCAGGGGCACCGCACCGCCTGCGCCCATTCGGTGAAGTCGGCCAGCGCCCGTTCGGCGAGCTCGGGCCGACCGGCCCGCGCCGCCGCTTCGATGAGGTCGATCGTGCTGTACGCCGCGACAGCCGGGTGGGAGTGCTTGCCGCGCCAGACGTCCCGCAGAAGCTCGAGCGCGGAGTCGAATTGGCCGAGGCCGAGGTCCATCAGGCCCAGGGACCACGTGCTCAGGGCCCGGGCCGTGACCACGCCGTGACGGCCTCCGTAGGCGTTGCCCTCGGCTGCCAGGTCGCGGCAGCGGTCCTGGTCGCCACTGACCGCCGACAGCCAGGCGATCAAGGCACCGAGGTGGGCGGCTCGGTGGGTCTGGCCGATGTCCCGGCCCAGCTGGTAGCCCTCGGTGGCGTTGGCCAGGGCGGACAGGTGCCGGCCGCGCATGAGCTGGGCCTGGGCGCAGATGGCCAGCGCATGGGGAAGCAGTCCGATCATGCCGTTCTCGCGGCCTTGTGCGATGACCGAGGCGGAAAGGTCCTGCGCCACCGCGTCGTCGGCCGCGATGAGGGAGAGCGACGCGGCCAGCAACCGTTCGGCGGGCCGCGCGCGCGGCAGGTTCCACGCCTCGGCGGCGAGATCCTTCAGGGCGGACGTGCTCCCGTCCAGGAGGGCGGCGAAGGCCGACATCGCACGCACCAGTGGTCCGACATCGGCGTCGGGCGGGAGGCGGAGGGTGCGCAGGCGCGCGGCCGCATCGCGGGCGAGGGCGGCGTCGCCGCCGAACGAGGAGTTCCGGACGGCCTCGGTCAACATGAGAGCGGCGATGGCCGGTTCCGTCGCCTCGATCCAGGCGGCTCCCCCCACGAGTATCCGCCCGGCCGCCGCCGGGGAGCCCGTTTCGAACTCCACGGCCGCTCGTACCCGGGCCAGCCCGGCCCGCGCCGACGGGGCGCAGGTGAGGGCCGCGACCTCGTCGGCCAGCGCGTCCGCGTGCCGGATGCGGCCCGCTTCGATCGCCGCCTCGGCGGCCAGGCCGAGACGGCGGGCCCGGGCCTGCCGGGTCTCGCTCAGCCTGGCGGCCCGCGTGTAGGCGGAGACCGCGGCCGCGTATCCGTTCCGTCGCCGCGCGCGGTCCGCCACGCCTTCGAGGGCCTGAGCGATCTTCTCGTCGGTCCGGATGGTCGCGGTGGCGAGATGCCAGGTGCGCCGGTCCGCGTCGTCGGGGCCGTCCAGTGCGTCGGCGAGGGCGCGGTGGGCGTCGAGGCGCCGGCTGTGGGTCGCTCCCTGGTACACGGCTGATCTCATCAGCGGGTGGGCGAACTCCACACCACAGCTCTCGAACCGGATGAGACCGGCGATCTCGGCCG
This sequence comes from Actinomadura sp. 3N407, assembly GCF_052245875.1. Classification (NCBI taxonomy): domain Bacteria; kingdom Bacillati; phylum Actinomycetota; class Actinomycetes; order Streptosporangiales; family Thermomonosporaceae; genus Actinomadura; species Actinomadura sp. 3N407. The sequence goes on from NZ_JBQQBP010000033.1 coordinate 20,038, forward strand.
GTTCCAGGTCTCGCTCGGATGCGGTCCGGTCACCGAGCCGTTCCGCGGCGCGGAGCAGCACCTCGAGGTCACCCGTGTCGTCCGCGGCCATCAGGAGCAGAAGGGTTCCCGTCGGCCGGGGAAGCGCGGTCACCTGGGCGTGGAAGGTCTGCTGGAGGCGATCGGTGAGCGGCAGCGTGTCGGGGGCCATGCCGGGCGTGAGCGCGCCGGTGGCCACGGACGCCTTCGCGAGCTCGATGAGGGCGAGCGGGTTCCCGCGCGCGTCGCGCAGGATCGGCTCGCGAAGGTGACGCGGTAGTGCCGGTGCGTGCTCCCCGAGGAGGGCGGCGGCGTCTTCGGGCGCCAGGCCGTCGAGGGCGAGCTCGGGAAGGCCCCTACCGGCGAAGGCTCCGGATGTGCCGCGAGCCGCGATGAGCACCGCCACGGGCTCGGACCGCAACCTGCGGGCCGCGAACTCCAGCACGTCCGCGGAGGACCTGTCCAGCCATTGCGCGTTGTCGACGAGGCACAGCAGGGGCGCCTCCTCCGCGAGCCCGGCGAGCAGGCCCAGAGTGGCCAGACCGATGAGGAAGCGATCACCGCCGGCTGGCGGTGCCAGGCCGAACGCGCCGCGCAGCGCCGAGGCCTGCGGCCCGGGGAGCGTTCCGATGCGGCTCATCGCCGGTCGCAGCAACTGGTGCAGGCCGGCGAACGGCAACTCGACTTCGCTCTCGACTCCGGCCGCGCGCATGACGCGCATCCCGGCGGCGCTGCCGGACTCCCGTGCGTGACGCAGGAGGGCGGTCTTGCCGATCCCGGGCTCGCCGCGCAGGACGGTCACTCGGCTCGTACCGCCGCGCGCGTCCGCGAGCAACCTGTCCGTGATCTGGAGTTCGGTGGCCCTGCCGCGCAGAAGGGGACCGTCCATGAAAGATCATTCTGGATCATGCGCTCCCGCAACGGCCAGCCCTCCCCCGCGCCGGCGCCCCGGCCGACCCATGCGGGGCGGCCGGGGCGTGACGACGATCAGGAGGGCAGCACGCGGGGAAAGATCTTGTCGTCCCACGCGGCGACGGCGTCCCAGACCTCGGTGAAGTACAGGCGGCAGCCGCCGTACCCGCCGAGGTTGCTCCCGCCGGAGATGATCCCCCGGACACCGACTGTGCCGTCGGATTTGAGCCAGTAGACCGGCCCGCCGGAGTCACCGCCGTCGATGCATTTGCCGTCCTTCACCTGCTCGGTCATGTTGCGGACGACGTCGCCGTCGCTGTACTTGACGTTCACTCCGGCGCGGCTGGCGATCCAGCCGCAGTTCTCGCCCGTGGTGCTGCCGCCGGTGCAGATGTCGCCTGCCGCGGCCGCGCCCGCCGCGGCGGAGGCCCACGGCCAGATCTGGCTGATGATCGCGGTGTATCCCCCGGATGCCGAGCCCCTGAAGAGGTAGTAGCCGCTCGTGCCGTAGGGGATCTCGATTAGGGCGAGGTCTCCGTGGTAGGCGCTCTGCCCCGGCAGCCGGACCGAGCCCGTCCCCTTGTTGTAGTTCTCGCGGTCGCCCGAGCCGACCCACCCCATGTAGTTGTTGTCGTTGCCGCTGAAGTAGTAGCCGCCCGTGGGGCTGCAGTGACCAGCGGTGAGCATGCCGGATTTGTCGCCTTCCATCCAGACCGGGATGCCGGTGGTGCACCTGGTCTGCCCTTCGTTCCTGTGCACCTGTGTCGCGCCTCCGCCACCCCAGTTGTCGGGCCCTTCGTCCCAGCGTGAGGCCTTCTCCGCATTGAACCGGGGTGACACCTCCACCGCGATGGCACGGTCGCCATACCGCTCGGAGAGCCCGCGGAGCATGGCGGGCGTCGTACGTGTGGCAGTGATGACCACACGGTTCGTCTCGGCGTCCACCCTGGTCGCGCGAATGGCGGCCGCATCGGGGACGATCGACGGCCGGATCGCCTCATCCTTGATCTTCTCAAGGGAGGCCACGCTCTCGCGCACGGACTTGCGGATGACGGACGCTCCCGCCGCGAGCTTGTTCCGCCGCTGCGCGGCCAGATGCGCTCCCGCGGGGGTCACCGTGGCGATCACCACGGAGCCGGTCGAGGGATCCACCCACGGATGCCCCAGATCCCGAGGGTGCGCCCTGGCCAGTTTCTCGGCCTGGTCGAGCGCCTGGACGGTGGGTCGGGGAACGTCGGGAGAAGGCGCGGGGCGCGCCGAGAAAACATCGATCCGGGACGGGGGCGGCGGGCTCGCCATGACGGGAGAGGCGAGAGCGACGATGGACAGTAGGGCCAGGGGGCCGACGGCAGGCAGCAGCGTCTTGCGCACGGATACTCCGCGGTGCGAGGGGATGGAGGTCAGCGGGATTCCGTCCGTACCGGCACGGAACGCCTCGATGCTAGGTGCGGAAGATCATGCTGGGGTCCGTCATCGCGGCCCATGAGTCGTGCGCGCGATGACCGGCGGATGAGCATCCCGAGAGCGCTGGATGAGCAGGGGGCGCCGGGCCGAGGCACTATCCGGCAAAGGATCCACCCCGATGCCTGGCCGACCACCGGCACCGCAACGCTTGGCCGCCCGGCGCGAGCGCGGCGGTGACGGTCTTCCAGCCGGCGAGCCGCCGACGCTGACACCCGGACCGCCCACCTACCGCAAAGGCGCGCCCTGACCCGGCCGCAAGGGTGCGCGATACCGTCGGAACCGGTCGTCGGGTCACTGGACGGGCTCCGGTCCAGTAGCTCGACGACGTGTAAGTACTGTGACCTGCACGGACGGGCGGACTTCGGCGTATGACACGGCGGTTGACGACAGCCGTCCAGGAGGGCGGCCCCGCTGAGCCCGGCGCCCTCTCAGAAACGCTCTATTGTCAGAAGCCGACCCTTGTCGGCCGCATCCCCAGCTTGGATGCGATGGGCATTCCCGCATGCCTCACCGCGACCCCCAATACGGCCATGGGCCCCAATGGTGCGGCCGGGAGGAGTGCGGCCTCGGCTGCCACCACCAGTGAGAGGAGGGCCAGCCATATCCGGGTGGCGGTGGCGGAAGCTGTTCGGGCCTGGTCGGCGGGGTCGGTTGTGTCCTGTGCGTCGGCAGGGACGATGGCGGAACCGCGTTCGGCCACTTGGTCGGTGGCACCGCAGGCTTGCTCTTGTCCGGCTCGTTAGGCCCACGGGACTTGCTCGGGGACTTTGCGGCGACTGGCGGCTTCGACGACGGCGGCTTCGACGACGGCTGCGGCTTCGGTGCTCGCCCAGATGCCTCGGCCGACGCGGGGGGCGCCTTAGGAACCATGCCGCCCGGCGTCGCCGACGGCGTTTCCGTCGGATACATCCGAAACTGGTGAGCGGCGGACGGCCCCAGAGGCGGCTGGCTGTCCTCCGTGGCCATTGTCGTCGCGATTCCGTGAAGGGCTACGCCGGTTGCGGTGGCGAGCAACGTCATCCCGATCCAGATGCCATGCCGGAAGGGGGGTCGGCGGGGAACGGACTGTCGACGATGGCGCCCTGCACGCAAATCGGACAAATGACCCCTCGGAAGCATTCGACTCCATCCCTTGCGCTACTCCCCGAACGCTGCCTAGGAAACTTAACCACGCTGCCGCCGATCAACGTCAAGAGGAATCGACCTAGGAGGGCGAGGACGCGGTGTCTCGCGCGCACGGCGTACGGGCGCACCTGCGCGCCGACTGGGGGCAGCACCGCCGTACGCAAACGCGCACAGAGGTGTGGACGGTAAGGCAACCTGCGGGGAGACGTTTCATGGCGAGGTTTTGAGACCTGCCCCGTGGGCCCCTTGGTGATTGTTTCGCCTCGGCTTTGTGGAGTCGATTCCGGCTATGCCATGCCTGAATTACGTTGCCGACCGTAACATGGAAGGTCCCGAGGGAAAGGGGGGCCAGATGGCCAAGGCATCCCGGTATCCCCCAGGGGTGCCGTGCTGGCTGGGGTTGTCCAGCCCGGACGTGGAGGCCTCCAAGGCGTTCTACGGCGGGTTGTTCGGCTGGGATTCCTACATCCTCGCCGACGACAAGCTCGGCGACTACGTCGTGTGGACGCTCGGCGGGCCGCAGGGACCCGGGGTGTGTGGCCTGCTGGCGCTCGCCGACGACACCGAGCGGTCGTCGTGGACCTGCCAGTTCTCGGTCACCGACATGGGAGCCGCCATAGCGCGGGTGCAGGCGGCGGGCGGTCTTGCGCTCACGGACGGGGTGGACGTCGGCCATCTGGGCAACTGGGGGCTGGTGGCCGATCCGGAGGGCGCAAGCTTCGCCCTATGGCAGCCGTACGCCAGCCCAGGCGCCGGTGTGGTGGGCGAGCCCGCCACAATGTGCTGGGTCGAGCTGGCCTGCAGGGACATCGACCAGGCCAGGCGCTTCTACGGCCAGGTCTTCGGCTGGACCTTCGCCGGCTGGTCCTGCCACGGCACCGCCTACACCGACGGGAAGGTCGCCGACCGACCCGTGGCGGGCCTGGTGGTGATGGACGAGCGATGGCCGCCCCACTACCCGCCGCACTGGATGCCCTACTTCGCTGTCACCGACTGCGACGCCTCCACCGCCCGGGCCGCCGAACTGGGCGCCAGGATCCGGGTACCGCCGACCGGCGCCCCACCCGGCCGGTTCGCGCTCATGACGGACCCGGCCGGCGCGCGTCTGGCCATCATCACACCGGCCCGCTGACCCGTCCGCGTAACGACCGCGGCAGGACGACGGTGACCACAGCACCGCCCAGCGGCCCGCCGTTGCGGGCCCGAGCGGTATCGCCGTCCGTGTGCCCCCGCTGGGCTCGGAAACCGCACGCATCGACAACGTGCCATCCCTAGGTGGAAGGGCTGGCGCAGGACGACATCGTCCGCTACGCGGGCGATCTCATCCGGTTCGCCGATCGGAGGCGGCAAGGCTCCTGGCTCGCACCGGCGCCGGCGTGCATGCTGCTGGCCGCCGGTTGCTCGGCAGGAAACCGGGCAGGGTTCCGGGCGGGGTGGGCGGTGTGGATGCGACGGCCCAGCTCACTGATCCAGAACTGGCTGGCCGGATTGGCGTAGAAGGCGTGCGGGCGGCGGTGTTCGAGTGCGCGGATGAGCGTGCGGTCGTCTAGGACGAAGTCGAACAGCGCGTCGAGGAAGGCATGCAGGCTCTGCTGGACCGGGCTGCCAGGGCCCAACGGGGTCTTGCCGGAGAGCGCGCCGTCGCATAGCGCGTTGGCGCGGGGCGCGAGGACGGCTTCCACGCCGCCGTGCACGGCAGGCGGCGCGGGTGCTGGCGGTCTGCTTGCCGCAGGCCGGCTTCCGGGACCCGCAACTTCCCCTTCGCTTCCGACGCGACGGTCGAGGAGATCCAGCGCCACGTTCATCGCACCGCCGTACTGCGGCTCGATCCTCTCCGCCCCCGGCTTCAGTAAGCGTTGAACGTCACCGGAGCCGGTCGTCGTGGACACGCTGAGCCAGAGCTCCCCGGCTGACGCGGCTGAGAGGTTGTATAGATGTGGCGACACAACGGGCACAAGCGGGAGGGGCATGTCAGTGCGACGTCCTACGTTGGAGCAGGTCGCCGCCCGGGCGAAGGTGAGCCGCGGCACCGTATCGCGTGTGATCAACGGGTCCGCCAAAGTGAGCCCGCAGACCCGGGAGGCGGTGCTGCAGGCGATCGATGAGCTCGGCTATGTGCCCAACGACGCGGCCCGTAGGCTGGCCGCCGGGCGTGCGGGCGTGGTCGCCCTGGTGCTGTCGGAGGAACGGGGACGGCCGTTCGAGCAGCCGTACTTTGGTGAGATCGTGCGAGGGATCAGCTCGGCGGTCAGTGCGGCCGGGATACAGCTGATGCTGACCTTCACGCACTCGCCCGCGGACCGCGCACGCCTGGCGCATGATCTGCGCACACAGCGCGTGGACGGCGTCATGGTGATCTCGCTGCTCCGGCAGGACCCGCTTCCCGGCCTACTGGCCGACGGCGGCGTACCCACCGTGACCGGGGGCCGTCCATTCGACCTCGCCATGGCGCAAACAGGTTACGTTGACGCCGACAACAAGGGGGGAGCCCGGCGGGCCACCGAATATCTGATCGGCCAGGACCGCAAGCACATCGCCACCATCACTGGCCTACGGGACACCGCGGTGGGCATCGACCGGCTCACCGGATATCGGCAGGCCCTGGCCGGCGGCCCGGAACTGGTGGCCCACGGCGACTTCAGCGAGGCCGGCGGCGCCACCGCCATGCAGGAACTACTCCAACGCGAATCGTTGCTGGACGCGGTGTTCGCCGCGAACGACAACATGGCCGCCGGGGCGCTGCGCGTTCTGGAGCGGCAAGGACGACGCGTTCCCGACGACGTCGCCGTCATCGGTTTCGAGGACTCGGCCATCGCCCGGCACGCGGGGCCGGCGCTCACCACCGTCCACCAGCCCACAGAGCGGATGGGGCAGGAAATGGTCGAGATGCTGCTCACCCGAATCCACGACACATCGGCGACCAACAGACCGGCCATCTGCAACACCAGCCTGGTCATCCGCGCATCAGCCTGATTCGTCACCGTGCCAGGTGAGGGAGTGCCGCTCGCGCTCGGCGGCAGGCGCATTCGTCGCGCCACAGATCCACCTCGCATAGATGGTCGCCGTCGCGGCCAGTTCCTTGCGGCGCTGATGGTGAAGGTCGGCGACCCTTGTCAGCAGTACCGTCCGTTCGGCGACGGTGGTGGACCTGCCCCACGTGGTGGCCTTGTGTGCGGCGGTGAGCGCGGCCTGCACCTCGGCGTCGGTGGCGGTCGGGTACGTGGCCACCACCTCGCCGGTCGCGGGATCGGTGACGGCGTAGGTGATCTGTTCGGGCATGTCAGGCTCCTTCGCCGCGGCCTGCCGCCATGAGCGAGACGAGGTCGTAGGCGACGTGGGAGGCGGCCACGCCGGTCAGTTCGGCGTGGTCGTAGGCCGGGGCGACCTCGACGACGTCGGCGCCGACCACGTCGAGCCCGGCCAGGCCGCGCAGGATCTCCAGCAGTTCACGGCTGGTGAGGCCGCCGGCCTCGGGGGTGCCGGTGCCGGGGGCGTGCGCGGGATCGAGGACGTCGATGTCGATGGACAGGTAGACCGGCCGGTCGCCGACGCGTGTCCTGAGCCTGTCGGCCACTTCGTCGACGCCCTGGCGGAAGACATCGGCGGAGGTGACGATGCCGAAGCCGAAGCGGCGGTCGTCTTGGAGGTCCTTCTTGCCGTAGAGCGGCCCGCGGATGCCGACGTGGCTGAGCGCCTCGGTGTCCAGGACGCCTTCTTCGACGGCCCGGCGGAAGGGGGTTCCGTGGGTGTACTCGGCGCCGAAGTAGGTGTCCCAGGTGTCCAGGTGGGCGTCGAAGTGGACGAGTGCCACGGGGCCGTGCCGGTCGGCGGCCGCGCGCAGCAGCGGCAATGCGATGGTGTGGTCGCCGCCGAGGGTCACCAGCCGGGTACCGCCGGAGGTGAGGTCGAGCGCGGAGCTCTGGATGGTGTCGATCGCCTCACCGATGTGGAACGGGTTGACCGCGATGTCGCCTGCGTCGGTGACCTGGGCGACCTCGAACGGGGAGATGTCGAGGGCGGGATGGTAGGGGCGCAGCAGCCTGGATGCCTCACGCACGTGGGCGGGGCCGAAACGGGCGCCGGGACGGTAGGAGACACCGCTGTCGAAGGGGACGCCGACGACCGCGATATCGGCGCGCTCGACCTGGTCCAGGCGTGGCAGCCGGGCGAAGGTGGCGAAGCCGGCATAGCGGGGGGTGGTGGAGCTGTCGATCGGTCCCAATGGATGCATCGTCGTCTTTCTACGGGAGGCGTTCGGGTCGGCAGATGTTCGGCCGTGTCTGTTTGGGCCGGTGTGGTTCAGCCGCGTGCTGCGTAGCGCCGCAGGACGTTGCGGGTGATCTGTTCGGTGAACTCGTCCTTGAGTCGTAGCCCGTTCACCCATTCCGTCGTCCCGGCGCAGAAGACACCGCCCCTGCCTCGGGTGAAGGCGGCGACCATGCCGGACCCGTAGGCCTCGCCGTCGAAACGGTCGGGCAGGGGGTCGAACAGGAGCCCGAGGATGTCCTGCACTTCGGTGATCGGCGCGCCGAGCGGCACTCGCCCTTGCCACCGGTCCTCTTCACCGAATACGGCCGGGCACATGGCGATGATCTCCAGGTTCTCCGGCGTGCCGTCGGCGCCGGTCGGGAACGGGAGTCCGCGGCGGAAGGTGTAGTCGCAGCCGTCCAGTTCGAAAGCGGCGATGCAGGTGGGTGCGCCGCCGAAGAGGTCCCCGTAGCCGAGGTCGGTGTCGGCGAGGGCCCAGTGACGCGGGCGGTAGACGGTGAAGCCGCCGCTGGCGCGGGAGATCGCCGAACCGTAGCGGCTGTAGACCCCCGCGAGCCCCGTGAGTCCCATTGTCTGTGCTCCGGGGCGCCCGATGGGCGGCCAGTCCCACGCGGTCGTCACCATGGCGGGGTCGTCCTCGTGCAGGGGATCGTCGTGCGGGACCTTGTGGCAGATCTGGACGGTGTCGTCCTCTTCGAGCCGGACCTGCCACAGGAAGTTCCCGCCGAACCGTGCGAGGTGTCCGCCGTCGTCCACGAAGGCGTCCACGGTGTCGCGCATCTCCGCGGTCCAGTATTCGTCGTGCCCGACGAAGATGACGCAGGCGTAGGGCATCAGACTGCCGGGATTCTGGTGGATGTCGTGCTGGGTGAGGATGTCGAGTTCGATGCCTTCTCCCTCGGCCCACAGGGCGAAGGGCCGCTCGTAGGTGGACCAGAAGGCGTCGGCGTGATGACGCGAGTACCCGTGCGCGTGCGCCCACTCGTATGCGGGATGGCGTGGCGGGGCGCCGCGCGGAGGGGTATCGGGGTTGGCGCTGCGCGGGGCGTCGTCGGGCTTGCGGATCATCCCGCGAGCGATCGGGCGCTGGGTGGAGAGCCGGGGGCTGGCGACGTCGATCCATGGGTCATCCCCGAGACCGCGGTAGGAATTGGCGCCGCCCCAGTCGTTGTACGCCGTCATCGTGCTCGTCGTCAGTACGAGCACGTACGGGGTCCGCGCGCCGGGCTCGGGATTCTTGACGACAAGGAAGTGCTCGCGCTCATGGCGCCGTCCGCCGGTTTCGACACCGATGATGAGGATGTAGAAGCCCGGCTTCCACGCCTGGTCGACGGTGAATGTGTGTGCGACCGGCCAGCCGCAGCCGACGGCATAGGCGTCGTCCGGGGTCGGGTGGGCCTGTCCGGGCAGGCCGGTTGCGGACCAGACCACCTCGGGGCGGAGCCCATCGCGAATCAGCGTGAGCGTGTACCGGTCGGTGTTGGCGTGGGTGTGGACGCGGACTTCCTCTCCCGGGGAGTAGGTCCACTTGTCGGTGTAGCACCATGCCTCGGGCCCGCCCATCCCGGGCCGTTCCACCACGAAGCCGGGAATGGACCAGGCGTACCGCGGGGCCGGTGCCGCGCCGCCGTCATCGGCGGCCGTCTGCACGGCGGTCGGCAGCTGATCACTCATTGTTCTTCCGATCTGTTTCAGGACGCTTCGGTCGCCGTGGACGGCTCGGCGTCTTCTTCGGCTTCCCGCGCGAGGTCCTTCGTCATGCGGCCGCGGACCGCTCCAAAGACGAACGCGATCAGCAGCGGGGAGATGATGAGCGCGTTGCCGGTGCCGCCGAGCATGGTGAGCAGGCTCATGTTGTCCACGGCCAGGAAGAGGACCGTAGTCAAAATGATCAGGGCTAGGGCGGGCGCGATGAGCCTGGACCAGACGCTCTCTTCCGCGGGCCGCGAGGCGAACCACCTGATCACCGCGATGCTGGTCCCTATCTGCAGCGCCAGGACGGCGAACAGGGTCGGGGAGTTGGTCCAGATGACGACCTGCGTGTAGGGGTCCAGCGAAGAGGAGCCGAAAACGATCAGCGCGGCCGTCACCAGGCCGCCCTGGAAGAGGACCGCGGCGCGCGGGGCACCGGCCCGGTTGGTGCCGGACAGAGCCGCGGGCAGCAGGCCACGGCGTGACATGGAGAACAGGTACCGCGACCCGGTGTTCTGAAGCGCGATCACCCCGGCGACGAAGCTGGTGATGACCAGCAGCTGCATGACATCGGTCATGGTCGAGGAGACGAAGGAGGTGTTGAGGTCGAACACGACCCGCGATGGGTCCCCGCTCAGCACGTCCATCAGCCGGGTGGGCCCGATCGCCATGAGGATGGTGAACGCGGCCGCGACATAGACGACCGTCAGGACGGCCACGGCCCAGAAGGTGGCCCTGCGCACCGCACGGCCGGCGTCCTTGACCTCCTCGCTGTAGACCGCGGTCTGCTCAAAGCCGATGAACACCAGGAAGGTGACGAGGAAGGTACCGCCGAGGACCGGTGCCTGCCAGCTGTCCGGGTTGAACGCCGACCAGGGTGCGCCTTCAGGGCCGCCCTGGACCCAGACTGCGACCGCGAAAACGGCGAGGATGCCGATCTCCAGGATCAGCAGGACCGCGGCGACACGGGCACCAAGGTCGACCTTGGCATAGGAGATCGCGGTGACGATGATCGCCATGACGGTGGCACACAGACCCCAGGGCACGCTCACCGACAGGTACGTCTCCAGGAACGTCGAGGCGAAGAAGCCCGCCGCGGCCGCAAAGCCGATCTGCCCGAGCGTATAGCCCGTCCAAGCGAGCATCGCGGCTCCCGCGCCCGCCGTCCGCCCGAGACCCTTGTCGATATAGGCGGCGAAAGCGCCCGCGTCGGTGACATGGCGGCTCATTGCGGTGAACCCGACCGAGAAGAGCGCATAGGAGACGCCGGCGATCAGGAAGGCGACCGGGAGCATGGTTCCGCCGGCCAGGAATCCCAGCGGCAGGAACCCCGCCGAGACGGTCAGCGGCGCCGCGGCGGCGACGACGAAGAAGACGAGATGGCGAGCGCTGACCGCGTTGCGGCGCAACTCATGCTCGGGAGGATGTCCGACGTCCAAGGTAGGGGCCTTTCCTTGTGAGCCGCGCTCGGCGGCTCCGGGGCTGAAGCTGAGGAAGCGGTCTTCACCAGGCCGATGGCCTGCCCCCGAAGACCGCAGGGTCACCGAGGCGAGATGCCGACGAAGATCTTGCGTGTGGGTTCGAGCGTGCGCCACCAGCCGTCGAACCCGGCCGGGACCACAAACGCCTCACCCGGACCGAACTCGCGGCGGCCGCCGCCCGGGTCCTCGATCGCGACTCGGCCGGTCTGGATGACGCAGACCTCGTCATACGGCCATGTCGTGATCCGGACGGCTCCGGGTTCCCCCTCCCATGCGCCGGCCACCGAGACCTGATCCGAGAGCTGCGCTCGATGCTCGACCTCCTTCCATCCCCCGATCACCTCGACGTAGTCGCTCGCGGCGGGAACCACCGGGGTTCCCGATCCCGGTGCGAGCACCTGGATCTCTTCGATGGCCATGGTCGTTCTCCTCGCAGCCTGAAGGCAGTGGCGTAAAGCTATAGATCGATAGCTTACGTTGGCAAGAGTTCGTCCCAGATTTGACGGACGCGCTACCTCCGCCGGCCCGATACGGTGGCTCAGCAGCGAAAGGACGATCCATGGCAGTGCGCGGACCCGGCGGGGTCACCCGTCACCGGGCCCTCATTGAGGCCTCACGGCTCTTCGCCGCGCGCGGCTACCACGGGACCTCCACCCGGGACATCGCCGACGCGGTCGGAGTACGGCAACCCACCATCTACCGTCACTTCGCCAGCAAATCCGAGATCCTCGCCGAACTGCTCGACGCAGACCTGCTCCCCGCCCTGGAACGCATCCGAACAGCACTCGCGGCGGACGCATCCCCCGCAGCGCGCCTGCACGCCTACCTACTCGCCGACGTCACGGCCATCCTCCAACTGCCCTACGACGTCCGCGGCCTGTACAACGACGCCGTCCTCGAACTCCCCGAACTGACGACCCAAGCAACGCGGCGAGCCGAGATGCACCAGCTCACCGCCACACTGGTCGAACAGGGAATCGCACGCCGAGAACTCCACCCCATCGACCCGAGCTTCGCCCACCACGCCATCACCGGCCTCCTGCTCGAGGTAGTGCGGGAACGCGGCGCATCACCCTCGCCTGCCCCGGAGGTACGCGCCCTCGAAGTCGCGGACTTCGTCCTTCGCGCCACCCTCGCCGACCCCACCCGGCTCCCCGACATTCAACAGGCCAGCGCAAACCTGATCAGCCAGTGGAGCACTCGAACAGCGTGAAAACCCGCGGGGGGTATCTCTCCAAGCGTGGAAATGATCTTGGTGGGGGGTCCCGCCGGTCGCCGGTCGCCAGGTCGTACCGCCAGTCGTGCGGCAGGTAGCGCCGGGGGTGCCGGTGCGGTCGATGTAGAGGACCGCGTCAGACGCCGTCGGCGGCGCGGTCCGGGGGTACGCGGGCCGCGACGCCCTGGCGGCCGCGGCACGCGCCTTCCGCGCCTTCGTCCTGGAGCACCCCGGCCGGTACGCCGCGACGATCGGCGCGCGACGTCCTCGTCGCCCCGAGGACGTCGCGCCGTGTCGCTGTCAGATGCGCTCGCCGGGGCGCGAGGGCACCAGCATGATGGCGACCGCTCCGAGGAGGGCGCAGGCCGCGAAGAGGTAGAAGTTCCACTGGTAGGGCTTGCCGCTGCCGATGAGCACGCCGATGGCCAGCGGCCCGGCGATGGCGCCCGTGCGGCCGACTCCCAGCGACCAGCCGAGAGCGCTTGCCCGCCGCTGGGGCGGGAAGTAGACGGAGACCAAGCTGTTGATGAGGACCTGGGTGGAGACGGCGGCCGAGCCGGCGAGCCCCAGCAGCAGGTACAGCACCGGGGTGCTCGCCGGGATGCTGAGCAGGAGGAGGGCGCTTCCGGCGGTGAGGAAGGACCCGATGGCGACCCTGCGGTACCCCAGCCGGTCGCCCATCATGGCGATCGCCCACGATCCGACCGTGCCTCCGACGCTGAGGACGAGCAGCGCCCTGATCGCGGAGCCGAGTTCGTAGCCGGCGTCGCGCATGATCCCCGGCAGCCAGGTGCCGAGGCCGTACCAGGTGAGCAGGGCCAGGAACGTGGCGACCCAGAAGCAGAGCGACGCGGCGAGGTTCCGGCCGCGGAAGAGAGAGGTCGCGTTCTCGACCGCCCCTTTCGTCGATGCCGCCGCCGGGACCGGGACGCCGAACCGGGCGGAAAGCGCCGCGGCCTCGGCCGGGCGGCCGCTGTTCACCAGGTAATGCATGGATTCCGGCAGGTAGCGCCAGGCGAGCGGGACGATGAGGACCAGGGGGGCGGCCCCGATCCAGAAGAGAACGCGCCAGCCGGGTTCCGGCAGCAAGGGCAGGGACAGGAGGGCCGCGAGCACGCCTCCCAGCGGGATGCCCGAGATGGCCAGTGCGTAGACCAGCACCCGGTGCCGGGGCGGCGCGTACTCCATCAGCAGGGCGGACGCGGTGGGAAGCAGCCCCCCGAGGCCCAGCCCGGCCAGGAAGCGCGCGGCCCCCAGTTCGACGGGAGAGGTGGCCAGGGCGCATCCGATCATGCAGAGCGAGAACCAGACGAGACAGCCCAGCATCGGTATGCGCCGGCCGATGCGATCGCTCAGCAGGCCGATCGCGATCGCGCCGATCAGCATCCCGAGGAAGGTGAGCGCTCCGATGACGCTCAGGGCCTTGGCCCCGATGTTCCATCCGGGCTCGTCGTCGAGCATGGGCAGCACGCTGCCGTAGACGATGAGGTCGTAGCCGTCGGCGACGACGGCCAGCCAGCAGAGCGCGGTGACGAGAACGGCGGCCTTGCTGCTGTTCTTTCGCAGGTTGTCATCGTCTGGAGCGGAAACGGAGGCACGATGCATGAGGGGCTCCTAGCTCAGCGAACTTTCGAGGTGGGGTCGGGGGTGGGTCACGGATGGGAGCCCGGGCCGATGCCGGCCCGCCGTGATGCCGTGGTGCCGGTGATGCGGCCGTCCCCCTGTCGCCGGGGGACGGCACGGACGCTCAGATGGGGTCGCCGGTGACGCGGACGGGGAGCTTCATCTCGCCCAGCCCGCCGATTTCGACTCGGACGGTGTCCCCGGGGCCGATCGGTCCGACGCCGGGCGGGGCCCCCGTCATGATGACGTCTCCCGGCTCCAAGGTCATGATCGTTGACGCGTACGCGATGATCCGCGCGACCGGAGTGACCATATCGGCGGTGGTCACGCGCTGCCGAACGTCGTCCCCGACCCGCAGCTCGATCTCCAGCCGCTGGGGGTCGGCGACCTCGTCGGCCGTCGTGATCCACGGGCCGAGCGGGGTGAAGGTGTCATGGCTCTTGCGGCGCGAGCGGTCGCCCTGGCCGCGCTCGGTGATGTCCAGGCCGACGAGGTAGCCGAACACGTGCCCGAGCGCGTCCTCCTCGGCGATGTCCCTGCCGCCGCGGCCGATGACGAGGCTCAGCTCGCTCTCGTGGTGGATCTCGCGTCCGGCGTCCAGGGTCGCCCGGGGCAGGAGCACCGTGTCGGCGGGGCCGGCGACAGAGCTCGGCGCCTTCAGGAAGACGTCAAAGTCCAGCAGCCACGCTCCGGTGCCCGATGTTTGCTCCGGCGCCACCGCGTCGCGCATCTCGGCGACGTGCGCGGCGTAGTTGGACGCGCAGGCGATGATCTTTCCGGGGTTGAGCACCGGGGCGCGCAGCTTGACGGCGGTGAGCGGGCGGGGCTCCGCCGCCCGCCCGGCCGCCGACAGCGCCGGCCGCAGCGTGGGGAGGTCCCGGCACAGCCGTACCCACCAGCCCGCCCCGAGCGGATCGGGGTCGCCCGCGCCCGGAACCGCCTCGGTGACGTCCCGGACAGTCGCCGCGGCCGGATCGACCGCGCCGAGACGATGATCGTCGAAAAGTGCCAGTTTCATGGTCGTACCACCTGGTCAGACGGAATAGCGGTCGAGTGCGTCCGGGGCCCAGCGCATGCCGTGCCCGGGACGGCCGGGCGGGGCGACGGCGCCCCCGGACGGGGTGAGGGTCTCCAGCAGCAGGTCGTCGAGCAGGGGGAAGTGCTCGACCCAGGTGGCCGCCCGCGCCGCCGCGGCCAGATGGACGTGCAGTTCCGGCAGGAAGTGCGGGCTGACCGCCGCACCGGACGCCTCGGCGAGGACGGCGATCCGGTTCCATTCGCTGATCCCCCCGGTGAGCGACGCGTCGGGCATGAGGACCGACGCGGCGCCCCGGTCGAGGTACTGCTTGACCGCGAACCGTCCCTGCAGGTGCTCTCCCGCTGCGATCGGCACCGGGCAGCGCGCCGCCAGCAGCGCGTGCGAAGCGACGTCGTGGGACGGCAGCGGCTCCTCCAGCCAGACGACGTCGAGGTCGTTCAGCCGCTGCCCGAGCCGCTGGGCCTGCGCCAGGTCCAGCCGCTCGTTGCAGTCGACCATGATCTGCACGCCGGGCCCCACGGCCTCGCGCACCGCCGCCACCCGGGCCACGTCCCGGGCGACGCCGAGGGCGCCGGCCCGCAGCTTGACCGCGCGGTACCCCTCCTCGACGTAGGACAGCGCCCCGGCGACGAGTTCCTCGTCGCTCATCTGATGGGTGGCGCGGCCGCTGCCGTAGATGGGGACGGACTCCCGCTGGGCGCCGAGGAAGCGGTGGAGGGGGAGCCCGGCGGCGCGGGCGCGCAGGTCCCAGACGGCGATGTCCAGGGCCGACAGCGCCGCCACGGCCACGCCCCCGCCGAGCCGGTGCGTGGCCGCGGACAGCTCGTGCCAGAGGCTGTCCCATTGGAGGGGATCTGTTCCGTTGATGCGCGGACCGAACAGGCCGTCGACGATGGCGTGGGCGCCCTCGATGCCGCCGGTGAGCGCGTAGGTGAACCCGGTGCCCGCCTCCCCGCCGACATCGTGCACGGTGACGTGCAGCACCTGGAGGCTCGTCGCGCCGGAGCCGCCGCGCGCGGCGCCCAGCGGCACCGCGACGTGGCGTGCCGCCACCCTGTCGATCTTCATGATGGCTCCTCCCGGGCGGGCAGCCCCAGGGTCAGCCAGCCGTCCCGCACCCTGACGGGGTACATGCGGGCGGGCTGGCCGGGCCGGTCCCGCCGGTCGCCGGTCGCCAGGTCGTATCGCCAGCCGTGCCAGGGGCACTCCACGGCCCCGTCATGGATCTCGCTTTCGCTCAGCGGCCCTCCCATGTGCGGGCACGCGTCGGCGAGCGCGTGGAAGCCGCGGTCGCCGTGGAAGAGCGCCACCTGCTCGCCGTCGATGTCGACGTTGACGGCGGAGCCTCGGGGCAGCGCGGTCGACGGGGCGAGCCGAACCCAGTCCACGTCGGTCATTCCGGCTCCCGCAGGTAGCGGGAGAGGTACTCCCCGGTGCGCGCCCAGGCGGTCGTGGCGGCCACCGGCCGGTACACCTCCGGCCGGAAGTCCTCGTGGAAGGCGTGCCCGGCCCCCGGATAGGTGTAGATCTCCGCCGGCCTGCCGCGCAGCCGATCGGCGAGCTCGGCGGCGTCGGCGACGGGCACCAGGTGATCGGTTTCGCCGAAGTGCCCGAGCACCGGGCACGCCGCCTTCTCCGCGGCGTCCAGAGGCGAGACCGGCTTGGCGTCGGTCGCCGCCGCGTACCGGAGCATCCCGTAGAACGCGACCGCGCAGCGCAGCCCGGGCACCTGCGAGGCGGCCAGCAGGGAGTACGTGCCGCCGATGCAGAACCCCACGGCGCCGATCCGGTTCGCGCCGGTCTCGTCCTCCAGCCACCGGACGGCGGCCGTCATGTCCTCGATCACCGTGGGGTCCGGCAGTGCCGCGACCGCCGCCATGATCTTCTCCGGGCTGCTCAGATCCGGCGCCCGGCCGCCCTGCCTGGCGTAGTAGTCGAGGACCAGGCAGGTGTGGCCGTCCCCGGCGAGGCGGTCCGCCTGGCGCAGCACGTAGTCGTTGATCCCGGCGATGGCGGTGGTGAGGAGCACCGCCGGCCGCCGCGTGCCCTCAGCGCCGACGAGGACGCCCCCGGCGCCGTCACCGAACCGGATGTCGTGCCGCATGTCCTCAGCCCTTCGCCCGGTCGGCGCCGTCCTTGCGGGTGACGCTCCACGAGGGACTGGTGCCCATGACCATGTGCCGGATGTTCTCCTGGCCGAGCGGCTCCTCCCAGAAGAGGGTCCGGCTCGCCGCCAGCATCGGCATGTCCTGGACGACGTACATCAGGGTGTCCTCGTCGCCCTCCGCGTAATGCGCGTGGTAGGCCCAGGCCGGGCAGGCGAGGGTGTCTCCCTTCTCCCAGTGGTACTTGGCCCAGGTCTGGCCCGTGGACTGGACGGCCGTGTACCCGCTGCCCTCGAGGATGTGGTAGATCGCCACCGAGTTGTGCCGGTGCGGCGGGACCTCCTCGCCCGGGTGGACGAGCTGCCACCCGATGAAGATGAACGGTGACGCGCCGACCAGTTCTCCGGTGTCGGCGTTGACGGTCGTGCAGAACCGCCGCTCGGCCTCGCGCAGCGGCTCCTCGGCGAGCCGGTCGAGGGTCTCCCGCACGTCCTGGAACTTCCAGAAGGCCGGCCGGGTGTCCTGCTTGCGCACGACCTGGAAGTAGTCGTCGGCGGTCAGCACCGAGGCCGCCTCGTTGGTCTCGCGGACCGAGGGCATGGTCGTGAGCAACTCCCGGTACTCCTCGATGCTGGTCGCCTTTCCGGCCGCGCCCACCGTCCCGGCCCCGTTCTCGTCCCGGCCCTGAGTGTCCGTGGTCATGCCTTCCCACCTCCGGATTCGCCTGCATGTCACTCACTCTTTAGGTAAGTGCTTATTGAAGTAGGTCACTTTCGTCTTCGGCTGTCAAGACCCATCTCGCGAACCGGACGCCCGGGAGGGCGGTATGTTGAGGGCGACGCCCGGGAGGGCGGTATGTTGAGGGCACCGTCCATCACGACAGCGAGGGACTTGTGTCACTGCGCTACGCGGCTCTCGCCCTTCTCTCGGCGCAGCCGATGACCGGGTACGAGCTTGTTCGCTACTTCGATGACACCGTCGGGCTCATGTGGGCCGCCTCCGACAGCCAGATCTACCCTGAACTGCGGCGCATGGAGAGGGACGGGCTGGTGCGGGCGAAGACGGTCCCCCGCGGCGAGCGCGCCGCCAAGCGGCAGTACAAGATCACCGCGAAGGGGCGGGAGGCGCTGCGGACATGGGTGAGCACCCCGATCCCCTATCCGCCCCAGCGCGACGTCCACCGGCTGCAGATCACCTACGGGGAACTGGCCGGGTTGTCGGAGGCCCGCGCGTTGCTGACCCAGCATCTGGACCACTACACCCTGCGCCGCCACCAGTGGAGCACGCTGCTCGATACGATCAAGACGGCCCGTTTCCCCCTGCTCAGACGCAGACTCGAAGGCACCCCACCGGAGATGCACAGCCGCATCCTCGCCTTCAAGGAACTGGCCCTGGAAGGTCAGGTGGCCCACGCCGACAACGAGATAGCGTGGGCCCGCCGCGGCCTGAAACTGATCGACGAACTGGAGGCCGCCGAGGCCGAGGAGCCTGACCTCCGGGCGGATCTACGCGAGTGAGTCGACCCGAGGGTTGGATTTCCGCTTGGGATACCGCTCACTCTGAGAGGGCGTTTGATTTGAGCCGATTGTTCTGTATGCCCTAATAGGTGCCTCGCCAGGTGGGCGTGGTTTCGTCGGTTATGCGCTTGGTGAGGTTGTCGATCGCCGCGATGTGAATCACGGCTCCAGAGCTGGCGGGCAAGGTCTCGTAGTCCCGGGTCAGGCGGCGGTGGAGCACGAGCCAGCCCAGGCTTCTTTCGACGACCCAGCGGCGTTTGACGACGTGAAAGCCGCGGGTCTGGGTGTTTCCGTGAACGACTTCGACGTCAATGCCGAGCGTGGCTCCGCGTTCGACGGCTGCGTTTTCGAAGCCGGTATCGACCCAGGTCTTGGTGATGGTGGGTAGGTGTTCTTGGCCTGGCCGAGTAGCTGTATTCCGATGGCGTTGTCCGACTGGCTCGCTGTGGTGACGATCAGTGCGAGGATCAGGCCGAGTGCGTCGATGACGATTCCTCGCTTGCGGCCTACGATCTTCTTGGCGTCGGTTCCTTGGCTGTTCAGGGGCCGTCTACGCCGACTACGCGGCCTGGCGGGACGAGAGGATTTTCGCCCAGCTCGGATATGAGTTGACCGGTCTGGCCCGCGTCAAAGAAGGCCGAGCCGAGCGCCGCAGTGGTCGATACCCAGAGCATGAAGACCTCCACCAACGTGTTGCCGGAGTCGTCCGGGACAATATCCACATCGACAAAGCGTCCGGGGCGAAGGCCTCCCTCCCCCAACTCGACCTCGTTTTGAAACTGCTGCGCGAAGGCGACACCTTCAAGGTGACCCGGCTGGACCGGCTTTCGCGGTCGTGCAGCACCTGATCATCCTCGGCGCGGACCTTCGAGCGCGGATGATCGGCCTGCACGTGATCGAGCAGGGCATCGACACCGCCACCGTCGAGGGCCGCGCTATGTTCGGGATGCTGTCGGTCCTGGCCGAGTTGCAGCGCGAGCTCATCGTCGCCAACACCCTCGACGGGCTCGCCTCCGCGCGGTCCCGCGGACGGGTCGGCGGCCGCCGACCGCGACTGGCGGCCGAGCAGGCCGCGCTGGCGCAAGAGCTGTACGACGCCCGCACCAAGACGGTCCGGCAGATCGCCGACCTGTTCGGTGTCCCCGCTCCACCATCTACGGGCATCTCGACAAAGACACCACCGTGCCGCGACAGCCAGTAAACCCCGATTTACTGCGGACCCGGCCGTCCTCGAGGCGAGGGGCGTGGACCTGTCGAATATCGTAAGGCGCGCAGCGTACGCGGGAACGGCTCCGTCAAGTATGACGAGGTGGTCGACGCAGCTGAGCGGTGTGGCGGGGGCGGAGCGTTCAGCTCACGGGGCTGGTCCTTGGTCGCCTTGGGCGGGGGCGGTCTGGCAGAGGGTTTCGACGAATGCTCGTACTCGCGCGGTGCGGCGGTCGCGGGGCCAGATCAGGCCGTACTCAAGGGGTGGCGCGTCGCGGAGCGGTACGAAGGCGATGCCGGGACGGGCGTGGTACCGGGCGGCGCGCAGTGCGGCGGGTGACACGCCCCGGCCGGAGGCGACCAGTGCCAGCACTTCCATCCAGTAGGCGGCGACGGCGCCATGGGTGATCGGCCGGCCCTGCGGCGTCTGACGAGGGTAGATGCTCTCGTGCCAGTACCGCGGGCTGGTGCCCGACATGACGATCATCGGGGCCCCGGCCAGGTCCTCCATGCAAACCGAGCCGGACCGAGCGAACGGATGTCCCTCGGGCACCAGAAGGGCGCGCGGCTCGGAGAAGATCACCGGCCCGGCGATCAGGTCCGGTTCGTCAACGGGGAACTCGGTGAGCTGGAGGTCCAGCGTGCCCGCGCGTAGCGGGCCGAAGGTGTCGGTGAGCTGCACCTCTTGGACCTCGACCGTGCAGCCGGGGTATGAGCGGCGGAACACCTCGGCGGTCTTGAGCACCATGTCGCTGGCCCACTGCGAGGAGAAGCCGACGCGCAACGTTCCGGTGACGCCCTTACCGACGGCGACGGCCTGCGCCACCGTCTCCTGGATCTGCCGGTAGGCCGGGGCCAGGCCTTCCTGGAGCCGCTGCCCGGCGGGCGTCAGAGCGACCCGGCGGCTGCTGCGATCGAACAGCGTCACGCCCAAGCGGCGTTCAAGCGCCTTGATGATCTGGCTGACTCTGCCCTGGCTCAGCTCCAAACGCTCGGTTGCGCGCCGGAAGTGCAGCTCCTCGGCCACGGCAAGGAACGCCTCGATCTCGTGCCGCTCCATCGCCGTCCCGACCCGGCCCCCCGCTCGCCTTCGCCCGATTGGTGAGTCTAGCGCACCAATCGTAGAACATTTCGCTCTCGTTCCGGCCCGTCCGTTTGGTCAACATGGGGGCTATGCCATCGGTCAACGAACTCTTCAACTACGTGCCGATCATCGAACGCCCCCAGGTCAGCTGGCCTGCCGGCGCGGAGGTCGCCGTCTATGTCGGGCTGAACATCGAGCACTTCCTGATCGACCGCCCGTCCACCAGCATCTGGCCCGGCACCGCGGACCTGGTGCCGGATCCGCTCAACTACGGCTGGCGCGACTACGGACCGCGCGTGGGTATCTGGCGCGTCATCGAGATTCTCGACCGGCGCGGAGTACGGGCGAGCGCACTGCTGAACTCCGACGCCGTCCATCACTATCCGCAGATCATCAAGGCCGGTCTGGAGCGGAACTGGGCCTGGCTCGCGCACGGGCGCACCAACTCGGCCCTCCACACCGGCATGACCCCCGAGGAGGAGCGCGCCGTCCTGACCGGCGTCGTCGACACCATCGCGGGGGCCACCGGCCGCCGGCCACGCGGCTGGCTGGGGCCGGGGCTGACCGAGACGTTCAATACCCCGGCGCTGCTGTCCGAGCTCGGCCTGGGCTACGTGCTGGACTGGACCAACGACGATCAGCCCTACCACCTGAAAGTGCCAGGGATGCTCAGCGTCCCGTACACCGTCGAGCTCAACGACCTCGGCCTGTTCGGCAAAGGCGTCACCGGGCCGGAGTTCGTGCAGATCGTCAAGGACCAGTACGAACAGCTGCTTGCCGACTCCGCCCACAGCGGACGGGTGATGGCCCTGGCCCTGCACCCGTTCGTGATCGGCCAGCCGTTCCGCGCCAAGTACCTGGACCAGGCGCTGGCCTACCTCGCCGCACAACCCGACGCCTGGCTGACCACCAGCGACGACATCGCCGACCACTACGCCCATGCCCACCCGCGATGTCAGGTGAACCCTGCTCCGGAGCGATGACATGACGCGCCGACCGCGATGCGGAACGAAACCGGCTGGTCCAGGGTTTCCGCCCTGATCGGCCACGGGCGAACTGGAACAGGGGAGCTGGATGAAAGCCCTCGTGCCGGCCATGACCAATCAACCGATCTCGGTGTTGGCTGCGACAGGTTCCACCGACCACAGGGTGACCGATCTGTCGCGGACCGCCGGGCATCAGGCTCGGGCGGCGTCCCGGCAGACCGACGTGCAGTGTCATGCCGCGCCTGGTGACGCGTTGAGCCCTCACGGGCTACCTGCCCGGGCACCGACGGTCGCGGGCATGGATCGCCGCAGTGCTTCAAGGGCCGCTCCACGCCAGGGCGTCGACCTGGTCATCCCGCTGTCGCCGCCGATGCTGACGGCCGATGGCGGCGGGGCGCCGCCGCCTCCGTCAGCGGCTCCTCAGCCGTTCCGAAGCAGCCAAGCTTTCAGCCATGCGAACGACCGATCTAGGAGCTCTGCCATCTCATGACCGCTACCGACATCCGGCACCGCGCCGGGCTCAAGGAGTGGATCGGCCTGGCGGTTCTGGCCCTTCCCACTCTGCTGCTGTCCCTGGACATCACCGTGCTGCACCTGGCCGTGCCTGAGCTGAGCGCCGACCTACGGCCCAGCAGCACCCAAACGCTGTGGATCATCGACATCTACGGCTTCATGATCGCCGGATTCCTGGTGACGATGGGAACCCTGGGCGACCGGATCGGCCGCCGCCGGCTGCTGCTGGGCGGCGCCGCCGCCTTCGGCACCGCGTCGGCGGTCGCCGCCTACGCCTCCTCTCCCGAAGCGCTGATCGCGGCGCGGACGCTGCTGGGGATCGCGGGCGCGACGCTGATGCCCTCCACGCTGTCGCTCATCAGCACCATGTTCCGCGACGCACGGCAGCGCGGGCTGGCCATCGGGATATGGGCGACGATGTTCTCGGCGGGCATCGCCATCGGTCCGGTGGCCGGCGGCGCCCTCCTCGACCACTTTTGGTGGGGTTCGGTGTTCCTGCTGGGCGTCCCGGTCATGGCCCTGCTGCTGGCGGCCGGACCGTTCCTGCTGCCGGAGTTCCGCGACACCAAGGCCGGACGGCCCGACCTGGCCAGCGTGGCACTGTCGCTGGCGACGATGCTCGCCATCACCTACGGCATCAAAGAACTGCCCAAGCACGGCCCCGGCCTGCTGCCCATGCTCACGATCGGCATCGGAATCGTGGCCGGCGTGGTGTTCGTCCAGCGGCAGCGACGGCTGGCCGACCCGTTGCTGGACGTGAGCCTGTTCACCGACCGCGCCTTCTCCGGGGCACTGGTGAGCCTACTCGTCAGCACCGGAATGGTCGGAGGCGTCTACCTGTTCATCACCCAGTACCTGCAGCTAGTGCAGGGCCTGTCCCCGCTGCAGGCGGGACTGTGGCTGCTGCCCGCCGCAGCCGCGTTGATCATCTCGTCCCTGGTGGCCCCGATCATCGCCCGCCGCGTCCGCCCGGCCCACGTCATCGGCGCCGCCCTGGCGATCTCCACGCTCGGCTACGTGCTGCTGACCCAGGTGGAGACCGAGGCCGGACTGCCGCTGCTGGTCGCCGGATTCATCCTGGTGTACACCGGTACCGGCCCCACCACCGCCCTGGGCACCGACCTCGTCGTGGGCTCCGCACCGCCCGAGAAGGCAGGCGCCGCCTCGGCGCTGGGCGAGACCAGCACCGAACTGGGCGTGGCGCTGGGCGTGGCGGGACTCGGCAGCCTCGGCACCGCCGCCTACCGCGACCAGATCCCCGCCGACGCACCCGCCGCCGTCCGCGACACCCTCGCCGGAGCCGCCGCCGCGGGCACCGACGGCGCACTGCTGACCACCGCGCAGGAGGCGTTCACCACCGGACTCGCCACCGCCGCCACCGCCGGCGCCGCCCTCACCGCCGCCGTCACCATCCTCGCCATGCTCACCCTGCGCCGGGTTCGCCCCACCGGCGACCTGGCCACCCAGGCGGCGGAGCCGCCCCCACGCCCCGAAGGCGCGCTCACCTTGAGTGACGGGGAACACCTCACCGAGACCGCGTGACCCAGCCAACGGGTGGCGATGACCAGCCGGACCGGTCATCGCCACCCGCTCGACCACAGACACCGAACGAGACCCTCAGGAACCAGGCGGGCCCGGAGCGATCTGCAGGAGACCACACGAGACGCTGCAGGAGACCGCCGGCTGGCCGCACAAGCCGCCGAAACTCAATGCGACTGTCCACATGCCCCGTATCGGCTGCGGCCTGGCCGGCGGACGATGGGAACGCATCGAACCCCTCATCATCAGCCAACTCACCGAACCCGGCATCCCCCGTCACCATCTACGACAGGCCATAGCCCCAGCACTTGGCGAATGCCACAGGGACACCCCCGGCCTCACCCTCCTGGGGAGGGCGGCGCACGTCGTTCACACCGCCGCACCCGAGCTTCGCGCGGCAGAGCGCTCCGTCCCGGCGAACCAGGATGAGGTGTATGAGCGGAGTCCGCGAGCGTTGCACCTCGGCCCCTGGCACCTCATGCAAGCTTCTCCGCGGTGAACCGCCGGTGGACCAGGTCCGGCGGCTGCGGCGCCGTCTCGTCGGGGGTGGTGTTGCGCTGCCGGTCCCGGCGGTGAAGGCCCTGCAGACCATGGGCACGCATCAGCCGTTCCACCGTGCACCGGGCGACCTGCACCCCTTGGCGGCGCAGCTGCTTGTGCACGCGGTAGGTGCCGTAACTGGCCTGATGGACGTCCTTGATCTACTCGATCAGCACCGCATCGCGTTGAGCGCGGGCTGACGGTGGTCGGCGTTTGCGGCCGTAGTAGGTGCCCGGGCACAGGTCCAGGACCCGGCACACCGGCTCGACCCCGAAGTGGTCACGCAGGTGATCGACCACCACGACTACTTCGTCCGGCGCCGGCCGAGCTCGGCGGCGAAAAGCGCACTGGCGACCTTCAATATCTCGTTGGCGCGCTTGGGTTCGTCGTTCTCCTTGCGCAGCCGCTTGAGCTCCTCGCCGCTCGGCACTGGTGGGCTGCTCGGCGCCGGCCCGCGTCGGCTTGCGCCTGCCGCACCCAGGTGCGCAGGGATTCGCGGTGGATGCCCAGATCGGCCGCGACCTGGGCGAGGGACGGTCGGACTCCAGCGCCAGCCGGACAGCCCGGTCCCGAGGCTCCTGGGGGCACTTGCGTTGTGCTGCCATCGCGGTGATTCTCCTCCCTGCCAGCCAAGGTCATGACTGGCTTGAAGGACTTCACCGAACCCGGTGGACTCCAGGGTGGAACCCTTCGGCTTTGCACACCTCATCGAACGCGGCGGTGAAACCGGATCACGGTCGTGGATCAAAACCGCAGCGCGCCGATCCGATCCCCCAAACTCCATGGCCAGGTTGCGGGCCTGCTGCACCGCCCACGCCCCGGTCAGCTGCGCGGTCACCCCGGGCAGATGTACTCTGCGGTGCCGTGCTCGATGAACACCAGCATATACAGCCGCCTGAGCAGGACCGTCTCCACCAGGAAGTCGCACGCGATAATCGCATGCGCTTGAGCGGCCAGGAGCTGCCGCCACGTCGGCCCGGCCCGGCGAGGCGCGGGATCGACACCGGCCGCGTGCAGCATTTTCCCACACCGTCGACGCGGCGATCGTGTACCCGAGCCGGGCCAACTCGCCTGGATCCGCCGGTGCCCCTACGTCGGGTTCTCCCGCGCCATCTGCAGGATCAGCGTTCTGACCGCCGCACCTGCCGAAGGGCGACCTGGACGCCGCCGGTCGGTGAAGGTCCACTTACGGGCGACGAGGTCACGGTGCCAGCGCAGGATCGTCGCCGGAACAAGTGGGAAGAGTTCGGCCCACCGCCGGCGCGGGACCAGCCGGGACAACGCCGCAAACCAGAGCCGGTCGCCATGACCCCTGCGCGGCCGACCTGCGACCTGACGGCGCAGCGCCTGGTTCTCGTGACGGAGCACCAGCAACTCGACGTCCTTGAACAGATCAGACCGGACCAGCATCACCAGCAGTCCGACCAAGCCCCGGACCACCCGGTACAGCACCGACAACAACACCTCGAGATGGTCACACTGATTGCCATGGTGCCGCAGCAGAATCCCAGCTCAGAGCGCGAAACCGAGTATCCGAACGGTACAGCCACGAGCAGCAGCCGGACGAACAACGGAACCGTCCCAGACACTCACCTCCGCCGAGAGACCGGTAGCGCGCCGGTTCCCGCTGGCACTGCCAAACGGGAAGCAGTGCCTCGCGGACCACGATGGACTCCGAACATCGTGGGGGTGTTTCCTCAGCAGTTACAAGCTCCACACGACCCAATACTCGAGCGCCACACGGTGCCGGTGTTCTAAGCACTGCCGGAGTTCGGTCGCTCACCAATGTGCTGGTGTGCAACGCCGCGCATGTCAAGCGTGAGTTCACGCATGCTCTGCTGTCAGTTGCGTCCTGCCGGGGCCAGTTACCAGCGGGTTTGTCAGCCAGTTCTCATAGACTCGCCTCGAAATTTCGAACTCCGGAACGATGTCGAACTCGGGCGGCATCTCGCTGACCAGGTAACGAAGCTGTTCAGCCCTAGCGTAAAGTTGGACCATGCGCACAAAATTGTGTCGGTGGAGGGGAAGGAGATTGGCGTAGGTTTGGTCCAGAATTAATGGATGGGCGAAGGCAATGTGGTCGGCGTTGCTTTCTCTGCATGGGTCACCATCAACACGGCTGAGCGGGAATCGCCGGTTGTCGGGATGGGTCCTCACTGCGGTGAACACGACATGTGGGTCGTCCGGACCCTTTAATTCGTCCATGGCATGGTAGTGCTCCGGCCGGGTAATATTGTGCCCACATTCGAAAATGAACCGGTCCCCCAGATGTTCGCGCACGTAGAAAGGGAGGCCATGGACACCCAGCCCGTCGTCGCTGAAGATCTCGATGTGGTCGAAGCTAAATGGAAGATCTTTGATCAGGATGGCGGCTTCGCACTGCTGTGCAGCATCGTCGGCACAGAGGATGACATTCCGAACACCGGCCGTGTGAAGCGATTCAAGACACCAGTAGAGCAGGTACTTGTCTGCAATCTGCAGAAATGACTTAGAAACCCTGACATTAACTCCACCGGCGCGCAGCCGACCTGCCTTGCCGCCGATCGCCACGACTGCTTGCGTAGTCCTCATGCCATCTTAGTCTACAGGGGAAGTGGCATCAGAAAAGCCGCCCCTGTAGCCTGTCTGTTTCAATCATGTTAACCATCCCAAACCTGCTCTGCGAAATATCGGCGAGTTTATCCCGTTTGTCGGTGTCTGCGATGCCGTTGGCGAAGGTCCAGAACTCCCAGAGGCCCAGATGCCGACGCGCCACCTCGTCACTGAAAGCTTTACCTTGCTGTGAGGGCGCGGTGTTCTGCGACCTTGTCACCCAATGCTCCACCTGTTGGTATCCTGGCGCTTTGGGTGGGCAGTACACGATCACTTGTTTTGGGTGTACGCCGATCGCACGAGCCATCTCCGCCTCCACTTCAAGTCGTTCCAACGGTCTGCCGAGCCCCTGATCAGACAGCCACGACCGCCGATTGCTGTAGTGGTCAGTGTTTCGTTCCGTGCTGGACAGCATCTCGCCACGGTAGACAGCGCGGGGGAGTTGGCGTGCGCCGAGGCGGTCAGCTAGTTCGCTGACCTCAGGTGTGGTGGTGTACTGCTGGAGGCGATCGATAAGCGCGTCATCGCGCAGCAACTCGATAACCTCTTCCCGGAATGGACGACGACGGGACTTGTTGGCTAGGGTGAAAGAAAGGGCCTTGCCGAGTAATGCCGAAGCGGCGGCCTTGGTTCCGTGAGTGTAGACTTTAAGGAACATCGCGTATCGTTCTTTGAGAACCGTTTCGACTGCAAATTCCCGATCGACTCGGAGGCCGTACTTCCCGCCGATGAGTGAGACGAGACGACGGTCGCTGGGCTCGTTGAGTGAATAGAGCCGGAATTGCCGGAAAATCGCGCTGTCGATGCGGTTGTCGAGGCCGCAGTGATGGGCATCCCGGTCAATGTAGTCCAAAACATCGGCACCGAACGCCCCGGAGACCAGGTCCGCGAACACGATGCGGTCGGCGGTCGTCTCGTTCCCGGCGAGGTAGGGGATCAGTGCCCGCCCGACGTCACTATCACGCAGTGCGTTTCCCATCTCGGAGTTGGGATTGTCGATCAGGCGTTCCCGCCGGTCCGGGTTCTTGTCATGGCGGATGAAGAACTGGAGTTCATCTTCGAGGGTATGCCCGAATGGGATGTGTAGCACATCGTGAGTGAGCGCATAGAGCCGCGCCGCCATTCGCAAATCCTGGTCGACGCGCACTCCGCTGCGGTCCTCAAGAGTTCGCAGCATTTGCTCCACGCGTGCGACGCATCCGATCGAATGACTGAGCCTGGAATGCGTCGCACCCGGGTATACCAGGTCGGTGAGACCGAGCTGCTTGATGTGCTGCAGGCGCTGCATCTGCGGTGTGGCGAGGATGCGGTACTCGTAGTCGGTGAGCCATACATCCCCGTGCACGGCGTCGCGGATGACGTTGGGATACCGAGTCCGCTTCACAAACCGTGCGGCTTCGGCACTGGGGCCGGCGTTCCGCAGTATCTCCTGCGCGTTCTCGAGAGCAGTCTGCGCGTTCGGGCGCTTGGCATCGTCCTGCACGAGCAGGCCGCTCACCCACATAGACACCGCGGGCAAAACATAGGAATTGATCTCGTCGACCGGGACCAGCGGTTCGGTCAGTTGTTCTTTGCGTAGTTCATGCGCCGCGTCGTCCTTGTTCACAAACCACGGATAACGCCCGGTGAGCATTCGGTATGAGAGCACCCCGACTGCGAAGACGTCATGAGAGGCGAGTGCCCTTGCCGGGTTCCGCAGCTTTTCTGGGGGACTGAACCTTGCGGAACCAGCGCGCCAGAACGAATCATCCGAACGAATTTTCGACATTCCAGATTCCTTGCAGAATCCGAAATCTATGAGCCTGAGAGAGGATGGATCCGGGGCGTGTAATACGTTAGCGTCCTTGAGGTCCCGGTGCACTAAGCCCTTAGAATGAACATGCTGCAATGCTTGGAGAAGGTGCTCCATTAGGCGAAGTGTTTCGAGGTCTCCATAGAGCCTGCCAGCCTTCTGATTGTCTCCAATGTGATTTTTTATGGAAGCGCCCTGAGCCAATCTCATTAGCAAATATGGTCGCCCCTCAAACATGCCGTTCCCAATGTATTGGGGAATATTCGGATGGTCGAGCGACCGCAGTACCCTGGCTTCTATTTCCAATCTTTCCGCCGCTGCTTGGTGGGCGGCAGTGCACAGCTTGAGCGCGGCTGTCTGATCGCCGGAACGCGCCTGGTAAATGGTGGCGAAATCGCCGCGGCCAAGCTCTCTGGCTAGTTGCCAGCCGTCGATGATCGAAGACAAGTCCATGTGCTCTCCGCCCAGCATGCGGGAATCAGATCACCCTACAACATCAAGAATCCCACCGGTCACCCCACGTGGAAGAGATGCCGCAACCGGCCATCCCGACTGTGGGAGGCCAGTTCAAAGCGGGTGTGGTGATCGTTATGCCCGCGCAGCTGACTGCTGTCGCGTTCTGGATCTTGAGATGATCGCCAGGCTTCGCCCCCATGTGCTGTGGGATACCAACGATCATGCGTGGAAGATTGAAGGCAACTCCGTGGTCGCGGTAGTATATTTCGACCGATTGGGCTGCTGGGGGTAGCGTTGAGGGCTTCTCTGGGTGCTTTTCTTCATGTTACAAGTTACGATCCAGATGATTGGCAGAAACAGATCGATGCGTTGCGTGGTCTGGAGCGGCTCACTCATCTGGAGGTCTGGCTGGAGTGGTGCCCCGGTGCCGAATCAGCGGTCGATGACCTGTGCGCCCTGATAGGTCGGAAGCGCATCATCGTGCACGCGCCGTTCCTACACCTGTCGATCTCCAGTGGATGGTCCGAGTTGACCACCATCAGCGTCGATCGGATTGTCGAGGTCTGCGATGTTGCCCGCCGCCTCGGGGCCGACGTGGTCACCGTTCATTCGGGGCAGGTCAAGGTCTTCGACGAGCGGGAGCTGGTGCTCGACCGGACCGCCCAGGCGTACTCGGCGATCCGAAGCCAGGTTGGTACGGACGTGAGCGTCGCCCTAGAGAACATGTTTAACAGGCGGGGCAGCCTGATGGTCAACGGCGTAGCTTCCCTTGATGAGATGGCCCGGATGGTGGACCGGGTGCCGGACATTCGGTTTACACTCGACGTCGGGCACGCCATCCAGAGCGGTGAGCGGTTCGCCGTGTTCCTGAGCGACCACGCGGATGCCATCCTCGACATCCACCTTCACGACGCCGTCGAGGGCGGCCCGGCGCACCTCAGGCTCGGTGCTGGGCAACTCGAACTGAAGTCGTTCATCGGCACCTGTGAGGGCGTTGGTTACGACCGCTTTCTCAGTCTGGAGACGATTGGCATCCAAGACACCGTGGATTCGTGGGACGTCCTCATCAAGGCTGTGGGCGAGTCGCTCGATTAGGCGTCATCAGGAGTCGAACAGGTGTTGTTCGCGGCTGAGTGAGCGTCGAGTCGATCTCAAATTGAGAGTTCGGCGTTCAGAAGTTCCCGGAACCTCCATTGCTCCTGCAATGCAAGAGGGGCGCTGGACGACCATCGCCGGCTCGATTGGTCTCCCGTCCGCCAACCGGCCATAATGTCTTCGATGTAGCGCCGGGTGAAGGGGAGCCAAGCCGCGTTCTGTATTTCGTACAGACTGTGCGCGGAGGTCAACCGTTCGGTAAATTCCGGGTACGAGAGCCGCGTCGTCACGTGCGAGAACACCTTGGTCGAGAGCGTCGTGGCCTCGTATCCGATCCAGGAGATGTGCACCTTGCCATAGTCAGGCCGTTCCAGACCGAGTTCCTCTCGAAGGCACCGTTCGGCGAGCCCGAATAGGTCCTCAGGCCTGCTCCCGGGAGTCCAGTTGTCCTCGTAATGCATGGTCTCGTTCGGGCCGGTCGTCCAGAGGCCCTTCTTCGTATGCACCGCACCCGATCGCTGCAACGCAAGAAAGTTGTTCTGCGCGTTCAGCACGGTTACGTTGATTTTGATGAGCCCGGGCGGAGAGGCGGTGGTCACGGTGGAGACTTCTCCGTCGGCGAGTCGGTTTCGTATCAGGGTCTGCGTTTCGGGGTGGCGCTTGAGATACTCCACTGTTGCAAGATGCTCGTGATAACCACAGGGGAACACGGTGTAGCCGAACTGCTCACCAGCAGCGCTCTCCCTGTGGTCGATGTCGAACGCGACAAGGTAGGCGCACGATCCGCTATGCTCAGTGAGACCTTCCGCGAGTTGCTCCCAAATGCGCTGGTCAAAGAACTCTTGCGTTGGGCGACCGTCAGCTATTTTCATTTTTAGACGGTGTGGTGAGAGTTGACGGCTGACCGACCAGGTGTTGATTGGGTAGAGGTCTACCGAGCTAGGATCGAAGCCTAACGGCCAGATGTTAAGCCGCCTTCGGCCAACCATGCGGTTGCGTAGCGGTCGTCGCTGATCCCATAGGACGTTGGTGAGCAGTCCTGCCAGGATTCCAGTTCCGAAGCTGATGAAATCGGAAACCATCGGCATGGATGCCCCCAGCAAGAGGTTGTAGGTCGGCTTCTCTGGTCCGGTTACCAATTCCCCGGCAGACGCCCCCGTACACCTCCGGCCTACGTCGATCACGACGGTCTCGCGCACACTCCGATTGCCAACACGAGGGCATCATGGTCGTGTGCAGATCTGCGGATGCCGAAGACCCTATACGTGCAGGTCACGCGGCATGCCGATCCTCGTCGGGGGATTCCGCTGAGGTGCTGATGTCTTCGTATGTTCAGACACCTGATCGGATCGAGCCCATTGAGCCCTCTTCATCTACTAGCGGTGGCTGGCGGCTGGTTGCAGCGTGATCGCGATGGTGGTTGGGGCCGTGACGCAGAGAGGCCCCCTGGTAGACGGGTTGATCACCACATCACGTCGCCTGAACCGGAGGCCTCTGCGTGCTGTTCTACCGTGCCGTCCTTAATCTGTCGCGTTCAACGCCGAACTACGTCGCCGGGCTGGTCCGCCGACGACGCAAGGCGATCGGGCCGAGGTGGCGGCTACTCAGCCCCGGTCAGCAGGCGCTCATCGTCCTGCCGTATCTCCGCAAGGATGAGACGTTCACCGAGACGAGCGTGGGGTGACAGCAGCCATGGAAAGCGGTTCCGATCCACTTGTTGTGAATCGATCACACAGCGTCGCTCCTGCGGAAGATCTTGGTGCGTGTGACTGTGAGGCGTTCTCTCCCCTCTCCGACCACCTTGCTTGGCCTGTGGTCGTCTCCGTCCTTGTTTACCCAGCAGCGGACCGGCCTGGCGGAGCGATGCATACCGAAGAAGAACTGCTGGCCTCGCAGCTCATACAGGACGGCTCCATGTCCGGCCGTCGGTTTGACTTGCAGGGCGGCTTGCAGCCAGCACAGCCAGCAGTACCCCTGCTTCGTCGCCGCGGGATGATGGCGGGCTGTGGCTGTTCCGACTTGCCTACTTGACCGTGAGCCTGCTTGCTGCGTTCAGGTTCTCAGGCACGACCCCGCCGTCACCTCTGCTGGGCCAAAAATTTTCAGGTAGGGCCGATGTTGGCCACCACGCTGTAGGACGCCGGCACTGCTTCAGCACCTCAGGTTGAGGAAGATCGGGGCAGGCCGGGAGAGACCACACTGGAACCCTCCATCCCACAGGGCGGGTCACGGCCGCGCTTGTTCGCTCGTTGTTTGCTCGTATGTCGCGAAATCGGGCTTCTAATCCGATGGTCGTAAATCCGAGCAGCCCGACACCCAAGCCGACGGTCGGGCGCCCGTCACCCGCTTCGGCCGGCAAGGTCGGGCACACTGCGCTTGCCGAGAAATGATCCCTCCAGGTGAGAGTTGTGCGACAAATAGCCAAACACAAGCATTGCTCTGGTCGTCTTCAATGCGATCGATCGGCGCCTCTGCCGATCGATCGCTCGTGGTCTGCACACGTGAGCGCCAGGAGGAAACACAGGCGGCTGTCAAATATCGGGAACGAGGCCCTTCAGCAACGCCGTACTCGGCACATTGGCGGTACTGGCAACACTCGAGTTTGCTCCAGTAGCGGTGCCACTCTCCGATCCAGAACCCGCCCCGCCCGGAGCGGGGAGCGGCGGGAGCACGCGGGGTTCCTGAACCGTCCTGAACGGGCGTCGAACGGCGTCAACGACCGCCCCGACTGCGACATCTCGACAATGTGCAGGTTGACGGGTGATCGGGACGACCTTGACACGGTAGAGGCCACTGGTTCAATCCCAGTATCGCCCACCACACATAAGCGCAGGTCATCCCTGAAGGAGTGGGGCCGGTCAAGTGGTGGCCTGGGTGGTTGTTGTTGTGTTGAGTCCGTTTTCCTGTCGGTCCCGGGCGGGTTTGCGGGCGTGCCGGGGTGGCGTCCGGGGTCAAGA
>NZ_JBQQBP010000034.1:0-50574 GCF_052245875.1 Actinomadura sp. 3N407
GCGACCCGACCGACAAAAAGAACCGGCCGAGCCGATAAAGGCACTGGCTTTTAACACGCTGTTGAGTTCTCAAGAAACGGACACCCACCGCGCCGAACCCCGCTCCCGCAGGCCCCGGCTCCGGGGCGACTCGGTCTTACTTTACCGGATCCGGGCCGAATGTCAATTTCGTGCCCTTTTCCGATAAATACCCTTCCGCTGCCGCTTGCGCGGCGCCTTCCGGGCGGTGAAGCTATTTCATCAGATCCGGCGCGATTGTCAAAATCGACCGTTTCCGACCCACCAGCGAACAGCGGACACGGTAGAACCGCGTCTGCTTGGTCGATGGTGGCTCCCCACGGGCCGGCCGCCTCTCGGCGTCCTGCTCCCCTGTGGGGCGGAGAGAACATTATGCCCCTGTGGACCCGACGTCAAACCGACACTCGCGCTTTTTTCCGGGCCATGTTCCGCGGGACGCGGAAAGATCCGTCAACGTCGCGTCCCACCTGCGGTTATGTGCGTCGCCGTCAGGCCGTCTGGGCTAGGTGGCCGCCTAGAAAGACGACCCCCTCGGCGAAGACCCAGAGGATCGCGGCGGCGGTGAGCATGCCGCTGAGCCGATCCGGATCCCGCCTCGAAGTGAACAACACGAGGGCAACCAGGATGATTCCCACCGCCGGGATCACCGCGGCGAGGGAGACGAGGACGGCATCGTGGACGCCGCCGATGCAGGCCTGGTCTGGGGTGCCGCCCGCACTGCAGAACGCTTGTTCGCCCCAGCCACCGAGGGCGGTGAACGTCCAGAGCGCGGCAAGGGTGAGGTTGGCCACCGCGGGGATCACGGGAGAGATCCGCCACTCCCCGGTACGTCTCGGAGCGACTTGCACGATTCACTACTTACCCCGGTCGTCCTCGCTCGAAAAGGGCCCCGACCCTGTGCGGTCGAGAGAGGTGCGCGTTGTCGCGTGCCGGCAGTCGGCGTTCATGGTGCAGGGCAGGTTCTTGGACGGCGCGGATCGCGAGCTGCGGACGCCGATCACCGTCATCCGCGGTCATCTGACATTGATGGGCGACGATCCGGCCGAGCGGGAGGAGACCCGGCGCTGCTGATGGAGGACCCTCGACCGGACGAACCGGATGGTCAACGACCTGATCATGCTGATCGAGGCAGATCGCCCGGCCGTCCCGACGGTCGAAGTCGTCGCCAAGTCGCGAGGGCTCGGGGACCGTCGCTAACGCGTGGACGTCTACATCCGCTACCTGCGGCGCAAGGCGGGGTTGCGCATCGCGACCGTCCGCGGGCGGCTACCGGCTGCGCCCGTGACCGCGGCCCGACCGGTCAGGTGATCTCCTTGGCCTCGTGGAGGTTCATGTCCATCACGATCGCCGTCATGACCGCCATGCTCCGCAGCGGTTCCGGGACGGGGTCGAAGATCTCGGCCTCGTACTTGTCAGCCGTCGTCAGCAGGTGCGTGGCGATGCCCGCCCACTTCTTGCGCACGTGCGCGACCTTGGTGCCGTCGGTGTCGTGCACGGCGAAGTTGTTGCGCGGCACGTCCACCTCGACCGCGCCGATCAGGGTGCCTTCGCCGTCGTAGAGGACGTAGCGGCGTCCGACCCGCTCGGTGACGAACGAGCCGACCGCGTCCTCTTTGGGGCCGAGGATCTCGGTGTAGTCCCGTCCCTGCTGTTTTTCCACGATGAACAGGGGATTTCCGTCGAGCGTCGTGAGCATGACGGCACGGGCATCAAGGTTCGACTTGCCGGGGACGATGCCCCGCATGGCCTCGGCGCGGCCCTGGCCTTCCGCCGGTGCCGCGATGGCGACGACGGTGCCGTCACCGTCCATCACCTTGTAGCGCGACTTGGCGAACGGTCCCCGGCGAGGCTGCTCAATCCTGAGCATGGAGGAACTGAACGGGTCGCTCATGCATTTCTCCCGGCTTCGTCGTAGGGCACGTCCTGCCGCGCCCTACGGTACGGGAAATCCCCCGGGCGAATGAGCTACCCGATGGGCCAGTCCTTGCCCTCGTACAGCATCAGGTCGATCGCGATGGGGGTGGCGACCACGAGGACGCGGAGCGGGTCGTGGAGAGGCTGGAAGATCTCGACCGAGTATTTGTCGGCGGTGGTCAGCAGTTCGGTGGCGACGCCCTTGAGCTTCTTGTCGACCTGTGCGACATGGTTGCCGTAGCCGTCGATCACCGGGAACTTGTAGCCGTAGCGGCTGCCGTTCAGCCGGCCGACGGGGAGTGCCGCCGAGTCCAGAAGCGTGTACTGGTGCCCGGCCTTCTCACCGACCTTCCGCAGTGCGCCGATCAGAGCGCCGTCGGCGGTGTGCACATGGGCACCACTGGCCGAGACTCCCGCCGTCACGGAGATCAGCGGCACGCCCTGCGTGTTCTCGACATGGACGGTACGGCCGCCGCCACCGCTGCCGAAGGCGGTCCTGCCCGCCCGGCGGAGCCGGGAGACATCACGTTCCCCGGCGGTCGCGAGCAGCGTGCCGTGGCCGTCGAGAATCCGGTACCGGGATTGGGCGCCCGGGGCGCCGCGCGGCTGGTCGACATGCAGTACCGGGGAGCCGAAGAGATCACTCATGCGTCCGCATAATGCCAGTGCCTCCGCCAGCGGGAACATGCCGGAGCTCATTGTGGACGCCGGGCACACAAAAGGGACGGCCCAGGGGCCGCCCCTTTCATGTCGCGTCGTTACGCGTCGCCGATCAGAAGTCCATGCCGCCGGCGTCGGGCATGCCGCCCGCCGGGGCCGGGTTCTTCTCGGGCTTCTCGGCGATGACGGCCTCGGTGGTGAGGAACAGCGCGGCGATCGACGAGGCGTTCTGCAGCGCGGACCGGGTCACCTTGGCCGGGTCGAGAATCCCCGACTCGAACATGTTGACATATTCGCCGGTGGCGGCGTCGAGTCCCTCACCCGGGGTGAGGTTGCGGACCCGCTCCACCACGACGCCGCCCTCGAGGCCGGCGTTGACGGCGATCTGCTTGAGCGGCTCCTCCAGAGCGCGCTTGACGATGTTGGCCCCGGTGGCCTCGTCGCCGGCGAGCTCCAGCTTGTCGAACGCCTTGGTGCCGGCCTGCAGCAGCGCCACGCCACCGCCGGGGACGATGCCCTCCTCGACCGCGGCCTTGGCGTTGCGGACGGCGTCCTCGATGCGGTGCTTGCGCTCCTTGAGCTCCACCTCGGTCGCGGCGCCGGCCTTGATGACCGCCACACCGCCCGCGAGCTTGGCCAGGCGCTCCTGGAGCTTCTCACGGTCGTAGTCGGAGTCGGTGTTGTCGATCTCGGTGCGGATCTGGTTGACCCGGCCCGCGATCTCGTTGGCGTCACCGGCGCCGTCCACGATCGTGGTCTCGTCCTTGGTGATGACGACCTTGCGGGCGCGGCCCAGCATGTCGGTCGTGGTGTTCTCAAGCTTGAGACCCACGTCCTCGCTGATGACCTGGCCGCCGGTCAGCGTGGCGATGTCGCCCAGCATGGCCTTGCGGCGGTCGCCGAAGCCCGGCGCCTTCACGGCCACGGACTTGAAGATCCCGCGGATCTTGTTGACGACCAGGGTGGCCAGGGCCTCGCCCTCGACGTCCTCCGCGATGATGAGCAGCGGCTTGCCGGACTGCATGACGCCCTCGAGGACGGGCAGCAGGTCCTTGTTCGCCGACGCCTTGCCCTGAACGATCAGGATGTACGGGTCCTCGAGGACCGCCTCCATCCGCTCGGGGTCGGTCACGAAGTAGTGCGAGATGTAGCCCTTGTCGAAGCGCATCCCCTCGGTCAGCTCGAGCTCCAGACCGAAGGTCTGGCTCTCCTCGACCGTGATGACGCCTTCCTTGCCCACCTTGTCCATCGCCTCGGCGATCATCTCGCCGATCTGCGGGTCGCCGGCGGAAATGGAGGCGGTGGAGGCGATCTGCTCCTTGGTCTCCACGTCCTTGGCGAGCTTGGACAGCTCCTCGCTGACCCGCTCGACCGCGGACTCGATGCCCCGCTTCAGCGACATCGGGTTCGCGCCGGCCGCCACGTTCCGCAGGCCCTCGCGCACCAGCGCCTGGGCCAGCACGGTGGCGGTGGTGGTCCCGTCACCCGCGACGTCGTCGGTCTTCTTCGCTACTTCCTTGACGAGCTCCGCGCCGATCTTCTCCCACGCGTCCTCGAGCTCGATCTCTTTCGCGATCGACACACCGTCGTTGGTGATCGTGGGGGCGCCCCACTTCTTCTCCAGCACGACGTTGCGGCCCTTGGGACCAAGGGTCACCTTGACGGCGTCGGCGAGCTGGTTCATGCCGCGCTCGAGGCCGCGCCTGGCATCCTCGTCGAACGCGATCATCTTTGCAGCCATAGGCTCCAGTCCTCCCGGAACAAGGTGGCTTAGACGGATCGAGCCGACGCCCGCGACGGACGGCCCCCGCCGACGACTGCCATTCCGTCGCCGGACTGAGGCCTCATCGCCCCGACCCAAACTGTGAAGTTGTCACTCTCCACAGCAGAGTGCCAACCGTTTTTTAGCACTCTACCCTGTCGAGTGCAAGCGCCGCGCACCCTGACCGGGGGAAGGTTCATCTGCGGGACCCGACCCGTTCTCACCTGGGCCGGAGTCCGGTCCGGGAGCTTCCCGGGTGTGTCGCCGTGATCCACCGTGTGGTCGTCCGCCGGTGTTCACGGAACACTGGCCCGATGGTGAGGCACCGGAGGGGCGGTCTGTTCCGCGCCCGGCGGTTGGAGTCTCCCGCGCTGCACCAATGCGCCGGTTCACGTTCTCCGATGCAGTGAGCATACGTGCTCTGAAGCGTGCCCACCGAGTGCCCGGCGCGAGCCGCCGTTGAACAGGTCAGGAATCGAGAAGCGACTACGGCCGGCCCGTGGCTAGCGTCAGCGGGCATGGACATCAAGCTGCAAGTGAGCGCCATCATGCTCGGCGTGAAGGACGTCGCACGCGCCAAGAAGTTCTATGTCGAGGGACTGGGCTGCGAGGTCGTCCAGGACTACGGCGGTTTCGTCAAGTGCGGCCTGGGCGAAGGATCATCGTCGCTGGCACTCTACGAATGGGACGCGGCGGCACAGGACGCCGGCGTCTCCGCCGAGGGGTCCGGGTTCCGCGGCTCCTCGTTCCACTTCATCACCGACTCCAGAGACGCGGTGGACGAGGTCGTGCGCGCCGCGGTGGCCGCCGGCGGCACCGTGGTCAGGGAGGCGGCCGCCACCGAGTGGGGCGGGTACTTCGGCTACTTCAGCGACCTCGACGGCTACCTGTGGAAGGTCACCACCGCCACTTGAGGGCCCGCCGCGCGGTCCTGGCGCACGGTGGTGCGCCAGGACCGAGCCCGGGCTCAGCCGCCGGCGACGGCGGGGATGATCGAGATCTGGGCGCCTTCGGGCGTGGCGGTGTCGAGGCCGTCGGCGAAGCGGACGTCCTCGTCTCCCACATAGACGTTCACGAACCGGCGGATCTTGCCGTTGTCGTCCAGGATGCGGGCGGAGATGCCGGAGTGGCCGGCCTCCAGGTGGGCGATGACGGCGCGCAGGGTGGCGCCCTCGGCCTTCACCTCCGCCTCGCCGCCGGTGTAGGTCCGCAGGATGGTCGGGATACGGACGGACACGCTGCTCATGGTGCTCCTCTCAGGCCAGGCCCGCGGCGCGGAACGCCTCCAGGGACGGGGCGATGTTCGCGGACGGGGCGACGACGGGCGCGACGGCGTCCAGGGTCTTCAGGCCGTCCCCGGAGTTGATGATGACGGTCTCGGCGGACGGGTCGAGGGTGCCGGCCTCGACGAGCTTGCGGAGGGTCGCGACGGTGACGCCGCCCGCGGTCTCGCCGAAGATGCCCTCGGTGCGGGCGAGCAGCCGGATGCCCTCGACGACCTGCTCGTCGGTGACGTCCTCGACGGCGCCGTTGGTGCGACGGGCGACGTCCAGGACGTACGGGCCGTCGGCGGGGTTGCCGATGGCGAGGGACTTGGCGATCGTGTCGGGCTTCACCGGGCGGACGACGTCGTGGCCGGCCTTGAACGCGGCGGCGACCGGGTCGCAGCCGGCGGCCTGGGCGCCGAAGACGCGGTACGGCCTGTCGTCCACGAGGCCGAGCTTGATCAGTTCCTGGAACGCCTTGTCGATCTTGGTGAGCTGGGAGCCGGACGCGACCGGGACGACGATCTGGTCGGGCAGCCGCCAGCCGAGCTGCTCGGCGATCTCGTAGCCGAGGGTCTTGGAGCCCTCGGCGTAGTACGGCCGGACGTTGACGTTCACGAACGCCCAGTCCTCCTGCTCGCCGGCGATCTCGGACGCGAGCCGGTTGACGTCGTCGTAGTTGCCGTCGACCGTCACGAACGTGCCGCCGTACACGGCCGTCGTGATGATCTTCTGGGATTCCAGGTCGGACGGGACGAACACGGCGCTGCGGATCCCGGCGCGGGCGGCGGCCGCGGCGACGGCGTTCGCGAGGTTGCCGGTGGACGGGCAGGCCAGCACCTTGAAGCCCAGTTCGCGGGCGGCGGCGAGGGCCACGGCGACGACGCGGTCCTTGAACGAGTGGGTCGGGTTGCCGCTGTCGTCCTTCACCCACAGGCTCCGCAGGCCGAGGCTCTCGGCGAGGTTGTCGGCGCGGACGAGGCGCGTCAGGCCGGGCTCGGTGTTGGGCGTGTCCGCCACGGCGGACGGGACGGGCAGCAGCCCGCGGTACCGCCAGATGTTGCGGGGCCCGGACTCGATGGCCGCGCGGGTGACGCCCCCGAAGTCGTAGGCGATCTCCAGGGGGCCGAAACACTCGTCGCACGCGTAGAACGGGCCGAGGTCGCGTGTGGAGCCGCATTCGCGGCAGACGAGGCCGGTAGCGGGTCCGAGGTCAGTGGCAGACGTGAGTGCCATGAAGCGAGGCCTTTCCCCCATCTTCCCTGCGCCACCTTGGTCGCAGGCCGGAGTTGGCACCATCTCCCGGCCGGCCTCGCAGGATCGCGAGCGCACCTGAGCCGGGTGGTTGCCGGGGCTTCGCAGGGCCGGTCCCTCCACCCCTCTGGATGAGCAATATTCAGTTGTGAGAACGAGCCGCGTTTTGAGCTCGTATGCGTCGACTTTACATGATCTGACCGGATGCCAGACGGCTGGGTCCACTGGCTGAGACGTTACCCGGATGCGTTCTTGATCACGCCGGTTCTTCGCGGCGGGCGGTGCGCTGGGTGGGGTCGAGGAACACGTGCCGGACGGTCGGCAGCCGCTCCCTGAGCCTGCGGTCGATCTCGCCGGCGACGTCCTCGGCCTGGTCGGCGCTGATGTCGTCGGAGAAGTTGACCTTGGCGGCGACGAGGATCTGCTCGGGACCGAACATCGCCGTGCTGTCCTCGAACAGCGCCGCCTTGAACGTCAGATCGGGTGACCTGCGGACGTGCTCGACGATGCCGCGGCCGTCCGCCCGGGTCTCCATGCGCGCCTGGTAGAGGGCGCGTATCCAGGACGTCCCCTCCAGCACGGCCGCGAGGCCGAGGACGGCGTAGGCCAGCCACACGCTCGTGCCGGTGCCGCCGCGGCCCATCATGGTCAGGATGCCGTAGAAGATGGAGAACCCGGCCCCGGCCACGAAGATCCCGAACGCGGCGAGCAGCGACCAGACGTACCGCTCGTTGCCGTACCCGAACGGATGACGCCGGTCGGGGGGACGTTCGCTGCGACCAAGGGACGCGAGGAGGAAACCCTGGTTGAGGGTGTCCCCCATCGAGTGCGCGCGCTCTCCGCGAGCATCGCGCTGGACCCGGCCAGGACGCCAGCGACCAGTTTCGCCATGGCGAGGATGAGGTTCGCCGCACCGGCGACGAGCACGGTCTTCGTCGTCTCGGCCCTGCTCATCCGGGTCGACTACCCGTCGCGTTTCGCCCTAATCCAGACGGATCCGGCAGTGGCGTGAACCACGTGGGGCACTTTGAAGCGCCCGGGTCCCAACTGAGACCCTGCCGGTATGAGCCAAGTGCTGGTGGCATCGAATCGGGGCCCGGTGTCGTTCTCGTCCTCGCAGGACGGTGCGCTCACCATGCGGCGCGGGGGCGGCGGGCTGGTGTCGGGCCTCGCCGCCGTCACGGGAGCCCCGCGCAACCCCGGGCCGTCCCACCCCACCGGGACGGCGTCCGAGGCGGCGGACGTGCTGTGGGTGTGCGCGAGCCTGGGCGAGGCCGACCGGACGGCCGCGCGCCGTTCACCCGACGGCCGCATCGACCTGGCCGGGTACGAGACCGGCGGCGCGGCCGTGCGGATGCTCGACATCCCGGAGGCCACGTTCCACCGCGCGTACAACGCGGTGGCCAACTCGACGCTGTGGTTCGTCCACCACCTTCTGTACGACACACCGCGCAGCCCGCATTTCGATGCCCGTGCCCGCCGCGACTGGCAGTCCTATGAGGCGTACAACGCGGCGTTCGCCGACGCCCTCGCACGGGACGCCGCGCAGGGCGCGAAGGCGGCGATCCAGGACTACCACCTGTCACTGGCTCCCCGGATGCTCCGCGACCGGCGCCCCGACCTGAAAATCGCCCACTTCTCGCACACGCCCTGGGCGCCGCCGGAGTACTACAGCCTGCTCCCGGACGACATCGGCAGACAGATCCTTCTGGGCATCCTCGGCGCCGACCACGCGGGGTTCCTCACCGAGCGGTGGGCTTCCGCCTTCCTCGACTGCTGCGAACTTCTGCCGGGAGCCCGCGTCGACCGTGTCGCCCGTACCGTCACCTGTTCGGGACATGTGACGCGTGTAGGCGTCCATGGCCTCGGCATCGATGGGACGGCTTTGCGCCGGCGCGCCGCCGAACAGGACGTCGTGGAACGGGCGCGCGCGCTGCGTGAACAGGTGGGCGACCGTCAGCTCATCGTGCGGATCGACCGGACGGAGCTGTCCAAGAACATCGTGCGTGGCCTCGCCGCCTACCGCGAGCTGCTCCTCAACCATCCCGAGTGGCGCGGACGCGTGGTGCACCTCGCGTTCGCCTACCCGTCCCGCTACGACCTCCCCGAGTACCGGGAGTACACCGCGGCCGTCCAGCGGACCGCCGAGCAGATCACCGACGAGTTCGGCACGGCGGACTGGGATCCGCTGATCCTGCAGGTGAACGACGACTATCCGCGTTCCCTCGCCGCCTACGGCATGGCCGACGTCCTCCTCGTCAACCCGATCAGGGACGGGATGAACCTCGTCGCGAAGGAGGGGCCCGTCCTGTCGGAGCGCGGTTGCGCGCTCGTGCTGTCCAGGGAGGCGGGCGCGGCGGCGGAGCTGTCCGAGGACGCGCTGATGGTCAACCCGTACGACGTGTCGCAGACCGCCGAGACCCTCCACAAGGCCCTGCTGATGCCGCGCGCCCAGCGCTCCGAACGCTGCGCCCGCCTCACCGCCGCCGCGACGGCCCTCCCCCCGCAACGCTGGTTCGCCGACCAGCTCGCCGCCCTCGACTGACGGCGCATGACCACCGGTCTCTGAGGCGTGGGCGGGGCGAGCCGGTGATGGCGCAGTGTCCAGGGGAATGGCCGGTGTGCCGCGGTGAGGGGCGGCCGGGCGCCGCCTCCACCCGAGCGGCCCCCGGCCGATGGCTCCCCGGTCACATGGTGGGCGTGACGGTGCTCTGCGCCGCCAAGAGGCACTCGACCGGGTTCGGTTCGTGGTGCTGTTTCCAGCGTTCGCGCAGGGCCGCCTTGCGCTGAGCCATGCGGCGGTGGGTGCTGGTCTTGGTGAACCGGGCGAGCTGGGACGCGGGCGGTTTCGGCAGTCCGCTGGGCTCGTAGCCGTACTCGGCGAGCCGTTCACCGAACGCGGCCTCCGCAAGGCTGATCTCCCAGGAGTCGAGGCGTTCCGCCCAGGACCCGATGCGGCTGGTCGTGACGGAGTCGTGCGTCCGTCCATGCCACTTCTTGCGCGGAGGGACGGTCCGCTTGGCCAGGCCCTCGGGGCGGGCCATCGCCGGGTCGAAGTCCTCGCCGAGGAACCCGCAGAGCCGGGTCAGCTCGTCGGCGGGGTCGGCGACGAGCCGCTCGTACTGCATCTCGTAGTAGGTGTCCGGGCCGAGGCGCTCGGCCAGCCGGCGTCCCCGGTCGATCGCCTCCCGCCACGCGGACACGGCGTGGTGGAGGTCCTTGTCGTACCAGGGCATCTCCATCAGCGAGGCGACACAGTCGCGCCCGTCCCGGACGAGGTGGACGAACTGCGCGTCCGGGAACAGCCGCAGCAGCGTGCCGACGTGCCGGAAGTAGCTCGGCCGCTTGTCGCCCCAGCGCGGCTTGCCGTGCCGGCGGGCGTACGCGCGGAACACGATGCCGATCGCCGAGCCGAGCGTCGGCGGCCCCGCGACGATCTCGTCGACGATCTCGCCGGCGTCCAGGCCGAGCGCGTGGAACTTGGTCGTCTTCCCGGCCGTGATCCACTCCGCCAGCGCGCGTCTGTTCTCCCTCTCCCGGAGGTCACCGAACTCGCACCGCCGCGAATAGGCGGGGATGAGGAACTTCGTCTCCGCCGGGATCGCGATCCGGGAGTGCGAGTGCAGCATCAGCTGCAGCAGCGTCGTCCCCGAGCGGGGACACCCCAGGACGAAGATCGGGCGGTCGTGGCGGGGGTCCGGGCCTGATGACATGCACGGCATGCTGTCCCAGGCACCAGGGTCGCGGCCCTGGTCATGAAGGCACCCTTGCCCGCCGATTACCGACGTTTGACGGTGTCGTCCCACGTGCCCGTGCCCGTGCCCGTGGCCGTGCCCGGTGCCGCCGGGCACCCGTCACGGGCCGCGCCCGGCGACGGTCAGGTGGACGATCAGGTGTAGGACTCGCCCAGCGTCTGCCTGACCTGCTTGCGCGCCTCGTGGATGCGGGACTTGACCGTGCCGAGCGGAAGGCCCAGCTGCTCGGCGATCTCCGCGTACTCCAGCTGGGAGACGTCCCGCAGGACGAGGGCCTGGATGAGGTCGGGCTTGCGGGCCTCCAGGTCCTCCATGGCGTCCAGGATGTCGACCCTGGAGCCCGCGATGACGCTGGTCCGGCGCGGGTCGGGGCGCTGCTGCGGCAGTTCCCCCGCCTGCTCCACCGAGCGCCGCTTCAGCGACCGGTAGGTGGAACGGGCGGAGTTGGAGACGACGACGTGCAGCCAGGTGCTGAACCTCGACCGCCCCTCGAAGCGGTGAATGTTCCGCGCCACCTG
This sequence comes from Actinomadura sp. 3N407, assembly GCF_052245875.1. Classification (NCBI taxonomy): domain Bacteria; kingdom Bacillati; phylum Actinomycetota; class Actinomycetes; order Streptosporangiales; family Thermomonosporaceae; genus Actinomadura; species Actinomadura sp. 3N407. The sequence continues at coordinate 11,147 of NZ_JBQQBP010000034.1, forward strand.
CAGCAGTGCGTCCTGGCAGGCCTCCTCGGCGTCCTGCCGGCAGGGCAGGAAGCGGGAACTGTGCCGCAGGACGTCCGGCTCGATCTTGCGGAGAAGCTCGTTGAGGGCGCTCTGGTCGCCCTGCGCGGCCTTGACCGCGAGCTCCTCGGTCTTCTCGTCGAATGCCATGCCGCCTCAATGCTCGTTCGCGCACTCACCCCGTTGTTGGGATGATACGGGAGTGTCTTTCCCACCATCAGTAGGCCGTTACCGGATCGATCGCGTCCTGGGTTCGGGGGCGTTCGCCTCTGTGTGGCTTGGGCAAGACGACGCCCTGGAGTCCCAGGTAGCGATAAAAGTCCTGTCTGGCAGCCTGATCGACGATCTGGACGTGCGCAACCGTTTCCTGGAGGAGGCCCGGATACTGCGCCGCGCCGACTCCGAGCGGCTCGTCCGCGTCCACGACATCGGCGAGCTTCCGGACGGGCGTCCCTACTTCGTCATGTCGTACGCGGACCGGGGAACGCTCGGCGACCGCATGCGCGAACGGCCACTTCCGGTCAGCGATGCGATCGCCCTCGCCGAGGAGATCGCGTACGGGGTCGAGGTGATCAACACGCTGGGCGTGATCCACCGCGACCTCAAGCCGTCCAACGTGCTGTTCCAGTCGACACCGGACGGCGGCGAGAAGCTGCTGATCGCCGACCTCGGGCTGGCCAAGGCCCTCGCGCACGCGTCCGGCGCGTTCACCCTGCCGGTCGGCACGCCGGGGTACATGTCGCCGGAGCAGGCGAGGTTCGGCGGCGGCCTGGACGTCCGCGCCGACGTGTACGGGCTCGGCGCTCTCACCTACCACATGATCACCGGACGGGCGCCCGGCCCTGCGCCGGTCAAGTCGCCGCCCAGCGAGCTGCGCGAGGGGATCACCCCGGCGTTCGACCAGGTGATCCTGCGTGCGCTGGAGGTCGAGCGGGAGAAGCGGTGGCCGACCGCCGAGGCGTTCGCCGAGGCGCTGTCGACGCTGCGCCCGACGTCGGCGCCGGGCGTGCCCACGCCTTCGTACGCGCCGCCTGCCCCGCAGATCAACGCGGACGCGACCGTCCAGGACTTCTACCAGGACGGCACCCAGGCCCGGCCGCCCGGCCCCCGCCCGAGTCCGGGTCCAGGTCCGGGCCCGGGTCAAGTCGTGACCCCGGTCCAGGGTCAGGCGCAGGGCCCTGCCCAGGGCCAAGGGCCGGTTCAGGGGCAGGCGCCCGTCCAAGGGCAACCCCAGGCCCAGGGGCAGCCTCCCGTGCCGGGGCCGCCGCCCGGCCCCGGTCAGGCCTTCCCGTCCGGCGAGCCCGGCCCGCAGGGCGGCGGCCCGCGAGAGATGCGGACGCGGCTCGACCAGTCGGCGGAGGACGACGTCCACACGTCCGAGATGCGCGTCCCGCCCGGGCCGCAGGCCGGCGAGCAGACGATCGTGGACGACCCGAGCGGGCGCGGCACGCCGTTCGGGCAGGGCGAGCCGCCAACGGCCCCCGACAATGACAACGACCGCACGGTGGCGATGCAGTCTCCGCCTCCCCCGCAGCAGCCGGGTGGCGACGACAAGACCGCCGTCTTCCCGACGCAGGCTCCGCAGAACGGCGCCCCGCCGCAGGGCGGCCCCATGCAGCCGATGGGCCCCCCGGGTCCCGGCGGCCCCGGTGGTCCTGGTGGCCCCGGTGGTCCTGGCGGCCCCGGGCCCGGCGGCCCGCAGCCCTACGGCCAGCCCGGCCAACCGGGGCAGCCGCCTCCCACTGGATTCCAGCCGCCGCCCCCCGGACCGGTTCAAGGCCAGGGCCAGGGGCCCGGTGGCGGCAAGGCCGGGCTGCTGAGCAAGCTCAGGGGCGGCGGCGCCGCGGGGCGGCCGGGCGGCGGTGGCGGCGCGGGGAAGAAGTTCGTCACGCCACTGATCATCACCGTGGCCGTGCTGGCGGTCGCGCTGATCGGCGGCCTGACCCTCGGCATGCTGTTCTCCGGCGGCGGCGAGGACGACAAGGACAAGGACGGCAAGGCCGAGATCCCGAAGGACTTCGTCGCGGTGTCCGACAACGCGGGCAAGATCAAGGCCGCGGTGCCGAAGGCGTGGCCCAAGGACCAGAGCGAGCAGACGTGGACGCCGTCCACCGTCCGGCTCGACGACGCCCAGCCGCGTCCGGTGCTGCGCGCGACACCGGACAAGGCCGCGTTCCTCGGCGACGGCAAGGGCCCCGGGGTCTTCATCGGCGTGACCACGGACGTGCGCGACGGCCGGCTGCCCCCGCCGAGCGCGGCCGTCCACTCGCAGTGCACGAAGGCCGAGCCGGAGAACTACACCACTCCGGACAAGGCCCTCAGCGGGACGATCACGCGCTTCACCAACTGCAAGACCGGTACGCCGTCCGTCACCGAGATCGGCCTCAAGGACAAGGCCGGCAAGTTCGGCCTGTGGATCCGGGTCAAGGAGACCGACAACCGCAACGCCGCCAAGGACATCCTGGACAGCCTGAAGGTCACCGGCCCCTGACCCCCCGCATGTCCCCGGCTTTGACCGCCCTTCACTGACGACCCAGTGCGTGGGTCCGATCCGGTCGCGGCCAGGCCCACGGCCGTGAACGCGTAGGCATGGCAGAGCGTGCGCTCGTGCCTCTTCGCACGCCCACGCACTGCCGCGAGGCCCCGTCTGGCGCCCACTGCACGGCGATACGTCCTCCCCGCGGCCCTCTTCTCGACGTGTGCCCGCGTGGCCGGCACACGCAGGTCCAAGGCCGAGTGTTGCATCGCGACCTATTCCGATATATCGTTAAGGCATCGCAACCGATCACAGCTAAAGGAGACTGCGATGCGTGACAACACGACGAGAGGGCGCGGAGGCCCCCGGGGCCCCCGGGAGCGCGGGCGCCGCGGAGACCAGTTCGGCCCGTGGGGGCCCGCCGGTCCGGGATTCGGTCCCGGGCCCGGCCATCGCGGACGCGGTGGACGCGGGCGGCGGACCCGGCGCGGCAACGTCAGGGCGGCGCTGCTCGCCCTGCTCGCCGAGCGGGCGATGCACGGCTACGAGATGATCCAGGAACTGGACGGCCGCACCGGCGGTGTCTGGCGGCCGAGCCCCGGCTCGGTCTACCCGACCCTCCAGATGCTGGAGGACGAGGACCTGGTCAGCAGCGAGGAGCAGGGCGGCAAGCGGCTGTTCTCCCTCACCGACGCGGGCCGCGAGGCCGCGTCGGCGCAGACCACGGCCCCCTGGGACGAGGTCACCGCGGCCGCCGGCGAGAACGCCCTGCGCGGGCGCGAGGCGGTCGGTCAGCTGATGGGCGCCCTCCACCAGGTCATGGCGGTCGGCAGCGAGACACAGAAGGCGCGTGCGCTGGACGTCGTCAACGACGCCCGCCGCCGCCTCTACGGGATCCTCGCCGATGACCCCGAGGCCGAGTGAACCGGCACCCGGTCCACACCACATCAACACGAAACGGCGACCAACCGAAACCGCCGCGGCCGGACGGGCCGCGGCGGTTTCGCGTGCACTCGGGACAGGGCGGCGGTCAGCCGGGGAAGGGAACCTGCCTGGCGCGCTGGTCGGCCATGTACAGCTGCTTCCACACGTACAGGCCCATGTCCCCGCGGGCGACGTCGTTCTGGACGGGGACGTCGACCGTGGCGCGCACCAGGTACGTCCCGCCCGGCGCCATGTACTTGTCGCCGCCCTCACCGGGGATCAGCTCGCCGCCGGCGAACCTCCGCACCACCTCGCTCTTCGTCGGCGGCGTGCACATGTCCTCCGGGACACCGGCCTGCGGCATGCACCGCCCGCGCGCCTCGGGCGTGACGAGCTCACGCTTGACGAAGACGTCGCCGGGGAAGTCGAGCAGCACCTTCTCGTTCGTCGGGTTGGTGAGCAGGTACTCGATGTAGGGGAACGACGTCCCGGACGGCGGCGACGACTGGAACGTCGTCACGGCGCCGTCGCTCACCCCGCTGGTCACCGTGGCGAGTTTGTACTTGGAGCCGTCGGCCGTGCCGACCTCGATGGGCGTCCCGGCGGCGGGCAGGCGGACGTCGGCGCCGCCCGGAGGCTGCGCACCGGCTGCCGGACCCGCATCGCCGTCCCCGGGTCCGCGCGTCAGGACGAGGCCGACCACGACCAGCCCGGCCAGGACGAGCACGCCCGCGGCGACGAGCCCGCTGCGGCGCCCGGCGCGCTGCCGCGCCCGGCGTTCCTGCTCGCGTTCACGCGACCCGAGCCGCACCTGCACGCCGCTCGTCTCCCGGACGCCCATCGGCCCGGTCGTGGACGACGCCTCGTCCCCCGCTTCCGAGTACACGTCCTGCTCGGAGTACGCGTCCTGCGCCTCAGAGACACCGGCCCATGACGCGCCGCCGCGCGGATCCGGCTCCGGCGCCGGTTGTTGCGGGGCCCGGCCGCGGTCCTGGACGTGCGGCTGGACGTGCGGCTGGACGTGCGGCTGGACGTGCGGCTGCGGCGACTCGGGCGGAGGGCCCCAGACCCGCGGCGGCTCCTGCGTACCGGGAGACGCGTGCACGATGGGACGCGTCGGGGCACCGGGCGGAACCGGGGCGCCCGGCGGTGTCCGCACGTCCGCCGGCGGGGACGGCTGCGGGGCCTGGCCAGGATGGACGGGCGTCCCCTGCACGGGCGTGGCCCTGGCCGGAATCCCATGGGGTGGAGTGCCTCTGACCTCGCCTGGACGGCGTGGGACTCCCGGTTCCGTGTTCACCGTCAAGCCTCCCCATGTCATCGTGCGGATCCCCCGTGAACCACACTTACCGCAACCCATCATATTTTGGCGCAATTAGACAGCCGGTCCATATGCGACATCAGAGTCTCGCGAGATCCGACAAACCAGCACACGACTCTTGTCACTCAGCCGACAACCGGCGAGTTCGGTAGCGGTCACATGTCAGTGGCACCTGTCAGGACGAGCTGAAACACGGTCCCGGGGAAGCCGAGCAAACCGCGACCGGCGCGCCTCACTCCGGGAAGGGGACCTGCTTGGCAGGGTTGTCGGCCATGTAGAGCTGCCTCCACACGTACAGCCCCATGTCCGCGCTGGTGATGTCGCGCTTGATGGGCGCCTCGACGGTGACGCGGACCAGGTACGTCGCTCCCGGCGGCATGTACCTGTCGCCGCCCGCGGCGGGGATCAGCTCACCGCCCGCGAGCCGCCGCACGACCTCGCTCTTCGTCGGCGGAGTGCACATGTCATCGGGGACGCCGGTCTTCGGCTCGCACCGGCTCCGCACGCCCGACGTGACGAACTCGCGCCTGAGGAACACGTCGCCCGGGAAGTTGAGCAGCACCTCGTCCTGTGTCGGATTGGTGAGGAGGTAATCGATGTAGGGGAACGACGTGCCGGCCGGCTGCGACGTCGCGGGGTCGGGCGGGCGGCCCCAGGCGCCCGCGGTCTCCGGCGCGCCGGGACGCGCCTGGACGATGGGGCGCGTCGGGGCGCCCGGCGGTATAGGGGCACCCGACGGCGGTGGCCGGGCACCTGGCGGCTCGGGCGTCGCGGGGTGAACCGGCAGCCCTTCCAGGGGGGTCGCCCGGGGCGACGGCTCGCCCTGGGGAGGGGCGTGCCGGGGGTCGCCCGGACGGCGTGGGTGTCCCGGTTCCGTGTCCACCGTCTGGCCTCGCCTTCCTGGCGCGGCCCCCGAGAACCGCACACTTACCGCAATTCGCCACATTTTGCCGTAAGCGGACGCGTCGCCCGCGGGCGGCTCCGGAAACTCGCGGGATCCGATGAAGCCCGGCCCGACTCTTGTCACCCGCCGACAGGCGGTGGCGGCCGGTACAGGTCAGGGAGACGAGTCGAGCAGCGTCCCGAGGAGGCCGACGACTCCGGACGGGCCGTCCACGACCACGTCCGCCCGCTCGGCCAGCGCCGTCACCTCGGTGGACCCGCTGCAGACCAGCACACCCGGCACCCCTTCGGCACGCAGCGAGTCCACGGCATCGAAGGCCGCCAGGTCACCGAGATCGTCTCCCGCGAACAGCACGGCCGACGGGCGCTCCCCGCGGTCGTCGATGAACGACCGCAGCGCCATCCCCTTGTCCATCCCGTGCGGTCGCAGCTCCAGGACGAGACGGCCGGGCTCCACCGTCAGCCCGGTACGTTCGGCGAGCGCGGCGAGAAGGCTCCGCAGCCGCTCAAGCGCGACCTCCGGCTCGGCGCACCGGCGAGTGTGCACCGCCAGCGCCTGCCCCTTGTCCTCGACGAAGGTCTCCGGCGGCGCACCCGCGGCCTCCAGAACGCCGGGCAGCTTGGCACGGGCCTCGGCGACCCCGGGCGGCGGCTCGGGCACGGTCAGAACGCCGGACTCCCAGCGTTCCAGCCCGTACTGCCCGAGCACGACCAGGCCGTCGATGCCGTCGAACCCGCCGTACTCGACGGCCACCGCCGCCGGACGCCCCGTGACGATCACCACGGCGCCCACCAGCGGAGCAAGGCGGGCCAGCGCAGGGGCCGCGCCCGGATGCGCCCGGGCCGAGCCCGGATCGTCGACGATCGGCGCGAGAGTGCCGTCGAAGTCGAAGCCGAGCACGGCCCCGGCCGGGGATTCACGGATCGCGTCGAGGCCGGCGGCACCGGCGGCCGTCACAGAGCGGGGAGAGTTCACCCGGCCAGTCAACCCTCTTCGTCCGGGGTGTCGCCAGGACCCGCGCGGCGCGAGTCCGCGGACGAGGACGGTGCGGCCGGTCAGGGTCCGGGCCGGATACCGAGGCGGCGGGCCGCGCGGCTGCGCTGCCGCTGCGACCGCATCCGGCGCAGGCGCTTGACGAGCATCGGGTCGCACTCGAGCGCCTCGGGTCGGTCGATCAGGATGTTGAGGAGCTGGTAGTACCGCGTCGCCGACATGTCGAACAGCTCGCGGATGGCCTGCTCCTTCGCTCCGGCGTACTTCCACCACTGCCGTTCGAAGGCGAGGATCTGGCGGTCGCGCTCGGAGAGCAGGTCGGCGGGGAAGGCGGCGTCGTCCGCCCCGCCTTCTTCGGTCACGGGTTGCGGAACTGGGCCATCGTCCATGCTTCCGTCCTGTGGGGGGACGTCACCGCGGGGATCACCGGGGGCGTTCGCCGCTCGCATCAGGTCCCCTCTGTGGTTACTGATCCCGGGTCGTCCGGGTTCGGGCGGGAGTCATGTTACGCGTCCGCGCCGACAAGTTCCGGCGGTTCGCGGGGAACGACGGTCGGCGGTTCAGTGCATCACATCCCCGTTCACCAGGGGATCTTCAACGCCGCGTGTCCCACCGGGACCGCCCGTCCCAGCAGCCCCCGAACGTGGGCGAACCGCGTTCGTTAGAGTCGGAAATCCGCAGCGTCCGGCGTGGCGTCCGAGCAGGCAGGCGATGACAGCACGGAACGGAGACCTTTGCATGGCGACGGACACCTCCGCCACGAAACGGCCCGCCGGACGTACCACGGCCGAACACGACCCGGCGGTGCACGACCCGGCCGACCACGACACCTCCGGACACGAACGGGCCACGCCGGAATCGCATGGCGAGCCCGCCCCCGACCCCGTCCTCACCGACATCAGCGTGGCGCTGCTCCAGCTCCGCCGGGCCTGGGCCAAACCCGACCTCATGAAGCGGATCCGCGCGCAGACACCGGCCGAAACCGGCGGGCGGCCGCTGCAGATCTCGAACCTGATGGTCGTGAACGCCGTCGCCGCCCTCACCGCCACCGGGGAGCGGGAGCCCGGTCCCGCGGACGAGCCGTCCTGCGAGGTCACCGTCGGCGCCGTCGCGGAACGGCTGGAGATCGACCCCTCCACCGCGAGCCGCCTCGTCGGGCACGCGATCGACGCGGGGCTGCTGTCGCGGCGCCCGTCCCCCGTCGACGCGCGCCGCGCCAACCTCGGGCTGACCGAGGCCGGACGGCGCGTCAAGCAGGTCGCCGACCGGTTCCGCCGCGCCTACTTCGACGAGCTCATGTCCGGCTGGTCGGCCAGGGAGCGGACCGAGTTCGCCCGGCTCCTCACCCGCTTCGTCGACGCGGCCGCCCGTGCCCCGCGCTACGCGGACGGCATCGACAAGATCTTCGAGGAGGCCCGCGCCGAGTAAGCGCGGACCCCCCTCCCCGGGCGGCGCGGGGTCCGGTCAGTTTCCGTTGCGGAGTGTCGAGCTGCGCATCAGGTACTCGTCCTCGTCGATCTCGCCGCGGGCGAACCGCTCGGCGAGCACCGACTGCGCCCTGGCCATCGGGTCGGCCGCCGCCGTGGCCGCCGTGGCGTCGTTGTTCATCCGGCGGCGGATCAGGTAGAACCCCGTCGCCAGCACGGCCAGCCAGAACAGGCCGAAGGTGATCGGGAAGATCGGCCAGAACGCGGGGGCGTCCCCGCCGTCGTGCCAGTTGCCCGGGCTCATCTGCGTCGCCAACGTCATCAACATGGTTCATCGACCCTTCCTGTTGTTCGGATACGTCGATGCTCGGCGACAGGTACGGGGGCCCACATCGTCTGGCCGGAGACTCTCGCGCTACGCCCGGCGGAGTACCGCGGGCGCGGCGTTCACCACCAGGGCGGCCGGTAGTCCTCGTCGTCGGAGGGCCGTGAGCGACGCGAATGCCGCCCGCGCGGCTCGTCGTCCGCCTGGTTCATCGGGGGGACGGGTCCGCGCGGCGGCTCGCGGTCGGCGGGGTCGGGCGGGATGGGCGGGACGGCGGGCAGCGCGCCGGTCGGCCACTCGTCCATGGGCGGTCCGGAGGATACGGGCGGGGGCGGCGGCTCCGCCGGCGGGTTCGGAGGCACGGCGGGCAGCGGGGCGGTCATGCCGCCGTCCCCGCCGTCCGGTGATCCGTGCTCGTCGAGGGCGTTCCGCCGGAACGCCTCCCAGTCGTCGTCGTCCAAGCCGGACGCGTCGTCTCCGGCCGGACCGCTGACCCCGGAGCCGTTGAGGTCGCCGCCGTCGGCGCCGTTCCCGTTGGCCTGGTGGCCGTTGGCGTGGTGGCCGTTACCGGGATCATGCCCGTTCGCCGGCTTGTGCCCGTTGGCGAGACCCTGCCCGTTGAGGTGGCCCTGCCCGTTCGTGTGGCCCTGCCCGTTGGCGAGGCCCAGCCCGTTGGTGTGGCCCCCGTTCCGGCTGTTCGCCGAGTACTCGCCGGGGACGAACGGACGCAGCTCGCTCGACATGACCGGCGGCAGGGGCGGCGGCGGGGGCGGGGGCTCGTCGAAATCGGGCGATGCCTCCGTGTCCCAGGACGCTCCCCAGGACGAGGTGTCGATGGGCGGCGGCTCCATGGGCGGCTCGTCCGTGGGCCCTCCGTCCCAAGGCGAGGGCTCTCCGCGTGGGACGTGCAAGGGCGGGACGTCCATGGGCGGAACGTTCCCCGGAGGGACGGGCGGCGCGGGCGGCCCCTGGTACACGTCGGTGCTCTGCCAGAGCGGCGCGTTGACCGGCGCGACCATGGGCGCCGCGGCGGAGCCCGGTGGCACGGCCGCCGCTGCCGCGGCGGCGGGCTGGCGCTGCGCGGCGGGCGGGGCGGACGGCAGGCCGTAGTCGGGCACGGCGTCGGTGTCGCCGCTGTCATCCTCCGGGCGGCGCCGCTGCCGCCAGCCGAGCACGACCCCCAGGATGACGAGGAGTCCGCCGCCGGCGAGGACCAGCGGGAGCAGCAGGTCCGAGCCCTCCACGGGGGCCTGCGCCACCGGCTCCGGCGTCGGCGACGGGGGCGGCGTCTCCACCGGGCCGCTGGACGTCTTGTTGATCTTGTGTGCGGCGAAGAGGGTCCGCAGCGCGTCGACCGTCCCGCGGCAGGTGGACGAGCCGGTCGGATTTCCGCGCCGCGCGGGCGACCCCTGGATCAGCGCCTGCCGGACCTCGGCCGGGGTCAGCCTCGGGTAGCGGGACCGGACGAGCGCGGCGACCCCGGCGACCATGGCCGACGAGGCGCTGGTGCCCGTCCCGACGACGTAGCCGTTCCTCGCGTCGGCGCTGACGATGTCCACGCCGGGTGCGCAGACGGCGGCGTGGGAGCGCCGGTTGCTGTCCTTCCAGAGGCGCAGCCGGCGGTCGAGCGCGCCGACGGCGATCACTCCGGGGTAGGCGGCGGGGAAGTTCTTGCGGTTGGCGCCCGAGCCGTCGTTGCCCGCGGAGGCGATCAGGACGACGCCCTTGCCGAGCGCGTACTTGATCGCGCTCTCCTGGGACTTGGTGCCGTTGTAGAACTGGCGTCCGCCGCCGAGGGACATGTTGATGATGTCGGCGCCGTGGTCGACGGCGTAGCGGATGCCCTGGGCGACGGCGTCGCGGTCACCGTTCCCGCCCTGCTGCCCGTTGTCGCGCCGCAGCGGGTCGTCGTTCTCGAGCGTGACGCGGACGGACAGGATGCGGCTCTGCGGCGCGACGCCCATCATTCCCTGCGACAGCCTGGGCCCGTGGCCGTGGCCGGAGATGATGCTCGCCATCGACGTCCCGTGCAGGCCCCAGTAGCGGGTGCCGGGGCGGCGCACTCCACCGGTGAGGTCGGGCCCGGTGATGACCTGCCCGGTGAGGTCGGGGTGGTTCTCGTCGACGCCGGTGTCGAGGACCGCGACCGTGACGCCGCGTCCCTTGGAGTACTTCCACGCCTTCTGGGTGCGGAGTGTTTCCAGGTGCCATTCGCGGGCGCGGATCTGGTCGGTCGGGGCGTTGACGAGCGCCCCGGCCGCGGCGCCGCGCACGGTCCGTTCTCGCCGCGGCGGGTCGCCGGTCGCGACGGCCACCGGTACGGCCACGGCCGCGCCGAGGGTGAGCACGGTGAGGGTCGCGGTCGTCCGGGCGCCGAGCCGGGTCGCCGGTCGGGCACGCACTGGACGGCGTCGACCGGCTTCGGACACGCCGCCGCACCTCCCTCCCGGCAGACCGCCGCGCTCCACGACGGGTTGACATTCTGCCACGCGAACCGGCCCTGGCCCGGGCACTCGGCACATTAGGGCACGTCCGGGACAGCGCGGTTCTTCTTCTCGGCAGCCTGCCCGACCTGCACTCCCATACCAGCCGGTAACAAGGGCGGGCACGAAATGTTAACCCTCCCACACCGGCACGTCACCGCCCGGTTGAACGCCGGCCGTTCGCGGAGGGACGTCAGTGTGAGCCCGCTCCCGTCAGCGCCCTGACCGACAGGTCGTCGTAGCGCTCCGGGTCGGGGTCTTCCCGTCCGAGGAGGGTTCCGGCGACCGCGCACGCGAACCCGATCGGGATCGAGACGATGCCGGGGTTCTCCAGCGGGAACAGGTGGAAGTCGACGCCCGCCGGGAACAGCGACAGGCTCTCGCCCGTCACCGGGTCGACCTTCCCCGACACGACCGGTGAGAACACCACCAGCACCAGCGAGCTGACCAGCCCGCCGTAGATGCCGGCGACCACCCCGACGGAGGTGAACCGCCGCCAGAACAGCGACAGCACGATCGCCGGGAGGTTGGCCGCGGCGGCCATCGCGAACGCCAGCGCCACCAGGAACGCCACGTTAAGGTTCCGGGCGACGACCGCGAGGACGATGGCCAGCGAGCCGACGAGGAACGCCGCGAACCGGGCCACCCCCACCTCCTGGGACTCGCGCGGACGGCCGAGCATCAGCACCTGGCCGAAGTAGTCGTGCGCCAGCGACGTGGACGAGGCCAGCACCACCCCCGACACGACGGCGAGGATCGTCGCGAACGCCACCGCGCCGATGAACGCCAGCATGACGTCACCGCCGAAGTGCCCTCCGACGTGCTCCCCGGCCGCCTGCGCGAGCAGCGGTACCGCCGTGTTTCCGGACGGGTCCTGCGCGACGATCGCCCGCCGCCCGACCAGGGCGGCCGCGCCGAAGCCCAGCGCCAGCGTCATCAGGTAGAAGACGCCGACGAGCCCGATCGCCCACGACACCGACGTGCGGGCGGCGCGCCCGTCCGGGACGGCGAAGAATCGGTTGACGATGTGCGGCAGGCCGGCCGTGCCGAGCACCAGCGCGACGGCGAGGCTGATGAAGTCCAGTTTGTTGACGATCGTGCGGTAGGCGTCGCCGGGGACGTCCTGCCCGTACCGCAGGCCCGGCCGCAGGAACGCCTCGCCCTTCCCGCTCGCGTCGGCGGCGGACCCGAGCATCGCGCTGACGTCGAAACCGAACCTGCCGAGCACCATCACGGCCAGCACGGCGGAGCCGGCCATCAGCAGGACGGACTTGATGATCTGCACCCAGGTGGTGGCCTTCATCCCGCCGAACGCCACGTAGCAGATCATGAGTGCGCCGACCACGACGATCGTCGCCGTCCTGGCGGTGCCCGCGGACATCCCGAGGAACCGTTCCCCGCTGTGGATGCCGAGCAGCAGCGACACGAGCGCCCCCGCCCCGACCATCTGCGCCAGCAGGTAGAACACCGACACGGTGACGGTCGAGACGACCGCCGCCCGGCGCACGGGGGCCTGCCGCCGGACGCGCCGCGACAGCACGTCCGCCATCGTGAACCGGCCCGCGTTGCGCATCATCTCGACCAGCAGCAGCGCGAGCAGCCACGCCACCAGGAAGCCGATCGAGTACAGGAACCCGTCGTATCCGGACAGCGCGATGATCCCCGCGATGCCGAGGAAGGACGCCGCCGACATGTAGTCGCCCGCCAGCGCCACGCCGTTCTGCGCGCCGGAGAACGTCCGCCCGCCCGCGTAGAAGTCGTCCGCGCCGCTGGTGTTCAGCCGCGCCCGGACCGTGATCCCGACAGTGATCAGGATGAACGCGACGAAGAGCACGAACGTCACCGCATGATGTTCGATCACCGCAGGTCACCGGCCAGCGGGTCCAGCCGCCGCCGCGCGTACGCCGCATACGCCCAGGCCAGCGCGAACGTCGAGACGAACTGCAGGACGCCGAGCAGGAGCGCGACGTTGACGTGCCCGGTCACCGGCCGCGCCATGAAGTCCCGGGCGAACGCGGACAGCCCGATATAGACGAAATACCACCCGAGAAACACCGTGCCGACGACCAGCGCGGCCCGCCGGGACCTCCCCCTGAGCAGCCGGAACCGCTCGTAACCCGCGATAGGCGCAAACTGCGCTGAAGGTCCCTGCTCGCTCCCCTGGCGATCCGTGACCTTCGAGCCCCCCACCATCTGGCCTCCCCTGGACCGGACGTGACTCTCCGCATCGATCTGATCGCTCTATGGGATCAAATTTTCACCGTCCGCAACCCCGGTTTGGCGAGATCCTCAACCGATGACGTCGCCGTCCGGGCACGTGACGGCCGCACCGGGGCGCTGCTCGTCGCCTCCGGCGCTCTCGCCCGGCCGGCCTTGACGATCGTGAAACCCGACGGGCGGGCCGCCGGCGGCGTCGATCAGAGGATCCCCGACCCGCAGCAGCGGCGCCACCGGCCCGAAGATCTCCTCGGCGACGGCCTCCTCGTCCGCGGCGACGTCGACGAGGACGGCCGGGGGCACGAAGGCCCCGTCCCGTTTCCCGCCGACCGCGAGGCGGGCGCCGTCCCTCACGGCGGCCTGGACGGCCTCGTCCACGGCGACGGCGGCCGGCTCGGTGATCAGCGGACCGACGTCGGTGGCCTCGTCGAGCTGGTCGCCGACGACCAGCTCGCGGGCCTGGGCCTCCAGGGCCTGCGCGAACGCGTCGTAGACGGCGTCCTCGACGTAGACCCGCTTGACGGCGCAGCAGATCTGGCCGTTGCCCCGGGCGAGCCGCCCGAGCACGACCGCCTCCGCGGCGCGTTCCAGGTCGGCGTCGGCGCACACGATCAGGGCGTCGTTGCCGCCCAGTTCCAGATGGGTCGGCTTCAGCGTCCCGGCGGCGAGCTCGGCCATCGCCCTGCCGGCCGCCGTGCTCCCGGTGAGACTGATCATCTGGACGCCGTCCGCGGACGCCGGGAAGCGCGCCAGCTCGGGGCCTCCCGGCACCACCTGGTGGGCGCCCTCCGGGAACCCGGCCCGTGCGACGATCCCGCCGATCTCCAGGAGCGTCAGCGGGCACTTCTCCGGTGGTTTCACCAGGACCGCGTTGCCCGCGGCCAGCGCCGCAGCGGCCTTGTGCGCGTACAGCTCGACGGGATAGTTGAACGGCACGATCGCGGCGACGACCCCGATCGGCTCGCGGACGGTCACGGCAAGGTGGTCCTCCAGCCCCGGCACCGCGTCCATCGGGATCTGCCGTCCGAAGATCCGGGTCGCCTCGCCCGCGAAGCCGCGGAAGATCCTGATCGCCGCGGCGACCTCCTCCCGGGTCTGCCGGATCGGCTTGCCGTTCTCCTCCGCGAGCCCCCGTGCCAGGTCCCCGGCGCGTTGCCCCAGCTCGTCCGCGACCACGTTCAGCAGCCGGCAGCTACCGCGCGGGCACCCGCATGCTCGCGCTGGCCGAGGAGGTCAAGGCCGAGGGCGCGGCCGGAATCGGCGACGTCCTGACCACCCTGTCCCGCGATGTCGGCCAGACCGTCCACCTGGCTCTGCGCAGCGGCGACCACGCCATCTACGTCCGCAAGGTCGAGGCCGACCAGCCTTACCGCATGGCGTCCCGCGTGGGCATGCGGCTACGCCTGCACTGCACGGCCATCGGCATGTGCGTCCTGTCCCACCTGCCGGAGGACGAACTGGACTCGGTGCTGGCCAGCGCCGGAATGCCCGCGATGACCCCGAACACCATCACGGACGCGGCGCGCCTGGCCGACGAACTGGCCCAGATCCGCGCCCGCGGCTACGCCGTCGACGACGAGGAGAACGAGAAGACCATCCGCTGCATCGGCGCCCCCGTCTTCGACCGCACCGGCGCGGTCCGCGGTGGCGTGAGCATCTCCACGGTGACCTTCCTCGTCCCGCGCGAAGACCTGCTCTCGTTCGTCCCCGCCCTCCAGTCGGCCGCCCGCTCCCTCGGCACGCTCCTCAAGTAAGGACCCGCCTCAAGGGGCAGCCGATTCCAGGCCGACCGGCCTCACGCCGACCCGGCCTCACGCCGACCCGGCCTCACGCCGACCCGGCCTCACGCCGACCCGGCCTCACGCCGACCCGGCCTCACGCCGACCCGGCCTCACGCCGACCCGGCCTCACGCGGGCCCGGCCTCACGCGGAGGGCGGGGCCCGCATCACCGGGCGCCGGTGTCGTGGCGGTGTTTGCGGCGCGCTCTGAGCGCGGCGACGATCGCGACGCCGAGCATGGCCAGGCCGACCTGGAACACCAGCTCGATCCAGTCGATCCCGGCGGTGGTGTCGACGCCGACCGTCTGCGCGATCGCCGTCCCGATGATCGCCGCCACGATGCCGACGAGCACGGTCATGATGACGCCGATCGGCTGCCGGCCCGGCAGGAGCAGCCGCCCCAGCGAGCCGATGATCGCTCCGATGACGATCGCGGTGATGATGCCTGTGATGTTCATGCCCTCCGTGTGCCCACTCTGGCCACGCAGTCACATCGGCGCAGGTCGGGCCGCGGAGGGCTACGGGACGGCGGTGTCCCGCCCGTCACCCATGGACCGCATGTCGGCGAACGTCAGAGCCGGGCCGCCGAGCGCTTCCGCCCGTCCGGCCGCCGCCCGTCCGGCCGCCGTGCGCAGGCCGTCGATGAGCACGTCGAGATGCCGGTGCGCCAGGTCCTCGGCGACCTCCCGGGGAAGCGGGCCGGGAAGCGGACGGGACAGTCGCACGAGCAGCATCCCGATGTCGCCGTGTGTGACGTCCGGGCGCAGGTCGCCCTCCCGCTGGGCTGAGGCGACCAGGCCCTGCATGATGCCGACGCCCTCGTGCCGGACGGCCGCGATCTCCTCGTCCTCGAACGGGATCTCCTCCAGCAGCACGGGGAACACCGCGCCGATCCGGATGTCCAGGACACGGTGCATGTAGTGGACCAGCGCGGCGAAGGCCGTCGGCTCCTCGTCCCGCGCCCGGGCGGCCTCGTCGGTCGTGCGCTGCAGGGCGTCCAGCGCGACCGCCCTGGTCAGCGCCTTGCGGTCGGGGAAACGCCGGTACAGCGTGGCGATCCCGGTGCCGGCCCGCTTGGAGATCTCCTCGAGCGGGGCACCCGGCCCCTGCTCGACGAACACCTCTCCGGCGGCGGCGAGGATCCGGTTGCGGTTGTCGCGCGCGTCCGCCCGCAGCGACCGCTGCCGCTGGGCGGCGTTCGGCTTCTGCCCCACGGCGTCAGCATAGCAATCATGTGGAGGAATCCCCTCCGATTGAGTCTCGCCATTCCCTTTTAGTCACGAATCTTGACTGTCGCTCCGTCGCCCGGCCCGATCGTCGGCGGCCTGATCATCTCGACCGCCGGCTGGCGCTGGATCTTCCTCGTCAACCTCCCGCCGGGCCTGATCGCCATCGTGGCGGCGCTGTTCCTGCTGCCGCGCTCCGCTACGCGTCCGACGCCGCTGGACGTCCGCGGCCTGTTCCTGCTGTGCGCCGGAGTGACGGTGTTCGTCTACGGCACCGCCGAAGCGGGACGTCCCGGCGCCCTGGACTCACCCCGCGTCTGGGCCGTCCTCGGTGCGGCCGCCGTGCCCATCGGCCTCTACGTCCTGCACGCCCGCACCCGCCCCGCCCTGATCGACATCTCCCTCTTCCGTAACCGCGGCTTCACCGCCGCCGTGCTCACCAACGTCGTCGTCGCCATCGCGCTGTTCGGCGTCCTCGTCCTCCTTCCGCTGTACTGGCAGATCGTCCGCGGCCACGGCCCGCTCGCCACCGGCCTCCTCCTCGCCCCCCAGGCGCTGGGTGCCGCGGTCGCCATGCCGCTGGCCGGACGCGTCACCGACCGGGTCGGCGCCGGCGTGGTCGTCCCCACCGGGATCGTCATGGGCCTCGCCGGCACCGCCGCCTACACCCAGATCCACGCCGCCACCTCACCCGTCCTGCTCGCCGCGGCCCTCTTCGTCATCGGCCTCGGCCTCGGCGCGACGATCATGCCCTCCATGGCCGCCGCCTACCAGGCGCTGCCGGGACATCTGATCCCGCAGGCGACCAGTGCGCTGAACACGCTCCAGCGCATGGGCGCCTCCCTCGGGACCACGGCCCTGGCCGTGACCCTGCAACACGAGATCACCGCCCGGTCGCCCGAGCTCGGTCACGCGGCGCTCGCCCCGCTGCCCGACGAGGCCCGCGTCCAGGTTGCGCCGCTCCTGGCCACGGCCTTCGGGCACGCTTTCTGGATCGCGCTGGCCATCGGCGCTCTCGCCCTCGTCCCCGCCTTGATGCTCCCCCGCGGGAAGGCGTGACGCCGCCCGCCGAGGCCCCGGGGCCCGCGACTCCGCGGCCCCGGGCAGGACTGTCACGCGGACCTATCTGCGTGACACCCGCATCGGGACGGGCCCGGCCGGCCGCAACGTGATCTCGGCCCGTCCGCGCACGGGCACCCCGGGGGCCAGGTCGAGCCGGTGAGTGCGGCTGACGGTCGCCAGGACGAGAATCGCCTCCAGCATCGCGAACCCGGCCCCGACACAGATGCGCCTGCCACCCCCGAACGGCAGATACGCGTAGCGGTGACGCTGCTGCTCACCCATGAACCGTTCTGGCTGAAAACCCTCCGGATTGGGCCAGATGTCCGTGTTCCGATGCAGCAGATACGGCGGGACGGCGATCGTCGACCCCGCCGGAACCCGCACCCCCGCGATGTCGTCGCCGTCAACGGCATCGCGCTCGATGGTCCATGCCGGCGGATAGATCCGCATCGCCTCGGAAAGGACGGCCCGCGTCCACGGCAGCCGGTCCACGTCGTCGGCCCGCGGATCCCTCCCGCCGAGCACCTCGTCGACCTCGCCCTCCAACCGCTCACGCGCCGCCGGATACCGGGAGAGCAGCACGAACGTCCACGCCAGCGATGCCGCCGTGGTCTCATGCCCGGCCAGCAGCAGGGTCAGCACCTCGTCGCGCAACTCGGCGTCGGAGAACTCGCCGCCCTCCCTGAGCAGATTCAACAGCTCCCCACCGGACGACCCCCTGATGACCCGCTGCACGAGGCCGTCCAGCTGGCCGATCGCCCCGCCCAACCCGGGCACACGCTGGTACAGCCCCCGTTTCGCGGTCGCCCCTGGCAGGAACGTCCCGATGACCGCGCCCCGCTGGAGGGTCTCCAGGGAGCGTCCCGTCCGTCCGGCCTCCCCCGCGAGTTCGCTGCCGAACAACGCCCGCCCCACCACGTCCAGCGTCAGCCGCCGCAGCTCACCCGCCGCGTCGAGCATCACCCCGTCGGGCCACCGCTCGACGGCCGCGACCGCCGTCTCGACGATCTGCGGCGCGAACCCGACGACGTGCCGCTGCGCGAACACCGGCCCCACCACGCGCCGATGCCGCCGCCATGTGTCTCCCTCGCTGGTCAGCAGCCCTTCCCCGATGACCGCCCGCAGCGGCCGGTACGTGAACGCCTTCACGTAGTTGTCCTGGTTCGCCACCAGCACGTGCTCGGCGTGCTCGGGCCGCGAAAGCACGTAGAGCGCCCGCCCCACACCGAACGGGACCCGCACCGTGTCCCCGTACCGCCGCCCGAGCGCCCCGTAGGTGGCCAGCGGATCCCTCATCATCCGCATCCACCACCGAGCGGCCTCCACAGCACCCGGCCCGGCGACACTTCCTCCCGTGACCAACGCCATGCATCCACCGTAAACCCGTCCCCATCCCGACGCGGGCCACGTCCGGCCAGGAGACCCGAGCCTTCGCCGCCGCGTCCTCCACCGACGAAGTGGTCCACTACGTAATTGACCTAATGGAACGAATATTGCCCACGACCGGCCGGGGGTGCCGCCGCATCTCCTTGCACCGTGACGTTCGAACGAGACGAGGACGCCAGCGCCTCCGTCTTCGATACCCGAATCGAACTGGTGTCGGCCACCAACGATTCCGTCGAACTCAAAGTCGCTGGAACCCCGTTCACCGTGGCCAAGGGTGAAACCGAGAGGCAAGAGGCCAACCTGAACATCACCATCAAGTCGATCACCACCCACAAGGTCGTGCTCAAGGTCGGCGATGTATCAGGTGTCTGACCACCCGAAGCTGCTGTCGGTCAACATCGGTGAGCCGCGCCGCAATCCTTGGAAAACCACCGCTCTCACGGGAATCGACAAGCAGCCGGTGGACGGCCCGGTAACGGTCACCGCTCCAGGCACCGGTGAGGTCGGCCTCGCAGGCGATCGCGTCTACAACACCAAGCACCACGGCGGACCAGACCAGGCCGTATACGCCTATGCCCGTGAGGACTTGGCCGCGTGGGAAGCCGACCTGAACATGCCACTGCGCAACGGCGGCTTCGGGGAGAATCTCACCACCCAGGGCCTGGAAGTCAACGATGCCCTGATCGGTGAACGCTGGCTCGTCGGCCAGAGAGAATGGCCCAAAAGCGACTCCACAAAGAACCGAGACACATCCCCCACAGGTGACGGACCTCGCCGCACTCCGTCACCGTCCAGCACGCAAACGGTCCTCAAGCCCACGCCGCGCGATCCATCGACTTTGCATACCGCTTGCGGAGGTCGGTCACCCTCCCGCACTCCCCACGCCCAATGAGATCACCCGGCATGGACCGACACAGTAAGCGCCGCGACGGCGAGTGCCGAACGCTTTCAACCCGCCCTCGAGACCAGACCGCTCCCAAGCGCCCGTCCGCTCTTCGGCTATAACAACCGCCCCACCTGGCGTGAGTCCGTCCAGGCGGCACGGCGGATGAGGTGTGCCGGTGGTCGGCCGGTTGCCGCCGTCACTCTCGGGAGCGCCGACTTCGGGCCTTCAACCGCCGTACACGCCGCTCGTGCCGTCCGGCTCGGCGTCGCTGGGCACGGTCGATGAGCAACGTCCGCGGATCGGCCGCCAGCTCGTACAACTCGACCTCGAACGGGTCGGCGTCGTACTCAATGAGACGGGCCAAGGCCTCCCGGTCTTGCTCGACGGTGCCTCGCCGGCGCACTCGGTCCCGCCAGACTCGCCCGCTCATCTCCGCCGCGTCCACGTCTCGACGTTAGCTCACGTCGGGCGCGCCAGCCTTATGGCCATCTTCGATCTGCATTCGGCGCAGACGGTTTCGCGGGCTGAAACACTGGAGATGTGAACGGTTCAGCGTGGGACGAGGTTCTTGCCGCCGTCCAGACAGCGCCCTATCCGGTCGAGATGCTCCCCCCTGACGCCGGTCGCGCAGAGGTCTGCTTGGCAGAGTTGGGAATTACGACGAGATCGTGGCTCGGGGCAGTCGTCGCCCATACCGGCGGGATCCGCGTAGATCACGGATGGCTGCGAGTGCTCGGCAGCGGCGGTGGCGACCTGCCCGACGTCATGGACCAGGCCGATCATGCGTCACGTTGGCTCGTGGTCGGTTACGACGTACTGGGCGGTCAGTACGCTTGGGCTCAAGCGCAGCCTGGGGCACCGCCCACAATCCACTACTTCGGTCCGGACGATCTAGGCTGGCTGGATCTGGAGCAGGGGTACGCCGATTGGCTGTACGCCGTGCTCGTCGGCTCGTTGACGCAGTTCTACGACACCTTGCGCTGGCCCGGTTGGAAGACCGAAGTGGCCACGCTCGGGCTGAGCGAAGGCATCCACGCTTGGCCGCCACCGTCGACTGTGGAGGGCAAGGACCTATCCAAGGTTTCACGAAAGGCCGTTCCCATGGCAGAGCTCGTCTCTTTCCACCATGAGCTAGCACGGCAACTGGGTTAGGCCCATCAGCGCCCACCCACGGGCTAAACCGGAGCTGTTTCTACAAGTCTCCCGAACAATATCCACCACCGTCCCCCACCTGCGCTAGCAAGATATCGACCTCGACGGCGCCTCCGTCCAAGTCAAGGCTCCACCTCATTCATTGCCGACAAGCACATCGAGGGCACGGCCAGGAACGGCAGGCCTCGGTCGCGAGCCTCGCCCCGCCTCAAGGTCCGCTGCTCCTGGCAGGCGGCCCCGCCCCCGTGGCGGCCGCCCGGCTCGGCAACCTGACCCGATCATCACGCTGCGGCTGCTATTGGCAAAGAGGCCTTGTCCGGACGCGGAGGGGGTTTGACGTGGGAGCCCGGCGAGGGGACTTGAACCCCTACCTTCCGTTACAGGAAGCCGGCCACCCCAAGATCGCCACCATCACCCCAGGTAAACCGGTGCGCACATAGTCGCCGATGCCAGCCGGCAGTCGTGAGCCTCTGTTGCGGTACTTTCGTGCTGTACTGCACCCGTCTCCTCACGGCCTCCGCTGTCTCTGACGACTTGAACCCGTGAGCGTCGTCGGGCGCGTCCCACACAGCCGGCAGACGGATTTACAGCCCGCCATGGATCTTGGTGCCACTCTCCCGCGGACCTCAAGAGCGGCCCCCCACTGGAACGGGAGGCCGCCTTACCGCTCCGCGCCCTTTCCCGGTGTGGTGTGCGGCCCGCGGTGCAGGCGAGCCGAATCAGGCGATGACCCCGAGCCTGTACCTGCTAGAGCCATTGTCGAAGTACTTGTCGGTGTTCCAATCACCGAGGATCGTGGCGATTCCCATGAAGTCGTCGGGATTGAGGGCGCCATCGTCATCCCAGAGCCTGAGCGTGGTGCCAACCGGAACACACTTGTCCACCTCGACCCGCCGGCCCTCGGCCATCGACACGTAGGGTGCGGTCGTCGGCCAGATCTTCGAGCCGTTCTGGTTCAGGATGTACACCTCGTCACGGTCGCCTTCTTCTAGGACGTCGAGGGCCCTGATACCGTCGAGCCACACCCCGCCACCACAGGCGAGAGGGGCAGCCTGGTCAGGGACCGTGTTCTCTTGGGCGACCGCCGTCGAGGCTCCGGTTACCGCAAGGCTTCCTACCGCCGCGACTACGACCGCGAGCCTCGGCAGTCTTATCCATGTGCGCATGTCGGTTCCTTTCGCCGTTGGGTGTAGCTCTAATAAAGAGTGCGGCCCGCGGTCAGGCCCTGTCTTACGGATGAGTGCACAGGTGTTTAGCCTTCGTGCACTCTCATTGGTGCCGCATTGCTCCCACCAATCGCCGCCAGAGTCCCCTGGGCCCGGTCCACCCCTAGTCTCCGGCGGGCATCTCAGAATGAAATTCGCGGCGAGCGATATCGCTAGTCGATCCACGGCCGGTTCATCTTCTCTTCTGGCCGCGATAGACCTGGGGAGAGAGGAGGTGCCTCAACTCCACCAGGCGTGCCTGATAGAGCCGAGCCACCGCAACCGACGAGCGAGGGCGTTCGGTTCCTACATCGTGCTTGCGACGGGCGATCGCCGCCCGCGCCTACGGGCCCACCAGATCGGCCCGGATCTCCTGAATGCCGGGTTGGCTTCCGAGTCCCGGGTCGCTCGTCCGGGAAACTTCCAGCGCACGTGACGGGCGCCACGGCTTGACCGGCATAGCGAAAAGGGCCCCCTCGTGTGGGCGCAGGACGTCCAACTTCTCTCCCCCGACGTCCGGAAAGATGCCGACCACTCCGAGTACGCCGAGCAAGCCGGTGTCAGCGAAGCGTCGTAGCAGGCGCAGCATGCTCTGAGACTCCTCAGTCGCCCGATCACAGCTGTCGCTTGACTCCGTAGCGACATCGGAGGTCTCATCCGACAGGCGGGTGTCCTGGCTGACCTGCTGTTCTTATCCGGATCGCGCCGACCGCGCAAAGGCGCTAGGCCGCGAGGCGCGCCGGCAGGCGCCTACGCCCTGGCCGCGGGTGCGCGTCACCGGGGTTGCCGCCGACGTTGGCGACGGCGCGGGCGTGCCAGGCGTTGGCAGGGCGGGTCTTGAGGGTGTCGGCTCCAGGGAAGAAGGCGGACAGGTCGAACGGGGGCCGTCGTGGGCGGAGTCGGGCCAAGGTGATGCGGGTTCACCTCACGCGGCACACGTGCGGGAAGCTCCTGGCAGCGTTGGACGTCCATCCGCGCGTGGCGATGCGGATTCTCCGGCACAGCAAGATCAGCCTGACCATGGAGATCTACACCGAGGTTCCGACCGAGCAGACCAGGGCGGGGCTCAAGCGGCTCGGGGATCATCTGCGGCAGGTTGGCGACGACAGTGGAGGGCCGTCCGCGTAGCCGTACTTCGCTGCTGTACCTGTTAGCAAGAAGGCCCTCTCCGGACTCGGAGGGGGCCTTTGAGCTGGGAGCCGGCGAGGGGACTTGAACCCCTAACCTTCTGTTTACAAGACAGATGCTCTGCCAATTGAGCTACGCCGGCGCGGGCTCGTCCCGCATCGTAGTCGACTTGGTGGGGGGCTCGCTCGGGGTGGCTGACGAAGTTTTCGGGTGGCGGTGTCGATGTGGGGGGAGGGCGTTCGTGTAGAGGGTGAGAGGCCGGCGGTGGGTCGGCCGTCGCTCTGGAGGGGAATTCCATGGGGAAGGTCGTTCTGGTCGATCATCTGACGCTTGACGGAGTCATGCAGGCGCCCGGGCGGCCCGAGGAGGATGCGCGGGACGGGTTCGCGCATGGGGGGTGGGCCGTTCCGGGGAACGACGAGGTCATGGGGTCCGTGCTGGCCGAGGGTATGGGGCAGGGCGGGGCGTTGCTGTTCGGGCGGCGGACGTACGAGGACTTCTACGGGTTCTGGCCCCATCAGGGCGGCAACCCGTTCACGGACGTGCTGGACCGGGCGCGCAAGTACGTGGTGTCGAGGACGCTGCGGGAGGCGCCGTGGGCGAACTCGGTTCTGGTGAGGGACGTCGGGGACGTTGAGGGGATCAAGAGGGACGAGGGGCTCACGGTGCTCGGGAGCGGGGTGCTCGCGCGGGAGCTGATGCGGCGGGGGCTCGTCGACGAGTGGCTGCTGATGATCCATCCGCTGGTGCTGGGGACGGGACGGCGGCTGTTCGACGGGGTCGAGGTGGGCATGCGGCTCGTGGATTCGGTGGTGACGACGACGGGGGTCGTGATCGCGACGTATCGGGGCAGGGAGGAAGCATGAAGCTGTACGCGCTGAACATGATCCAGCCGGTGGGGGAGAAGCCGCCGCCGGAGGTGCTGGAGAAGGTGATGGCGGACCTCGGGGAGATCCGGCGTGAGCTGGAGGCGCAGGAGGCCTGGGTGTTCGGGAAGCCGCTGCACGGGCCCGAGGCGAGCACGATGGTGCGGTTGAGGGATGACGAGGTGGTCGCGACGGACGGGCCGTGGACGGAGGGCAAGGAGTTCATCGGCGGGCTCATGATCATCGAGGTGGAGGATCTGGACGCGGCGTTGCAGGTGGCGGCCAGGTATGTGCGGGTGACGGGGCTGCCGATGGAGGTGCGGCCGTTTCAGGGCGAGGTTTGATCGAGCGGGTCTTCCGGGAGGAGCACGGCCGGGCCGTGGCCGTGCTGGTCCGGGTCTTCGGTGATGTCGATGTCGCCGAGGAGGCGGTGCAGGACGCGTTCACGGAGGCGGTGCGGAGGTGGCCGTCGGACGGGCCGCCGCCCAGCCCCGCGGGGTGGATCATCACGACGGCGCGGAACAAGGCGATCGACCGGGTGCGCCGGGAGTCGGCGCGGGAGGGCAAGCAGGCGCAGGCCCTGGTGGTGAGCGAGGTCGAGGCGGTTGAGGAGGGGCCCGTGCGGGACGAGCGGCTCCGGCTCATTTTCACGTGCTGTCATCCGGCGCTGGCGTTGCAGGCCCGGGTGGCTTTGACGTTGCGGCTGCTGGGCGGGCTGACGACGGCGGAGATCGCGCGGGCCTTCCTGGTGCCGGAGAAGACGATGGCGCAGCGGCTGGTGCGGGCGAAGGGGAAGATCCGGGACGCGGGGATTCCGTACCGGGTGCCGGAGGAGGCGGATCTTCCGGCGCGGCTTTCCGGGGTGCTCGCGGTCATCTACCTGGTGTTCAACCAGGGGTACGGCGGCCGGGACGATCTGGCGGCGGAGGCGATAAGGCTCGGGCGGGTTCTGGCGGAGTTGATGCCGGACGAGCCCGAGGTTCTGGGGCTGCTCGCGCTGATGCTGCTGATCGAGTCGCGGAAGCGTGCGCGGATGGTCGGCGGTGGGTTGGTGCTGCTGGCCGATCAGGATCGCGGGTCGTGGGACCGCGCGCTTGTGGAGGAGGGGCAGGCGCTCGTCCGGCGGTGTCTGAGGAGGAACCGGCCGGGGCCGTACCAGATCCAGGCGGCGATCAATGCGGTGCACAGTGACGCGGCACGGGCCGAGGACACGCGCTGGGATCAGATCCTGCGGTTGTACGACCAGTTGATGGCGGTGGCGCCGAGCCCGGTGGTGGCCTTGAACCGGGCCGTGGCGGTGGCCGAGGTCGAAGGCGTCGAGGCGGCGTTGGCGATTGTGGACGGGCTCGACCTCGGCCACTACTACCTGTTCCATGCGATCCGCGCCGATCTGCTGCGGAGGCTCGGAAGGGTGCGGGAGGCCGCGGCGGCTTACGACAGGGCCATCGAGCGGACGGAGAACGAGGCCGAGCTGGCCTTTCTCAAGGCCCGCAGGGTCAGGAGCGGAGGCGGCTGACCTCGTACAGGGCGATTCCGGCGGCGACTCCCGCGTTGAGGGACTCGGCCTTCCCCGGCATCGGGATCGTGACGAGCATGTCGCAGGTGTCGGCGACCAGCCGTCCGAGCCCCTTGCCTTCCGAGCCCACGACCAGCACGAACGGCCCGGACGCGATCTCCAGGTCGGCGACGGTGACGCCGCCGCCCGCGTCCAGCCCGGCGACGAAGCAGCCCGCCTTCTGGTACGCCTTGAGCTGCCGTGTGAGGTTCGTGGCCTGAGCGACGGGGACGGTGGCGAGGGTGCCGGCGGACGCCTTCCAGGCGCCCGCGTTGACCCCGGCGGCCCGGCGTTCCGGTACGACGACGCCGGCGGCGCCGAACGCGGCGGCGGACCGGACGATCGCGCCGAGGTTACGCGGGTCCGTGATCCCGTCCACGGCGACGATCAGCGGCGAGGTCCCGGCGAGCAGGTCGTCGGGATGCGTGTACCGGTACGGCTTCACCTGGAGCGCGATGCCCTGGTGGACGGCGCCGTCCGTCAGCCGGTCGAGTTCGTTCTTCCCGGTCTCCAGCAGCGGGACGCGCCGGTCGGCGGCGAGCTGGATCGACTCGCGGACGCGTTCGTCGGTGCTGGACATCACGTACAGCGCGGTGCCGGGAACGCCCGCGCGGAGCGCTTCGACGACCGGGTTGCGGCCGGTGACCAGCTCGGGGACTTCGCCGTTGGCGCGCCGCGCACCCGCGGGACGCCCCCCGGTACGGTCCCCGGAGTCGGCGGCCTTCGCGCGCGCGCCCGGCCCCAGCGTCTGGGTACCGGTGCGTTTGGCGCTCTTGACGGCGCGTGCCTTCTGGCGTTTGCCGTGCCAGTGCCGGTCCTCGGCCTTGGGAGTGGGTCCCTTGCCCTTGCGCTTGGCCATGTTCTCGGTACGCCCCTCGCGACGGTTGCGGCTCGCCCTCGTGGCTGTCGGGCGGGTCAGATTTCTGTGCGACGGCAGCGAACCCCCGCGAACGTCCAATTCTATCCGCCGTGCACAATGCACAATGCGCGTCCGGCGGTCTCGTGTCAGTCGTGCTTGAGTTCCCAGCGGGGGCCCTGCGGTGTGTCCTCGACGAGGATGCCCGCGTCCGACAGGCTGTCGCGGATGGCGTCGGCGGACGCATAGTCCTTGCGGGCGCGGGCCGCCTGGCGCTGCTCCAGAGCGACGGCGACGAGGGCGTCCACGACGGGACGCAGGTCCTCCTCACCGGCCTGGTTCCACTGGGGGGACAGCGGGTCGATGCCGAGCACGTCCGCCATCGCGCGGACGTCGGCGAGGTGGCCGCGCACCGCGTCGTGATCGCCGGACGCGAGGGCGCTGTTGCCTTCCCGGACGGTCTCGTGCAGAACGGCCAGCCCCTGCGGGACGCCGAGATCGTCGTCCATCGCTGCCGCGAACCCGTCGGGGACGGCGGCGGCGGGCTCGGCGGCGCCCACGACCTCGGAGGCGCGCGTCACGAAGCCTTCGATGCGCTGGTAGGCGGTGACGGCTTCGGCCAGGGAGGCGTCGGTGTAGTCCATCAGCGACCGGTAGTGCGCCGAGACCAGGTAGTACCGCACCTCGGCGGGACGGGCCCTGCCGAGCAGATCGGGCAGCAGCACGACGTTGCCGACGGACTTGCTCATCTTCTCGCCGTCCACCGTGAGCAGCCCGTTGTGCAGCCAGTAGCGGGCGAAGCCGTCACCGGCGGCGCGGGACTGGGCGATCTCGTTCTCGTGGTGCGGGAAGATCAGGTCGACGCCGCCGCCGTGGATGTCGAACGTGGCGCCGAGGTACTTGGTCGCCATGGCCGAGCATTCCAGGTGCCAGCCGGGCCGCCCGGGGCCCCACGGCGTCTCCCATGTGGGCTCGCCCGGCTTGGCGCCCTTCCACAGCGCGAAGTCGCGCGGGTCGCGTTTCACGTCCTCGTTGGGGGTGTCGCCGGCTGAGCGCATGTTGTCCAGCCGCTGGTTCGACAGCGCGCCGTACTCGTCGGCCCACGACTTGACGTCGAAGTACACGTCGCCGCCGGCCGCGTACGCGTGCCCCTTCTCGATGAGCCGGCGCATCAGCACGATCATCTCCGGGACGTGCCCGGTCGCGCGCGGCTCGATCGTCGGGGGCAGGCAGCCGAGCTGGTCGTAGCCCTGCGTGAAGACCCGCTGGTTGCCCTCGGCGATCGCGAACCACGGCACGTCCCGCTCCGCCGACACCGCGATGATCTTGTCGTCGATGTCGGTGACGTTGCGCGCGAACGTGACCTCGTAGCCGGAAGCGCGCAGCCAGCGCAGCAGCACGTCGTAGATGACACCGGAGCGCAGATGCCCGATGTGGGGTGAGGCCTGCGGGGTCGCACCGCACACGTACATCCCCACGCGGCCCTCCTCCAAGGGCTCGAACGTGCGGACGCTACGGGTACCGGTGTCGTAAAAGCGCAGACTCACAGGGCCAGGTTATTGGATCGGCGTACGGCCGCGTGTCCTCTCGGGCGGGAGGGCGGCGTGTCCGTTCAGGACGCCGTGAACGTCCCGTCCAGCCTGGCCGCGAACGCCTCCGCCTCCGCCCCGAAGCCACCGTGGTCGCCGGGGTAGGTCTCGGCCTTGATCCCGAGGCGCCCGGCCAGCGCGTGGGTGGCCCGGTACGGCGGTTCACCTGCGGACATCTCCCCCGCGACCAGGACGATCCGGGCGGACGACGCGCGGAGGGCGTCGAGGTCGGGCAGCCGGCGTCCGAACGCCGGAACCTCGTACCCGACGAAGAAGTCGGTGTTCTTCTCGAAGCGCGCGAACATCTCCAGCATCTCGGGATCGGGTGCGTCCCCGCCCCCGCCCGCGATCAGCGCGCGCACCTGCTCCGGATGCCGCGCCGCCAGCTCCAGCCCGATCTGCGCCCCGGAGCTGTTGCCGAACACTGACGCGGGCCGTCCGCGACCTCGCTGAGCAGGCGGGACGCGTCGTCGGCGTGGACGTCGACGCGCTGCTGCTCCGGCGGCCCGTCGAGGGGGCTGCGCGAGTTGCCGCGCCGGTCGTAGGTCACGACGGTGTACCGGTCGGCGAGCAGCCCGGCGAGCCCGGCGTAGCCGGCCGCGTCGTAGATCCCGCCGCAGATCAGCAGCAGGACGGGCCGGAGCCGCGCACCTCGTAGTGCAGGGTCGCGCCGGGGACGTCAAGGGTTCGCACGGTCGTTTCCATCGTGGCTTCCTTCGCTGGCGGGTCGTGCGTCGTGGAGCCGTGCGGCGCGGGATTCGAGGTAGCGCCGTTCGGGGATGCTGGTCGTGCTGCGGGCGGCCTGCCGGTACATCTCCCGTGCGCCGCCCGCATCGCCCGCCGTCTCCAGCAGATGGGCGCGGACGGCGGCAAGCCGGTGATGTCCGGACATGCGGTCGTCGTCGTCCAAGGAACGCAGGAGTTCGAGGCCCGCCGACGGGCCGTCCACCATCGCCAGGGCGACGGCCTCGTTCAGCGTGACCATCGGGTTCGGCGACACGTGCGACAGCAGCCGGTAGAGCGCGAGGACCTGCGGCCAGTCGGTGTCCTCGGGCCGCGGCGCCTCCGCGTGGACGGCGGCGATCGCGGCCTGGAGCTGGTACGGGCCGGGCGGCGACCAGGTGAGGGCCTCGGTGATCAGCGCCGTGCCCTCCCCGATCGCCTCCCGGTTCCACAGCGTCCGGTCCTGCTCGGTGAGCGGGATCAGCAGGCCGTCCGGTCCGCTCCTGGCCGGCAGGCGGGCATCGGTGAGCAGCATCAGCGCGAGCAGCCCCGCGACCTCGCCGTCGTCCGGCAGCAGCCGGCGCAGCGCCCGGGTGAGCCTGATCGCCTCGGCGGTGAGGTCGGCGCGCTGCAGGTCGGGGCCGCTGGACGCCGTGTACCCCTCGTTGAAGATCAGGTACAGGACGTGCAGGACGGCCCGCAGCCGCTCGTCCCGCTCGTCCGGCGGCGGCATGCCGAACCGCGCCCCCACCGCCTTGATCCGCTGCTTGGCGCGGCTGACCCGCTGCGCCATCGTCGCCTCCGGGACGAGGAACGCGCGGGCGATCTGCGCGGTGGTGAGCCCGCCGACCGCGCGCAGCGTCAGCGCGACCTGCGAGGGCGGCGACAGCGCCGGATGGCAGCACAGGAACAGCAGCGTCAGCGTGTCGTCGTGGTCGCCGGGACGGTCCTCGTCCGGCCCGGCCTCGTCCCGCCCGGACGGCTCCCGGGCGAACACGGCGGCCTCACGGTCGCGGCGGGCCCGCTCGCTGCGCCACTGGTCGGTGAGCCGCCGCGTCGCGACGGTCAGCAGCCACCCGCGCGGATTCTCCGGGACACCGCCCCCGGCGGCATCGTCCGGCGCGGTCTCCGTCCACTGGACGGCGGCGGCGAGCAGGGCCTCCTGGACGGCGTCCTCGCAGGCGTCGAACGCCCCGTGCCCGTGCCGCCGGATGAGCATGCCGAGCACCTGCGGCGCGAGGGTGCGCAGCAGATCCTCGACGTCAGGGGGCACGGGCACGGTCACCGTCACATCTCCGTCCCGGACTGGTCCATGATCGCCCTGACCTCCATGTACCCGCCGAACCGGACGTCCGGCCAGCGCGCGGCGATCTCCACGGCACGCTCGGCCGACTCGCAGTCGACCGTGATGTGCCCGGCGAAGTGCTCCTTGGCCTCCAGGAACGGCCCGTCGGTCACGGCCGGCTGCCCGTCCTTCTGCCGGACGGTCTTGGTCCTGGACGGGTCGGCCAGCGCGTCCCCGCCGACGAGTTCGCCCGACTCGGTCAGCTCCTTCATGATCGCGCCGACCTCGCCGAACAGCTCGTCGCGCTCCTGCTCGGTCAGCTCCTCCGCGAAGCCGGGACGGTTGTAGATCAGCAGCATGTACTTCACGTGTTCACTCCCATCGGCCGGGCGGCCCGGAAGGACCGCCGTCACAGCAGGATCGGAGCGGCGGACGCGTTCTCGACATCCCCCGCGAAAAAATCTTCAGGAAAGTTCTGTCAGGTCCCTGACCCGATGGCACAGCGCGGTGAACGCCAGCGCGTCCGGCATCTGCGCGACGACGGCCATCAGGTCCATCCGGCCGTCGCACGCGTACACGGTCACCATGCCGTTGTCGATCGCGACATCGTCCACGGCTTGCCATGGGAGCCGCTCCCCGTCCTTCTCGACGCCGTCCAGGTCCACGGTGAAAGGCCCGATCCGCACGGCGTCGCCCGCCTCCACCTCGGCCATGTGGCGCGGGACGAGCCGGGCCGTCACCTCCTTGGCGACGGCCACCCCGAGCGTCCGCACGTCCGGGAGATCATCGCCGAGCCGCAGGACGCTGCCGTCGTCGCCGACGATCGTGAAACGCCAGCGGGTGCGTCCGCCCGGACCGGTCCGCACCCCGGACACGGTGACGGAGACCAGCTCGTCCCACGCGTAGCCGGCCTCACCGCCCGCTCCGGTGACCGAGATGCCGCCCGTGTGGAGGCGGGCGACCCGGTTGCGGACGCGCGGACGGCCGCGCCCCACGATCCAGCCGGCGCCGCCCGCATACCCCATGGAGAGCAGCAGCGCCGGGACGCCCACCCACCACACGCGGTCATGCAGCATGAGAACGGCCACCGGTATGAGCGCCAGCGAGGCCAGGCCCAGCAGCAACAGCCAGGCCCACGTGCGGCGGTTGCCGGTCCGGCCGTCGAACGTCCGGACCGGTTCGCCGAGCCGATCCCGGGGAGGCGCCACCGTCGCGCTATCCGGCCGTGAGGGACCGCGTCCCGCCCCCGGCCCTGCCGTCCGGCATCATGCCTCCCCCGGGCTGTCGACGTCCGAAACGCGTTGCCCACCGCGTTGCCCATACCGTACGTCTCCTCCCATATGGCGCGCAGCGAGAAGTGATCATTTGGAATGGGGGAGCCACCGCCGTCCGGGCTGGCTAATCTCGCCTGAGGACCCTAGGCGCCCTTCCCCGGAACGAGAGACATGCCATCTGATCCCACGCGGCCCGGCGGCCCCGGGTACACCCGCGCCCAGCGGCGGCTGCTCACCGCCGTCGCCGGCCTCATCGTCGCCGCGCTGGCGGGCGGCGCCTACGCGCTCACCTACGACGTGCTCCGCGAGCTGGCCCTCGCCGGCCGCGTCGGCCGCCGCTGGGCGCCGCTGTACCCGGCGATGGCGGACACGCTCACCGCGATGACGATCCTGTCCCTCGTGATCACCCGGAACGCCCGCTGGTGGACGCGGCTGCTGCGCTGGGCACTGCTGCTCCTCCTCTTGGCCGGGGGCGCCGCGCTGTCCGTCCAGCACTCGGTCTGGGGCTACTCCTCGCTCCCCGAGGACGCGGTCCGGGCGGGCGTCGCCGTCGCCCCGCACGTCATGCTGGTGATCGCCGTCTGGCTGTGGCTGACGATGTTCAGGCAGATCCGCGTCGCCCGTCCCGCCGCCGAGGAGGTCGCGCCCGCCGAGACGCAGCGCGGCCACGTCAAGGTCCTGGAACCGGCGGCACCGGAACCGCTGGCCCTGGCCGCCCCATCGGAGCCCGAGCCCGAGCCGCGGTCGCCGCTGGCCTTCCTGGACGACCCCGAGCCTGAGCCCGAGCCGCTCATTCCCTTCGCCCCCGCCCCCTCGGAACCCGGCCCGCAAGACCCCATGCCGCCCGGCGAAACTCCGGAACCCGACCTGGCGGCGCAGGAGACGGCCTCACACGAGCTCACCCTGGACGAGCCCATCGTCTACGAACCGGAAGCGCCCGAACACGAGCCGCTCCCGCGCGAACCGGCCGCGCACGAACCGGCCGCGTTCGAGGCCGCCGGGGACGAGACCGCAACGGACGAGGCCGCCCCGCAAGAGCCCGCGGCGTACGCGGGGTTCGTGATCGAACAGAGCCTGTCGTCGGAGCCGGCGCCGCCGCTGGACGCGCTGCCGGAACCGAGGCCGCCCCTGGACGCGCTGCCCGAGCCGGCGGTCGCCCCGCCCGCGCTTCTCCCCACGGACGTCGAGCTGGTCAGGAGCCGTGATCGTGACGAACCGGACGATCGTCCGGTCGCGTCGACGACGCGTCCCGACATCGTGATGCCCGCGGCCTACGGCACGGAGGAGGACGACCACGACACGGCGCCCTCCGATCGCGCCGAGGACCCGGACGCCGGGGAGCACCCGGACGGCGAAGACCACGAGCCGGTCAAGGACCTGAACCCGCCGCCGTCGGGCAGTTTCCGCAGCGGCCCCACCCCACCCGCCGACTAAATCGGACGAAGTCGCCACAAAACGCGAAGTCACCACAAATCGGCGTGAGGCGGGGCGCCCCGGGGGTACTGAACCGGGCATGAGCGCCCTCCTCGCTCGGCTCATCGACGACGCCGCGCTCTTCCCACCGGAACGCGTCC
This sequence comes from Actinomadura sp. 3N407, assembly GCF_052245875.1. Lineage (NCBI taxonomy): Bacteria > Bacillati > Actinomycetota > Actinomycetes > Streptosporangiales > Thermomonosporaceae > Actinomadura > Actinomadura sp. 3N407. The sequence goes on from NZ_JBQQBP010000034.1 coordinate 43,781, forward strand.
CGATGGACGAGGCCCTGTCCGGTCACCGCGCCGCCTCCAGCGGGACCTCGCACCGGGCCGGCCACGATCCGCTTACCGGCCGGTTCCTGTGCCCCGCGTCGCGGTTCGCCGAACTGCGGACCCACCTCGTCCCCGAGGACCTTCTCGACCTCGGCGTCATCGCCGACACCGGTGTCGAGGAACTCCCGAAGACACTGGACGCGGTCCGCGCCGAGCCCCGTGTCCGGCCGTCGTCCGTGGAGATCGCGCTGCCCCGGGACGCGGACCAGGCCCGGGCCGCGGCCGTGACGATCGCCCGGCTCCCCTCCGACATACCGGCGCGCATCGAGGTGCGGCGTTCAGCGGGGTGGCTGCACGTGCTCGATCGCATCGCCGCGGCCCGGGACTCCGCGGCCCATTGCGGGGGTGCGGGCGGCGGAGCCGCGGACCGCGGTACCGCGCTCGGGGCGAAGTACCGCATGGGCGGCCCGGTGACCGATGCGGTTCCCGGCACGGACGAGCTCGCGGCCTTCATCGGGGCCTGCGCTGAACGCGAGCTGGCGTTCACGTGCGCGGCCGGGCCGGACCACGCCGTCAGGGGCCCGTCCCGCCATGGCTTCCTGAACGTGCTGCTGGCCACGGCTCACGCGGCGGCCGGCGAGCGCGAGCGCGACGTCCGCCGGACGCTGGAACGCGCCGACGCCGCGGGCCTCGCACGCGAGCTGCGGACGCTGACCGAGGACGAGGCGCGGGCGGCGCGCCGGCTGCTGATCGCGTTCGGTACGTCCGACGTCCGCCGGGCCCGGACGGATCTGATCACCGCGGGCCTGATCAGAACGCCGGACACTGGGGAAGATATGTCTCCATGACGTCCGTTTCGTGGGTTGAGGACAATGAGAACGGCGGCTTCGGCGTCGAGAACCTGCCCTACGGTGTCTTCTCACGGCCGGGCGAGCTTCCTCGTGTCGGTGTGGCCATCGGCGATCATGTCCTCGACATGGCGGAGATGTCCACCGCGGGCCTGGTGGAGGATCGCCGCTACTTCGCGTCGGGCTCGCTGAACGCCTTCATGGTCGCCGGACGCACCGCCTGGGAGGCCAACCGCGCCCGCCTCGTCGAGCTGCTCACCGACGAGGCGTACCGCGAGCGGGTGGAGCCGCACCTGATCCCCGTCTCGGACGTGGAACTGCTGCGGCCCTTCGAGGTCGCCGACTTCGTCGACTTCTTCTCCTCCGAGCACCACGCCACGAACACGGGACGGATCTTCCGCCCGCAGGGCGAGCCGCTGACGCCCAACTGGAAACGGCTGCCGGTCGGCTACCACGGGCGGGCCGGGACGGTGTACCCGTCCGGGACGCCGATCATCCGGCCGTCCGGGCAGCGCAGGACTCCGGGCGACCCCGAACCGTCGTACGGGCCGTCGCTGCGGCTCGACTTCGAGGCGGAGGTCGGGTTCGTCGCGGGTGTCCCGTCCGTCGCCGGAAACCGCGTCTCTGCCGACGCGTTCCGCGACCACGTGTTCGGGTTCGTCCTGGTGAACGACTGGAGCGCCCGCGACCTGCAGGCATGGGAGTCGCAGCCGCTCGGCCCGTTCCTCGGCAAGTCGTTCGCGACGTCGATCTCGACGTGGGTCGTGCCGGTCGCGGCACTGGAACCCGCCCGCGTGTCCCCGCCCGTGCAGGACCCGGTTCCGCTCCCCTATCTGCGGTCGGAGGAGCCGTGGGGCCTGGACCTCCACCTGGAGGTGCTGATCAACGGCCAGGTCGCCGCGCGGCCGCGGTTCGCGTCGATGTACTGGACGCCGCCGCAGCAGCTCGCGCACGCCACGGTCAACGGCGCTCCGCTGCGCACCGGGGACCTGTTCGCCTCGGGAACGGTCTCGGGCCCGGAACGCGACCAGCGCGGCTGCATGCTGGAACTCAGCTGGAACGGACAGGAGCCCCTGGAACTGGACGACGGGACAAAGCGCACTTTCCTGGAGGACGGCGACACGGTCACCCTCCGCGCCCAGGCACCGGGGGCGTCCGGGTCGCGCATCACGCTGGGCGAGGTGACCGGCACCGTCCACCCCGCCCGCCCATGACCGCGTTGACCTGCGGGGAGGGTCAGGCGGGGGTTACCAGGGCGTTGGCTATGGCGGCAAGGCCTTCGCCTCTGCCCGTGAGTCCAAGGCCGTCGGTCGTCGTGGCCGAGATGGTGACCGGGGCGCCGCCGAGGGCCTCGGAAAGGATCTTCTGGGCCTCCGCCCGGCGTTTGCCGATCTTGGGCCGGTTGCCGATGACCTGGACGGCGACGTTGCCGATGGTGAAGCCGGCCTCGTGCACGAGGCGGGCGACCTCCCGGAGGAGGGTGACGCCGGAGGCGCCGGACCAGCGCGGGTCGGCGGTGCCGAAGACGGCGCCGAGATCCCCGAGGCCGCAGGCCGACAGCAGCGCGTCGCAGGCGGCGTGCGCGGCGACGTCGCCGTCTGAGTGCCCGGCGAGCCCGTGGCCTTCGCCGGGCCATTCGAGCCCGGCCACCCACAGCGGCCGCGGTGCGGACGAGAACGGGTGGACGTCGGTACCGACGCCCACCCGTGGAAGCCCCGCGCTCAACTCGGCCGGCCGATCAGCTGGCCAGAACCTCGTCGAGCAATGCCTCCGCCTTGTCCTCGTTGGTCTTCTCCGCGAGCGCGAGCTCGCTGACCAGAATCTGGCGTGCCTTGGCGAGCATGCGCTTCTCACCCGCCGACAGGCCACGCTCCTTGTCGCGCCGCCACAGGTCGCGGACGACCTCGGCGACCTTGTTCACATCGCCGGAGGCGAGCTTCTCAAGGTTCGCCTTGTACCGGCGGGACCAGTTGGTGGGTTCCTCGGTGTAAGGGGCGCGAAGCACCTCGAACACCTTCTCCAGACCCTCCTGGCCGACGACGTCACGGACACCCACGTCCTCAACGTTTTCGACCGGGACCTGCACTGTCAGGTCGCCCTTGTCGACCTTCAAGACCAGATAGGTCTTTTCCTCACCTTTGATGGTGCGAGTCTCGATGGCCTCGATCCGAGCAGCCCCATGGTGGGGGTAGACGACGGTGTCGCCGACCTGGAAAGTCATGTGACAAGTACCCCTTCCGCTAGAACCAGGGTACCACGGAAACCAGCGTGGCCGAACCGACGTTCTAGACATAAGCGCAGGTCAAGCAGCATATTGGGGTATTGACAAAGCCCTTTAATGGTGCATCGTCGTCCAGTTCCCCGTACTCAGGGTAGCCGAAGGACCACCGTGATCCGGCCGATCGGCCCTTACCGGTCCAGGGCCTCGGTTACAAGCATCCCTCCTGCCGGCCGCGCGGATGCGGCTCATACTGGAGGTGAGCAAGCCGGGCGCTGCGGGTACGAAGCGGCCGGAAAGACTCGAATGGGACGGCAACCCATGGGAACCACCCCTTAGCGGGACGACGCCCGCCGGAACGGCGGCTGTCCGGAACGGCGGCTGTCGGGAACGGCGGCCCACGGCGGACGCCGACCCGCGGAGGCGACGCTCCGGCCGGACACGGCCCGGCGGGACTGCGGCCCGCGGACGGCGGCCCGAGGGCCCGAGAGGCGGCGGCCGATCGAATCGGCGGCCCGGCGGGACGGACCGCCGGTCCGGTGGGACGGTGGGACGGTGGTCCGAGAGGACCGCGGCCCGGGAGGACGGGCCGTGGCGTGCGTCGGCGGAGCCGGATGGGAGGTGCGGCGTGAGACCGGACGGCGGCGACCCCGAGCCCGACGACTACGGGCTTCCCCGCATTGACGTCGTCGTGCCCGATGACGCCCGCGAACTCGAGCGCGAGATGCTCGCCTACCGCCGTGAGGAACGCCGCCGGCGGCGCAGGGCGAGGGCACACCGCCTCACCCGTCCGCTGACCCGGTTCGGCGTCGCCATCCCGATCATCGCGGGGGCTCTGCTGGTCGCGTTGCTCAGCGGCGCCCTGATGACCGCGTTCGGGCCGAAGCCCACGCCGCGTCCGACGAGCGCCCAGCTGGCACCGCGCCCGTCCGCGAGCCCCGGCGACGTCGGCGGGCTCCTGCCGGACCACAACGTCGACCAGGTGACCGGGGAGCGCACGGCCACGCCGCTGCGCGACCTGCGCCCGGGCGTCATCGGCATCGTCCCTCCCGCGTACGAATGCGAGAGCGTGGTCGCGGAACTCGCGGGCCGGACGCAGGAGAACGTACTGAACTTCTGGCTGGTCGCCGACCCGCGTCCGGCGGGCGACAAGAAGGGGACGTCGCTGAAGGAACTGAGGGCCTGCGCGGGCACCGCCCATTACGGAACACCGCTGATCCTCGAAGACCGCGAGGGCGTCCTCGCGGAGGCGTACGCGTCGGCGCCCGGCTCGCCGGGCGCGGCGGCTTCCGGCATCACCGCCGTGTTCGTGCAGCCGGACGGCGTGGTCAACGAGGTCGTCCAGGCGCCCAGGGCCGGACCGGAACTCACCGAGAAGATCCAGGCGCTGAGGTCGGGCTGACGGTTCCGGGTGGTGTTCCGCCCGGGACGTGAGCGTGTCGGCGACCCCGGGGCGGGACTCGCGGCCAAGCCTCGCTACGCTTCCCCTGGCGTATCTCACGCCACTTTCACCGCCAGCCTTTGCTGACCGACACTTCGCGAGGAGACCGACGCCGTGATCCGAAACAGCCGACGAATGGTCACGCTCGCCGTCGCGGGCGCCGTCGCCATCGCGCCGGTGATCACCGGCTGCGGCGCCGGCACGGAGGCTCAGTCCGCCGCCCCGACCCGACTGACCGAGGGCGTCAACGTGTCGGTGCCCAAGGGCGTGCCCCACGAGCAGATCAGCCTGCGCAACATGTTCCTGCTGGGACCGAAGCCCGGTGAACCGGTTCCCCCGGGCACGTCGCTGCCGCTCTACGGCGTGCTGATCAACCAGGTCGTGGGCAGGCAGGACCGGCTCGTCTCCGTCTCCTCGCCGCTCTTCGGCTCGGCGAGGATCGACGGCGGCGGGATCGTGCTGCCGCCCGCCGCGCCGGACGGGACGGGCAGCGTGACCAAGCTGCTCGGCGAGGCGTCGGCGACCCCGGGTCCCACGGCTCCCGGGCGGAACGGGCGGCCGGGAACCGGGCAGCCGGAGAGCACGCCGACCGGAGCGGCGACGCCGGAGCCCACCGGCCCCGGCGCCACACCGGACACGACCTCCAGCCCGACGTCGGGCGACACCGTCGGCCCGGCGCAGAGCGGCCCCCCGGTCATCTCGGGTGAGGGGCAGCCGCTGGTGGTGCTGAACGGCCTCAACAAGCAGCTGCTCGCCGGGGCCCCGGTCACGGTGCGGTTGCAGTTCGAGAAGGCCGGTGCCGTGGAGTTCCAGGTACCGCTGGTCTCGCAGCAGGGCGACTTCAACACCTACCCGCTGCCCACGCCCGCCGGCCGGACACCGGCTTCGCCGGGCGCCCCGGGCGGCCCGCAGCCGTCCCCGGGCACCGAGCCGGCCCAGCCGGGGGCGTCCGCGTCCCCGGGCGGCGGCGCGCAGTCCCCGGGCGCGGCCGGCCACTGATCCAGGCCCAGCACCGCGAGGACGGCGCGGCGCCGGACAGAGCAAGCAGAGCGGCCCGCAAGGCGAGAGCGCCTTACGGGCCGTTCTCCGTGGTCATCAGGGCTCGAACTTGTAGTTCTCGCGGTCAGAACTGACCAGGGACGATAGCCGCGATCATGGCTTTGACCAGCGGCGAGACCTCGCGCGATCTCTCATCGTTTCGCGACTGATCACACACCCATGTGCCCTCGATGTGCCCTACGCGCCATCGAGGGCTTTGGGCTGCCCCAGCCAGAGCAACCCCCTGCCCGATCTTCCCCAACCATCAACGACCGTGACCGTGCGGGCTGAGCTTCCCAGAGTCAGAGGCCCCCGCCGGAGGCACGTAGGAACCTCGTCAACCTGCGACCGGCATTCGAGCGGCGGCGCGGCCCCCGTGACCGCCTGCGGCTGGCGGGCGGGGCGGAGTGCTCGCGATGCGCGGCCCGGCGCGGCCGTCCGGTGACCGGCGCCCACGCCGCACGCTCCGGGCGGCCTGGCGCGGGGCCGCGCAGCGGCCTGAGCGCCGCCGCCCCTTGATCTATAACAGCCCAATTCGGCAATGATCACTGGTTGTGGCCCGTCTCGGCGTACGTGGATTGTCAGCGGTGGCCGAGTAGGCGGGCGTGGCCTACGGGGTGCCAGTCCCAGAGGCGTTCTGCTCCGCGTTGGACGACCAGGGTCACGGTGTCGATGGTGACGTGGCGGGTCGGAAGTTCTCGGCCGAGTGCGCTGATGAGTGGTCCGGCTGGCTGGTCCGTCTCGCTGTAGGCGATCGTCATGTGCGGAGTCCAGGGATCAGGCCCCTCGGTGCTTCCTTCGCTGCCGGTCACTTTGAGGGTGGTCTCTTGGATGGCTTCGCGGATCCTGACCAACGGGTCTGTGGGCTGGACTGCGACGGCGATCGCCTCGGGGTGGTACAGGATTCGGCCAAGGGTCACGTTGACGGGTGGGATCCTGGTGAGGAGCACCTGTGCCATGGCGAGCATGTCTTGCTGCTGGGTGTTGGTGATCTCGTCGGTGGATCCGGCGACATGAGTAGTGATGTGCAGCCATTCGGCGGGCGTCATGTGCAGGCCGGGGATGTCGGCGAGTCTCTCGTGGGCGGTCTGGGAGAGTTCCCGCGCTTCGGGGTGGTCGCCCATGAGGGGCCGCGCGTTTTCCGGACAGCGTCCTGATGGGTGATCTGCGGGTAGATCTACGCCGCTTGCTGTCGCTCCAGGTACTCGATGTGGACCTCAAGTGGGGTCCGGTACCCGTTCGCGGAATG
>NZ_JBQQBP010000035.1:0-46485 GCF_052245875.1 Actinomadura sp. 3N407
GACGAGCGGATGGCCGCAGAGCTGTCCGCCGCCGGGCTGTCGCCCGTCCCGGATGCGCCCGAGAACCTGCGCGTCTGGCGCCGGTGATGTCAGGCGGCCCCACGACCGTATGGGGCGAGCACCCGACGCAGCGACACGAGCACGGCGTGACGCTGCGGCACCAGGTAGAAGTGGTCGCCGGGGAAGATCTCCAGCCTCGTCCGGGCCCGGGTGGCGTGCCGCCAGCGGGCCGCCTCGTCCGGGGCCAGGTCGGGGTCGCGGTCGCCCAGGAACACCGTGACCGGGCAGTCCAGCGGCGGCAGCGGCAGCGGCCGGTAGGTCTCGATGAGCCGGTAGTCCGCCCGCACGTAGGCGAAGATCATCGCGCGCAGGTCGGGATCGGCGAGGACGTCGGGCGCGGTCGCGCCGAGGCGCATCAGCTCCGCGTACAGGTCCTCGTCGCCGCCCCGGTGCACGTCGCCGCCCTTCTCATCGTGCGGCGCCTCCCTCGCGGAGGCCACCAGATGGACCGGGCCGGGCAGGCCGCGCCGCCGCGCCTCCTGGGCGACCTCGTAGGCGACGGTGGCGCCCATGCTGTGCCCGAAAAGCGCGTAGGGCCGGTCCGCGACGGCCGCGACGGCATCAGTGAGTTCGGTGACCAGTTCGGCCATGTCGCGGGGCATCGGGTCGGGGAGGCGGTCCTCGCGGCCGGGGTACTGCACCGCGAGCAGCTCGATGGCGGGTGGCAGCAGCTCGGCCCAGCCCAGGAAGGCGCCCGCTCCGCCGCCGCCGTGCGGGACGCAGATCAGGTGCAGCCCGGCGTCCGGGCGCGGCAGGAAGCGGCGCAGCCACGCGCCGCACGCCTCATCAATCAAGATTCCTCACCATTTCCGATATCGGAGGAGTGACATGCATGACGTGATCGTGGTGGGCGGCGGACCGGCGGGGCTGAGCGCCGCCCTGGTGTTCGGGCGGCAGCGCCGCCGCGTCCTGGTGATCGACGGCGGCCGGGTCCGTAACGCGCCCGCCGCCGAGATGCACATGTATCTGAGCCGGGACGGGTTCCCGCCGGCGCGCCTGCTGGAACTCGGCCGCCAGGAGCTGGCCGCCTACCCCTCGGTAGAGGTGCGCCCCGGGACGGTCCTGGCGGCGCGCGGAGCCAAGGACGACTTCGAGGTCGAGCTGGCCGACGGCGCGCGGGAGCGGGCACGGCGCCTGGTGCTGGCCACCGGGCAGGTCGACGAGCCCTACGACATCCCAGGCCTGGCCGAGCGGTTCGGCCGCAGCGTCTTCCACTGCCCCTTCTGCCACGGCTGGGAGACCAGCGGGAAGACCCTCGCGGTCATCACCGCCGTCCCGCAGGAGGCGATGCTGGCGCTGTACGTCGCCGACCGGTTCAGCGATGACGTGGTGCTGTGCACGCACGGCCCGCTGGACCTCCCGGCCGAGATCGCGAAGAAGCTCGACGAGAGGGGCGTTGTCGTCAACACCGAGCCGATCAGCGAGGTGTCGGGCGAGGCCGACGACGTCACGGTGCGGTTCGCGGACGGGAGCGTGCTGCGGCGGCAGGCGGTCTACCACCGGGCGCCCACGCGGCAGCATTCGGAGCTGGCGGCGCAGCTCGGCTGCGAGATTCTGGACGACGGCACGGTCCGCGTCAACGAGCTGCAGGAGACCACCGTGCCGGGCGTCGCGGCCGCGGGCGACACCGCCAAGCTTCCCGCCGTCCCCGACGCCGCGACCCTGGTCTCGCTGGGCGCCGCCGACGGTGTGCGCGCCGCGTTGTGGATGGACGGCGGCCTCTTCCAATCCGATCTCGGCTTCCCTTCCGAGTAGGAGTCGTCACCTGGCGAGGCGGGCGACGAAAAGCCGCAGGCCCGCCTCCGCCAGGGGGTGGCCGACCTGCGGGAGGGTGAACCACGGCCGTAGCCCGGCGTTCTCCAGCTCGCGCGACCACTCCTCGCCGGTGAGGAAGACGCAGTCGCCCGCCGCCCGGAGATCGGCGGGATGGAGACGCTCCTCCCCGGTTTCTGCGGACATGAGGAACTGCATCGAGGTGAGGATCGAGTACAGCTCGCGGGTGGTCTCGACGAACACGAACAGGCCCCCCGGGGCGAGCAGGCCCGCGAGCCGCGCCAGCATCTCGCCCACGTGGCGGGCGTTGTGCAGGACGTTCGCCGACAGCACCACATCGAGGGAGCCCGGGGCGACATCCTGAACCGCGGCATCCCGGTTGATGTCGAAGATCGCGAACCGCACGCCATCGCGTCCTCCGAAGCGCTCCCGGCCGAGGGACAGGAAGTAGCGGGACAGGTCGGTGAACAGGTAGTCGATCTCGGTGCCGGCGAGCGCCGCCAGCGCGTCCGCCGTTGTGCCGCCGACCCCCGCGCCGAGTTCCAGCACACGCAAGGGACCGCCGTGGTCGTTGTTCTCGCCGGCCCAGCGCATCACCTCGCCGACCGCGCCGTTGAGGTAGCGGTTGACGGTGTTCTCGCGGTATGCCCCGTCGGCCGCCTCCGTCCCGTCGTCGCCGAACAGCAGGGTCCGCATCGACAGCTCATCGCGCAGGAGCTCGGGGAGCCGCGCCATCGCCGTGAGCATGAAACCGGCTGTCTGCGCCGGGTAGCCGCTCTTCTCCCCCTCGGCCACCAAGCCTTCCGCCGCCGCGGCCACCTCCCGGCGCGTCACGGGCCGCAGCGCGCCGTACCGGCCGTCATCGTGCCGGACGAGCATTCCTTCCGCCGCCAGGACGTGCAGCCAGCGGCGCAGGATCCAGCGATGCCGGTCGGCGGCACGCAACGCGTCGGCGATCTCGCCGGCGGTGAGCCGTTCGTCCGGGACGGTCAGGCCCACCGGACGCAGCGTGGACGCCATCGCCCGCAACGCCACCTCGTCCAGCCTGCGCAGGAAAACCGGCAGCGCGGCCGGGTCCGTGTCAATGGCCCGGGCGGCGGCCTGTCCGGCGCGCTCCGGCAGCCCGCCCCGGCCGTCGCCCCGATCGATCTCGACGGCCACGTCACGGCACAGCACGCCACGCGCGATCTCGCCGAGACGACGCTCGGCAAAGGAAGGGAACGGGTCGTGCGCCGTGCCGGGACGACCGGCGATCTCCTCCACCGGGACGGCCGCCGCCTCGGGTGGGGCGACCACTCCGAGCCGCGCGGGATCCGCGGGATCCGCGATCACCGCGGCCCGCTTCCCCACCAGCTCCCGCAGGCGCGCGGCGGGCAGCGAAGAGCGCGGGATGCCGTGAACGGTCACCGGTTCCGTTTCCAGCAACGCGTTCAGCGCGGCGGTCTCATCGGCGGCCGAGTCGTCCCAGAGAACGGTCTCCGGGGTGGCCGGCGCCGGGTCGTCGACGTGCAGGACGGCATCAAAGCGGTACCGGGTCAGTTCGGTGTCATCCCACATGGTCTTGGGATGGACGCTCATCCGAAGGGATCGTCCCGTCTCCGCGGCCGTCCGCACGGCCAGTCCGGCGATCAGTGGCGGGTCGAAGAGCAGCTCGGGGTCGCGATCGGCTCGCTGCTCCACACGGCGCGCGAGTTCGCGCGCATCGACATCGGGGGTTTGCGCACGCTCCGCCCAGTGGCAGAAGTCGCGGAGCAGGCGCGCATCGCGCACGTCTCCGAGGATCACCGTCCCTCCGGCGGCGACCAGCTCGACGGCGTCCCGGAGCACCGCTTCCAGGTAGGCGACGCCGGGGAAGCACTGGGTCACCGAGTTCAGGAGCACGCAGTCGGGCCGGGCATCGGGGAAGCCGCCCGCCTCCAGCGCGGCCAGCACCTGCGGGGACCAGGCTTCGTGGGCCGCGGCCCGGACGAACGAGGTTCCCGGCAAGGAGTCGGCGCTCAGCTTCCGGACGGCGGTGTCGGCCACGTCGGTGCCCACGTAGCCGGACACATGGCCGCGCAGCCGATGCATCAGCAGCCCGGTGCCGCAGCCCAGTTCGAGGATCCACCGCGGCCGCAGGCTCAGCACCAGGCCGACCGTGTGGTCGACCCACTCGCGCATGTGCTCGGCGGGCAGCGGGCGTCCGGTGTCGGAGGCGCGCCATCCGGACAGGTCCAGGTCGTTGGCGTGGTGTCCTTCGGCCTTGGTGTACGTCCAGTCGTAGACCTCGCCCCAGTGCTCCAGGTACTCCTCGACCAATCCGCCGAGAGCCCGGCGCACCGCGAGGGCGGACGCGGCGGGCCGGACGCGCACGGTTTCTCCGTCAGGCGCAAAGCGGGCGTCCTCGATCCAAGGGTGCGCGCGAAGGGGACGGAGAAGATCATCTTTGTGGTGGTCAGCGGGCACGGCCATCGGTCTCCGTTCGTGCGGGTGACTGCGGGACGAGGGTGCGGTCGTGGACGTGCATGATGCAGTCGGCGCCCGCGGCCACCGAGTGGTCGTGCGTGACCAGGAGGACCGCCAGGCCACCGGTGCGCAGGCTCGCGAGCAGGCGCAGGATGGCGGCGGCGGACGCGGCGTCCAGGGCGGCGGTGATCTCGTCGGCGAGCAGAACCGCCGGTCCGGCGGCGAGCGCGCGGGCGAGCGCGACCCGCTGGCGCTGCCCGCCCGACAGCTCCCCCGGACGACGTGTCGCCAGTTCCGGGTCGAGCCCCACCTGGCGGAGGAGTTCGGGGACGCGTTCACGCGCCTGAGCGTGGGTCGTCCCGGCCAGCAGGCAGAGCGGGCGGGTGAGGGCGGTCGCGACACGGTGCGCGGGGTTGAGGGCGCCCGCCGGGTCCTGGGCGACGAACTGGATCGCGCGGACCTCGCCGCGTCCGCGTCCGTCCACGGGCCAGGCCGCCGGGCGTCCGAGAACGCCGAGGTCGCCGCACGCGGGGGCGTGCAGTCCCGCCAAGGCGCGCAGCAGCGTGCTCTTGCCGCTGCCGGACGGCCCGGTGACGGCGACGAGTTCACCGCGCCGCAACGACAGGTCTTCGACGCCGAGCAGAGCGGCGGGCCCGTGGGCCAGGCGCAGACCCCGCACGGCCAGCACCTCATCGGCCACCGGCGGCGGTCCGGCGGCGTGCTCCGGGACGGGCTGCGGTAGGGGGCGGCTGGCACCGGGCGGGGTCAGGTCGATGATCCGGTCGGCGACGCGGGCGACGAAGGTCTCATCGTGGGAGACCACCAGCGTGATGGAGCGCCCGTCACCGCGGCGGCGCTCCACCGCGTCCGCCACCAGGTCGAGAGCGCCCTGGTCGAGTCCGCTGGTGGGCTCATCGAGGACCAGCAGCGCCGGGTCGGTGAGCAGCGCCCGGGCAAGCGCGACCCGCTGCGCCTGCCCTCCGGAGAGCCGGTTCGCGCGGCGCGACCAGAGCCGCCCGGCGTCGAGGCCCAGTTCCGTCAGCATCGTGCGGGCGGTGGCCCGTGGCTCGCGGCGGCCATCGAGGACGGCGGCGCCCACGGTCATCAGCGGGTCCAGCGTGGTGACAGGGTCCTGGTCGACAAGACCGACGTGGACGCGCCGCCAGCGGCGGGCCGCTCGGCCGGAGGGGACGTCGTTTCCCTGCCAGCGCATGGCGCCACCGGAACGCTGAAGCCCCTCCCCCAGCAGATCGAGGACGGCCCGCAGCGCCGTCGTCTTGCCGCTGCCGGACGGCCCGGTGATCGCGACCACCTCGCCCGGCCCGGCGCGCAGGGCGAAGCCCGTGATGATGTGCCTGCCGAGTGGATCGACCACATCGAGCCCGTCCACATCGAGCCCGTTCACAGCGGGCCCCGCGTCGACGGGCCGCGACACCGCCTCGACTTTTGTGATCTTGGCCGGGCGTGGCGTGCGGGTGGCGGCGAGGCTCTGCGCGAGCACGGCGGCGGTCACCGCCAGGACGGCCAGCGCGGCGGCCGGTGCCACCAGCGCCACGGGGTTGAGGCCCGCCCCCGGCAGGTTCTCCCGCAGCATCAGCCCCCAGTCGGGGGCCGGCGGCTCGGGTCCGAGGCCGAGCATCCCGAACGCCGCCGCGAGCTGCAATGCCAGGACGAAACGCAGCACCAGGTCGGCGGCGGCCGCCCCGGCCAGCGAGGGCAGCACCTCCCGGCCGAGGATCGCGGCGGCCGGCTCGCCCCGTCCCCGGGCCGCCTCCACGTACCCGGAACCTCTGGCCTGCCGGGTCAGGTCCCGGATCACCCGCAGGCCGAGCGGCGCGCCGCCGCAGACCGTCCCGGCGACCACGGCGGCGGGCGCGGGCAGCGCGACGGCCAGCACCATCGCCTGCAGCAGGAACGGCACCGCGAGCAGCAGGTCGGCGAGCCCGCTCAACAGGCGATCGGCCCGGCCTCCGGCCCAGCCCGCGGCCAGCCCGCCCGCGGTACCGAGAACGGCGGCGGCCAGTGCCGCGGCCAGCGCCGTCGTGGTGAGCGCGCGCCCGCCCGCCAGCACACGCGACAGCACGTCGCGGCCGGCGTCGTCCGTCCCCAGCAGCGAGCCGTCGCCGGGCGGGGTCCAGGGCGCGCCGACCGAGGCCGCCGGATCATACGGCGCGAACTCCCCGCCCAGAAGCACCGCGGCCATCAGAAGCAGCGTCCATGCCGCCGGCGCCCGGCTCATGCGGGTTCCCGGTGGGGGTCGGTCAGCGCGGCGAGCACGTCCGCGGCGAGCAGCCCGGCCAGCACGGTGCCCGCCGCCAGCATCGCGACCGCCTGCACGACCGGCACATCGCGGGTCCCGATCGAGCTGACCAGCAGCTCCCCCAGCCCGCTGTAGCCGAACAGCGTCTCCACGACCGCCGTCGCGGCGAGCATCCCGCCCGCCACCACGGCCAGCACCCGCACGGCCGGCGCGAGCAGGTAGGGCAGGACGTGCCGCGCCGCCACCCGCGTCCCGGGCACGCCACGGGCGACGGCGGACGACACGTGCGGGCGGCGCACCGTGTCGGCGACCGCTCCGCCGAGCAGGGCCGCCCCGAACGCGGCGGCCGGGATCGCCAGCGCCAGCGACGGCAGCACCAGGATCTCCGGGTGTTCCAGCGGGGCCCCGTCCGGGGGCACCAGCGAAACCGGCGGCAACCAGGCGAGCACCCCCGCGAACAGCGCCACCAATCCCGCGGCGAACACCACCTGCGGCACCGCCGCGAGCGTGGTCACCACCCCGGTGAGGGGACCCCGGCGGCGGGACGAGGCGGTGCCCACGCCCCAAGCGAGGGCGGCCATCAGCGGGACGGTCAGGGCGAGCGCGCATCCCGCCAGGGTGAGCGTGGCGGGCAGCCGCTCGGCGAGCATCTGCGCCACGGGCCGGTCGGTGAGCAGGGAGTCGCCCGCGTCCCCGCGCGCCAGCCCGGCGAGCCAGTCCGCGTAGCGCCGCCAGGCCGGGCGGTCCAGCCCCAGCCGGTCGCGCAGCTCGGCCGTGGCCGTCCCGCCGGAGCGGGTCTGCGCCGCGTCCGACGGGAGGAGCTCGGTGGCGCCGAACACCGCCACGGAGACCAGGAGGAGCAGGCCGGCGGCGCGTGCGGCCGAGGCGAACAGGCGGGCGATCACCGGGTCAGCCGCACCCCTTCGATGAAGTTGCTCTCGAATCCGGGGCCGGTGGGCAGGCCGGTGACGCGGGCGGAGGTGAGGTCGAGGCCGTCGCCTGCCCCCCAGACCACGTAGCCGCCTTCGTCGCGCAACTCCCGCTGGAGCGCACCGAACTCCTGGCGCCTTTCCTGCTCCTCCGTGGTGGCGAGGGCCTTGTCGAATCGGGCGTCCCATTCGGGGCGCTTCCAGGCCGTCTCGTTGGTGGGTGCGTCGCCGAGAAGCGATACCCGCGCCACATCAAGGAAGGGGATGCCGCCGAAGAAGCCGGTGTAGAAGTCGGCCTTGGCGAAGACCTTGGTCCAGTAGGTGTCCGGCGGCTCCATCTTCACCTGCACGGTGATGCCCGCCTCGCGAAGCTGCTGAGCGAACAGGTTCGCCGCGGTGTCCATACCCGGGTAGGAGGTCGTGGTCGCCAGCGCGAGGTTCAACCCGCCGCCGTGCCCGGCCTGCCGCAGCAGGTCCTTGGCCTTGGCGACGTCGCGGGTGCGTTGCGGCACGTCGCGGGGGCTGGACGGGTCGGCCGGGGTGAGCAGGTCGTTGCCGACCTTTCCGTAGCCGAGGAACACCTTGTCGACCAGTTCCCGCCGGTCGGCCGCCAACTTGATCGCCTCCCGGACCCGGGGGTCGTCGAACGGCTCGCGGTCCAGCCGCATCACGAACGGGTACATGGTGACGGCGGGCCGGCGCACGACCTCAAGGCCTGACCTCCCCTCCGCCTGGCGGCCGGCGGCCGGGCTCACGCTGCCGGCGACATCGGCCTGCCCGGACATCACCGCCTGGGCGCGTGCCTGCGGGTCCGCCACGGCCCGCACCTCGATGCGCCGCACCGCGGGCTTGGGCCCCCACCAGCGGTCATTGCGTTCGAGGACGGCGTGCTGCGGGGTGCCGCCTGTCATCCGGTACGGGCCTGACCCGGGGGGCGGCTCGGCGAAGTCCGTCGTGCCCTCGGGCACGACGAAGGTCACCGACTCCAGGGCACGCGGGACCTCCGCGTAGGGCTTGGTGGTGGCCAGTTCGAGGGTGTGGTCGTCGATGACGCGGGACTTGGCCATGTCGAACATCTGCAGGCGCCCGAAGTTCTCGGCGGCCTTCTGGTGGATGCGGCGCAGCGAGAACAGCACGTCGGCGGCCCGGACGGGACGGCCGTCGGTGAACGTCACGTTCTGCCGCAGCTCGACCGTCCACGTGGTCAGGGATTCGTCCGGGGTCATGGAGGTGGCGAGGCGGTATTCGGTGGTGCCGTCGGCCTTGGGTTTGGTGAGCACGTCGTACAGCAGCGCGAACCTGATCAGGTCCGACTGGTTGCCGATGCCGCCGTGCGGATCGTTGATCGCGGTGGCGGGGGCACCGACCGCGACGTAGCGCAGCGTGTCCCCACCGGACGGGGCGGCCGCCTCGCCGTCTCCGCCGCATCCAGACAGGGTGAAAGCCAGCCCGAGGGCGAGCGCGCCGGCGGTCTTGCGAAGGGGTCTCATCGGATGTTCCGTTCTTTCAGTGGTGGGCGAGCGCCCGGTTGATGAGCTCGGCGAGCCGTGCGAGGGCGGGCGCGCGCAGCAGGCCGTAGTGGTCGGCGTCGATGCCGTGGACGTCGAGCGGGCCGGCCAGATGCCGTCCCCAGCCGAGGTCGGGCAGTCCGGGCGGGGTGTCGTCCACCCCCATCCCGATGCCGGAGTTGCGGGACGCGGGGCGGTCGGCACGCACCAGCAGCGTCACCGTGGTCGCGTCGGTGAGGGACCTGGGGGTGTGCCGAGCCAGGCCGTGAAGGTGCCGGGCGAACACGGCGACCCGGTCCGGCGCGTCGTCGCGGCGGCCGAGGAGCCCGTGGTCGCGCAGCCGCTCCGCGACGTGCGCGTACCGGCGGTCCGGAGGCAGCGCGAGCAGGGCCGCCCGGCCCTCGGTCGTGCCGACGCCCAGGTCGATGCCCTGGAAGGCCTCGAAGGCACCGAGCAGCCGCACGGTCGCCTCGGCGTCAGCGGCGTCCGGGGTCGGCGCCTCGATCGGGGTGATGTGGGTGGGGTCGTTGGAGTCCAGCATCACCAGCAGGCCGACGGTCTCGCCATGCTCGTGGAGGAGGCGGGCGACCTCCTGGCCGAGGCTGCCTCCCATCGACCAGCCGCCCAGCAGGTAGGGACCGCTGGAATCGCCCCGGATCACCTCGGCATAGCCCCGGGCGAGTTCGGTGAGGTCGGTGGGCGCCTCGCCCTCGCCGACCAGGCCGGGGTCGGTGACGGCGACGACGGAGAAGCGTTCGTCCAGCAACCTGGACAGCTCCGCGTAGCACATGACGTCGCCGCCCGAGGGGTGCAGGAGGTAGAGGGTGCGGTCGCCGGCGCCGTCCCGGAGCGGTACCAGCACGTCCTCGGTAACGGCCGCGCCCTGGGTCTCGTCCCAGGCGGCGGGGTCGCCGGCCAGGCGCCGCAGCCGCGCGACGTAGGCGGCGAAGACCCGGTCGACCTCGCCGGCCGGCAGCACGCCTTCGACGAAATCCCACTGCAGCAGCAGCTCGCCGCGCTGGACGAGGACCTGGTGATCCAGCCAGGTCTGCGGGGTCTGGCTGAGCGCGTGCACCTGCTCGCCGACCCACTGCAGGTCGGGTTCGCCGCCGACGAGGTCCTCCAGGCCGAGCGCGCTGGTGAACACCACCGGAACCGAGGCGACCTCACCGGTGCGCGCCGCCCGCTCGGCGAACAGGTCCAGCGCCGAGTACGCGCGGTGGTCCAGATCGGCGAACAGCCGCCGGTGCGTGGCCCGCACGTGCTCGGTGAAGGAGCCGGGCTCGCGCCGGTCGACCTCGTGGACGAGCAGCGAGGTGAAGTCGCCGACCACCGCGTCGACGTCCGGGTGCGTCGGCGGGCGGTCGAACAAGGTCAAGGTCAGCGCGAAGTGCGGACTCTCCGACCAGGCCGCCAGGGCCTCGGCGTAGGCGGTCAGCAGCACGGCCGTCGGCGTGGTGCCGCGCCGCGCTGCCTCGCGGCGCAACGCGTCCCACTCGGCGCCGCTCAGCCGGTCGGCGCGGCGCGCGAACCTCGGTGGCCCGTCCGGGGCGGCGGCGGGCAGCGGCGGCGGCCCGGGAATGGTGTCGAGACGATCACGCCAGTAGGCGGCGGCGCGACGCCAGTCGTCGCCGTCCCGGGCGGCCTCGACCGCCCGGGCGCACGCGGCGAAATCCACGCCGATCTCCGGCAGTGGGCTCTCGGGGTGCTCGTAGCAGTGCCGGACCTCGCGGTCGATGATCCAGTAGCTGCCCGCGTCGCAGATCAGCACGTCCACGCCGATGCAGAGGCATACCCGGCCGCCGGGGAGGCGGGCGGCCTGGATCTGCACCAGCGGCCACCTGTCGGGCGGGCCGGGGTCGCGGGACACGCGGTCGCGCAGCCGGGCCAGCCGGTCGGCGCGGGCCGGTTCGGAGGCGCCGGTCAGGTCGTGG
The DNA here is from genome assembly GCF_052245875.1 of Actinomadura sp. 3N407. Classification (NCBI taxonomy): domain Bacteria; kingdom Bacillati; phylum Actinomycetota; class Actinomycetes; order Streptosporangiales; family Thermomonosporaceae; genus Actinomadura; species Actinomadura sp. 3N407. The sequence goes on from NZ_JBQQBP010000035.1 coordinate 10,910, forward strand.
ACGCGGATCCGGTAGTCCGGGACGTGTTCCAGGGTCTTCAACCGGCCCTGGTCGGTGACGACCGTGCGGAGCATCGGATGCCGCGCGATCACCTTCCTCCAGGCGGCCTCGTAGCGGGCGAGGTCGAGGTCAGGGCAGTCGTACTCCAGGTAGAAGGCGCAGGCGATGTCGCCGAGGGCGTACCCGCCCCCGCGCCCGACCCAGTACGCGTGCTGGACGCGCGTCATGGGGAACGTGGCGTCAGACGACTCTTCTGCCGGAGCGGGGGCCGGGCTCGGCGTTGGTTCCGCTGGGCCGGTCAGGAGTTCGGCGAGGCCCGCGACGGTCGGCCGGGTGAACAGGTCGCGGAGCCGCAGTTCGACGCCGAAGATCCCGCGCAGGGTGGTGAGCATGCGGGTGGCCAGCAGGGAATGCCCGCCGAGCGCGAAGAAGTCCGCGTCGGGTGAGGTCACCGGTACGCCCAGCAGGTCCGACCACAGGTCGGCTACCGCTCGCTGCTCGCCGGTCAGCTCGGCGCCGGCCGTGCCGTCGCCGGTTCCGGAGGATGCTCCGGGCGCGGTGAACGCCGCGGTGGCCATCCGTTCTCGCAGGTCGGTGGTGGAGACCGCGACCACGGGCGGCAGAATGCCGCAGTCGCCGCCCGCCAGTACGCGGTCGAGGGCGCCCATGCCGGTGCGGGCGTCCAGCGCGTAGGGCGACCGCACTTCGCGCTCACCGCCCAGCGGGCCGACCTTCCACACGTCCCACACGACGCTGACCCATCGGGTCTCGGACGGCGTGAGCGCTTCGGCCGTGGCGTCCAGGTAACGGTTGGCGGCGCAGTACGGTCCCATGCCGATGCCGCCGACCAGGGTGCCCGCCGACGACATGAGCACCACCGTGGAGGGGCGCCGGTCCGCAGGTAGCGCGTCCAGTGCGGTCCGCAGCGCCAGCGCGCCCTCGACCTTGGCCTGGACATGCCCGGTCACGTGCTCGGGAGTGATGCGGCGCAGCGGCTGCAGGTCGGCGCTGGCCACCACTCCGGCGGCGTGCACGACCAGCGCGATCGGCGCCTGGTCGGCGAGTTCGGCGAGCAGGGCCATGGTCGCGGCGGCGTCGGCGGCGTCCACCCGCCGGACCTGGACGTCCAGGCCCTCGTCGGCGAGCATGCGCAACCACTCGGCCTGCTCCCCGTCGGTCGGCGGCTCACTCCTGGAGGTGACGACGACGCGGAGTCCCCGGCGAGCGAGGTGCGCGGCCGTGGTCAGGCCCACGTCTCCGAGTCCCCCGATGATCAACGCGAGGTGCCCGGCCTGGAACCGCGGGGTCTCCGAGGCGGGACGCCACGACCGGACCCCGCGAATCCATCGGGTACCGCCGCGGACGGCGACCTCTTCCCCGGAAGGCGTCTCACCGCTGAGCTCCGCCGTCACGGCGGCGGCGAGGCCGGCCCCGCCGTCCAGGTCCAGGGTGCGCCAGCGCAGCCCAGGGTGCTCCTGCGCGAGAACGCGGGGCAGCGCGTGTGACGCCGCCGCGACGGGATCGGGGTGATCGGCGCTCTCCACGCACTGCGCCGACCGCGTGACGTGCAGCAGCAGGCCGGGCGGCTCGTCGGCGGCCGAGATGACTTCCGCCAGCCGCGCATAGGCAAGGATCTGCTCGGCCACCTCTTCCGGTCCGCCGTTGTGAGCCAGCGTGATGGCACCGGCCCAGTCGCCGGACGAGGCGTCGTCCACCTCCGAAAGCGCGACCGCATCACCGCTGAAAGTCCGGCAGAGCTCCACCACCGCGGTTTCGTCATGACCGGCCACGAGCCAGCGGCCGTCGATACGCGCGACCGGATCGAGCGGGACCGCCTGGTGCCATACAGGGATGTGGAGTAGTTCGGTTTCGTCCGGCGGCTCTCCGTCGGCGTGGAGGGCCGGACGCTCGGGCGGATCGATCCACAGACGGCGCCGCTGGAACGCGTATCCCGGAGCGGACACGCGGCGGCGGCCGGGAACGTGCGTGGCGGGGAAGTCGACGTTCACGCCGTGCGCCCACAGCTGTCCGGCGGCGGCCCGCACGGCGGCCAGATCGCTGTCGTCGGTATCGGCCGCGAGCGCCGGCAGCGCAGCGTGGAGCCCGGGCAGGTCATGGCCGCGGGCAAGCGTCGCGAGCGCCGCTCCCGGCCCGACCTGGACGAGCACCACCGGCCGGTCGGCCGTCCCGCCCACGGTTTCGACGGCCGTGCGCAGCGCCTGGGAGAACAGGACGGTCTGCCGGAGCTGGCGCACCCAATGCTCGGCCTCTCCCAGCTCGGTGTCCACCGCCGTTCCGGTGACCGTGCTGATCAGCGGGACGGCGGGGGTGCTCGCCTTGATCCGGGTTGCCGCGTGCCTCATGTCCGGCAGCGCGGGTTCCACCAGGCGGGAATGCGCGGCCCCGTCGAACCGAAGCCGGGCCGGCCGGAGACCGCCGGCGCGCAGCTCGGCCTCCAGCGCCTCCACGTCGGTGCGCGGCCCGGAGACCGCGCAGGCCGTGGGGCCGTTGACCGCTGCGAGGTCGACGCCCGGATGGCGGGACAGAAGGGTGCGCGTGTCCTGCTCGGGCAGCGGGACGGCCAGCATCGCACCGTCTCCGGCCGCCTCCGCGAGCGCGATGGACCGCACCGCGATGAGGCCGGCGGCGTCCTCCAGCGACAGGGCGCCGCTGACCACGGCCGCGGTGTACTCGCCCAGGCTGTGCCCGAGGACGGCATGCGGACCGACGCCCCAGGACCCGAGCAACCGCGCGGTGGCCAGCGAAACCGCGAACAGGGCGGGCAGCCCATGGACCGCCCCGTGGACCTGAGCCGTGTCGATCACCTCGCCCCGGATGATCGGGCGGATGTCCACCTTGAGGAGATCGGCGAACAGCTCGGCGCACTCATCCACACAGGCCGTGAACACCGGCTCGTCGGCGTAGGGCTCCGCTCCCATTCCGGGGCGGGCGCTGCCACCGCCGGGGAAGGCGAAGATGACGCGCGGTCGCGCGGGGACCGGCGCGACCGGCACCGCCGCGCGCAGCGCGGACGCGAGGGTGTCACCGGTGGCCGCGACGGCGAGCCGGTGCGGGAGGTGGTCACGGCCGGTCTGGAGCGTGTGCGCCAGATCGGCGGTAGCGGCGGCAGCGACGGAGTCCTGACGTTCCGCCCATGCGGCCAGGCCGGCGGCGGTCTCCCGCAGCGCCACCGGATCGTGCGCCGAGAGGACGATCGCCTGCGGCCGGGGATCGGGGGCGGAAGGCGGGCGGTCGGGCGCAGGCCCCACCACGACATGCGCGTTCGTCCCGCCGATACCGAACGAACTGACCCCGGCGAGCCGTGGGCCGTCCCACGGGCGGGTCTCGGTGACGACCTCGAAGGGAGACCCGTCCAGCCCGAGGAGTTCGTTGACCGGATCGGCGTGCAGCGAGGCGGGCAGCGTCCCCGCGCGCATCGCCAGCACGGTCTTGATGAACGACGCGATCCCTGCGGCGGAGTTGGCATGGCCGATGTTGCTCTTGACCGACCCGAGCCCGCACCAGGCCGGGCCGGTGTCGCCGAAGACGCGGCGCAGCGCCCCCACCTCGATCGGATCCCCGATGCGGGTCGCGGTGCCGTGCGCCTCGACGTATCCGACCTGCCGCGCCTCGACTCCCGCGACCGCATGCGCCTCGGCGATGGCGGCCGCCTGGCCGTGCAGCGAGGGTGCGGTGAAACCCGCCTTCGCCGCACCGTCGTTGTTGACCGCCGATCCCGGCACGACCGCCAAGATCGGATCGCCGTCGTCCAGAGCGTCCCGCAACCGGCGCAGCACGACCACCCCGGCGCCCTGGCTGTAGACGACTCCGCTGCCGTTCGCGGAGAACGGGCGGACTCTGCCGTCCCGGGAGTAGATACCGTCGGCCATCGACAGGTACCCGCGCCCCTGCGGCACGATCAGCGAGACCCCGCCCGCCAGTGCGGTGTCGCATTCGCCGTTCAGCAGCGACTGGCCCGCCAGGTGCACCGCGACCAGCGACGTCGAGCAGGTGGTGTTCACTGCGACCGCAGGTCCGGTGAGGTTCAGCCGGTAGGCCGTTTGCAGCGGCATGTAGTCGGTCTGCGTGGCGATCGCCGTCTGCAGGCTCCCGGCCGGGTCGGCCCCGCCACCGGTCGGATCCCAGCGATCGGCCAGGTTGCTCGCCAGGTAGGCGCTCTGCGCGGCACCGGCGAACACCCCCACCGATCCGGCCCCGCGCCCTCCCCCGTGCCCGGCCTGTTCCAGGGCCCGCCACGCGCACTCCAGGAACAGCCGGTGCTGCGGATCCAGCAGCGCGGCCTCAGCCGCAGCGAACCCGAACGGCTCCGGGTCGAACATGTCCTGGCCGTCGATCAGCCCGGCGACCGGCACGTACGCGGGGTCCCGGCGAAGCCTGCGGGGTACCCCGCGCTCGGCGAGTTCCTCATCGGTGCACCGGACGAGGCCCTCGCGACCCTCGACGAGCATCGTCCAGAACGCCTCCGCATCCGGGGCACCCGGGAAACGGCAGGCCAGCCCGGTGACGGCGACGGCGGTGTCCGGATCGGGAACGAACTCCCGGCGGCTCATCGGGCGACCTCGGCGGCCTGGAGGCGGGCGAGACGCCGATGGTGCGCCCGCCGCGCCGCCGGATCCGTTGGAGGTGGCGCCTGCTCGGCGGCCGGTTCGCCGTCGGGTTCGGCGGCGGGCTGGACCGAGGTAGAGGCGTCCTGTTCCGTGCGGGAAGTGATCAAACTCGCGAGTTCGCGCACCGTCGGACTGGTGAACAGGTCCACGACGGACAGGCCGGGATCGAGGCGTTCGGTCAGCCGAGCATGGGCGCGCACGAGGGTGAGTGAGGTGGCGCCCAGGCGCATGAAGGGAGTGTCCGGGTCGATCGAGGCACCCCCGAGCAGGCCGCTCAGCGTCTCGGTCACGAACCGTTCGATCTCGGGATCGGCCTTCGGTGCGGCCCCGGAACCGTTCGGCGAAGAGGCGGAAGGCCGCGGTACGGAGGCGGACTCGGCGGTCCGCTGGGGCGCCGGTGCGGGCGAAGGCGGGAGGGAGGGCGGGAGCGTCGGCGCCGTGACGACGCTGAGTTCGATCAATCCGTCCGCGGGCAGGCGTTCATGCAGGGTCAATTCCTGACCCGCCGCAGCGGCCGACAGCCGCCCGGCCCACTCACCGGCCGCCGCCAGCGCCCGCGCCGGGGTGAGCGTGCCCCCGGAGATGCGCACGGCCACGTCGAGCCCCTGCTCACCCGCCTGCCGCAGCAGCGCCGCCAAGTCCCCACGTTTGCCCGCGGCAGCCGGGTGCGGCTCCGCGTTCGCGGACGGCTCCGCCTCGTCCGGTGTTCGCGGAGGCGCGGTGGTCCGGTCGTAGGGGTCGGGCAGGGCCTTGTAGTCGATCTTGCCGTTGCCGGTGACCGGGAAGGCCTCCAGCCACAGGATCCGGCTCGGCACCATGTAGTCGGGCACGCGCTCGCGCAGGTGTGTGATGAGTTCGTCGTCGGACGGCGGGGCGGCGGGATCGGCGGCGGCCAGGTAGGCGACCAGCCGGGGCCGGTCGTCGGGGCCGCGAACCGACGACGCCACCGAGTGCCGCACACCGGGCGCCCGGTTGAGCGCGGATTCCACCTCGCCGAGTTCGATGCGGTGCCCGCGGATCTTGACCTGGCGGTCGAGCCGGCCGAGGAACTCGATGGTGCCGTCGATCCGCCACCGCCCGAGGTCGCCGGTGCGGTACAGCTTGCGCCGCAGCACCGGGTCGGTGACGAACCGTTCCCGGGTCTGTTCGTCGTCCCCGATGTAGCCGCGGGCCAGGCCGTCACCGCCGATGTGCAGTTCGCCCGCCTCATCGACCGGGCACGGCCGCCCCTGCTTATCGAGGACGTGGAACGACTGGCCGCGCAGCGCCCGCCCGTACGGGATGCTCGGCCAGGACGGATCGACCTTGTCGATCGGGTAGCAGATCGACCAGATCGACGCCTCCGTGGCTCCGCCCAGGCTCACCAGCCGCGCCTCGGGCGCCAGCGCGCGGATCCTGTCGGGCAGCGTGACCGGGATCCAGTCGGCCGACAGGAACACCAAGCGCAGCCGTCCCAGTACCGCGCGGGCACGCTCGGGCTCGATCTCGGCGTACTCGACGAGCATCTCCATCAGCGCGGGTGCGGTGTTCCAGACGGTGACCCCGTGCCGCTCCATCAGGTCGAGCCAGTGGCCCGGGTCGCGTTGCCGGTCGGCGTCGGGCAGCACGAGCCCAGCGCCGGTGCCCATCACCCCGAAGATGTCGTGCACCGACAAATCGAAGCTGAACGCCGACAACCCGAGCACCCGGTCGCCCGGGCCGACCGGGAAACGGTCGATCAGGTCGTCGATCGTGGTGCGGGCGGCCCGGTGCTCGATCGCCACGCCCTTGGGACGTCCTGTGGAGCCGGAGGTGAAGATGACATAGGCCAACTCGTCGGCCGCGGCCGTGTCCGGGTCGGCCGTCCTCCCGTCCAGTAGCTCCGCCAGCGTGTGCATGCTGACGTGGCCGGGCCACGCGACGCCCGAACCCGCGGGAACCAGTGCCCTCGTCACACCCGCCTGCTCGCACACCGAGGCGATCCGGCTCGCCGGCCAGGACGGCTCCACCGGCACGTACCCGGCGCCGCTCGCACACACGCCCAGCAGCGCGGTCACCTGCTCGACGCCCTTGTCGAAGGCGACGGCGACCAGCTCACCCGGCCCGGCGCCCAGCGCGGCCAAGGCACCCCCGATGCGCCCAGTACGCTCGGCCAACTCCCCGTGACTCAGACCGCCGGACGAGTCGAGCAAGGCCGCCTCGCCGGGCATGGCCCGGGCGGCCACGCGCAGTGGATCGTCCAGCCGAGGCCCCGCCTCCGGGAAAGGACGGCAGTCCAGGGGCTCCTCCGGCTGAAAGCTCGGATCCCGCCCAAGGCCGGGATCGTCCCAGATGTCCGGCTCGATGGCGAGCCGCCGCAGCAGCCGCAGGTGCGCGTCCCGCATGCCCGCCACGAACCCCTCGGTGAACGCATCGTCGACCGCGTCCCAGGCGATCCGCAGCCGTCCCCCTTCGTCGTGGACGATGTGGTCCAGCGCCACCTGCGGGGTCTGGGAGATCCCGAAGACCTCCTCGCCCAGCCATCCCGCCGGATCCCGCTCCGGGTCGGACAGGCCCAGCCCGCTGGTGAACACCACCGGATGCGTCGGCGTGAGATCAGTGGCCCCGGCATCGCGCAGGACCTCAACACCCGACACGGCGCGGTGTTCCATGTCGGTCCAGAACCGCCGGTTGACCCGCGCCGCGAAGTCGGCGAACCCGCGTGTTCCCGGCTCCGGCACCTCCACCAGCAACGTCGAGGTGAAGTCACCCACCAGATGTGCCAGCTCCGGGTCGTCGGGCCGGTCGAACAGCGTCGTGTTCAGGCAGAACGGCACGCCCGCGCCCCATCGCGCCAGCACCAGCCCGAACGCCGCCAGCAGCACGCCCGTCGGGCTCAAGCCCCGCTCGGCCGCCCGCTCCCGCAACGCCCTCCACTCCACGGCCGACAACTCGGCCGGCCAACGGCCGAAGCGATGCGACCGCAGCTCCGCCAGATCGGTCGCCCACGGGAGCCCGGGGCCGGAAGGAAGCATCCGCCCTCGCCAGTACTCCCGGTCGCGCTCCCTGCGACGCACCTCGTCCGGATCGGCGGCCCGGCGCTCGACCAGCTCGGCGAAGGAGATCGGGGCCGCCGGAAGCACGGCATCCGGATCCTCGACCAGCCACCCCCACTGGTCCAGCACCTGCATCCAGCCCGCCAGATCGAGGGCGAGCACGTCGATGCCGAGCAGGACGCGTGTCCGGCCGTCCGGAAGGAACGCCGCACGGACGTCGAACAGCGGCCACCGCGACGCGTCCCGCACCTGGTGCGAGCAGTCGTGGCGCAGCTCGCCGAGGCGGCGGTCCGCCTCCTCCCGCGTCACCGCCCGCAGATCGACGACCTCGATCTCATACGGCTCCACGGCGGGAAGGATGTGCTGCCGCCCCTCCCCGTCCACCACCATGCGAAGCATCGGATGGTGCTCCACCAGGCGATTCCAGGCGAGGGTGAGCCGGGCCAGGTCCTTCTCCGGTCCCTCCGGCCCCGGCACCCGGTCGTACTCGCGGTAATAGAAGGTCGCGACTCCACCGAGCGGAAACCCTGGGTTTCTGCCGATCCAGTACGCGGTCTGCAACGGAGTCAGGGGGAAACCCTCGTCCAGTGGGGTTCCCTCGCCGAGATCGGCGATGCCCGCCGCGACGCTCCGGACCGTCGCGGCCCCGAGGAACGCGGTCATCGGCAGGTCCAAACCCAGATCCCGCAGCCTGCGCCGCAGCCGCACCGCGGTGAACGAGTCCAGTCCAAGGACGGTCAGGACGGCGTCGTGATCGACCGACCCGGCGGCCAGACCGAGCACCTCGGCGACCACCCCTGCGACCTCGTCTACCGACACCAATAGGGACGAAGGCGACCTATCAGGCATGACGCTCCTTCAACTGCACGGAGGAAAGACGAGAATCAGAGGTGTGATCGCAGGCCCTGACCGGGCGAGGTCAGGCACGCACTGTGGGGACGTCGAACGAGTCGGCTCAGAACGGGGTGGGGCGGAGCCTCGATGCCAGGCGATCGGCCTCCAGATCGCCGTCGGCCAGCCAGGACGCGACGGCATCGGCATCGTCGAGAGTTAGGACAGGCCCGACCGGGATCATTTCGCCACGGGGTTTGCGGTCGGCGTCGCAGCGCTGGACGGCCAGGTAGGTGCCGCTGTCATGAACTCCCTCCGGCCGCCCCTGTGACCGGCAGCGCGGCGCGCGCAGCAGGCATCCGCTGCGGACGAGGACACCATGCCGGCTCCTCCGGACGACGTCGGCGAGCCGTGACTGCAGGAGATCACCGCCGGAGCCCGGCGGATCACAGGGACCCGCCCGGCAGACGACCACCGTGAACGCCCGATCGGCCACTGAAACCCTCCCGCCATGGTCGACACAGGGATACCTTAACGATAATGAAAACGATTATCAACGTCTATATGTCGGTGACGACCACGGGCCTGCGCGGGTGTCAGACCGTGCCGACGGCGATGAGGGATGAGGCGACCGGCTACTGGGCTCGCATGCTGGCCACCGCCACGGCTCCTGGTGGACGCAGCTCCCCGCCCTGATCAGGGAAGCCGGTTTCCACGTCGAGGACGTGGGCGACGTGCGCCCCATGCTGCGGTACGTCCGCGCCGACCGCCCATCTCTCACGTCGCCGCCTGGCGGTGTGGGGTAGCGGGGATTTCTCCTGGGTGCGCAGATTGGGCGGGGCGCGGCCAGGCGGCGGATCGGAGGAGGCGCAGGCCGTTGAGGCCGACGATGACGGTGGAGCCTTCGTGGCCGAGGACGCCGAGCGGCAGCGGGAGGTGTCCGAGCAGGTCCCAGGCGACCAGGATCGTGATGAAGGCCGCGGCGGTGATCAGGTTGGCGGTGACGAGGCGGTGGGCGCGGCGGGACAGGGCGATCGCTGCGGGAATGGCGGTCAGGTCGTCGCGGATGATGACGGCGTCGGCGGTGTCCAGGGCGAGGTCCGATCCGGCCTCGCCCATGGCGACGCCGGTGTCGGCCTCGGCCAGGGCGGGCGCGTCGTTGACGCCGTCGCCGACCAGCAGTACGCGCTGCCCGCCGTCCTCGATGTCCCGCACGACCTGTGCCTTGTCCTGAGGCAGGAGATCGGCGCGGACGTCGGTGATGGCGAGGCGCCCGGCGAGCGCGGAGGCGGCGCGTGAACTGTCACCGGTGAGCAGGGCCGGGGCTGTGCCGGTCAGGGTCTTCAGCGCGGCGACCGCCGTCGGGGCGTCCGGGCGCATCTGATCGGCCAAGCCCATAACAGCGGCCGGTCGACCGTCAACGGCCATCGCCACGGCGGTCTGTCCAGCGGCCTCCATCGTCGCCACGGTCTGCGTCCGGACGTGGTCGTCCAAGAGATGCGCGGGGCTGCCGATCTGGACCTGGTGTCCGTCGACCCGGGCGGTGACGCCCCGCCCGGGGATGGAGACGAAGTCTTCCGCCTCGGACAGAGTCAGGGCGGCGTCGTGCGCGGCCGTCACGATCGCCCGGCCCAGCGGATGCTGCGACGGGCGCTCGGCGGCGGCGGCCAGGGCGAGGACCTCCCGTTCACCGCTCGCCAGCCCCAGGGCCGCCGTCGCGCCGGGAAGCAACTCGATCCGCTCCAGCCGCGGGACGCCCCGCGTAAGAGTGCCGGTCTTGTCGAAGGCGACCCGTGTGGTCCGTCCGAGGCGTTCCATGACGACGGCGGACTTGACCAGCACGCCGTGCCTGCCGGCGTTCGCCATGGCGGCCAGAAGCGGCGGCATCGTCGCCAGCACCACCGCGCACGGCGAGGCGACGATCATGAACGTCATCGCCCGCAGCAGGGTCGGCCGGAGTTCGGCGCCGAAGAGCAGCGGCACGACGAACAGGACCACCGTGGCGGCGACCATGACGACGGAGTAGCGCTGCTCGACCTTCTCGATGAACAACTGCGATCGGGCCTTGGTCCGCGACGCCTCGTCCACCATCGCCACGATTCGGGCGACGACGGTGTCGCCGGCGGGACGGGACACCCGGATCCGCAGGGCGCCCGTCCCGTTGCCGGTCCCGGCGAACACCTCGTCCCCGACGTGCTTGACGGCTGGCAGCGGCTCACCGGTGATGGTCGCCTCGTCCACGTCACTAGCCCCGGCGATGACACGACCGTCGGCGGCGATCCGTTCACCCGGGCGCACCAGGATCACATCCCCGACCGCCAGCTCGGCGGCCGGGACGGTCTCTTCGACGCCTCCTTCCCCCTGCCGGCCGTTAGATTCCGCAGGCCGGTCCGGCGGGGACAGCCGGGTGGCCGTCTCCGGAGCCAGGTCCAGAAGCGCCCGGACCGCATCGGCGGTACGGGCGGTCGCCACCGCCTCCAGCGCACCGGAGGTGGCGAAGATGACGATCAGCAGGGCACCGTCCAGAACTTGCCCGATCGCGGCGGCACCGGCCGCCGCCACGACCATCAGCAGGTCCACGTCCAAAGTGCGCACACGCAACGCCTTCACCCCGGCCAGCGCAGGTTCCCAGCCGCCGGCGCCATAGCAGGCCAGCAGCAGCCCCCACGAAGCCCAGGCCGGCGCACCCACCAGCCAGGCCGACGCCCCGGCGGCGAAGAACCCGGTCGCGACGACCGCCCAGCGCACCTCGGCGAGCGCCCACGCCCGTGTCCAGGTCCACGCCGTCCACCTCCATGCCGTGCCGGCCCCGACCGGCCCGCCCGTACCCGGTCGGCGCGACCGGGCATGTTCCTCGTCATCCCGGACGCCGGTCTGCATCGTCACGCCGGTCTCCTCACTTCAGGAAGATATGAAGATATATTCATTTATACGGAATTGCTAGCATCGGGTCATGGGTCATGGAATCGAGGGCCGCGCCACCCCGCCGGCGACGCTGGATGCCACCACCGCGCTCAGCGTGGCCGCCACCCTGCAGGCTCTGGCCACCCCGTCCCGGCTGCTGATCCTCGGCCGGCTCCGCCATGGGCCCTGCTCGGTCACCGAACTGGCGGAGGCGGTGAACATGGAGCAGTCGGCCGTCTCCCACCAGCTTCGGCTGCTACGCAACCTGGGGCTGGTCGTCGGTGAGCGCGCCGGTCAGCGGATCGTTTACCGGCTGCACGACAACCACGTCGCGATGCTGCTGGACGAGGCCGTCTACCACAGCGAACACCTGCGCATGGGCGTCCACGACACCGACCCGAACCTCAGCACCGGCTCCTGATCGCGCAGGACGGCGCCCGCATGCTGTCAGGCCCTCTCAGCCCGCACGCCGGCGACGTCCGGCGAGGGACGGCCGCGATGGGACCGGCTCTGCGCCGGCCTTGTTCAAGAGCTCACGGTCCAGAGATCCGCAGGCATCAGAGCGGCACTCCGCACGGCGAACGGACAGGCCCGCTGGCTCCGAGCACCGGCCGCTCTGCCTTTGTTAGGAGACCCGTCGGCACACCGACGTGGTCGGGATCTTCCCCGACCGGGCCGCGATCGTCCGCCTCGTCGGCGCGGTGCTGATGGAACAGACCGACGAATGGACCGAGGCCCGCCGCTACATGGGCCTGGAATTCCTGGCCAAAGCCCGCCTGCGCGTCATCGAGACCACCACACACCCGACCCCGAGATCGACAACCGAGAACTCACAGCTTAACCTGCAGAAACAGAATCACGCGGAGATCAACTCTTACACCACTCCGCTGGACGTGACCCGACCGGGGCACCAGCTGGGCCGAGGAGAATGATCCGGCCGGAGACCGCGCGGATCCTAGCTTCTGCGTCCGATCGTCACAAGTACGGCCTGCTCGGTCGTGGAGGTGGACTCGGTCCTGCCCGCGGACCCGGTGGCGCCCTCCAGCGCCTACGGCGCCATATATCCCGGTGTCGGCGTGCCGGGCCACAGGCGCCCTGGCGGCTGGAAGTCGTCCTCGGCCGGCATGCGCAGACCGCTCGGTTCATTCCCCACCACTCCGCCGTGCCGGCAAGGCTCGTGCTCGCGGCGGTGCCGGTCGTGGTGGCTGGTGTTCTTAGCGCCCTAGTTCGGCGCTGAGCTGGTCCGGCCGCTTGGACGATGGCGTCGGTGTAGGTGGGGAACTGGGCGATGCCGTCGGCGAGGGCGTCGACGGTGAGGTGGTGGCGGACGGCCAGGGCGGCGGTGTGAATCCACTCGCCGGCGTGCGGCGCGATCGCCCATGCGCCGATCACGGTGCGGCGGTCACGGTCGGCGATCAAGGTGAAGGTGCCGGACGGGTCGGTTTGGTAGGTCCACGGCCGGGCCAGCGTGTCGGCCAGTTGGAGCGTGGTGGCGGCGGTGTCGATGCCTTGCCGGCGGGCCTGGTCGGAGGTGAGGCCGACGGCGGCGATCTCCGGGTGGGCGAACACCACGCGGGGCACGGCGGTGTAGTCGGCGGTGCGGGGGCGGCCGAGGATGGTGTCGGCGACGATCCGGCCCTGATACTGGGCCACGTGGGTGAAAAGCCCGGCACCGGTCACATCACCCACCGCCCATACCCGTTCGCCTGCGCGGCAGTGCTCGTCCACCGCGAGTTCGCCGCGCTGCCCGGGTTGAATACTGAGGGTCTCCAAGCCGAGGCCGGTGGTGTTGGGGCGCCGACCGGCCGCCAGCACGATGACGTTGGTGCGCACCACGGTGCCGTCGTCCAGGTCGACCACGGTGTCGCCGCCGTCGCGGCGGGCCGCTCGGGCTTGGCGGCCCAGGCGGATGTCGGTGCCGTCGGCGGCAAGATGGTCGGCCACCAGCTCGCCCAAGCGGGGTTCTTCGCGGTCCAGCAAGCGCGGACCGCGCTGGACGATGGTGACCTCGGTGCCCATGCGGGTCAGGAACTGGCCGAGTTCGACGCCGACGGCGCTGCCGCCGATGAACAGCGCCCGCCGCGGGATTTCGGTCAGGGTGGTGGCCTCCCGGTTGGTCCACACCGGCACCTCGTCCAGACCCTTGATGGGCGGCCGGGGCGGTGCCGATCCGGTGGCCACGATGATGTGGGCGGCGGTCAGCCGCTCACCGTCCACCTCGACCCGGCCCTGCCCGCCGCCCTGCCCGCCATTGCGGCCGGTCAGGCGGGCGGTGCCCTTAATGACGGTCGCGCCTTGCCGGCGATAGCCGTCGATCTGGCCTGTGTCGTCCAGGTGGCGGATCATGTAGTCGCGATATTCCCGCAGCGCCGCCCAGTCCAGGCCGGGTCGCTGCAGCCCGGCGGCGCCGGCGGCCTCGGCTTGGGCCTCGGGTGGCCGCAGCAGCGTCTTGGAGGGGATGCACGCCCAGTACGCGCATTCCCCGCCGATCAGCTCCCGCTCGATGACGGCGACCCGCAGTCCTCCCTCAAGCAGCCGGGAAGCGGCCACCTCCCCGCCGGGCCCCATGCCGATCACGACCGCATCGAAACGCTCCACCATATTCGCCTCCTCGATCGGCGTCCTTCCCGCATGCGGCGCACGCACGCCGCCGGGTCCCGCGGCAGTTGGAAGCTGAGCGGCGATGCGGTAGTGCCACGCAACCGGCAACAGGTTCGCTCACTGCCGGCGTGTGCGGAGTTCGGCCAGCGCGGCGCGTGCCTCCGGGAGCGCAAGAGGCAACGACGCCATCGATGACAGTGCCGCCAGGGTGCACCACGAACAGACCCGGCGGTGTTTGGTGACCTGTTCGGCCAACAACAGCCCCGCAGTCACAGCATCGATCGCCACCTTGGCCGCCGACACCATCGCAAGCCAAGGACGCGTTGCTGCTCGGTTGTCCGGCCCCATCCCGACCAGCGTGAGCGTCACGCCGGCGCTGGCCGGCCCCACAGCCGCATCGGCGGTCTGCAGCACGCGATAGGCCTCGGGGGCGGCGTCCACCCGATCGGCATCCAAGCCGGCCATGACGGCTCGGGGACCCGCCGCAGTATCCCGAACTGATAGGCCGCCACCACACCGTAGGCCCCTGTACCGACCAACGTCAGCAGCGCGACCCGGCGGCGGCCACGGACATGGGCGAGGCACTCAGGCGAAGATCATCACTGACCTCTTCCGCTGCCGCAGACCAGGATCGCCGCGAGATTGTCCTGCAGGATAGGCCGACTAGCTGGTCACCGGCCGTGAGAAGTCCTGTCAATGACAGGCACCGCATGCTCTTCTGTGAAGCCGTGGGCCGAGGAAATCGGCAACCGCGACGAGCAGGCCAGGATGAGAGTGCGGATCGCCGGGCTGTACCGCTCGCCGTGCGGCCACGGCCGCGAGGCGGTTGCCCGGGTCCAGGCCGACACGCCCGACGTCGTAAAGATCGATCAACGCGTTCGGACCCGGTCGCCCACACGCTCAACATGCTGGTGGGCAGTGCGCTCGGGTGCGGGATCGATCCGCCCGGCCTCCGGGCCCGTTCATCACGGTGTCACTGTTCGCCGCCGCCTTCCGCGGCTAGGCGGCTCAAAGGATTACGGCCTTTGCCAAACTGACTGCTGCACCGCGACGATCAGATCGGCTGCGTGATCTCCCCATCGAGCGCGCCGAAGGCCGGAACTCGCCCGGCTGACCGCAGTGTGAGCGGACATCCGCTGACGGCCGCGGCAATCTTCGGTCGCCGACACGGGCGAATAACCCGATGTCAACGTTGGATTGGGGCGGTGGGCCGGCCTGGCGCGTTGCGGTTGCGATACCGGCACCCGCACATCCGACGATCAACCGCGCCGCGCTGGCCGATCCGGAGGTTGACGGAACGCTTACGTCACGCGCGGAGTGACATCTCCGGCCGCCCACCGCGTCCAGACTGCCCTTCACTCCAGGGGGCAGTCGATGCCGCGGAGCATGAGGTCGAGGCCCAGTTCGAACTGGACGTCCGTGTCGGCCTGGCCGCAGAAGATCTCGGTGACGGCAGCCAGGTCTCCGGGAGTGCCGGGACGCAGCAGTTGGCCGACGGCGGGTCGGCATCCGGTCCCGGCCAAGCCCCAGCACACCTCGGCCTGAGCGGTGCCGAGCGCGTAGGAGGTGAGGGTGCGCAGCAGCGCGTAGGCGCGCTTCTCCGGCAGGCCGCTGCGTGTTGCGGCGGCGATGTGGCTCTGGACGGCCCGCAGCGCGGGTCTGGGAATGATCTGCCGACTGCTGATCAGCGATGCGGCGTTCGGATGCCGGTGCATGCCGATGCGTATCGCGTGAGCGAAGGCGCGCATTCCGTGGCGCCAGTCGGCTGTGGCCGGGGCGGCTCCTTCGATCTCTGACCACACCACCTCGACGACCCCGTCGAGCACGTCGTCCGTGCCAGCGACGTGGTTGTACAGGGACATGCCCCTGACGCCCAGTTCCGCGCCGAGTTTGTGCATGCTCAGCGCGCCGGCCTTGCTGGGCGTGCGCGGGGTCGATCTCGACTGGGGCGACCAGCTCGTGCGCGTCGTGCGCAAGGGCACGCTCGCCGAGCAGTGGCTGCCGGCCAGCCCGGAGGCGTTCATCTGGATTCGCCTCTACTTGGCCGAAGGCCCGCCGCTGGACCCGCAGGCCCCGCTGTGGTGGACCCTGCGCCGCCGTGACCACGGCGAAGGACTGGCCTACCAGGTCATGAACTACGAGGCACTGCGCGCAGTGTTTCGCCGGGTCAACGCGCTGCTGGGCACGAACTGGTCGATGCACGACCTACGGCATACCGCGGCCCTGCGCATGGCCCGGGACGAAAGCCTGTCGCTGCGGGACGTGCAGACCATCCTCGGTCACGCTCACCTGTCCACTACGGCCGACATCTACCCGGTGGAAGAGGAATCTCAGGTCATCCGTCGCGTCCAGGAGCATCTGGCCGAAGTGAAGGACCGGGCGAGACTCCCGCCGCCGGCGGTGGCGGGCGGTTACGAGGCCAGCGACCTGGACGTGTTGTTCGGTGGTGGTCCGGCATGAGCCGCCGCGCCAACCGCGTGATGCTCGCGGGCACCGGGCCCACCCCTGAGCGTCGTTTGTTCGTCGCGCACGACGTGAAGGCGGACGAGAAGCGCGTCGGCCTCCACGAGCATCTGGGCCGCGAGGACGTCCTGGCCCTGCTGCCGCTCTCCCCAGTCTGGCCAGCGCAGGACTACTCCAACGGCCGCGTGCTCGGCCGAAACCGCCTCATCGGGGCCGGGCAGGTCCTCGACTGGCTCCTGACGCACCCCGGAGACGGCTGGCAGGCCCGATGGAGGGCGGCCGGCGCCGACCGAGGCAAGGACTGGATCGAGCAGCTGCTTGCCCGGACAGACAACGGCCACAGTTACCAGGAGCGCCGCTCAACGCTGCTGAGCGGTCTGAACAGCATGTTCATCAGCCGCATCGTGCTGCCCGACTACGAGTTCCTGCGCGGCTGGCCATGGCGCTGTTCAAGGACATCCAGCGCATGTTCCCGCCCGGGACGCTGGAGCAGATGCGCCGCCACGGCAGCGAGCTGGGCGTGACCGGCTGGCACGTCGACGAGGGCCTGCGCGTGATCTCCAAGATGATCCTGTACACCGGCCGCGACCTCAGCCAGCTCACGGCCGAAGACGTTTTCGAGGCGCGGGCCTGGGGACGGCGAGCCATCGGCTACTCCTACGACGGCACCCACAGCGCCTGGGACCTGCTGCGCGGCGCCGCGGTGATCCACTCCAAGGACACCGTCAAGGACGCGCTGAGGCACGGCCAGCGGCCCACCGCCGAGCTGGTCGACTTCTATAACCTCCAGAGCACACCCCTGCGCAACCTGCTGGTCCGCTACCTCGAAGAACGTCGACCTGGCCTCGACTACGGCAGCTTCGTCGGCCTGGCCCGCGATCTGGCTGGCGTGTTCTGGGCCGACATCGAAGCCCACCACCCTGGCATCGACACTCTGCGCCTGCCCGAGGAGGTGGTCGACGGATGGAAGGAGCGGCTGCTCACCTACGTCCACAAGAGCGGCGAGGTGGTGGAACGCCGCAGTCGCTACGACGTCATGCGCATCCGCGGCTTCTACCTCGACATCCAGGAATGGGCGCACGAAGATCCGTTCTGGGCCCCGTGGGCTTGCCCCAGCCCGATCCGCCGCGGCGATGGCGCGGGCCAGCACAGGCTCTCGCACAGACCCAGGCCCGCATGCACCAACGCGTCCGCGAACGGCTTCCCCACCTCGGGCGCCTGGTCGAAGCCGCCGAGCGTGAGCGGGACCAGACCGCCGCGCTTCTGGCGGCCGCGAAGGCCACCGCGTTCGACACCTACTTTGAGCACGAGGGCACCCGCTATCTGCGGGTCCTGCCCGCCGCCCACAAGGTCACCAGCCGCCCCGACCACGTCACCCCGCACGTGTACATCCAGGCCGAGGGCAGCACCAAGCGCATCAACCAGAGCATGGCCGAGGACGAGGCGTTCTGGGCCTGGGCCGTCATCGAGACCCTGCGGCACACCGGAGTACGCGTCGAGGAACTCACCGAGATCACCCACCTCGCGCTGGTCTCCTACAAACTCCCTGACACCGGCGAGATCGTCCCGCTGTTGCAGATCGTGCCGTCCAAGAGCAACGAGGAACGGCTGCTGCTGGTCAGCCCGGATTTGGCCAGCGTCCTGGCCACGATCATCAAACGCCTGCGAGACGCCAACAGCGGCAAGATCCCGCTCACCGCCCGCTACGACGAACACGAACGCGTCACCGGGCCACTGCTGCCGCACCTCTTCCAGCGCCGCCACTACTGGCAGCCGCAGGTCATGGGCCAGAACACCGTCGCTCGCCTGCTCCGCAAGACCCTGGCCCGGATGGGGCTACGCGACCAAGCCGGCAACCCCTTGCGCGTCACGCCTCACGACTTCCGCAGGATGTTCGCGACCGAGGCCGTCACCGGCGGACTGCCCGTCCACATCGCCGCCCGCATCCTCGGACACAAGACCCTGACGACCACCCAGGCATACCTCGCCGTCTTCCAAGACGACCTGATCCGGACCTACCGCGGTTTCCTCGACCGCCGCCGGGCCGAGCGGCCCGTCGAGGAATACCGAGAACCCACCGAGCAGGAGTGGCGCGACTTCCAGCAACACTTCGAGCTGCGCAAGGTCTCCCTGGGGACCTGCGGGCGTCCCTACGGAACCCCGTGCAAGCACGACCATGCCTGTATCCGCTGCCCCGTCCTCCAGATCGATCCTCGCCAGCGAGGTCGGCTCATCGAGATCATCCAGAACCTCCGCGAGCGCGTCCGCGAAGCCCGCGGCAATGGCTGGCTCGGCGAAGTCGAAGGGCTCCAGGTGAGCCTCGATGCCGCCAACGCCAAGGTGCACAGCCTCAAGCGCGCCCCCGCCGACGGCCGACCGCAGCTGGTCGACCTCGGCATGCCCGTCTTCACCGACCCCGCACCGCCGCCTCCGCGAGAACCGGGAAAACATGGGGCCTGGGCCTGAGCCCCTCGTGGGGTCACAAGCCGGCAGCGGTAAGGATCCGATTCATCTGGGTCGGCCGCAGCGCAGAGTTGGCAGCGGCGTCGTCGGCTACCTGGGGGTCTGGGTCACCGAGCAGATGCTCCAGCAACACGTCCGTGATGTTGGGGTGACGGGCGACCCCGCGGCGCAGGAAGGGCTCGGCAGCGGCGGCGAGCTGCTGAAGGTATGGCAGGGGTAGTTCCGGGTCTTGCAGGGCGAGGTAGCGCACGTTCGGGCTTGGCTCGTCGACGAACGTGCGCAGCACGTCACTAGGGAAGTTGGGGTGGTCGACGAGTAGCGGTCGGATGTGCAATACGTCGCCGTGGGCGCGGACCAGTCTTTCCAGGACCTCTGGTGGTGTGCCTGGCCGACGGGCGGCAGCACGGCGGACTACGAGTTCCGGGTCGTTGTCCAGTCGACGCCATGCCTCTTCAGGTAGGTCGTGACAGGAGGCCAGTACGCACCGAAATGTTGTGTACTGGCAGTCCAGGTAGGTCATCCGCTCATCGAGAGGCGCTTCGCGCAGCCAGTCCGGTTCGGCGAAGCTCCAGCTCAGAGCCACTTCCGCCTCGATGCTTCCGTCCGCGCGTTCGGCTTCTACGAGCGCATACAGTCGGTCCCGGGTTTCGGCGTCCACATGCCGACTCTGCGCAGCCGCGACCCGCACGAGCGGGTCGTCGATGCCCATGAGCTGGGCAACCATCTCTGCCGATAGATGAGGGTTACCGGCGACAGCCTGATGGAACTCCTCTTCCTCGTGACGCATGAGCTGCGCAAACTGCTCCGATGTGAGTGGGACATAGCGCGCCACGTTAATGCGCACTGCAGGGTCGGCAAGGCAACGCTCCCTCCACTCAGGCGGGACACCCGGATTCCTGCGCTCGGTGGCGGCTGCACGGACCTGCGGATCCGGGTCAGCGAGTAGTTCCACTTGCACGGCGAGAGGCCGGTCGTACCAGGCTCGTGCGACCGCGGCACGCAGGCTCGGACTCGGCGAGCTGGCGAGCATCATCCGAGGCTGGCCATAGGCTTCCTCCAGGTCGTCGATGCCGATCTGCACCTTGCGGTCAACCATGTCGCGGACAAAGTCTGTGAACGCGTTGCGGATCGCCGGATCGGGATGCTCGGCAATCCTTCGGCACAGCTCCGGGGAGATCCGGTCCCCGTGAAGGCCCACCGCGGTGTTGCAGTCGCCGTGCTTCAGCAGAGCATCGACAACGGCGTCCTCCAGCCGCCCGCGACGCTGCGATATCCCGTGTCTGCCGGCCTTGTGTGTAGCCAGACGTACCAGGACATCATGAGGAGCCGACGGGTTCCGCCCCAACCCGGAGAGTTGGGGGTGATCAAGGCTTGTCATGCGCTCAACCTAGTCGGGCCGCTGCGTGCCAGCCTTCCATCGGTCCTTAGTCCGGAAAAGCTGGGTAGCCGCCACGCCGCTGGTGGCTGCCGCGCGCACTTCCGGCGGCGCGGCCACTTTCCGGGCGGTTGCCGGCTTCGGGCTGCGGGCGTGATGGCGAGGTCTGGACGAGGTTCAGCCCGGCAAGCGCTGACGGGGTCGAGCCTTGCCCTGCTCTGCATCCTTACGGCTCTCGGCCTGGGCATGGCGGAAGAAGTCGGCGAGTTCGGAGTCGCCGTCGCGTTCGGCATCGGCGATGTAGATCTCCAGGCGCCCGCAGTGGTCGGAGAGAGCCGGTCGTCCCGGGAGCTGCGGTCTTCGACCGGTGTGGTTATGGCTGCGTGGGACGCTCCGGGTCAGGTGAGCCGGGCGGTGTGCGGTCGGCGGTCGTGTCGGTGCGCCGTGTCGCGGAGCGTCCGGTCTCTTGGAGGGATCGGCCCAGGAAGAACGGGACGAGCAGCAGCCCGAAGATCAGCGGGTGGATGAGTCCTTCGAAGAGCTGGTTCGGGCCCTGGGGAGAGGTGAAGGACTCGAAGACCGTCCTGCCCAGGATCTGGATGTTCAGGACCCACAGCGCCACTCCGTAGGCGATCGCGCCGATGACCAGCATGGGGATGTTGCGAAGCAACGGCACCAGCAGCATGGCGAAGCCCATGCCAAACCCCCAGGGACAGCACGATGTGCATGGGTCCTCCGGCGTGAAATGCCTGGCCCCCTCGATCCGGACCAGCCGCGTCCCCAGGTCGACCGCGAACCGCTCCCCGTAGCGCACCTTCTGGAACTGATCGGCCGCACCCCACACCACCCGGGCCGGCACGCGCAGCCGGGCCAGTTCCCCGCGTACGGCCAGCGTGTCCTGCACGTCGAGGGAGCGCGCTTGGCGGACGAGCGCGGCCGCACCGTCCGGACGGGCATAGCAGCGCCAGTGCATCCGGAACGACTCCAGCGCGACCGCGAAATCGTCATGGCCGCGCAGCATCAGAGACGCCAGCACCGGCCGCAGCGCGGCGGCCGGCAGCCGCGCGACCACGTCTCCGGCCCGCTGCAGGAGCTCGACCGAGGGGATCGGCCACGAGTCGTAGCCGATCGCGTTGGTCAACATCAGGCCAGCGCAGCGCTCCGGGTGCCGCACCGCCGCGATCTGGGCCACGCCACCGCCGAGGTCATGGCCGACCAGGATCGCCTTGGCCACACCGATCTCGTCCAGCCAGCCGAGCAGGTAGTCGGCCTGGCGGACCACCGAGATGTCCCGGTCCTGCCCGGCGGGAATGCTTCGCGTACCCGACCATCTCGAAGGCCAGGCAGCGGGCGCCCTTCACGTGCGGGACGACGTGGCGCCACAGAGCCGGGCCGGTCGGAATACCGTGAACGAACACCACCGGGATACCCCCCCGCCTCCTCCCACCGGACAGGCACCCCCTGGACCGCTACACCGCAAGACTCCATCACGCAACCCACCCTTCCCCCACTCACCCACGCCCTAACAGCCTTGAGCGACGGCCCCCCTTCATCGCCATGCCATCGATCGGGTCGTCGGTCAACGGCCGCAATGCTGGCCATCCAGGCGCCATCGCCGCGGCGGTCAACGAACTCGTCCACGAGGTCGGCGCGGTAGACGCCGGGAGCGGGTGGCGTGACGACGACTGAGCCCCGGCGCTCGGTGCGAGCGTGTGCGGCAGGCAGACGGCCGTGGCTTTCGACGGGGAGTCACCCAGAACTCGGAACGATGGACCGAGCCAGCACCTTTCACGAACCGCGGCCGAGCCGGGTCAGCAACGCGCGGGCGGCGGCCCTGCCCGGCAGGCCGGCCACGCCGCCCACCGGCGCGCTGCCGGCACCTGCGAGGTAGAGCCCGTCGACCGGTGTCGCGTGGGCGGCCAGGTCACGGGTGGGGTGCAGCCAGCGCTTCGGGGCGCAGCCGGTAGTAGGTGAACCGGCCGCACGGCTCGGTCTCCACCAGCCCGGCGTCCTTCAGAACCCGCAGATGGTTGGAGATGTTGGTCTGCCTGGCACCGGTCTCCTCCACCAGGTGGCACGTGCACAGTGCCTCACCGGCGAGCAAGGTCACGATGCGAGCGCGCAGCGGATCCGCCAGCACCCTAATACATCAGTCTCAACTGACATCCTCAATGATGTGACACTCCTCGACCGCGCCGGCAAGGCCCCCCGGGTTCGAGTGCGGTCCCGTAACGGGCTATGGAGCGCATTAACGGGAGGTGAACGACCGGTACGGCTCAGCCGAGCAGGGCGCGGATGGGTTCGAGGCGTTCGGGGACGATCGCGAACCAGGCCCAGCTTCCGCGCTTGTCGCGGGTGATGAGGCCGGCGTCGGCGAGGACCTTGAGGTGGTGGCTGACCGTGGGCTGGGTGAGGTTCAGCGGTTTGGTCAGGTCGCAGACGCAGGCCTCACCGCCGGAGCTGCGCTGGATCATGCTGAGCAGCTGCAGGCGGGTCGGGTCCGACACCGCTTTGAGGACGCGGGCGATGCGCTCGGCGTCCGAGCGGTCCATGGGGAAGAGCTGTTCGTGCTCGTAGCACGAGTCTTCGTCGACGGTGTCGGAGATCTGCAGCACGTTCGCATCGTTCACGAGTCGAGTGTACGAAAGGTGAACGGTTGGAAAGCTGCGGTGAACAGCGTCAATCCGGCCTGGCCAGGCGGTAGCCGACGCCGCGGACGGTGAGGATGATCTTGGGGTTCTCGGGGTCGTCGCCGAGCTTCTCACGCAGCCGCCGGATGTGGACGTTGATGGTGTTGGTGATGAGTTTGTCGCTGCGCCAGACGTGGGCTTGGATCTGGCTGCGGCTGATGACGCGGTCGGCGTTGACGATCAGGTAGTGCAGGAGTTCGAATTCGCGCAGCGGCATGTGCACGGCCTTGCCGTTCAGCCGGACGACGTGGGCGGTGGGGTCGAGGGTGATCGCACCGCATTCTAGGACGGGTGAGCCGGAGTCGGTGGGGGCGCCTTCGGAGCGGATGCCCTGGATGAGGGGGAGCAGTTCGGGCAGCCGGTAGGGGCGGGCGACGCACACGTTGGCGCCCGCCGCCAGCGCCCTGACCGCCTTTTGCGCGTCGTCGGCGCCGACTCCGATGATGACGGGGATCGACATGCTCTGGCGGATGGCGCGCACGAAGGTGACTGCGTCCACGGCTGGGATGTTGGCGGCGACGAGGACGACGTCGGGGTGCAGGGCGCCGGTGCGCAGGAGGGCGTGGGCTCCGTCGGTGGTGACGGCGACCTCAACGCCGCGTTCGGCCAGGGCGAGGACGAGTTCGCGGCCGAGGCCGTCGTCGGGGTCGGCGACCAGTAGCAGCGGGACGTGCGCCGCCCTCGGCGGGGCGGGAAGGTCGGCCGCCTGGGCGGCCTGGTCGTTCATGGCGGTCGGGGCCCTTCTTATCCGAAGCGCCCGGTGATGTAGGCCTCGGTGCGCTTGTCGGACGGCGTGGTGAAGATCTGCCCGGTGAGGTCGTATTCGACGAGGCGCCCGTGGCGGACGCCCGCGTCGTCGACCTCGGCGGTGAGGAAGGCGGTGCGGTCGGAGACGCGGGCGGCCTGCTGCATGTTGTGGGTGACGATGACGATGGTGAACCGCTCGGCCAGGTTCAGCATCAGGTCCTCGATCTTGGCGGTGGCGATCGGGTCGAGCGCCGAGCATGGTTCGTCCATGAGGATGACCTCGGGTTTGACCGCGATGGTGCGGGCGATGCACAGGCGCTGCTGCTGCCCGCCGGACAGGGCAAGGGCGCTGTCCTTGAGCTTGTCCTTGACCTCGTCCCACAGGGCCGCCTGGCCGAGGGCCTCCTCGACGATGTCGTCCAGGCCCTTGCGGACGCCGTTGACGCGGGGGCCGTAGGCGATGTTGTCGTAGATCGACTTGGGGAACGGGTTGGGCTTCTGGAAGACCATGCCGATGCGGCGCCGTACCTCGATGGGGTCGACATCGCCGGCGTACAGGTCCTGGCCGTGGTAGGTGATCTTCCCGTCGACGCGGGTGCCGGGGATGAGGTCGTTCATCCGGTTGAAGCAGCGCAGGACGGTGCTCTTGCCGCAGCCGGACGGGCCGATCATGGCGGTGATCTGCCGCCGGCCGACGGTCATGGTGACGTCCCGGACGGCCTGGTAGTCGCCGTAGGAGACGCTGAGGTCGGACACCTCGAACACCGGATCGGACAGGTCGGGCGCCTCACGGTCGGCGTCGTAGCGGATGGTCTGCAAAGGCCTGTCTTCCTCAGAGTGCCGTGGAGTGTTCACCGGCGCGCTCTGACCTGGCGCGCTCGAACCTGATGTGGTGGTCATCGTGGGCCTCACCAGCGCTTTTCGTAACGGTTGCGGAGCCAGACGGCCACGGAGTTCATCACCAGCAGGATCGCCAGCAGGATCACGATCGCGGCGGAGGCGAGCGTGTGGAACTCGGCCTCGGGCTGTTTGATCCAGTTGAAGATCTGGATCGGCAGGACCGTGTAGGCGTCGGTGACGCCTTCGGGGTTGAAGGTGATGTGGGTGACCGCGCCGAGCAGCAGGAGCGGGGCCGCCTCCCCGATCGCCCGCGACAGCGCCAGGATCGTGCCGGTCGCGATGCCGGGAACCGCGGCGGGCAGCACCTGCCTCCAGATGGTCTGCCACTGGGTCGCGCCCAGCGCGAGCGAGCCCTGCCGGATCGAACCGGGCACGGCCCGGATCGCCTCCCGCGCCGCGATGATGACCACGGGCAGCACCAGCAGCGACAGGGTCAGCGCGGCCGTGATCAGGGTGCGGCCCAGACCGAGGCCGCGGGCGAGGATGCCCAGGCCGAGGATGCCGTAGACGATCGAGGGGACGGCGGCCAGGTTCTGGATGTTCAGCTCGATCAGCCGGTTCCACCAGCGCCCGGAGTCGGCGTACTCCTCCAGGTAGATCGCGGTCATGACCCCGATGGGCACGCAGAACGCCCCCGTCAGCCCGATGACGTAGATCGTGCCGACGATCGCCGACTGGGCGCCGGCCCGGTCGGGATACAGCTTGGACGGGAAGTTCTCCCACAGGCGCGCGTCGAGCCGTCCCCAGCCCTCGTGCAGGACGTAGGCGAGCAGGATCGCCAGGAAGACGACCGCGACCGCCAGGCACACCATGAGAAGGGTGTGGAACACCGGTTCCAGCGGGCGCCGGCGGCCCCCAAGGCTCGACGCGGCGGGGCTCTTCTGCAGGGTGGCGGTCATCTGGGCTCCTCCGCCGGCGCGCCGCCGGCCGGGGACGCGGTGCCCACGGGATTCGGCCCGGTCACTCGTACACCTCCCGGTACCTGCGGACCAGCCGGATGCTCAGCGCGTTCATCACGAACGTCAGCAGGAACAGCAGCCCGCCGACCGCGAAGATCGTGGTGTAGTCGAACGATGCGGTCGGCAGGTCCCCCTCACCGGCCTGGGCGATGTAGCCGGTCATCGTCTGCATCCCCTCCAGGGGATTCCAGGTCAGCTGTGCCCGGTTACCCGACGCGATCGCGACGATCATCGTTTCGCCGACGGCGCGCGAGATCGCCAGCACCACGGCGGCGACGATCCCCGACAACGCCGCCGGCAGGACCACCCGGATCGCCACGATCCGCTTGGTCGACCCCAGCGCGTAGGCGCCCTGCCGCAGCGAGGCGGGGACGGCCGCCATCGCGTCCTCCGACAGCGACGCCACCGTCGGGATGATCATCACGCCCATCACCAGGCCGGCGGACAGGGCGTTGAAGACCTCGGGCCCGTCGCCGAACGGCCAGTGCTCCTTCAGCAGCGGCGTCAGCGCGGCGAGGGCGAAGAACCCGTACACCACGGTCGGGATGCCGGCGAGCACCTCCAGCACCGGCTTGAAGATCTTGCGGGCCCGCGGGTGGGCGTACTCGCTGAGGTAGATGGCCGCGGCCAGCCCAAGCGGAACGGCGACCGCGACCGCGATGACCGTGATGAGCAGGGTGGCGGCCACCAGCGGCAGCACCCCGTAGGACGGCGGGTCGAACAGGGCACTCCACGTGGTGCCGGATAGGAACTCCCAGACCCCGACTTCCCCGAAGAACCGCAGCGCCGGCGGCAGCAGTGAGATCACGATGCCGACCGTGGTGGCCACCGAGACCAGCGCGGCGACCAGCAGCACCACCTTGATCACCGCTTCGCCGTAGCGGGGGCGCCGCCGCCGCAGGGACGGGCGCGGGGCCCCTGCGGCGGACGGCGCGGACGTCGGTGCGCTCACTACCCGGCCTGCGACTTCAGCTGGTCCAGGGCCTGCTTGAGCTTGGTCTCCTGCGTCGGGTTCAGCGGGACGAACTTGGCGCGCTTGGCGATCTCCGCGCTGCTGGCGACGTAGAACTCCACGAACGCCTGGACCTCGGGACGCTTGAGGGCCGCCGCCGACGGATAGATGAACAGCGGCCGGGCCAGCGGCTTGTAGGTGCCGTCCTGCGCGGCCTGCACACTCGGTGCGACGCAGCCGTCCCCGCCGTCGATCTCGACGGCCTTCAGCTTGTCGGCGTTCTCCTCGAAGTAGGAGAACCCGAAGTAGCCCATGCCGCCCTTGGATCCGGAGACGCCCTGGACGGTGACGTTGTCGTCCTCGCTGGGCTGGTAGTCGGTGCGGCTGGCGCCCTCCTCACCGTTGACGACATCGGTGAAGTAGTCGAACGTCCCCGAGTCGGTGCCCGCGCCGAACAACTTCAGCGGCTCGTTGGGGAAGCTCGGGTCGACCTGGTTCCAGTTGTTCACCTTGGAGCCGGGCTCCCAGATCTTCTTCAGCTGCTCCACCGTCAGGCACTTGGCCCACGTGTTGTCCTTGTGCACGACCACCGTCAGGGCGTCGTTGGCGACGGTGAACTCCTCGAACTTGATGCCCTTGGCCGCGCAGGCCTGCTTCTCCTCGTCGGCGATGGGGCGCGAGGCGTTGGAGATGTCGGTCTCTCCCGCGCAGAACTTCTCGAACCCGCCACCGGTGCCCGAGGTCGCGACCGGGATCTGCACCCGCGGCTGCTCCTCCTTGAACAGCTCCGAGGCCACCGTGCTCAGCGGCGCCACCGTGCTCGATCCGTCGATCTTCACCGTTCCCCGCAGCTGCTCGCCGTCCCCCGAGCCGCCGCCCTCGTCGGAACCGCCGCCACATGCGGCCAGTGCCGCGGCCAGCGCCGCCGCGGCCGTCACGGCCTGCGTCGATCTGCGCCATGCGCTACTCAACGTCGTTTCCCCTTGCCTAGAATCGGCCCGCGGCAAAGGCCCCGCCGCGAGAGGTCGCCACCCAGTCGGCGCGACAACGTGGCCATATAGAAATCCGTCCATATGAACCACGGGTGAACGGCGACGGTCGCGCAACGAAACATCGATTTCCATCTATATGCTGCCGCGCACGGGCGCCGTGATCGCCTCCGAGCCGCACCCTCGTCACCTGCCGGACACCGGACCAACACATCGACGTACATCTATACCTCTGAGGATTGCGCAGGTCCCATCACCGGCAACCGAGAGGACACGGACGCATGCCGCAACTTGACCGCAGGAGCTTCCTGGCGACCGCAGGGGGCACCGCCGCCGGGCTGGCTCTTCAGACGCTCGGCTCACACGCCGCCTGGGCCGCGGCCGGCCGCCCCGGCCACCGCCCCGGCCGCAGGGGGTACGGCGAGCTTCGCCGAGCCCGCTCGCGCAACACAGGCGTAGAGCTGCTCGCGCTCCCCCACGGGTTCTCCTACGTCGTCTTCGGCGCGACCGGCACACCCATGAGCGACGGGCAGGCCACGCCGATCGCCCACGACGGCATGGCGGCCTTCCGCGGCCCAAGGCCCGGCCTGGTCCGCCTGATCCGCAACCACGAGGTCCGCACCGGGCCCGGCAGCCCGACCGGCCGCGTCCACATCCCCGGCTCGGCCCGCTACGACGAACTCGGCGTCGCCGGCACCACCACACTCGACGTCGATCCGCATACCGGCCGCATCCTGCAGCACCACATCAGCCTCAACGGCACCATCGTCAACTGCGCCGGCGGCATGATGCTCGGCCGGCGCGGCTGGCTCACCTGCGAGGAGACCACCGCGGGCCCCAAGCAGGGCTGGAAGCAAAAGCACGGCTACATCTACGAGGTGCCGCTGCACGGCCCGCGCCCGGGCCGCCCGGCGGACTCCGAGCCGATCAAGGCGATGGGCCGCTTCTCCCACGAGGCGGTCGCCGTCGATCCCGCCACCGGCTACGTCTACGAGACCGAGGACGACTCCGGCAAGCCCAACGGCTTCTTCCGGTTCCGTCCCCGCGACCCGCACCACCTCGCCCAGGGCGGCGTGCTGGAAATGCTCAGGTCCACGGCCGGCCCGGGTACGACTGCAGGGAAGGCCAGCGGATGGGCGCCCGGCTGCACGTCGAGTGGGTCCGCATCGACGACCCCGACCCGGACCTGGAGAACGGCGCGACGCCCGTCACGCAGCAGGGCCTCTCCGACGGCGGCGCCAAGTTCAACCGGCTGGAGGGCTGCTGGTACGGCGACGGCAGCATCTACTCGGAGGAGACGCCAAGAACGGCGACGCGCCAGGCCCCGACGGGTTCGCCGAAGGCTACGGGCAGGTCTGGCGCTACATCCCGAGCCGCCGCCACCGCGACCACGGAACACTCGTCCTCGTCTACGAATCGCCTGGACGCAAGGTCCTCGACTCCCCCGACAATCTCACCTTCACCCCGCGTGGCGGCATCATCCTGTGGGAAGACGACGCCTCCTCCGCCGACGACGCCCACCCGCTGGCCCCCGGCCTGACCAACGTCAACCGGCTCATCGGCCTGGACCCCGGCGGCGCCCTTCGAGTTCGCCGTCAACATCACCGACGACAGCGAGTTCGCGGGCGCCTGCTTCAGCCCGGACGGCTCCACGCTGTTCGCCAACACCCTCGGCAGCACCAGCAGCGTCACACCACCGGGCCGCACCTACGCCATCCGCGGCCCATGGGAGAGCGGACCACTGTAGAAGCCCAGGCTGCCGGCTCTGGCGCGGCATCCGTCCGCGTCAGAACCGGCGGTAGGTGGACGACTGCTCAGGAACAGCCGCAGGATTCGTCCGACGCCAGCTCGGCGGTGACCGGGGCGGACAGGAACCGGCGGAGGTAGGAGGACGGGCCGCCGCACGCAAGGAAGTCGCCGAGTTGCCCACTGCGTGCGGACAGGGCCCGCAGGACGAAGTCGAGGACGGCCTCCTGCGGCACTGAGCCGCTGGTGTGGCCACGCCACGTCCAAAGGCGGGTCTCGGAGTCATCGGGGTGGGAGGGACGCAGTTCGGCGCCCGCTGCCCGGATGGTCGGCGACGCGGTGATCTGGTGCTCCAGCGCCTGTTCCCAGGTCGAGACGGTCCGCGGGACGACCTCCAGGGCGATGCCCAGTTGCTCGGCGAGCGGACGGACGGCGTCGACCGCGCCGTGGAGCACGGTGAGCGTCGCGTCGCATGAGCCGCAGGAGTCTTCGCCCATGGCCACCGTCCAGTAGTCGATGACCAGACGCCCGCTGGCGGCGGGCACAGCGGAGGCGCCGGGCGGCACGGGCAGGTGCGCAGTGGTGGTCACGTTGTTCCTTCCTTCTCGATGTCAGTGGACGGGCTACAGAATGAGCCGCTGTCGAAGTCGTCACGGGCGCGTTCGAGCGCGTCGGCGATGCCCCGCAGCGTCTCGGCGAGCGGATCGAACTGGATCTCGTACAGCACGGTCCGTCCGGTCTTGGTCGCCCGCAGGACGCCCGCGGCCCGCAGCAGAGCCAGGTGCCGGGACACGACGGACAGGTCGACATCGAGGCACTCGGCAAGCTCGGACACCGAACAGGCACGGCAGCGTTCGGCGAGCAGGTCCAGCAAGCGGACGCGGGTGGGGTCCCCCAGGGCCCGGAACAGCTGGTGGCTCAGCACCGCGCCGATATCGCCGACCGACCCATTGTTGTTCACTTGCACAAGTATGCAAGCTTTGATGGTCAGTGGCAACCCGGTCATCCGTGGTGCCGAGTCAGGGAGCATCCGAGGGCAAGCGCGTCGCAAGGACGGCCTGGCCCAGGGTTGCGAGGTCGTCGTCCAGGTTGGGGCGTCGGCGGAGGTGGCCGATGCGGGTCAGGTCGTTGACGATGGCGAGAACGGCTTGGGTGATCACGCGTGCCTCGGGTTCGGTGAGGCCGGGCTCACGTCCGGTGAGGAGCAGGACCCATTCGCCGACGTAGTCGTGCTGCAGGCGGCGGATGCCGTACCGCTGCTCGCCGGGCAGATGGACGACCTTGATGATCAGGGCACCGGTGAGGTGGCTGGAGGTGACGGTCAGGTCGTGTAGGACCACAGGAGCAGGGCGGCGACCAGCAGTTCGGACTTGGCGGTCACATGGTCGTGGTTCCGGCGCCGCTGGTGCCAGCGGCCGTGCCGACGTCCTCCATGCTGACCGGCAGGACGTCCACCACTGGGCGGTCACCAGCGGTTTCGACCACCTGCCGCCCGATTGGCTGATCCTTCTCGTCCCAGGGCAGGCTCGTCGACGACACCGGCCCGTACCAGCACACCCTGGAGGACGGGACGATAGACCGAAGCTCGCTGCCCATGCAGTGCCTCCGAGCCGTGCGGCCGACCCCGGAGGTACCCACCCGGGGCCTGGGAACGGCGCCGAGGACGGGCCGGGGAACCCACACCCTCACCGCGCCGAGGCCGAAGACCATCACGCCGATCCACTTCGTAACCGTCGGTGCCGCAAAGGTCGGGCTGTGGAGCGTCAGTTCGACTGGCGCGGTTGGACGGTGGGATGTCCTGGACCAGGCAGAGCAACGGCGTTTGCCGCAATCTTCGGGGAAGATGATCTCTGCGCCACGCCTCTGAGCCGTCCTGCGTTGCGTGGGGCCGTCCGAATGCTGCTCGTTCGCGGCGGCGAACAGAGTGCCGAGCGGTGAAGCATCCGGACGAAGCATGGGTGACGGTCCCTCAACTCGACGGTGGTCTCTGCGTCAAGTCAGTGCGTCCCCGGCTGAAAAGGAGAGGATAGGAGGGGCAGCGGGGAGGATTTCCTCCACACCGGTCCAGGCGAGAGGTACGTCATGTCCGCCGATAACGTCCGCATCGGCACGCGACTGCGTGCGGCACGTGAGGCACAGAAGACACCTGACGGCCATTGGTCCCGGGCGGAGATGGCTCGCCGGCTCCGTTCCGCCGCGACCGAACGAGCCAGGCAGAGGCTCCCGCAGATTTCCAGCCTCGCGAGCATGGTCAAAGATTGGGAGAACGGGAAGTACAGTCCGAAGGCGGACTACCGGCGTCTCTACAGCCGTGCGCTGGGCGTTTCCGAGCAGGAGCTCTTCGGCGAAGTCAGCGAGCTGCTTCCTGCAGCTGCTACCGGCCGGGGGCGAGAAATGCTACGCCGGGGCCTGGACGACGTACTCTGTGCCGGCGCAATGTCGGCTGCAGCCCTGGAGAGCTGGGAAGAGGCTGCCCTACGTTACGGCGAGATGGCCCGTGAAGAGGCACCGAGCAAGGTGGCGGCGAACCTCGAAGACGATCTGAACGATCTGCGCTCCGCCCTCGGCCGCTACCGCTCCGTCTCGACTCTGCGCCGCCTGACTCATGTCGTCGTGCAGATGTCTGGGCTGATGTGTCTTGCCCTGGTCAAACTCGACGATCGAAACGGGTTCCGTCGCTGGTCTCGTACCGCCCGTGTGGCTGCGGGAGAAGTCGAGGATCCGGTAACGAGGTCCTGGGTGCTTGCACAGGAGGCATATGGGCACTTCTATACCGGGGATCTGGCCGAGGCCGTGGTCGTGGCCAGGGACGCTCTAATAGCGGTTGGCGAATCGGTCGGCGCCGTGCTAGCTGCGGCGCTGAAGGCCCGTGCCCTTGCCGCACTGAACCCTGAACAGGCTGACCAGTGCAGAAGCGCACTGCGCCGCGCAAAAGAGATTCTCAATGCCCTCCCCCAAGGAGGCGATAAACAGCTCAGCCTTCGGCTACAGCGAAGCGCGGCTTCGTTTCCATGAGGGGAACGCCTTGACCTTCCTCGGCGATACCGCAGGGGCTTGGGCCGCCCAGCAACGAGCTTTGGAACTCTGCCCGGACCAGGATTTCACCGACCGCACGCTGATCCGCCTCGACCGGACTCTTTGTCTTACCAGGGACGGTGGGCTGGGTACGCTGGCGATTTTGGCGTTCGTGGCGGTCGGTTCGTTGCCATTGGTGATCGGTGCTGTGATGGCGGGGCAGTGGATTGTGCTGTTGGCGGGATTCGGCGGGGCAGCGGCTTTTACGTTCGTGCTGACCGCCCGTCGTTGACACAGCTTCTTGCGGGATGGTGGGCGTCTGCTGGCAGGCTGGTCGACATGGCCCACGGCGCTGCAGCGGAGGGCTGAGTGCTGCTGAGCCGGCAATCTTGCCGTCCCGCCTCACGATGTGGGGAACCATTACGCGAATACCGCCCTGCGGGGACTAAGGACTCGGCGGCAGGGATGTCGGTCGAAATGGAGATTGGGTACTGGCAGCGCCAACGAGTGGTCCCCAGGGGCCCGCAGGATCATGATGGCGCTGTGTGGGTGACGCGGCCGATATTGGCCGGTCTTGGATGCGGGTTGTCGGTACGGTGACCGATGTTCCGTGGCTGTGCGCAGGGGCTTCGTGTGTTGGTGGGGCGTGTTGCGGTCGGGTTCGGTGGACCGGCGGGACGGGCGTGTGTGGATCGCTTTGCTTGCTGGATGGGGTCTGGGGCTGGTGGCGCGCTCCGGGGATACGGGATGGGTGTGCACGTTTGAGGCGTGCGGGCGATGACCTGTGGGTGGTCGCCGGTGTTGGTTGGCGGGCAGCGGGGCGGGTCTGGAACTATATCGCCTCATACAGTCAACAATCGGTGTGCGCCGTCGGGCGGGAGACGACGAGTTCCTGTCCGGCGGCGCTCGGTGTGGCGGGCTCCCGGGCGTTGGGCCGGGCGGCGAGGTTGAGCTGGAGGATTCATGGACGTGGAGCGGACGTCGCTGCCGGGGATCGGGTTGCGGCATGTGCTCACCACCGCGCGGGGGCGTCAGATCGGTGTGGTCTCTCACCACACCGGGCGGCGGGATCTGGTGGTCTACGACAAGCACGATCCCGACGTGTGTGTGGTGTCGGTGGCGCTGACCGGTGAGGAAGCCAACACGTTGGCCGAGCTTTTGGAGACCAGCCGGGTGGTGGAGCGGCTGGCCGAGATGCACCGGCAGGTGGATGGGCTGGTGACCGAGCAGATCGTGCTCGCGGCCGGTTCGCCTTATGCCGGGCGGACGCTGGGCGATACCCAGGCCCGCGCCCGCACCGGCGCCTCGATCGTGGCGGTGGTGCGCGAGGGCCGGGTGCTGGCCAGTCCGCGGCCGGACTTTGTGTTCGCCGCCGAGGACGTCGTGGTGGCGGTCGGCACCGGCGAGGGAACTGCGGGTGTCGCCGACATCTTGACCGGGGGGTGAGGCGAGCGTGCACGGAGCGATCCAGCTGATCGAAATCGGTGCGATCATCCTGGCGCTCGGTTTGCTGGGTGCGGTGGCCACCCGGTTCTCCATTTCGGCGATCCCGCTGTATCTGATCGCGGGGCTGGCGTTCGGGTCCGGTGGTGTGCTGCCGCTGGGGGCCAGCGAGGAGTTCGTCGCGCTCGGCGCCGAGGTCGGTGTGATCTTGCTGTTGTTCACCCTGGGCTTGGAGTACACCGCGGGCGAGCTGGTCGGCACGCTGCGCACCTCGGCGCCGTCGGGTCTGGCCGACCTGGTGCTCAACGCCGCGCCGGGCGTGCTCGCCGCGTTCCTGCTCGGCTGGGGGCCGGTCGCGGCCGTCGCGATGGGCGGCATCACCTATGTCACCTCGTCGGGCATCACTGCCAAGGTCATGGGGGATCTGGGGTGGCTGGGCAACCGCGAGACGCCGGCGGTGCTGTCGATCCTGGTCTTCGAGGACTTGGCGATGGCCGCCTATCTGCCGATCCTGACCGCGCTGCTGGCCGGGGCGTCTCTGGCGGCCGGCGCGACCACGCTGGGCATCGCGGCCGCCACCATCACGGTGATCTTGTTCATCGCGCTGCGGCACGGCAATCTGGTCGAGCGGTTTGTGGCCAGCCCCAGCGACGAGGTACTGCTGCTGAAGGTGCTGGGACTGGTCGTGCTGGTGGCGGGGCTGGCGCAGCAGCTGCAGGTGTCGGCGGCGGTCGGCGCGTTCCTGGTCGGCATCGCCCTGTCCGGCCCGCTGGCGCACACCGCCGGGGAGTTGCTGGCGCCGCTCCGGGACCTGTTCGCGGCGGTGTTCTTCGTCTTCTTCGGCCTGCACACCGACCCGGCTGCTCTGCCTCCGGTGCTCGGCGTGGCTGCGCTGCTGGCTGTGGCGGGAATCGTCACCAAGCTGTCCTCGGGCTGGCTGGCGGCGCGTAGCGGCGGGGTGAGCACACCCGGGCGGCTGCGTGCCGGCGCCGCGCTGGTTCCGCGCGGTGAGTTCAACATCGTCATCGCCGGTCTGGCGGTGGCCGCCGGGATCAATCCCCAAATCGGTCCGCTGGCCGCCGCCTACGTTCTCATCCTGGCCGTCGCCGGGCCGCTGCTGGCGCGCGGGATCGAGCCGCTGGCACTGGCCCTGCGCGGGCGTAAGACAGGCCGCCGCCAGGCGGCTGTCCCGCCCGCGCCCGACACCGCCGCCGCGGGCCGTCTCGACCAGGACGACATCCACGGGCACGACACCCACGGGGACGACGTCCAGGGAGATGAACTTCGGGCCGCCGAAGAGGCTCCCTGAACGGGATCGACGCGGACCGGGTCCCGGTGGTGCCCCGCGCCCCTCGGGTTCCCCGCCCGGGCCGGGCATGCGCGGTGCATCATCGGGGACGACGGTCGGTGTCACCGGTCGCGCCGAGTTCGGTCAGCCGCCGTTCCAGCGCGGCGATCCGGTCGGCGATCGGCTGCTCGTGCAGAAGCTGGGCGAGCTGGTCGGCCTCGTCGCGGTCCAGTTCGATGCCGAGGGCGGGGGTGTCGAGATCGCCGACCTGCCAGGCGTCGGTGGTTTCCGGATGAGTGTCGTAGATGAACAGTGTGCGGTCGCCGGAGTGGTGGACCAGCAATCCGATCCTTGCTCCGCCACGGGTGCGGGCGTGGTGCAGGGTGCCGGTGCCCGGAACGGACATTGGGGTGATCTGCATAGTGTGACCTCCCGGTCGGACCTTTCAGGGTTCGGATGTGCGCTCGGGGTCGGGGTCGCCGTATTCGCCGTGCCAGTAGGCCAGGCGTCCGCGGCGGCCCACGGCGCGTAGCCGGCGTTCGACGGCTTCCCGGACGGTTTCGGTGAC
>NZ_JBQQBP010000036.1:0-42285 GCF_052245875.1 Actinomadura sp. 3N407
GTAGGTGCCGTAGGTGCCGTAGGTGCCGTAGGTGCCGTAGGTGCCGTAGGTGCCGTAGGTGCCGTAGGTGCCGTAGGTGCCGTAGGTGCCGTAGGTGCCGTAGGTGCCGTAGGTGCCGTAGGTGCCGAAACTGGCCTGGTGAACGTCGGTGACTGCTCAATCAGCACCGCATCGCGCTGGGCGCGCGGTGAGAGCGGGCGGCGTTTGCGGCCGTAATAGGTGCCCAGGCACAGGTCCAGGACGCGGCACACCGGCTCGACCCTGCACTTGCCGAAAACTACGTCCGCGCAGGTCAACAGCATGATCGTACTCGTTGAGGATTCCGCCCAGACGTTGTCTACTTTGGATGTCCAGGTGGGCGATCTGGTCTGGTTCGGTGATTGGCGGAGGCAGCGGCTTCAACGGGCGGGCGTTGGCGATGCCCTGGTGAGGCCGATGCTCGTTGTAGAAGGTCTCGAACTCGCGGAGAGCGTGGAGCAGGTGACCCTGGTTCCAGATCAGCGTGCGGTCCAAGAGCTCAAAGCGGCACGTCTGAACCCACCGTTCCATCGCTGCGTTCATTCTCGGCATCCGCACCCCGGTGAGCACCGTCCGGATGCCGGCATCGGCCAGGATGGCGTCGAACAGGTCGGGGAACGTGCCGTCCCGGTCACGGATCAGAAACCGTGCACGGCAGCCCGCGTCCTCCAGGTCCATGACCAGGTTCCGGGCCGCCTGGGTCATCCACGAGGCAGTCAGGTGAGTGGTTGCGCCCAGAACCCGGATGCGGCGGGTGGGGTGCTCGATCACCGCGAGCACGTGGGGCGCCGGCGAGGGTAACGGTCTCCAGGAAGCCGCACGCCAGCAGCGCCTCGGCCTGCGACCGCAGGAATCCGGCCCAGGTGGTGGCGGAACGCTCGGGCGCCGGGTCGATGCCGGCGTCGTTGAGGATCTCCCAGACAGTGGAGGCCGCGATCTTGATGCCGAGCACCAGCAGTTCGCCGTGCACCCGCCGGTAGCCCCAGCTCGGGTTCTCCCGCACCAGGCGCAGTACCAGCAGCCGGATGGAGCGGACGGTCGGCAGTCGGCCCGGTCGCTTGGGTCTGGAGCCAGCGGCGTGCCAGCCCGCGATCAGGTCGCGGTGCCAGCGCAGCACCGTGTCCGGCCGCACCAGGAGCCGCATCCGCCGTAGCGCGCCGGAAGGTAACCGATGCAGCAGTGCCGTGAGCAGTGCCCGGTCCGGACCGGTGAACCTCACTCTCCTTCCGTCCAGCTGGCGCTCCAGCACGGCGATCTGATGCCGCAACACCAAGATCAGTGTGCTTGTCCCGATCGGTCATCGGAAGCAGACGCAGCACCGCGAACGTGTTCGCCGCGGTCAAGTAAGCCAGTCGCAGGAGCACAACCGTTCATCATCCCGCGGCGAACGCCATGCCGTTGTCTGCAATGCGACTGATCAAGCCCGCGTCGGAGTCCGTCACCCTCTGCACCTCTCACCTGCACGGACGTGGTTTTCGGCAGGCACAGCGGCGACGAATCACGGCGACGGCCAGGGCGCCGATGCCGAGGAGCAATAGTCAAGACCTGTGGATCAGGTTCTAGGCGGCTTCTGGTCGGTCGTCGGGGCGTTCGACGAGCGTGCCGTTGATGAAGGTTGCTCCGGCGCGGACGAGGGCGACGAGGTGGGGTGCGTTGACCGCTCGCCAGCGGGTCTGGGCGGACTCGATGAGCTTGAACGCCATGGCCAGGCCGGCGGCCCGTGAGCCGGGGCCCTTGGTGACCTTGGTGCGGTGGCGGACCGTGGCGAAGGTGCTCTCGATCGGGTTGGTGGTCCGCAGATGGATCCAGTGTT
Organism: Actinomadura sp. 3N407; assembly: GCF_052245875.1. NCBI lineage: Bacteria > Bacillati > Actinomycetota > Actinomycetes > Streptosporangiales > Thermomonosporaceae > Actinomadura > Actinomadura sp. 3N407. Next base: position 1,832 of record NZ_JBQQBP010000036.1, read on the forward strand.
CGGCGGGGTAGGCGTAGAAGGCGAGCAGCTCGTCCAGGTCGTCGAGTACCTTGGCCACGGCCTTGGGGTGCTTGGCGCCGTAGGCGGCCTCGAACGCCTTCACCGCCTGTCGGGCGTGGGTTTCGTCCTCGGCGTTCCAGATCTCCGCCAGGTGCTTCTTGGCGCCCGGGTGCGCGGATTTCGGGAGCGCCCCCAGCACGTTGGCGATCTTGTGGAACCAGCAGCGCTGCTGCTTGGCCTCGGGGAACACCTCACCCAGCGCGCCCCAGAACCCCAGCGCCCCGTCCCCGACCGCCAGTACCGGGGCGCGCATCCCGCGGCGCCGGCAATCGCGCAGCAGGTCGGCCCAGGACTCGGTCGACTCCCGGTAGCCGTCGGCCAGGGCGATGAGCTCCTTGCGGCCGTCGGCCCGCACTCCGACCATGACCAGCAGGCAGAGCCGGTGCTCCTCGAGCCTGATGTTGACGTGGACGCCGTCGGCCCACAGGTAGACGTAGTCGACCTCGGACAGGTCGCGGTCGGCGAAGACCCGCTGGTCGGCCTTCCACTGCTCGGTGAGCCTGGTGATGACCGGCCCCGACAGCCCGGCCGACGAGCCCAGGAACTGGCCCAGCGCCGGGACGAAGTCCCCGCTGGACAGGCCGTGCAGGTACAGCAGCGGCAGCACCTCGCTCACCCGCGGGGTCTTACGCGCCCAGGGCGGCAGGATCGCCGAGGAGAACCGCTGCCGCTCACCCGTGACCGGGTCGGTGCGCTTGTCGTTGACGCGCGGGGCCTTCACCTCGATCGCCCCCGCCGAGGTCAGGACCTCGCGCGGCTGGTGCGAGCCGTTGCGCACCACCAGACGACGACCCTGCTCGTCGCGCTCATCGATGAACCGGGCGACGTAGGCGTCGACCTCGGCCTGCAGCGCCTCGGCCAGCATCCGGCGGGCGCCCTCCCGGACGATCTGGTCAATCAGCGATGCGGACGGGGCCGCGTTCCCCGCATGGCTGTCGCCGTCGGCAGAGTCGGACACTACGGTGAGCATGGGTGTGCCTTCCCGACCGACGTTGGCGCGTCGGCCTGCGTGAGCCTCAACAGATCACCGGGAAGGTACACCCCTTCCCGGCCGATCCACAGGTCTCAAGCATTGCTCTCGTTCGCACGCAGCAATCCATATCCGCCACTGAGAATGATTAACGACGCGTCGCTGGACACAGCGTCCCTCAAGGCGGCGTCGGCGGCGGCGTAGAAATGCCCGCTGTAGCGCCGCCAGGCGGGCATCAGTTGCCGCTCATCCAAATCGGCGGCCGCACGGTTGTGTTCTCGAGCCGCCGCAAGGGCGGACGGCCACCGCGTCGCCCGCTGGCTCGATGCGCCGCCACCGGGGCGCTTGGTCTTGGAGCAGGGGATCACGAGCAGGGCGCTGCGGACATCGACCTCCTGCAGCTCCAGGAGGGCATCGGTCGGCGACGCGGGTGGCGTCGCGCGGTTCTCCCGTTGCGTCCAGGGAGACGGCCTCACGGGGGCGGCGGCTCCGGCTCGGCGGAAGGTCACCGAGTGGCCCCGCTGGATCTCCGACGCGGCATAACCGGCGGCCTGCCACGCGCGCACGTGCGAACGATCACCGTGCCACCACTGCGGATGATGCTGGACGGCCGAATCCGGCACCCCACCCACGATCGAGCCCAGTTCCTCCCACGACAGAGTGACCGAGCCCTCGTCCGGCGGACGCGCGGCCAGAAATGTGGTGAGGGCGGCCCAGTTCGCCCGACTTCCGGTCACGTTCGGCCACCTCCCGGATCGAGCCGCCACCCCAGGGACGCTTACCGCACCGTACCGACAATGCCGACATGCTGAAGACAGCAGCATTCGTTTCAGCACACCGCATTACGGTATCGGGAGAGGCGAAGTTCGTAGCCGGTTTCAGCACCGGAAATGGTGAGGGCTCTTCCGCCGCTGGTGGCCACACTCCAGATCCACGGCATGACATGACGCAGGCGCTCGTCGGATGCGTCGCAGATGGCTTGGCGTACGGCCAGACGCAGGGCCTGGAGATCCTCGAGGTGGCCTGAGGGGCGGTTCCCAAGGCGGGCCCGAAGCCGAACGATAATTTGCCTGATGGTTTGAGTCGTTCTAACGCCCTTTCACATGCGTTTGACCCCACCAGGACGATCATTGTGAACAGCAAGGTGGTTCTGGGGAGTAACCATGAACAAGTTCGCCCATGCATCAGGCGCCGCCGCTGCGTGCGTGCTCCTTGTCCTGCTTGGGTGCGGAACCGAGAACGAGGCATCGCGGAAAGCCAACCAGCCAGCCCTTCCGACGCTGGGCGAAGGCAAGAGCCTGACCGTGGAAGTCTCCGACGTGACGGGCTCGATAGCGCGCGAGGAGTTCACGCTGACGGAGCTGAAGACCACCGAGAGTCTCTATGACGAGACTTTCGAGCAGGCGCAGCCCGCGGAGGGAAAGTTCGTGTGCGCTGAGTTCAAGATCAAAAACGTTGGCTCTACGGAGGGTGATAGCACGACGACGGGGAAGCGGGTCGGGGCCGATGGCAAGGTGCAGGATCTCGGCTTCATCGTCGGCATCAGCTGTCGCAGTCTCGGCATGGCCGACTCCCTCCACAGTCCCAGCAACCCCAAAGCGGGGCAGTACGTCATGACCAGCGTGCTCTACGATGTGCCAACTCAGCAGCCCGGGGCGATCGTCGTCAGCGACGGTGGCGACTCCCAGCTCTTCCGCATCAACTACGCCCCCGAATCCGCTCGGGTGAAGATTACCGAGTAAGGCGGGGGCCGCCCCTGAGCTGTTGTGCGCTCCCATGACCCTCCCGGTGTTATCCCGGACGGCGTCCCGTGTCCCGTTTTCCACAGCTCGCCGTTCCTCGGCGGTGCAGGCGCGGCGGCCAGTGAGGTGGACGCCATGGCCACCTCAGCGACCACTACACCGGCCGTGATACTCACTCCCGGCGCCATGCTGGCGAGGCTCGCCAGGACACTGGCGATCAGATCGCGGGCCCTGCTCGGGATGCGGCTGAAGGTGTGCGCGCGTCAGGATCGGCGTCCATGGCCTGCTGCGAACCTTGCTGTTGGACCGGCAAATGCGGACGACGGCGCGGACCTTCGCGCGGCCTGCCGTGCGGCCCATGGCGCGGACCGCTGTGCGGACTTCACAACGTGAGGGGCCCGGCGCCCGGCGCCAACCGGCCGGGGCCGGTAGGTGGGGCCCTCTACCCCGGTAGGCCCTCGGGTAAGGCGCCGGTGGCCTGCCGGGGTAGAGGGGGTGGAGGGTCAGCTACCGCCCGGCTCGCCACAGCGGAGGGTTCTCCAACGAGGTGCCCTTCTAGCGCGAATCGTCGGACTCGGTTCTTCTGCGACCCGCCGTGGCTTCGGGAGTTCTGGGCCATGTCCGAGCCGCCGGCCACACAGCCCTACTTTCGCGGCGGGTGACACGGGACCCGAGCGGCGGGCCTCCTAGCGCTGGCCCCGTCGCTGACGTCGCCGCCGCCGCCCGGATCTGTTCGGTAGGACGATGAAGTACTCCTTCGGCACGCCCAACTCGAGCGCCGCCCGCCCGACGTCGCGCCGCAGCGGTTCACCAGCCAGCACCCGGTCCATCAAGTTCCCTGCCTGCAGAAGCACCACCACGCCCCAGATCACATCCGCGTAGCTGCGCCGCTCCGGAACATCTCGCACCGCCACCCTCTTCTTTCCGGCGTCGGCAATCGCCTCGACGTACAGCTCCGCACTCCGCACCGAAGGGTGCGTGTAGCTGCACAGGAGCCGGTACAGGTCGTACATCGCCGGGTGTCCGTACGCGATGACGAGGTTGCTGAAGTTTGCCTTCTCGCCCAAGACGGTGCCGTGCTTGTTCCTCTCTTGCTCATCGGCGAAGTCGAACTCGGGCCTGTCTTCGAACTTCACCTGCCCGGCGATCGACCAGCCGTTCTCGCGCACTCCCTGGAGGAGGTCGTTACGTTTCTCCCAGCCGAGCTCCGCCAGCGCCCGCATCGCGCCCTGCCCCGTGGTCGATGAGCCACGCCATCGAGTAGACGTACTCGATCATCACCCGCGTCAGCGGCGCTGTCTCCCCGTCAGACAGCTCCCCCTCGACCTTGTAGAAGACCGATGCCGTCCGCGTCAGGTACCGCCACCACCCGAACAGCGCCAGCGCGATCTCCTCATGCTCGGCCTTGACCGTGAAGCCGTCGGGGTCCGAGGCGATGGCGTCGTAGGCGGATATCAGCTTGGGTGCGACGGCGCGAGCCCGGGTCGCTGCCGTCGGATTGTCGCCGAATTCATAGGGTTGTGCCACGCCAGCAAGCCTGGAGGAATTAACAGCCCTGGAGCCTGCTGGCCTAAGGCCTGTTCCGGTCACTGTGGGGGCAAGACGCCCCCGGGGACGATGGACCTATTGGTTGAGGCCGACCCGTGCCGACCCATAACGAGAGCGCAGCGGCTACGGCACCGCCAGCCGCCAGGACCGCCTGCCAGGCGATGCTGTCGCGGAGAGGGCGCGGCGGGGGGTGGTTCCGGGGGCTGGGGTGGGGGTGGTCACGGACTACATGACAAGAGACATTGTCATGTAGTCACCTGCATCGCTTCGGCCGGTGCTGGCCTCCTTGTTACGGCGGATCGAACCGCCTTGAACCACAGCCCGTCCAACCGACAGAACGTGGACCGCGCCCCCACCGGGTGCACATCGGAGGTGGCCATGGCCGCGACGTGGAGCCTGATCATCACCACCGCCGGTGCCGTCGCCACGACGCTGCTCGGCGTCATCGTCGGCGGCCTGGTCTCCAGCCGCGCACAGGCCCGGCACTGGACACGGGACCGGGAGATGGAAGCCTGCGCGCTCCTGCTGCGCGAGTCCTCCAACATCTTGATCGAGCTCGCGGCGATGAACGGTCGACGCGTCAACCCTCGGGCAGGCGAGGTACGTCCCGTTTCGGGACAGTCAAGCGAGATCGACTGGCGGCCGTGGAACGAGGCGCTGGCCATGGTGAACCTGATCGCCAACGACCAGATTGTCGAGGCGGCACACGTGCTCGACGCGGAGATCTGGCCCGTCCACCTCAAGATCAAAGCCGAGATGCTCCAGGGAGACGACTGGTTCCCCCTCAGAGACCAGATCGAACAACGCCGGCGCGAGTTCATCAACGTCGCGCGCCGGCAGCTCGGCGCGACCGGCCGGCCGCTGCACCGGATCTCCGGCCGCCCGGAGCTGAACGATCCCGTATGGGAGCTCCGCCGTCCCCGGCGCAACTCAGCCGAGTAAAGCCACAACACGTATTACAACGGCCTCTCACAGCCTCCTTGCCAGAAACACACTCGGGCAGCACAAGCGTTGAAAACCGAACGTTTTACGACAGGTGGTCAGCCATGCCGTCCGGCAGTCCGGTCGGGCGCCGCCCCGTTGCTCTGTCAAATCTGACTATGCCGCCAGCGAACTGGGCGCTACCGAACTCGACGTTGCCGTCTTCGAACCTGCCGTGTGAGAAGTCGACCGTGCCGTCCTCGAACCGGGCACCGCTGAAGTCGACGCTGCCGCCAGCGAATTTCGCGCGTACGCTCGCGCACCTGGTCGGCCATCCGGCCCGCACCGGCCCACACCGCAGTCGTCACCGCTCCACCTCCGTACATGGCCTGAACTGGCAAAACACGCCGATACGATCCGGAACGCGGATAGCCTGCCGACATGTCTTTATCGATCGACCCCGCCCGCGCCTTCCTGCTGCCCTCACAATTGCGGCGCTTGGCGGAAGCCGTACGCGACGCCGACCCGAACGATGAGTCCAGTGGATCGAGTGGAAAAAGAGGCTTCCGCTCGGCACCGCCCCGGCGCGAGTGCACCTCGTGAAGCACATCCTCGGGTTCGCGAACCGGCCCCCCGAGGTGGCCGCACGATGGGCCGAGGGCCATGCCTACCTCCTCGTCGGAGTGAGTCCCGGGGAGGTCCACGGCGTAACGACGATCGACCACAACGAACTAGAGCAGGACCTCAAGCCGTTCATCGGCCCGGACCTTGTCTGGCACCCCGAGTACGTGAAGCTCGACGGCAAGGACGTACTCATCGTCGTGGTCGATCCGCCCAAGTACGGCGACCCGATCCACTTCCTCCGAAAGCCCCTGCCCAGCCCAGACGGCAAGGGACACGTCCACCCGGAACACTGGGTGTTCATCCGCCGCAATGCCCAGACGGTGAAGGCGGAGCCCGGAGATTGGCAGATGCTTCAGCAGCGGTTTGCCGCCTCACAGAACGTCTTGGACGTCGAAGTCGTGCCCATGCGGCAACTGATCGAGAGGCTGGCCGACTTTCCAGAGCATGTCATCGCCCAGTTCGAGCGCCACCGCGAGCGAATCGCTGACACCAGCCGCCGATCCGGCCCGGGGTTCTTCCAGGTGCTGGCCAGCTATGAAGACCGCACCCGGGAGGAGTATCTGGCCGATGTAGCCGAGTACCTCAAGAAGCTGGAGTACTGCCTGGGCAAACGCCTCCAGGACGAGTGGGCGCGCCACGCTCCTGGCGGCCTTTCACTGGCGCTGGTGAACCGCGTCGACCGGCCGTTCCGAGACGTCAGGGTCATCGCCACACTGGAGATCGACGGCGAACTCCATTGCCTGGATCCGGTCGAGGATGACCTTCCGACGTTCCGCCCCCCGCGCCCACCGCGTGCCTACGGCACGCCTGCAGAACTGCTGCCTGCCCCATGGGCCCGCCATCCACGGGGCGGCTACGACCCTGCGGCCTTGAGGAGATACACCCAGGAGGCGCTCTGCGGCTGGGAGGTACGGGAAACGCCAAGCGGCCTGTGTATCGAGTTCAGGGCCGAGGACCTTCGCCCAAAGGAGACGCTGGAGCTGCCTCACGTACCACTCCTGCTGGTGGCCGAGATCGGCGCCGAACTGACGGTGCAGTGGACCGCGGCAGGACTCGACGCTGATGGTGAGCGACGCAGAGACTTCACGCTCCCCGTCGCCCCTTCGACGCTCGACCCAATGACCGGCGAGGACCTGGGCATGTGGGGCCGGACTTCGGATGACCAGGAGGAGGAGTCCGAGGCATCCGAGGCCGAGTAGCGACCCCGGGACGTCGCTCCTCACATGTACATCGCCCACGGCCGCGCGGGCTTGTCCTCTTCGGGCGGGCGAGTCAGGAAAGCCCACCGGGCGACGGTCAACGCGATCACCGGGGTTATCTAGAGCTTCTGGAACGTGTCTGCGATGTCTATTTGTGACCGTTCTGCCGTCGTGACTGCCGTGGTGGAAGTGGTCATCTGCCGCTTGTCCATCACGGAGAACATGTTTGGAGGGACAGGTGTTCGTGCAGCGGGTTGTGCTGCCTGGGGCAGAGACGCAGTCATGGATGGTGCTCGGGGACGATGCCGTTCCGGTGGAGCCGGTCGAGGGGTTCCTGGCGTATATGACCGATATCGGCCGGTCACCGAACACGGTGAAGGGCGCCGGTCCCACACCCACGCGTCACCCAGGTACCGCTTGCGGACACCCTGCATCGCCGCCGTGAGCGCCGGATGCGGCCGGATCCGGATGGACGGCACCCAGCCCTCGGGCGCATCCCGGGGCCGGACGATCGCGTCGTACAGGCCCCCGCACGCCGCGCCCGTGTCGCGGCCCTTCACCTCCGCCAGCTCGACCTCGAAGTCGACAGGGGCGCCGTCCTCGCCGGTCAGGTCCTCCAGCGCCTCGGCCAGGTCCGGCTCAAGACTCCCCGTCGGTCCGGCCGGGCGATCGCCACCCCGGCGGGCCGCCACTTCACGACCCGCGCCCGGATCCATGGCGCCACCCACGAGGTGCCGGGCTCGTAGGCGACGATCTCGCCGTGCAGCAGGCCGTCCTCGCGCTCACCGACCACGGCGATCGACGCGGACTGCCGGTCCGGCGCCACCTCGACCGCGAACACGACGCGGTCGAGCGGGCGGAACTCGGGGTCCGATCTGGAGGGTCTGCTGGTGTTGTGCGCGGTGCTGGGGGAGGAATTCGGCGGTGGTGATGAACATCGGGCAGGTCAGGCAGGCGTTGGCGTGCGGGCAGGACGGCCTCGAACGCAGCCTTGGAGATGACCTCCCAGCCGCCGCCGACCGCCGGGTAGTTCCCGACGCCGAGGATCTCCCGGTCGACCCCCTTCACGCTCATGGAGTCGTGCAGCCGCTGGATCATCTCCTCCCGACACGCGGACACCCAGGCCCGGGTTCGTCTTCGCCCACGTGGCGGGGTCGTCGCGATCATCGTGCTCGGCGCACTCGCGCCCCCATTTCGACTCGTCTCCCGTCCGGAGGGTGCCCCCCGCCCCTGCCATGCACCCAGTGCGTTTTCGCAGGTCAGCCCCCTGTGTTTGTGTTAGTCACGAGCTGTGATGGTGATCGTGACTGTGGGCGGGGGTCACGGGGTGTGAGGAGCGAAGACGATCAAGCGATTCACGGGGCCGTGACATCACTGGGTGTCACCAGTCGCGCGGACCATGATCGTTACTCATCGGGAGGTCACGCTGTGTGTCACTCACGGTGTCCGGGTGGGTGGCGTGCTGGGCGTACCAGCGCAGGGCTGCCGCATGCGAGGCGGTCGGGCGCTCGTCCCTGCACCGGGCCAGGACCACGTCCTGACCTGGGTCGATTGTGATCAGGCGTGCACCGTGAGCCTGGTACTCGGCCAGGGCCTCGAGGGAGGGCGCCGAGTGGACCACCCACATGTCATGCCCCTCGACTGGCGGAGCCCCTCCCTGATCGCGGCGCGGCTCGCGCGGTGGGCAACCTGCTGGACGGGCCGGGGGTGCCGGTGGGTATCGGGTGTGCCCACCGTGAGGGCGGCGGCGATTAGGTCCCAGTCGATACGATGGAGCCGGGGGCGGCGTGCTCACGCACGTAGGTGGTCTTGCCGCTCGCGGGGGACCGGTCACCCCGTAGAGGGCCATCGTTGGGGGCTCCCTGGAAGGCCGAACTCCAGGCCGGTTGGGCGATTCGCCGGCGTACGCCCGGGGCGCGGTGCGAGACTGCTGGAGCGAGAGATTATCTGTCGTGGCCATCCAATGACCGGTCGCCGTGGCGGGGGGCGTGGCGTCCCCGGCACGACGGGAGAAGGCCGAAGATAATCATGCTCTGGCACAAGGCCACCCTAGGGGTGGCCATGACGTCCGGCCCGGACTGGGCCCTGCTCTTGACCGGCCTCGCGGTCCTCACTGTCCTGTGGGGCGTCCTGCTGCCCGCCGTGTGGTCGTCTGACCGGGCACGTCGCCGAGACGCGCGGAAGGTCCTCGTGTTCGTGCTCCAGTGGGCGGGCGACCTCATCCGACCTCGCGGAGGCCGCCGTTGATGGCTCTACGGCAGGCCCGAGGCCCTCCCGGCTGTGCCGCGTTTGTGCAGGTGGCATCACGGCGACCTGCTAACGCGGAGGGCTGCCATGGGGCGTCCACCTCGACGCCGTCCACCCCATCGAGTGCGACCCGCCGCAGCACCTGCGCGCGGGTCTCGCCCGCCTGTTCGGCCACCTCGGCGAGCAGCCGCAGGCCGACGTTCACCCCGGCGGAGACGGCGGCGTACAGCTCGGCCCGGTAGACCTCGGCCGCGTCGCGGGAGTGCGCGGCCAGGACGGTGCGCACGTCGTCGAGCGTGGGCGGGTCGGTGAGGCTGTAGCTGCGCTCGAACGCCGGCAGGGCATCAGGTGGTCGATCGCGGACGCGACGTCGAGCTCGGGGCGGTGCTCCTGCGCGGGGGGCGTCCACGTGATCGACCGCAACGCGATCAGCTCCGTCAGGGCCTTCTGGTGCGCGCCGGAGTCCATACCATCGACTGTACGGCCGCGTATGGCCTGGTGAGGGGCTCTACCAGTCCCGTGATCCGGCCACTTTAGGCCGGTAGGGGCGATCGCCCTTGGACTCGTTGCAGCAGCGGCCGCCGCACGGCTCACAGGGGGCGTTCGCGCTGTGCGCGGGCGCCAGGTTCGCCGGGTCGTTCGGGGCGCCGCCCATGGCCTTCCAGCGGGCCAGCGGGATCTTGTGGTCGGCGTACGTCGCGCCCGGTGGCCGCACAGCCAGCAGATCCCGGCGCCTTCGGCGAGGGCCTGGGCGCGGGCGCGGCGCCAGGAGCGTCCCTTGCACCCGGCGGTGCGGGCGGGCATGTGGCCTCCCAGCCGATCGACAAAAGGGGTCCCTAACGACCCAAAGTGGCGAAACTCCCATGGGTGTGGCTCGAACGGAGTGAGACATCTGCCCAGTTCAGGAGCCGCTGTGGAGTGATGGCACGTGGTGCGATGGCGTGGATAACATCTCTGGGCATGCTTGGAGTGCACTTCGCTGTCACCGCCGAGCAGGAGCGGTTCCTGCTCTCAGCGAATGATGAGAGCGACATCAAGGTCGGGGACGTCCTGGAAGACATTGAAGAAAACTGGGATGACGGCGGCCTGTCGGTGTCCAGCGACAAGGCGTGGGACGAGATCCATCGCTGTCTCAGCGATGGGTCTCTCGATCCCGACGGCGGCGAGTACCCGCTGTCGCATGCCGTCCTTGGCGGTCGGCATCTTCATGAGGAGTACTACGTGGTGCATGTCACCGCTGCCGAAGTGCGGGAGGTGGCCGAGGCGCTGCATCGGGTGGACCAGGTGTGGCTGCGACAGCGATTCGACGCCATGGATGACGCCGACTACAACGGGCCACACGACGAGGAGGACTTCGAGTACACCTGGGAGAACTTCGTGGACATGCGAAAATTCTACGAGCGGGCGGTCAAAGCGGACGCGCGGTGATATTCACCGCGACCTGATCCGGCTTCCGAACACAAAGAACGTTGGTGTACCGAACTCAGGAGAGGCGGTCGATCAGGCGGTGAGGGTGTATTCCTCCTGGTGACGGGCTTGGTGGACACGTTGGTGTTCGCGGTCGAGGTGGTAGGTCCAGTACCGGTCGAGGTCGCCGTTGCTGATGACCGCTCGGAGCTTGAGGACGGCTTCGGCTCCGGCCAGTCCCCACCGGGCGCCGGTGATCTCCAGGCGGTCTCCGACCAGGTGCCTGGCCGTTCCCTCGACCACGCCGGTGGCGATCGGTCAGCCCTGCTCCAGGGCGTGGTCGTAGTGCAAATGTTCGCGGTGGCCGCTCAGGTAGCCGACGGCGGTCTCCAGCACTGCCCGCCGGCCGGCGGGCAGTGCGGCGGCCCGGGCGTTCATGTCCCGGGTCACCTGGTCGAGGTCGCCGGACAGCAAGCCGAGCGCCCAGGCGGCCACTTGCTGCTCGGCGGCGGGGTCGTCGGCGGTGTGCAGGCAGCGGGCGGCGCGCCAGCAGCACTCCAGCACGTGGACCAGATCGCAGACGATGTGAAGCGCTGCGTCGCGGCGGGCGGCTTCGTCTTGCAGGAGCCGGACCTGAGGCGGGTCGCCGTCGACCAGCGCGACCCAGGTGCGGGCGTGCGCCGCATACTGACGGGCTGACTCCTTGGCGTTTGCGCAGATAGTGGCTGGGTTACGGTTCATCCATGAGTGCCTGGACGACTCTTGTTTTGCCTGCTGGTGTGGGTGCGACCGCCAGCTTGATCACGACTTTCGCCACCACCTGGTTGAATCGTTGGGGCAGTCGGCGTGATAGGAGACGGGAAGAGGACCGAGTCGCCGCCGGTCAGATGACGGAGACCCTAAAGGCGCTCCTGAGGTTGCCCCCGCCTCCACGGGAGGGCACGACGGCCGAGGCATCTGCCATGAGAGGGACGGATGGCCTCCGGGGGGCGGAACTGGAGAAACTTAGGGAGTGGGAGTGGGAGCACCGCGAATGCTTGCTGTCGCTCCAAACGGTCTCGCGAGAATTTTCTCGCTCGGCCGTACGCAAGCGCCTTGACGACGCGCACCTGATCTTGAGCTTTCGCAACGACTTCTGGAGGCACCTGAGACAAGGTGAATTGAGTACCCGTCACATCGCCTGTAACGAGGCGCTCGAATGCATGGGTCGGGTTCGCCGTGGGAAGCGCGCGCCATCCCCAGGCGGAGAGTTCGTGGAGGCGTCCCTCTGGGCCAGGGACTTCCTGTCCTGGATGGAGGAGCCTGAGGGGGACCAGGAGCGGAGGGCGGGATGGCGCAACTTGGACCCACGGAGGCTGTTGCAATCGGCACGCCACCGAACGCGGAGACGATCCACCTAAGCCGCCGATCTTGAGAAAACTTCGGAATTCTAGGTCCAGCACATCCGGTCAGGAACACGCATCCGCGCACCTGGACGACCCTTAGCGCGCGAGGCTCGGCGCTCGTGCTCGACGTCGAGCAGCTCGTTCTCGCGCACGTAGCGGCCGGTGTGCCCGCAGACCTCGTACACGGGGAGGCGGCGCGCGGCGATCCAGCGGTCGAGGGTGCGGCAGGTCACCTCTGCCACGCGCGCGGCCTCGTCGAGCGTGAGCAGCTCGCTCAGCTCGTCGGCGGGGTCGAGTCTCACCCCTCCAGTGTGCGCGATCAGGGCTACACGCTTGCAGGTAGTCCGCAGAGGCAAGGGATCCTCCGATAGTGGCCAACAATCAGATTCTCATGCTTGGCAGCAACTCGGGCATCTAGGGTTCGTGCCGATGCTGGAAGAGACATGGAGCACCCGGGACGAACCCGTCCTTGAAGCGATCGTCGAGTTGATCGACGCCGGAAACCGGCTCGTCCGTCCGCACGACCTGGCTAGCCATACTGGCCTGGACATCGAGACCGTTCAGCGCGCCCTCGTCGCCCTCGCGCACGAGGATCCGCCGTTGTTCGAGTACACGGATTCGACTACGTACGGGTCGAAGTACACCGAACTCGACTCGATCAGGAATCCGACCGGCCACGCACGCCGGACCGTGCGGACTTGGCCGACTGCGGAGACTCTCGCGGACCGTCTCATCGCGGCACTCCAGGAAGCGGCGGACAACACCGAGGACGAAGAGCAGGCTGGCAGGCTGCGCAGAACAGGGCAGTGGTTCGGGTCAGCCGGACGAGACGTCCTCGTGAACCTCATCGCCTCGACCATCACAGGCTAAGCATTCCTCGCCAGCGCGATCTACCAGCCGACCTCCTGCGCTTCCCGAAGCAGTGACGCCGCCAGCATCACGGCCACGACCGCGTTCGCAGGGGTGCTGTGGGCGCGGCAGACCTGGTGGACGGTCACGTGCCGGTTGAGCCGCGTCGGCATCGGGTCGCCGGGGTCGTTCAGTGACGGGAACTGATAGCTCTTGAGCACCGTGCGCAGCGGCGTCAAGGCGCAGGTCGAGCGGACGGCCTCGAAGGAGGTTTCATCGTCCGGAACATCGAGGCGGTCGGGGAACCCTCCGAACTTCATCTTCTCCAGAGGGGCGTTCAGGAACGGGGCTCCCCGGGCCACCATGTGGTGCAGGAGGGTGTCCACGACCGTGGTCGCGCCAGCCTGGGCGGAGAAGTGCCGTCCGACGCTCAGGCAGTCCGCCGCCTCGGTCGCGAACTCCGCCAGTTCGTTGAGATTCGGATCCGTCACCTCCGTGAGGACGGCTGCGCAGTCGTCCGCGATGTCCTTGGCCCTCTCTGCGAGGATTATCCGGCGTTCGCTCTCATCCTCCGCGCCGATGAGTTCCTCGACGAGGATGGCGCGCGGCGTCCACGCGAGAGGGACGCCCTCATTCGTCACGATCTCGAATGCCGCGTCGATGTCGTCGACCGGCAGCTCGTGCCAGTTCGCGGGGAAGTGCCTGCGAAGGGCCTTCTCAGCCTGCTCGCCGAGCTTTACCAGGTCCGTCCGGAGCTTTTCCTGCAGGGGCCCAGCGAGGGCCTGCAAAGAGGCCCGCATCTCTTCGAACGGGTCGATCTTCAGGAGACTGAGTCGGACGAGGTGGCTCAGCGACTCCCTGAGAGGTGCGAGGAGGTCCCGTGTGATCGCATTCAGATCGGGCGCGGGAGGTACGAGCTTTATCGGAGGGACGATGGGAACGAAGGAGTCCGTGCCGCCCTCCGGCTGAGGCTCGTCGCTGCTCTCTTCGCCCTCGCCGGGCGGCTGCTCGTCGTCATCGGCGTCCATATCCGCACATGTTCGCCGACATGGGCGGCGGGCCGCCACCGACTTACTCTGCTACGGCCGCTCCCGGTCGAGGTGGGGCCGGGTCATGTCCCGGAGAGTCTGTTCGGCGAAGTGCACGAGGCGGGGGATACCGGACAGGAGCTCCTCCTCGCAGCGCACGAGGGTGCGGCGCCGGGAGTCGATCTCGCGCAGGACGCGTGCCGGCTCCCAGCGGGCTGCGTGAAAGGCGTCGGAGCGGGTGGGCCAGGCCATGTACCCGTCGTGCTCGTCATCGGGCCACAGGGTGATGGTGTTGTCCTCCGAGCCAGCGCCGGTTCGCGGCCTGCCTCGCCGTCTCCTCATCGTCGTCCAGGCCGCAGCGGACGAGGTCGATCAGCGCCTCGGTGTGCATGGCCGCGAGGGTCTCCGCAACGCTCACGGCGTCTCCGTCCTCGGGAAGTTGGCCGGCAGGCCCATGACGCCCTCGGCGAGGAAGTCGCCGTTGCGGTCGAGCAGGCGCCGCGCGCGCGGGTCCATGTCGTCGCGCGACGACCGGCACGCCGTACAGGGCGGCCACCGGTGACAGCCCCCATGGCGGTCCACTGGACGGTGCCGTCCCCATCCGGGCGAGCCACTCGTGCACCATCGCGCCGACCTCGACGCGGCCAGGCTGAGGCTCGGGGTCGGCGATCGGGAACCGCGCGACGAAGTCCTGGATCTGGTCGAGCATGTCGCTCACGGCCCCACCTCTGGTCGGCCGGGTCCGCCATGCGTCTCATCATGGCGGACCCGGCGGGGGGAACGCGGCGCCGCGGTGTCTGTCCGCCCACGATTTCCAGCTGCGCGTGATGAGTAGCGGAGGGTGGTGAAGTTCGAGACGCCGAGTAACGCGGCGAGGTTACGGGTCACGCGATATATTCGCTCCCCCAACCGCACCCGGTTGGCACCCGGTGGCGCGGTGTCCAATGGCCGCCCACGGTCCCGCCGATCAATGCGCAGATCTGGTGCGTGCCCCGCAGGGGGCACCCATCAGATCTGCGCACGCGTCGTCAGCGGCGATCGGGCGTATGGGTTCGGCCCGGGAGTGTGCACCAAGCTGCGACGCCCGTGACCGGCGGCTCCGGCAGGGTCAACTGGTTGTGGAAGCCCCTGCCGCTGGGCACATGCACCGCTCGGCTTGTAGATGGGATGCTCGTCGATCTTTCGGTGCGAGCCTTCACCGCTGCGTTGGCATCCTCTCAGCCTCAGCATTGGCACGAAAAGCTCGCCGCAGCAAGCCTCGTCCCTACAGATGCGGAAGACTGTGTCCGTGACGATCGACGACGACGCCAAGCGTCCACGCCCACGCTTCAGGCGGCGAACAGAGGCTCTGGTGGGTGCGGCCGACCCGGAGGCATTGTTTGGAGAGCTTCCCCGGACTCCCAAGGGGGTGGGTGCCTTATGGTCACACCAGGCCGACCAGCTCCGGACGTACGCCAACGACCACCGCGACAGTTCAGACGTGGCGCTTGAGCTGCCGACTGGGTCTGGTAAGACGCTCGTCGGCCTGCTGATCTCGGAGTGGCGGCGCCGGACGCTTGGTCAGCGAGTCGTCTACGCCTGCCCAACCAAACAGCTCGCCCGTCAGGTACTGCAGAAGGCGAACGACCAGGGCATCCCCGCTGTTCTCCTGACCGGTTCCCACGGGGACTGGGATCAGGCCGAGCTGGTCCGTTACACCCGTGGAGACGTCACCGCCATCACCACCTATAGCACTATCTTCAATCTCAACTCACACCTCGCCGACGCCCAGACACTGATGTTCGACGACGCCCACGCGGCAGAGGGTTTCGTCGCCGAGGCGTGGGCGCTGAGCGTCAACCGCAAGCTGGACCAGTACGGGCGGCTCTTCGACGCCCTAGGCGATTCCATTGAGTCGTCATTCGTCGCACGGATGGTCGCGCCGGATGGGCCAGCGGCCGATGCCAGCGAGGTCCGGCTCATCCCCATCGGGGCGGTGGCGCGTCGCGCCGCGGAGATCGATCGTGTCCTGGCGGAGCTTCAACGCGACCCCATGTACCGGTTCAGGATGCTGCGGGAGAACCTCAGCTCCTGCTTGTTTTACGTCTCGCGGCGCGAGTTCTACATCCGGCCGATGATCCCGCCGACGTTCGACCATGCTCCATTCACCGACCCGGTTCAGCGAATTTACCTGTCCGCGACCCTTGGTGACGCCGGTGAGCTGGAGCGCGCCTTCGGCCGCACCGATATCAGGCGAGTACCGGTGCCAACGGCGTGGGACCGCACCGGCAGTGGCCGTCGGTTCTTCATCTTCCCCGAGCTGGCGGCTCCCACGAGCATGGCGCCCGCGGACAGCCTAGACACCGAGGAAGAGGGGGAGAACGAGGCATCACCGAATGCTGGCCTGGTCGGTAGCCTGCTCGACCTGGCCAACAAGCGCCTGGTGTTGACACCGGATGACGACTCGGCCAGCAAGATCGCTGACATGCTCGGTGTCCCGGGGCCGGAACGGTTCACCGCCAAGGACGCCGACACCGGTATCCAACCGTTCATCGACGCCAACAGCGGCACGCTACTCGCACCGAATCGCTACGACGGCATGGACCTGGCCGCCGACGCCTGCCGCATGATGCTCATGGCCGGCCTGCCGACTGCATCGCATCTGCAGGACCGCTTCCTCGAGACCAAACTACGCGCCTCGGAGGTCCTCCAAGAGCGCATCCGGACCCGGGTGCTTCAAGGCTCCGGCCGGTGCACCCGCGGTCCGAAGGACTGGGCTGTCGTCGTGGTGACCGGCGAGGACATTCTGCGCTTCTTGTCTCGTGCAGAGGTGCGCAAGTCGCTACCAGTCGAGCTGCAGGCCGAAATCACATTCGGCCTCGAACAAAGCTTGGAGGCCGCCGACGACCTGGTCTATCTCGCCGAGAGCGCGCTCGAACAGGACCAGATCTGGCAGGAGGACGCCGAGCCCGAGCTCGCCAAACTGCGGCGCGGGGCCAGCCGCGAGCCCCAGCCGAACGTGGCCGAGCTGGCGACGAGCGCTAGGCGTGAGGTTCGGGCCTGGACCTGCGCCTGGCAGCAAGATTGGGAGTCGGCGGCGCGGGTCGCGATCGAAGTGATTGAGAACCTGAAGGCACCTGGCCTGCGGCCGTACCGCGCTCTCTGGGCGTACCTGGGCAGCGCCTGGTCGGCGTTGGCCTCCACCGACCATGCCTCCAGTGCTGCCCTCCGTAGTGCCGACCTGCTACGTACGGCGCACGCCGCGGCAGTTGGCACCACCTGGCTCAAGGAGGTCCAGCCGCTCCCGAGCACCACCTACGATTCTGATCCAGTGGACGAACAAGGCGTCGAGGGAGTCTTGGCCCTCCTCAAAGGCCGCCTGAGCTCGCCAGTAAATTTCGAGCGTCAGTCCGCCACCATGCTGGCCAACCTGAACCAGCAAGAGGCCACCAAGTACGAGCAGGGCCTCGTGTCACTCGGCCAATTCCTGGGCGCAGATGCCTTTAAGCCGACTGGCAAGGGACGGGCCGACGCCGCGTGGATCTGGGAGTCGTGCTGGATGACCGTTGAAGCCAAGAGCGAGCAGGAGGCCGAGGGGATGCTGAGCATGGACTACGTGCGGCAGACCAACACCCAACTCGCTTCCCTGACTGCCGACCGCGACGTAGAGGAGCCTCCTCAGGGCAGCATCTCGATCATCGTTACGCCACGCAGTGTGGTCGATCCAGACGCCGTGCCGATCGCGGACCCTCACGTCTACCTTTCAATGCCGAAGCTGGTGCTCGATGTTGCGCACGACGCAGTGCGAGCGTGGAAGGAGCTGCGCGGCATGGCCAAAGGTGTCTCCGAAGAAGCGTTGCACGTAGACGTGGCCCGTGTCCTCTGGGAGCACCGCGTGCTGCCCACTCAAGTGCGGGAGCGGCTGTCCAGAGACCCGATTCGTGGCGTGTGAGCAATCAGCACTGGCATCGGCCAGCCGCTGGGTGAACTGCGCTTCCCCTGAGATCGTGGAGACCCAACCTTCTCCCAGGTTCGGTCTCCACGATCTCAGGGGAAGCGCAGCCTGCCACTACTTCGAAAACGGACACTCCTCGCGTGAGCACCATCCGTCACCACGACAATCTTGGAAGAGCCCCTGAGGGAATACCCCCACGGGGTGCCGCGACGCGTTGAACATCCACCCCGCTCGTGACGTGCGTCGGGTCGTCCGGGCGGACGGTCAGTGGTATGCACGTGCTGTCCCCCTGGCGGCACGGGGCCTGGCCAGGGGGACGGCTTGCGTGGTCAGCCGCAGCGGCGGCCGGTGTTGATGCACTTCACGGCGGTGCGCATCAGGGCGTCGGGCATGACGTTGATGAAGTCGCCATGGTCGGTGATGGGTTTGTGGACCTGCTCGGGGAAGGTGTCCAGCGCGTAGGCCACGCCGCGCGGCACGTTGTAGGTGATCCGCTGTTCCAGAGCGGGGATCGCTTTCATCCCGGTGGGGCAGGCGCCGTGGGCATTGGGGAAGGCGACGTGACTGCGGTGGTCGGAGCTGTCGGTGTTGACGCCGTCCCAGCAGCTCTCGAACTGCAGGATCCGCACGACCCTGGTCCCGGCCGGGCACAGCGGGTACTTGTCGGCGAGGCGGCGGCTCTCGAACCCGGTGCAGGTCCAGGAGGCGTTGGCCCTGGCGCCGCCGTTGGTGAACGCCTTGGCGTCCCCGGTGATGATCCGCAGGAACCGCGGCATCGCGGTCACCTTGGCGACCGGGCTGCCCGACATCCGCAGGGAGACGCTCGCGGGTGTGAGGATCTTCCCGACGTTGCCGTCCACGCCGCCGCCGGGGGCGTCGGCGTCGCGCTCGATGCTGCCGTTGCGCAGGCGCAGCACGGGCCAGTAGTGCGTCGACTTGTCCCCGTTGGTGCACGTTGTTCCGGCTGCGGCCAGGCTCTGATCGGTGGACTGGCCGGTGGTGGAGGTGTTGCCGACGTAGTCGTGGACGTGGTGGGCGCCGTTGCTGACTCCCGGAGCGGAGATGACGTTGTCGGAGTTGAACTGGCCCCGGACGTTACGGCCGCAGCGCGAGGCGAAGCTGCCGACCGACGCGTTCGCCGTCCTGCGCGGCGCCCGGAGATTCGGCGCGACCTTGCGGATGTCGACGAAGTCCGCGGCGGTGAGCCCGGCGGCCTGCCGGCCGCCGTTTCCCGTCTGGCCGGTGAGGGAGCACGCGGCCAGAGCGTCCAGGCCGGCGGGCCGGACGGCGACGCGGCCGATGGCGCCGGCGATGCGATCGATGGTCGCGGCCCGCTTGGCCTGGAGCGGGCCGAGGACGGCGTTGCGGACGAAGTCCGGGCCGCCCTGGCCCACCGAGGCTCTCATCCTCCGGTTCGCCTCGGCGACCTGGACATCCAGCCGCGCGAGGTTGCGATCCACCTCGGCTTTGGCCTGCGGCGGCACCCGGGGCAGCTTGCCCGCCACGGACGGGCAGGTGATCGACGGGGGTGCCTGCGCGCCGGGCGTGCCGGCGAGGGCGGGCGTCGTGGCCGAGGCCGAGACGATGCCCACCGCCAAGACGAGGGGCACCACACGGCGCCGAGGCCGATGCTGGGGCTTGTGCTTACGCATGAGTCCTCCTGTTCCGCTCCCGAGCGGGGTGGGAGTGGTGCGATCACAGTGACCCACGCGACGCGCGATCAGAACGCATATCACGCCCACGTCACAGGTTCGTAAGAACGCCGTCGCGGAGGACCAGCCGTCCGGCAAGGCGCCTTCCGCATCAGGAGGCGGGCGATTATGTGCCGACTGCCATGGGGCGGTTCGCGGTTCGTCCCCCGCCCGGTTACGGCGACGGAGCCGGCCGCCATCGATCCCCATTCCGGTGGTGGCCGTTCAACGTCCCTTCCGGCGATGAGCGGGTGCACGTGCACCCGCAGAGCGTGCGCTACCGCATCCGCCGCCTCCAGGAGATGTACGGCGGCGACGTAGTCGACCCCGACGCCAGGCTCGACATGAGCATCGCGCTGAACGCCCGCCTCCAGTTCCCCACGCCAGCGGCAGGTCCGAAATGGCGGCGGACCCATCCCGGGCAGTGCACGGACGGCGGACGAATTGTCGTGTCAGATCGCGTAGATCCGGCCCGTGTCGGTTCCCTCGACCGACCGGACGAATGCCCGGCCGACGTCGGCGGCGGGAACGGACGGGAAGCCGGGGAATGCTTCGCCGTACTTGCCCAGCGATTCGGTGAGCACGGTCGGGCTCACCGCGTTGATGCGCTGCTCGCCCCACAGCTCGGCGGCGGTGGCGCGCACCCAGGCCTCGAGGGCGCCGTTGACGGCCGAAGCGACGCTCCCTGTGCGGATGGGCTCGCGCGCGAGAATTCCGGTGATGAGGGTGAACGAGCCGCCGGTGCGCACGTGGTCCGCGGCCTGCCGCACCAGTTCGACCTGTCCGAGGAGCTTGCTGTTGATCCCGGACTTCCAGGCGTCGCGGTCCATCTGACGCCATGGACCGAACGGTGTCGAACCGGCGGTGCACGCGACGGCGTCCAGGACGCCGGCCTTGTGGACGATGTCGTCGATCTGGGCCGGATCGGAAATGTCGACGGGCCATTCGCGTGACCCGCGGTGCGCCGCGATGACGTCATGGCCGCGGTCCGACAGGGCTGCGTGCACCGCGCCGCCGATGGCGCCGGTCGCGCCGACGAGCAAGATCTTCATTCTGCCGGGTCCTCCACGCTCAGGTGAACGGTGCTGTGCCACGGTTTGGCCGCCGCTCCGGTGATGTCGGACATCACGTGTTTGATCTGTGTGTACTCGTCGAAGGAGTAGGCCGACATGTCCTTGCCGTAGCCGGATGCCTTCATGCCGCCGTGCGGCATCTCCGAGATGATCGGAATGTGGTCGTTGATCCAGACCGTGCCGGCCGCGAGCGAGCGCGCGGCGGCCTGCGCCCTGTACACGTCCCGGGTCCACGCGGACGCGGCCAGTCCGAACGGCACATCGTTGGCCAGCCGGATGGCCTCGTCGTCGGTGTCGAACGGCAGGGCGACGAGAACGGGGCCGAACACCTCGTCCTGGACGATCTCGCTGCGCTGGTCCGCGCCGACGAGAAGGGTGGGCTCGTAGTACGCGCCGGCCACCAGCTCACCGCCGGGCGCGCGGGCGCCGGTGACGGCCTGGGCGCCGTCCCGCAGGGCACGTGCCACCATCGCGGCGACCCGGTCACGCTGCTGGAACGACACCAACGGGCCCTGGTCGGTACCCCGTTCGGCGGGCGCGCCGAGACGCAGGCGCCGCATGAGCGCGGCGACGCCCGCCACGAAATCGTCGAAGAGGGTGTGGTGGACGTAGGCGCGCGTCGCCGCGGTGCAGTCCTGCCCGGTGTTGATCAGGGCGGCCGCGGCCGCGCCGCGGACGGCGGCGTCGAGGTCGGCGTCGTCGAAGACCACGAAGGGGGCCTTGCCGCCCAGCTCCAGGTGCAGCCGTGTCCCGTTCCGGGCGGCCAGGCCCGCGATGCGCCGGCCGACCGCGGTGGATCCGGTGAAGGAGGTCATGCTGATCTTCGGGCTGGTGACCAGGGCCTCCCCCGTCACGGGGCCGGTGCCGTTCACCATGTTGACGACGCCCGCCGGCACCCCGGCCCGGGCGCAGGCTTCGGCGAGCATCAGCGTGGTGATCGGCGTGTTCTCCGCGGCCTTGAGGACGATGGTGTTGCCCGCCGCGATCGCCGGCATCACCTTCCACACGGCCATCTGGAGGGGGTAGTTCCACGGGGCGATGGAACCGACGACGCCGATCGGTTCCCGCCGGATCATCGAGGTGTGGTACCCGGAGTATTCACCGGCCGCCCTGCCCTCAAGGTGCCGGGCGGCTCCGGCGAAGAACGAGACGTTGTCGATGGATCCGGGAACATCGAACTCGCGGCTGAGCCGGATCGGCTTTCCGGTCTGTGCGGTCTCGGCCTGGGCGAGGTCTTCGGCGACGGCGCCGAGTTCCGCGGCGAGTGCGTGCAGCACCGCCGAGCGTTCGGCCGGCGTGGCCCGGGACCATTCGGGGAACGCGCGGGCCGCGGCGCCGATGGCGGAGTCGACGGTGTCCGGCGTGTCGGCACGGTAGGTCCAGATGACGTCACCGGTCGACGGATCGACGACCGGGACTTCGGGGCCGCTCCCGGCTCGGCGTACTCCATCGATGTAGTTGCTCGTCTTCGTCCATTCGGGCATGGGTCACTCCTGGTACGGGGGGGGGTGGCGGCCGCCGATGGGCTGCGCTGGGCAGGAGTCATCGCGGCACGATGCGTTGGTTTCCGGAAGAGGACGAGGTGGCGGAGGCGTCAGTTCGAACCGGAGCGGAACCCGATGAGCTTGACGACCTCTTCGGCGCTTCTGGCGATGTGCTCGCGAACCTCGGTGACGATCCGCTCCTCCTCGCCGGAGGCGATCACCTCGACGAGCCGTACGTGCAGCTCGGCGTCTCGTGCGATGTCGGCGCGGGTCGCCTGGTCGAGCGACATGGCCATCCGGATCTGGGATTCCACGAGGGGCCAGATGCGCGTGAGCATCTGGTTCTCCGCGCCTTCCCACAGGGTGCGGTGGAACTCCAGATGGGTGATGTCGATCTTGACGAGGTCGTCGGCGTCGATCGCGTCGAGGTGCGCCTGCAGGGCTTGGCGCAATGCCGCCATGCCCTTCCCGTCCCGATGTTTCGCCAGCTGGAGGGCGGCCAGGGTTTCCAGCGAGACGCGGACGTCCGCGACGTCGAGGAGGTCCTCGGGGCTCGGCTTCGCGACGCGGATGCCCTTGTAGGGCTCCTGTACGAGGGAGCCCTCGTGGATCAGCTGGTGAATCGCTTCCCGTATGGTCGGCCGGCTGACCCCCAGCGCCGCGGCGAGAGGGGCTTCCTTGACGCGCTGCCCGGGGGCGAGTTCACCCGACAGCAGCGCACGGCGGATGGCGTCGACGACGACTTCGCGCCTCGTGGCATTGTTGACTGGGGTCAGCGCCGGTTCCCGCTCCCGCCCGGTTGTCATTCAACGCCCCCTTCTGTTATTCACCAGTGAGTGTCGCAGATACCTCGATGCCCGCCGGCCGCCGTTTCAGCGCCGCGGGCGTCGCCGAGCCCGCCGGAAACGCCCGGGGCTCGTCTGGAGCTCTTCGGCGGTGTCCCCTCTGACCAACCGCCGGATCGTATGCGCGGTGCCAGGGGCCAGGGTCAGGCCGAGCATTCCGTGTCCGGAGGCGACCCAGACGTTGCCGTCGTCGGCGAGCCGTCCCACGATCGGCAGACCGTCCGGGGTCATGGGCCGCATGCCCGCCCACGCGGCCCGATGCGGCGCCGCGGGATCCCAGTCACGGAACGCCTCCGCCGCCGCACGCTTGATCGCCTCGACCCTCCTGACCCTGACCCGCTTGTCGAAACCGGAGAACTCCATGGTTCCGGCCAGCCGCACCATTCCATTGAGCGGTGTGACGGCGACGCGAGCGTCTTCGAGCGTCAGGGAGGTCCTCAAGGTGAGGGGAGGAGGGGTGTAGTCCAGGCTGTAGCCCTTGCCGGGATGAATGGGCAGGGGCGTGCCCAGCAGCCTTGAGAGCGGCCCGCTCCAGACCCCGGCGGCGAGGACGACAGCGTCGCACGGCAGCCGCTCGCGGGCCGTCAGGACGCCGCCGATTCCTGCCGCCCCGCGATCGAACTTCCACACCCTGGTGTTCTCGCGGACCTCCCCGCCGAGCTTGCGCACGTGCGCCGCCAGAGCCGATGTCAGCGAGTCGGGCTCGATCTGACGATCCCGCGGGTAGAACAGGCCATGCTGGACGCGGTCCGACAGCGCGGGCTCCACCCGGTGGACTCCGTCGGCGTCCAGCACCTCGGGTTCCGCGCCGTACGCGGCGAAGACGTCCTGGTAGCGCAGGTGATCCTGGAAATGCCCGGCATTCTCGTGGGCAAGCAGGACGCCTCGGCGATGCATCTCGAATTCCAGGCCCGCCGCCTGCCACTCGTCGAGCAATTCGTTGGCGGTAGACGCCAGCCGCAGGTGCAGATCCAAGCCGGCGCGGAACTCGTCCTCCGTGCAGTGGCGGGCCATCTGCACCAGGAACCGGATGAAGCCCGGCGACAGCGACGGCCTGACGTACAGGGGAGTGTCGGCTCGCAGCATCCACCTGAGCGCCTGAACCACCATGCCGGGCGCCGGGACGGGGCCGGTCTCGGCGATGGCGATCTTGGCCGCGTTGCCGTGCGAGGCGGCGGCTCCGGCGAGCCCGCTGTCGACGACGGTGATCTCGTGCCCGTCCTGCAGCAGCTCGTACGCACATGCCAGTCCGATGACACCGGCGCCGACGACGACGATTCTCACGCGACTCCTCCCTTGAACCGACGGTGCAGGACGGTCGTTACAGCACACCCGCGGCGCCGAGCAGCCCAGCGAACTCCGCGCGTGCGCCGTCATCGAGCAGGCTGAACGGCTCGCGGACCGGTCCCGCGGGGTACCCGGTCAGTTCCATGCCCGTCTTCACCGCCGCGGCGTAGTTGTGGGCCTCCAGGAAGCTGCAGATGGGCCAGATCTTCTCCCACAGTCGGCGTCCCTCCGCCAGATCACCGCGCACCGCGACGGCGTCCCACAGCCGCATCGACAGCTCGGGAATGACGTTGGTGGCGCCCCACACCGCCCCCGTGGCGCCGCTGACGAGCCCGAAGAAGGTAAGTGTGTCCCATCCGTTGAACGCCGTGATGCGGCCGGAGTGGGCCTGAAGCAGTTCCCCGAGGGCGACGGCGTCCCCGGAGGTGTCCTTGAGGTACCGCACCCCTTCGACGTCTCCGAGTTCCGCGATCTGGCCGGCCGTGAGGTTCACGCCCGTCGCGGCCGGAATGTTGTAGTAGACGATGGGCAACCCCGAGGCGTCGTGCACGGCCTTGAGGTAGGCGCGCACCTGCGGCAGGTCAGGCGCGTCATAGAACGGGGGCACCACCATGAGCGCCGTGGCGCCGACCTCGGCCGCATGAGCGCCCAGTTCGACGGCGTCGGCTGTGGACAGGGCGCCGGTGCCGGCGATGACCGGGACCCGCCCCTCGGCGGCCTCGACACAGACCTCGGTGAGCTGCTTGCGCTCGGCGAGCGTCAACGCGGTGAACTCGCCCGTGCTGCCGCCCGGCACCAGGCCGTGCACTCCGGCGTCGATCAGCCGGCGGACGTGCCGGTGCAGCGCGTCGCCATCGATCTTCGAGGCGTCGGGCGTGAACGGGGTGACCAGGGCCACCAGAATGCCGGTGAGCGGGTCCCTGTCAGACATGCGGAGTCGTCTCCTTGATCTCTGTGCGTCCTTGATTTCCGTGTGCCGGGCGCGGGGGCGCGGTTCAGCCGAACCGCACCGCGTCGACGAAGGCTTTGAGCTCCGGGTTCTCGCAGTGGTGGAAGGCCTCCTCCGGAGTGGCGTCGACCGCGATGCGGCCGCGTGAGAAGAACACGACGCGATCGGCCGCCTTTGACGCGAACGCCATGTCATGCGTGACCAGCACGACCGCGAGTCCCTCCTCCTGCTTCAGCCGGGCGAGCACCCCCAGGACCTCGGCGGCCACGGGCGGGTCGAGCGCCGAGGTGATCTCGTCGCACAGCAGCACCCGGGGGCGCATCATGAGCGCCCGGGCTATGGCCACCCGCTGGCGTTCACCACCGGATAGCTGGGTCGACCTGCTGGTGATGTGGTGCGCCATGCCGACCTCGGCGAGCGCGGCCTCGGCTCGCTCCCGTGCCTCGTTCGCCGACAGCCCGAGGACCTTGCGCGGCGCGAGGACGAGGTTCTCCAGGACGTTCATGTGCGGCCAGAGCGTGTAGCTCTGGAACACCATGCCGACCATGGCGGCGCCGTGGTCCCACTCGGCGGTCCGGGCGCCACCTGAACGGACCGGCTTCGAATCGATGGTGACATCGCCGTCTTCGGGATCTTCGAGACCGGCGATGACCCGCAGCAGGGTGGACTTGCCGGAGCCGCTCTTGCCGATGATGACGCTGACCTCACCGGAGGCGACGTCGAAGTCGACACCGTCTAGAACCGGTTGACCGTGGTATTCCTTGCGCAGGTTCCGCGCCGAGACCAGTGGCGCCTGGGCGGCCGTGCCGGCCGGGCGCCGCGTCCCCGCCGGAATGCCGGACGTTGCGTTCATCAGGAGGCTCCCGCCGGTTGCGGCCTGCGTGGCTTGATCATGGGTGTGCGCCCGGTGCGTGCGAGCTGCCCCCGGCGTTCGAGGTAGCTGGTGAGCAGTGACACCGGGAAGGCGATGCAGAAGTAGATCAGCGCCGCCGTCGTGAAAAGTTCGAGCGCGCGGTAGGACTCCGTCGCCGCCGTGCTCGCCTGGAACATCAGGTCGCCGACGGCGATGGTCGACACCAGCGCGGTGTCCTTGAACATCGAGATGTTGAGCGAGAGGATCACCGGGATCTGCTGCCGGAGCGCCTGCGGCACGATGATGTGGCGCAGTTGCCGGAAACGTGTCAGGCGCAGCATCTTGCCCGCCTCGATCTGCTCGACGGGCACGGCCTGGAAGCCGCTGCGGTAGGCCTCGGCCATGAAGGCGGTCAGGTTCGCGGTGAGCGCGATGGTCGCCGACGTGAAGCCGGGGATCGTGATCCCCGTCAGCGCC
This sequence comes from Actinomadura sp. 3N407, assembly GCF_052245875.1. NCBI lineage: Bacteria > Bacillati > Actinomycetota > Actinomycetes > Streptosporangiales > Thermomonosporaceae > Actinomadura > Actinomadura sp. 3N407. The sequence goes on from NZ_JBQQBP010000036.1 coordinate 28,405, forward strand.
GGAAGCGCATAGAAGATCCAGAACAGCTGCACCAGCATCGGGGTGCACCGGAAGATCTCGATGTAGATTTGCGCGGCCCACCGGACGATCTCGACGGTGGCCATCCGGGCGACCGCGACGGGTACCGCGAGGATCATGCTGAGGACGATGGTGATGCCCGCGAGCTGCAGTGTGACGCCCAGCCCGCCGAGCAGATGGGGCCAGGCGTCGGTCACCACGCCCCAGTCGAATTCGTAGTCCGACATGCGTCCGTCAGCTCCCTTACTTCTTCTGGAGGTCGCCGAGCTGGTCGATGGGGACGTAGTTCTCCTCGGCGTACGCCCGTTCGAGCTCTCCGCTCATCCGAGCGTTGGCGATGGCGAGGTTGACGAGCCGCAGTGAGCGCGGGTCGATGTCGGCGGGCAGCCCGTAACCGGTGCCGGCCTCGTAGATCGACGGATCGGGTACGACGATCTTGTATTCCGGATTCTCCTGAACCTGGGCCTCGGCGGTCGGCAGATCGGCGAAGACGGCCACCGCCCGATCGGCTTGCACGGCTTGGAACGCGTTGGTGAAGTCGGTCAGCTCCAGCGTCTTGGCGCCTGCCTCGGCGACCGCCGCCCCGGGAGCGGTCCCCTTGGCGACGGCCACATCCTCACCGGATTCGATGATCTGTTCTGCGGTGCGGTAGGAGGACTTCTCCCTGACGACGAAGACGCCCTGATACTCGTAGACGGGGGCCGAGAACTGGATCGCCTTGGCGCGCTCCAGTGTGGCGTCCAGGTTGGCCGCAGCGTCGTAGCGTCCCGCCTGCAGGCCGGCCACGATGTTGCCCCAGTCGGCCGATACGGGGGTGAACTTGACGCCCAGCGCCTCCGCCAGCCGCTGCAGCGGGATCAGGTTGGGCCCTCCGAGCACCCCGTCCTTGCGGACGGTCATCGGCGGTGCGATCGCGACCCCGACGCGAAGCTCGCCACGGGACTTGATCTCCTCCTGCCAGGACCCGCCGCTGGACGCGGAGGCGCCGCCGTCACCGCGGAGTCCCGCGCCGAGGTAGCCGCCTACCAGGGCGATGACCGCTACGGCGATGACCGCCAGGGAGTATCTGGTGGGTTTGGTCATGGTGCACTTCCTTGAGGCTGACCAGCTCTGAGATCCTGACTGGAATGTAGATTGTCAGACGATCTGCATGTACGGTGGATCGAAGGTAAGGAGCATCACACTCGGATGTCAAGAGCCGAGGCCACGGCAACGGCAACGGCAACGGCAACATCCTCGTGAGCCGGCCATCCGACCCTTGGAGGCGGTGCGTGGACAGAACTCAGGTCATCGACTCGGTCGACGTGCATGCCGAAGGCGAGCCCGGCCGCATCCTCCTGGGCGGAGACCTCCAGGTACGCGGCACGACCATGGCCGAGCGGCTGCAGTGGTGCGTCGAGAACCTCGATGACCTGAGAACGCTGCTCCTGCGCGAACCCAGGGGCCACCCGGCCATGTGCGGGGTCCTTGTGCTGCCCCCGGTCACACCCGGGGCCGACGTCGCGCTCATCATCCTTGAGCACGGCGGCTTCCGTCCGATGTCCGGAAGCAATACGATGTGCGCGGTCACGGCCCTGCTGGAAACCGGTAGCCTGCCCGCGCGAAGCCCGGAGACGCTCGTCCGGATCGACACCGCGGCGGGGCTCGTCGAGGCGACCGCGACGGTCGCCGACGGCAAGGTGCGAGCCGTCTCGATCCGTAACGTGCCCTCCTGGGCGGTCGCCCTGGACACCCCCCTCGCGGTGCCCGAGTACGGCACCGTGCTCACCGACGTGGCCTTCGGCGGACAGTTCTTCGTTCAGGCGCCGGCCGCGACGATGGGCATCGAACTGGGCGCGCAGCACGCTCCAGAGATCGTCAGGGCGGGAACAGCCCTGCTCGCCGCGGCCAGAGCCCAGATCCCGGTGTCCCACCCCGATGACCCGAACCTCAACCGGATATCCCTGGCGATGCTCCACGGCCCGGCCGACGAGCCGGGCGTGTCCGCGCGGAACAGCGTCATCCTCCCCAATGGTGAACTCGACGTCCGCCGGCCGGAGACCTGGCGAGGCTCACTCGACCGCTCACCGTGCGGGACGGGCACCTCAGCACGCATGGCCTGCCTCCACGCGCGGGGCGAACTCGCCCTCGGCGTCCCGTTCATCCATCAGGGCGTCCTGGGTACGACCTTCGAAGGCATGCTGCACGAACGCGTGCGGGTCGGCGGCCGCGACGCCGTGATTCCGTCCATCAAGGGACGCGCCTGGATCACCGGCATCAACCAGCACGTCCTCCATCCGGACGACCCGTTCCCACGCGGCTACACGCTGGCCGACGTGTGGGGAGAGAGCTCCCGCTGACCCTTGTCGGGCCGCGCCGGAGACCGGCCGGGCATCCGCGCCGCTACAGGAAGCTCACGTTCTGGGCGAGGGCGAGGCTCCCGGAGTAGTTGATGGTGTTGGTGGCGCGGCGCATGTAGGCGCGCCAGGCGTCGGAGCCGGACTCGCGTCCGCCGCCGGTCTCCTTCTCACCGCCGAAGGCGCCTCCGATCTCGGCGCCGGAGGTGCCGATGTTCACGTTGGCGATGCCGCAGTCGGAGCCGTCGGCGGCGAGGAACCGTTCGGCCTCCTGCTGGTCGCGGGTGAAGATCGACGAGGACAGTCCCTGGGGGACGTCGTTGTGCATGGCGATGGCGTCGTCGAAGCGGTCGTAGGTCATCACGTACAGGATCGGCGCGAACGTCTCCGCGCCGACGACGCCGGTCTGTTCGGGCATGCGCACGAGGGCCGGTTCGGCGTAGGCGGCGTGGGGGGCGGCGTCGGCGAGCCGGCGCCGGCCCCCCGCGAGCAGCTCGCCGCCCTCGTCCTGCGCCCGGTCGAGGGCCTGGCGCATGGTGTCGTGGGCGGCGGTGGAGATGAGCGGGCCGACGAGCGTGTGGTCGGCGAAGGGGTCGCCGATGGGCAGCTTGCGATAGGCGTCGGTGAGCCGGTCGACGAGGTCGCCGGTGACGTCGCGGTGGACGATGAGGCGGCGCAGGGTCGTGCATCGCTGGCCGGCGGTGCCCGCGGCGGCGAACACGATGCCGTGCGTGGCCAGGTCGAGGTCAGCGGACGGGGTGACGACCGAGGCGTTGTTGCCGCCGAGTTCCAGGAGCACGCGCCCGAAGCGTGCCATGACGCGCGGACCGATCTCCCGGCCCATCCGGGTGGAGCCGGTCGCGCTGACCAGAGCGACACGGGGGTCGTCGGCCAGTCGCTCGCCGGCGACCCGGTCGCCCAGCAGCAGCCGGTGCACGTCCGCGGGAGCGCCGGCGTCCTCGACCGCGCGATCCAGCAGCCGGCCGGCCGCCAGGGAGATCAGCGGCGTCAGCTCTGAGGGCTTCCACACCACGGTGTCGCCGCAGACCAGGGCGATGGCGGTGTTCCACGACCACACGGCGGCGGGGAAGTTGAAGGTGGAGATGACCCCGACGACGCCGAGCGGGTGCCAGGTCTCGGCGAGCCGGTGACCGGGGCGTTCGGAGGCGATGGTGCGGCCGTAGAGCTGGCGGGACAGCCCGACGGCGAAGTCGCAGATGTCGATCATCTCCTGGACTTCGCCGCGGGCCTCGGAGCGGATCTTGCCGGCTTCGATGGTGATGAGGTCGGCGAGGTCGTCTTTGTGCTCGCGGAGCAGGTCGCCGAGACGCCGGACGAGGTCGCCGCGGGCGGGTGCCGGGGTGGTGCACCACGCGCGAAAGGCGGCGGCCGCCGCGGTGACGGCCCGGTCCGCCTCGCCGGCGGCGGTGCCGGTTTCGAGGCCGAACAGGTGTTCACCGGTGATGGGGGTGCGTGCGACGGGTCCGTCCCCCTCGGTGACGGTCACCCCGACCCGGCGCAGGGCGGTGCGGGCGCGGTCGCGGAGCGAGCCGGTGCTGGGGAGAGGCGTGTCTGGCATGAGGTTCCTTTCGGGGCTTGTCCGCCGGATGACGTCAGTCGAGCGCGCCCGCGATGCCCAGGGCTTTGGCGACTTCGGCGATCGAGTCGTTCTGCTGCCGCTCGTAGAGGTCGTACGGGTCGTGGATATGGCGGTCGATCGCGCCGGCCAGCCAGTCGAGGTCGTACCGGATCGCTTCCCGGGAGTCGTTCCGGGTGCCTTCACCGCTGAGGTTGGACTGGAAGATGCCGGCGGCCGATCGGGGAAGGAAGTCCTCGTAGACGATGGGCTCCGCGCGGATCCACCCTTGCCGGAGCAGGTCCATCATGTTCGCCGGCGCAGGTTCGCCTTGAGCGGGGCGCTCGTCGGAGATGCGGTAGGTGAAGAACGCCAGCCCGTGCTCGATGAGTCCGCGTTCGGTGGAAGGGAGGCCCTCTTCCCAGACGGCGCGCACCGTGTCGGCACGGGGGACGTCGGGGTGGGCCCGCCGGTCCGCCTCGTCGAGCAGGGCGTCGTAGCGGGCGCGCCCGCGCCGGGTGAGCGCGAGCCCCCTCGCCTCCACCTCGCCGAACCGCACTCGCAGCGCTCCGGTGGACACGTTTCCGTCGGGCCGGCGCATCCGGCGGGGTTCGGCCAGGGCGCGGAAGGACGTCTGGCGGAGCAGCACGTCGGGCCCGTTCCATCGGGGCGGGCCCTGGATGGTGTCGATCATCCGGATGCCGCGCGCGGTCATCCGCCGGTACAGGTCGTCGATGTCCAGGACCCGCGGGGTCAGGTGGTTGACATGGGTGCTGTGGACTCCGCCGATGTCGGCGGCGACCGCGGACACCCTCTCCAGGGTCTCGTACCAGGCCGCGTCGACGGGTTCGTCCGACAATTCGAAGGAGCGCACCGCCAGGTGCAGGAACCGCTCCGCGTCCGCTTCGGGCAGCTCTCGGTCGCGCTCGGCGCGATCGGCCAGCGCGAGCAACTCGGGTGGGAACAGCTGCCGCCGTGCCAGGAAGTTCTCCAGCCTGCGCCGGAGTTCGGGATCGAAGAACCGGGGGTCGGCGGGCGTCAGCATCGAGGTGAACACGCGGAACGGGTTGCGGGCCAGTTCCTCGGCCGCGACGGGCCGGAAGGCGGTGGACACGACGGGGACCGCGCTGGACGCGGCCTCCCGCAGGTCGTAGAAGCCCACGGGCTCCATGCCGAGAGCCCCGAAGATCCGGGCGACCTGGTGCAGTTCGGCCGGGGTGCCGACGCGGATGGCGCCGTGGCGCTCGGCGGTGACCCGGCCGACGGAGCCGAAGCGTTCGGCGGCGGCCCCGGAACGGAGCAGAACATCGGCGTTGACCTCCCGCGAGACGTCGACCAGCGTGGCGTACGCGGGTACCTCGCGCCCGTACATCTCCGACAGCCTGCGGGCGAAGGCCGCGCGAAGCTGCCATTGGCCGAGCGTCTTCATGCTTCGCCTCTCGACTCGGGGGACGTGTTCAGACGATGTGTGCTTCGGGGCGCGGCCGGCCACCGCCGGCGAAACGCCGCACGCTCAGCGGACTCACGTCGAGGACTGGCGCGCGTTCGAGGCAGAGGTCGCGGATCACCTCGCCGACCGCGGGCGCCTGCAGGAATCCGTGGCCGGAGAACCCGGTGGCGTAGAGGAGGTTCGGCGGCTCGTCGGCGCGGCCGATGAGAGCGTTGTGGTCGGGGGTGACCTCGTAGAGCCCCGCCCACCCCCGGGACAGCCCGACGTCGAGCAACCGCGGTGCGCGGGTCTCGACCGCCCGGCTCAGCCTGGGCAGCCACGCGTCGGAGTAGCCGAGATGGAATCCCGGCTCCTGCTCCGGGTCGGACATGCCGAGCAGGAGCCCCCCGCCTTCGCGGTGGAAGTAGAAGGACGAGGCGAAGTCGATGGTGAACGGCACCTCCGCGGCGAGATCGGGCATCGGCCGGGTGAACATCACCTGGCGGCGCACCGGCGTCACGGGCAGCTCCACACCGGCCATCTCCCCGATCGAGCGCGACCACGCGCCCGCCGCGCAGACCACGGTGCCGGTCCTGATCACGCCGTGGTCGGTCACCACGGCCGTGGCCCGGCCCGCCCGTGTCCGGATGCCGGTTACCTGGGTGTTCGTGCGCAGTGTGGCGCCGAGCCCTCTGGCCGCCGTCGCGTAGCCGAGCACGACCGACTCGGGGGCGCAGTGACCGTCTTCGGGGGAGAACGCCGCGGCGAGCAGGCCCTCGGTCTCGATCAGCGGTGACAGCCTGCGCGCCTCCGAGACGTCGATCATGCGGCTGGTGACGCCGAGCTCGTTCTGCAGCGCGACGTCGCGTTCGAAGGCCGCGACATGCTCGGGTGTGGACAACAGGAACAGGTACCCGACCTGGTGAAGGTCGATCTCCTGCCCCGGGCGTTCGCGGAAGCGGGTGAATGCCTCGAGGCTGCGGGCGCCGAGTTCGATGTTCAGTTCGTCGGAGAACTGGGCTCGGACGCCGCCCGCGGCTTTGCAGGTCGAGCCGGAGCCGAGCTCGTTTCGTTCGATCAGCACCACATCGCCGACTCCGGCCTCGGCGAGATGGAAGGCGATGCTGGTGCCGATCACCCCGCCGCCGATGATGACGACGGAGGCGCGGTCGGGCAGCAGAGCCGGGGTGGCGGACATCGGTGTCCCTTCCGTGGGGCCGACGCATGTGGCGGAGGGCGATGGTGCGTCAGGCACCATCGTGCATCCGCGAACATTTGACGTCTATTCACAATTCGTCATCTTTATTTTTTAGAGTTTCTATATGGAATGGACAAGTGTGCAGCTGCGGTCGCTGGTGGAGCTGGCGCGGCGCGGCACGATCACGGCCGTGGCGCAGTCGCTCGGCTACACCCCGGGCGGTGTCTCCCACCAGCTCGGCGCGCTGGAGCGGGCGGCGGGCGTTCAGCTGCTGCGGCGGGTCGGGCGCCGGGTCGAGCTCACCGACGCCGGGCTCGCCCTGGCCGGCCATGCCGAGAGGATGCTCGGCATCGAGGCCGAAGCGGTCGCGGCGCTGGAACGGACCACCCGGGCGATCTCCGGGATGCTGCAGGTCGGCCTGTTCGCCACGGCCGCCGCGGAGATCCTCCCGCTCGCGCTCGGCCGGATTCACCTCCGTCATCCCGGCCTGGTCGTGCAGAGCAAGGAAATGGACGTCGACGATGTCTACGACGCGGTCTCCTCCAGCACGGTGGATCTGGCGCTCGGACTGGACTACCCCGATGTGCCGATCCCCCGCGATCCGGCGTTGCATGTGGTGCGGCTGTATCGGGAACGGTTCTCACTCGCGGTTCCCACAGGCACGCTCCCCGGCGTGGATCCCATCAGCCTCTCCGATACGGAGTCCCTGGGATGGATCCTGCCGGCCGCAGAAAGCCATTACGGCCGGGCGATCCGCACGGTGTGCCGCCGCGCCGGGGTCGAGCCCGACGTGCGCCACGAGGTGACCGACACGGCCGCCTCGCTGGCACTGGTCGAGGCCGGGGTCGGCGCAGCCCCGGTCACCGACCTGATGACGCGGCTGCGTCCCTCACGGTTCGATGTCGTGGGCCTCGCAGAAACATTCGAGCGGCACATCGTCGTGATCGCGCGAGCCGCGGCACAGGACAGGCCGACCGTGGCAGCCCTCGTCCAAGTGCTGCGGGAGCTGACCGACGACGGGGACACCGCCGAGCAGGCCCGGCCGGCGTGACCATCAACGACGGTCTGCTTGTTTCCGTAGCACTGTTTCCTTACGAGCGGGTCAACGCCCTCCTCAACGAGTTCGCACGACGACTCGACATCCGCGACAGCGCTGAACGGATGGTCGACTTCAACCGGATCCACCGCTTCCGCCACACCAAGGCCACCAGCCTCCTCAACGCCGGCGTCCCGCTGCACGTCGTTCAGCGCTACATGGGACACCTGACGCCCGCCATGACGATGGAGTACACCGAAACCCTGGCCGAGACCCACGAACGCGAGTTCCTGCGCTACCGAAAGATCACCGCTGACGGGCGTGACCTGCAGGTCGATCCGCGCGATCTCTACGACATGCTGGAGCTGGACAAACGCACCGACCGGATCCTGCCCAACGGATGGTGCCTGCTTCCGCCCAGGCAGGCCTGTGACAAGGGCAACGCCTGCCTGACCTGCGAGAAGTTCACTACCGACGCAAGTTTCCTACCCGAGCTGAGTCTCCAGCAGCAACGCACCGGGCAGCTCATCGACGAGCGCCGCCAGGCGTTCAAGGCCCGCACCGGGCAGGAGATGAGCTGCGACAACGTGTGGCTGGCCGGACACCTGCAGGAACAGGACGCGCTCGGCCGGATCATCGTCAAGATCGAGCAGACCCGGCTCGCAGACGGAAGCATCCAGGCCGTCCGCGGTGCCAAAGTCACCGCCCGCACCGACGCCATCACCCGCGACCGGGAGACGCAATCGTGAACCGAGGCAACCCCCACAACCTCCGGGCCGCAGCCGCGGCCAAGAGTGCAGCTGCCAAGGCGCGCGCCGAGCAAGGCCTTCGCGACATGGTCCGCCGGGGCGACCCCATCACCTTCCGCGGCCTAGCCAAGACCGCGGGCGTCTCCCTCGACTTTCTCTACCGCAACACCGAGATCCGGCACCGGGTCGAACAGCTCCGTGACCAGCAGCGGGGAACGCCGCTGTGGGGCTGCTCGGCCTGATGCTGGCCTCCCACCTGGCCACCGTCTCCTCCACCGCCCCGAGCCTGGCGCTGATGGTCGGCCTGGCCGTGGGCCTCGACTACGCGTTGTTCATCGGCTCCCGGCACCGGGCGCAGCTCGCCGACGGGATGGCCGCCGAGGGGCCGATCTGATCCGCAAGCACCGGGGCCGGGTCGGGTCACGGTGGCGGCGGTTGCCGCCGGGCCGCCAGGCGCTGCTGGTCCTGGTGCACCTGCGCCGCAACGAGACCTTCGCCGGCCTGGCGGCGGCGTTCGGCGTCGGTGCCGCGACCGCGCACCGCTACGTCACCGAGGTGATCGAACTGCTCGCCGAACTGGCTCCCGACCTGCGGCAAGCCATGCGGATCTCCCAGCGCAAGGCGTACGTCATCCTGGACGGCACGCTGGTGGCCACCGACCGACTGTCGGGCGCAGGCGACCGGCTCCACTACTCGGGCAAACACCGCCGCCATGGCGTGAACGTCCAGTTCCTCACCGACCCGCACGGCGAACTGATCTGGGCGTCGCCGGCCCTACCGGGGTCCAACCATGATCTGACCGCCGCCCGCGAGCACGGCATCATCGACGCTCTGACGGCCCGGGCGATCGCCTGCTACGCCGACAAGGGATATGTCGGAGCGGGCGGCGCGGTCGGCACTCCCTACAAGCGCAAGAAGCATCGCAAGGCTGGGGAAACGCAAGAAGTTGTTCAACCGGCACCACGCCACGGTCCGCGCCCTGGGCGAGCGAGGCGCCGCCGCGCTCAAGGGATGGCACATCCTGCGGAAGGCCCGCTGCTCACCCCGCCGCCTATCCGCCATCGTGCAGGCCATCCTCACCCTCCATCACCAGGACCGATGAGGATGGAATCAGCTCACCCAGCGAACCACCCGCCACCAGACGAAGGTGTGCAGGCGTTGCATCGTGTGCTTGGCGACCGCGTGTTTGAAGTAGTTGGCCCAGCCGCGCAGGATCTGATTGATCCGGATCAGCGCGATCTTGAAATCGAGATGCGACAACCTCTGGGTCAGCGCCTTGATCTTCCGCTTCAACGACTCGACCGGCTTGTCGGCGATGAAGGTATAGACATGCCGCTTGTCCGTTCCCCGCTTACGCATCCAGACGATGCGGAAGCCCAGGAAGTCGAACCCATCCGCAAGATGGACGATCTGGGTCTTGGCCGGTGACAGGATCAGACCCATCTCCGCCAAAACCCCGCTCACCTGGCCGCGAAGCTCCTCGACGTGCTCTCGGGCGCCATGGACCATGATGACGAAGTCGTCCGCGTAGCGGACCAAACGCCAGGTCGGAAGGCCCCGTCGCCGCCGTTGTTCGCGGCCTTGCCGGGTCGCCATCGCAGTCTCCCATTGCTCGGCGGCGAAGTCGTCGAGCACCGAGAGCGCGATATTGGCCAGCAGAGGCGAGAGTATGCCTCCTTGCGGAGTCCCCGAAGCGGTCTCGTTTCGTTCGCCGAGCTCGGCGATCGCGTCGTGCGCGCGCCGGTTCGGCCGGAACCCATAGGAGCACGGACGAAAGTCCGCCTCGAAAATCGGCTCCAGGACCAGCTTCACCGCAGCCTGCACCACCCGATCCGTCACGGTCGGAATCCCCAGCCGGCGTAGCTTCCCGCCAGTCTTGGGGATCATCCGCTCCCGGACCGGCAAGGGCCGAAACGCCCCCGCCTTCAACTCGGAACGGATCTGGTGCAAGTGCGCGGTCGCCCCGGCCGCCTGCACGTCAGCGGCACGAATACCGTCGACGCCTGCGCTCCGGGCTCCGGTGTTGCCCGCGACCCGCTCGAACGCCATCACCAAAACGGCCGGGTCACAGACGAAGTTGAACACATCGTCGAACCGGAAACCTCGATCGGCCCCCGCCCAGCGATGCAGCTTGGCCTGCATCTTCCGTACCCGCAGCTCAGCAGCTTGCGCCGACGGCCACACGACCAGGGCATCCACCCCGGATTCTCCGGACATTGCAGCACCTCCCATGCGATCTCGCTGCCGCCCTTCCCCATGTGCGCGGGCTTTGTCGGGTCGGTAGGTGTCAAGTCAAACGGGACAGGGGCCAGTGATCGCTAGGCGGCGTGTTTCCCCTGGTCAGGGCTGGCCTGGTTGGTGGTGTCTTGGTCGGTTCGGTTGATCTGCGCGACTGTAGGAATCTCGGGCAGGGTGGGCGTCTGGGTGAACCGCAACGGGTTGGCCGCGCGGAACGCCGCGATCGTGGCGGCTCGTTTGTGCTGGATCGCCTGTGCGGTGCCGATGTGCATGGTGAACGGCGTGTGGAGCCCGACCCCGGCGTGGTAATGCCGGTGATTGTAGTAGTCGAAGAAATGGTGACAGAACGTCTCGGCCTCGTCGAGCGAGCCGAACCTGGCCGGGAACGCCGGGCAGTACTTCAAGGTTTTGAACTGCGCCTCGCTGTAGGGGTTGTCGTTGCTTACCTTCGGGCGGGAGTGGGACTTGATGATGTCCAGGTCGGCCAGTAGTTCGGTCACCGGTTTGGAGGTCATCGAGGTCCCGTTGTCGGACTGAACGGTGCCGGGCACGATCCCGCCGTTGGCGACGAACGAGTTCTGCATGAACTGCTCGGCCAGCTCACCCGACTCGCGCAGGTGGACCTCCCAGTGCACGACGAAGCGGGAGAAGATGTCGAGCATCACATACAGGTCATAGAACTGCCGTGGCCCCGGCCCCGGCAGTTTCGTGATATCCCAACTCCAAGTCTCATTGGGGGCGTGCGCGGCCAGATACGGCTTGGTGCGCGCCTGGTGCCGGGCCTGGGCGCGCCGCTCCCGGACCTGGTCACGCCTGCGAAGCTGACGGTACATCGTCGACACCGACGCCAGGTACACCCCCTCGTCCGGCAGCGCAGCCCACACCTGCCGGGGCGCCTTGTCGGCGAACCGGTCGCTGTTGAGCATCTCGACCAGTCCGGCCTGTTCACTCTCGCTCAGCGCGTTCGGCGGCACCGGCCGCGCTGCCGGCTCACTGTTTTCCGGCACCGGGTTCCGCCGCCGGTAGAAACTACTGCGCGGCACACCCGACAATGCGCACGAGATGCGAATCGGCAGATGTTCGACCAGCAGGGAAAGGGTTTCGTTCCGGCGGCGGGTCACGAATTCTCGGTGTCCGCGCTCTCGGACATCGTTTCCAGTCGGGTCGCCCGGGGGAATCGCACCCCCGGGCTCCCACAGTTCCGTACGTAAGCCTCTCGGCTTATACGGCTCCTACCGCCCAGCGAAGGCAAACTCGCTGCCGGTGACCCATGCCCAGTGCGCAAACATATCCGGCTCGTTGGCGACGAGCTTTTCCCACCAGACTTGGAGTCTCCTCCGGCTGCGAAGCCGCCGGTACTTCTTACGGGCCCATCGCATCAGATAGGCGTTGATGCGCCGTAGCAGGTCATACATGTGGGACTTGTTGAAGTGTCCCCAGTACGTCATCCAACCTCGCACGATCGGATTGATCTGCTCAGCGAGGTCGGCCAGAGAGCTGCCTGTCCGCAGATGGAGCCGCCATGCCCGAACTTCTTGCCCCTTGGTGGTCAGCTTCTCCCGGCTGATGGCCGGGGCGAACGAGGTGAACATCTTCCCCATCCGCTGGTTGAGTGCTTTCCGGGGCCCGAATGTGTACCCGAGGAAGTCGAACGTGACGGCGTCGTGCCCGCCTCGCCGGTTACTGTCCGCGCAATACACAATGCGGGTTTTGTCGGGGTGGAGTTTCAGCCCGACCTGCTCCATCCGCTGCCCGATCGCCTCACATACTTCAAGCGCTTGACGCTCGCTGAAGCAATGCACCACCGCGTCATCCACGTATCGCTCGAACGGGACGGCCGGGAATTCCCGTTCCATCCACGCATCGAACGCGTAATGGAGGAAGAGGTTGGCCAGGCACGGTGAGACCGCCGAACCCTGCGGGGTTCCCCGGTCCCTGGCCTCCAGGGTGCCGTCTGCATGCTGCATCGGCGCTACCAGCCACCGTTTCACATACAGCACGATCCAGCGTTGATCGGTATTCGCGTCCACCGCTTTGACGATCAGGTCGTGCGGGCAACTGTCGAAGAACTTCTGGACATCAAGGTCGATCACCCAGTTGTATCTCCAGCAGCGTTGCCGGCACTTCCGCACCGCATCGACCGCAGACCTGCCTACCCGATAGCCGTAGGAGTCATCATGGAAAATCTTCTCCATGCGAGGCTCCAACCTTCTGGCCACCACGGTCTGCGCGATTCTATCCGCGATCGTGGGCACTCCAAGAATCCGGACTCCGTCTTTCTTCGGTATCGGCACCGCCCTCACCGGAGGTGGAAAGTACGACCCCGAAGCCATCCGGTTCCAGATCCGATACAGATTGTTCTTCAGATCCTTCTCGAATGCTTCCAACGCCACCCCGTCCACTCCAGGAGCACCCTTGTTGGCCGCAACCCTCTGATAGGCCTGCCACACCTCCCGCTTAGAAATACTGAACGACTTTTCGCCTTGCTGTGGTTCGCCCACTCGATCCCTCCCAGAGTTCTCCGGTTGCTCGAACGAACATCACCTGGACGGTCCGGCCCCTTCACTCCACCCCCATTACAGGGACTTCACCGCTAATACGAGCCGGTCCGACTGCACCCCCCGCGACGGTACTCCGCGCCTCACGGTTTCTGCCGCTTGTGCACGCTTCCTCTCGCTCCCGGACTCGCCGGTAGCAGTATCGGGGCATGCTCTCCCACGTTCCGCATGGAAGCCGCAGATCGGGCTCGTGCCGCCATTCACACCGGGCACCGCCTGGCCAGTAAACGGGTATCCGCCAGACTTATCCCGGAACACACTCTACATTCCGGTTTTGATGCCAGCTTGGCATTTTCGATGCTTCAACAGCGGAGAGCTGAGCTCACCTTCCCGATCCCCAGCTGACGCATCACGTGCGCCTTTTCCTCAACGTTCACCACGACAGGCTTCAACTAACGCAGCTTGAGGTGCTTTGAAGCCACCCCCCGCAGGGCGGCTCCGGAGGGCCACAAAACCTCCATCTCCCATGCAGTTACACGCCTCACGAGCCCACCCCGCCTACCGGAATGGCCCATTCGACGTCCGTGGCACACAGAGCGCGATACCTTTTCCCATGATGTCCAGGGCGGCCTCGGTCTGCTTGAGCTTCCTGGCCATGGCCGCGTTCTGCCGCTCCTGTCAATCCCCTGAAAGTGTGGAGACTGGTTATGCCACCTTGGCCCCGGCGTAGTGGGCTGTTGTGGCCCTCCTCTTCTCGGTGATCTGCTGCTCGAACACCACCGGCGGTAGCCCGTCGTTGGCGC
>NZ_JBQQBP010000037.1:0-34730 GCF_052245875.1 Actinomadura sp. 3N407
TTCCGCGAACGGGTACCGGACCCCACTTGAGGTCCACATCGAGTACCTGGAGCGACAGCAAGCGGCGTAGATCTACCCGCAGATCACCCATCAGGACGCTGTCCGGAAAACGCGCGGCCCCTCAAACACCGGGACGCCGTTCAGGCCGCATCGATGGATGATCCGGTGTGCTGCGGCCGTGTCGGGGTCGACGAGTGCGGTCACGGCGAGCCGGGCATCAACGGCCAGGGCCCGGACCCAGCGGCCGGCGACGAGCCCGCAGCCCACGACGATCGTGTTCATCGGGCACCGTCCAGACACGGCTTCAGCAGGCTCCATGCCTGGTCGGCAACCGCGCCTGCTCCAGCGGTGGCGTCGATGACCAGGCAATGCGGGGTGATCGGGTCGGCGAAGTGACCGTTGAAGGCCTGGGCGAAGTCCGGGTCGTAGAACAGCGGCGGCATACCAGCCCGAGCTCGTGCCCGTCGTGCCAGCACGTCGTGGCTGGTTTGAAGAAACAGCGTCACCGCCGGGACCGCGACCTGTCCTCGCTCGATCGCAGTGGCGACGAGCCGGCGAGCGTGGGCCCTGGCGTCCAGGCCCTGCATGCGTCCGACTGCGCGTACGTGGGCCAGCAGGGTGTCGACCGTCCGGTCGAGCACGACCACACGGCCCTGGTCGAGGGCGCTGCGAGCCTGCCGGTGGCGGAGCTTTTCGACCTCAAGATGGGTTGCCAGCAACGCGAGCTGGTCGGCTTCGGTACGCACGTCCCGGTTGGACAGCGCTTGCGGGTCGGGTGCGGCGTGGTAGTAGCACGGCACAACGCACGCCTCGCCCAACGGGCCTGGCAGACCGGCGTCCAGGCGTTCGGCCAGAGTGCGGGCGAGTGTGGTCTTGCCAGTGCACGACACGCCTTCCACTCCGATCATGATCACGATGGGGCTCCTGAAGGTCGCGGAGTGCGATGGGCCTTCGGCGAGGGCGCGGTGGTCGTGGTGGGGTGACGGTCTCGGATGGCGTCGGTGACGGCCAGCCAAGGTCCGACGCTGCGCAGTAGGTAGGCCGCCAGCAGGGCGCCGCAGTCCCTGCAGAGGTCGGCCGGCGACCGTTGCGCTTCGCGGATGCGGAGGGTGGCGAGGATGGGGACGACGGTTGCGAGCGTCAGGCCGGTGATCGCGGTGGCCCGCAGGGGGAGGCGCGAGCGGGGCGCGAGGGCGGCGAGGGCTGCCAGCACAGTGACGGGGCTGGCGGCAAACCAGGCGGTGCCGCGGTACAGGGCAACCGCGGCGACCAGACGACGATGCGGTGCGGCCCCCGCCCGGCGGGCGGCGGCGTCCCGAAGGAGCGTCGGGTAATCGAGATAGGAACAGAACCAACGGCGACCCTGCGCGATGATCTCCGCGGCCGATTCCGGGCCCGGGACCGTCGTCAAGTACGGCACGCTAACGGTGGGGATGCCGGCCACAGTGAGCGCGACGCCGGTCGGCACGTCGTCCAGGACGCTGTTCTCGGGGAATCCGCCGATCGCGGAGAGAACATCGTGGCGCAGGTACAGGCCGTGGCCCACCGGCTGCGACAGCCCGGCCCGCCATCGCGCCACGGTCCCGGGCCGGGTGGCCGAATGCTGGTGGCGGCGGGCATAGGGGACCTCACGGCGCAGCGTCCAGATCGACTGCAACACCGCCGCTCCCCGTGCCCACACGTCGCCGCGGACGGGAGCGGTGTGGAGGGCATGCTGCTGGACAACTGGAGGCCGGTCGGCAAGGCAGGCGTACACAGCGGCCAGGGCCTTTGGGGCGGGCCGGGAGTCGACGTCATACACCGCCAGGTAGCCGCCCGGCGGGAGGAGACGAGCGGCGTGGTTGAGCTGGGCGGCCTTGCGTCCGAGCCCCGGGTAGGTGAGGTGGCTGATCCGCTCGTCGGGGACGTCTGCCAACTCGCGATCGACCACGTCCCGGGTACGGGGGGTTTGAGCCAGGATGGCTGCGGCATCCTCGACTGACAGGCATCCATGCTGCTTGGCCGCACGGAGGGC
This sequence comes from Actinomadura sp. 3N407, assembly GCF_052245875.1. Lineage (NCBI taxonomy): Bacteria > Bacillati > Actinomycetota > Actinomycetes > Streptosporangiales > Thermomonosporaceae > Actinomadura > Actinomadura sp. 3N407. The sequence continues at coordinate 2,015 of NZ_JBQQBP010000037.1, forward strand.
GGTCAGCTCGGGCGCGGTGAGCTGCGGGAGCCGGGCGCGGGTCAGCGGGCCCTCACAGGCCGCGCGGGCCAGCAGGTCGCGGTCGTGGTCTTCGCGGGCCGTCGACACCACCGTGAGCGACATCCCCGGAAACTGCGGCAGTATCGTCCGCCACCAGGCCAGCGCCGCGCCGACGTGCTGCTGTTCGCGCAGGACTGGCACCACGACCTGCACTAGCGGAACAGGGTCTTCCCGCGGCCGCGGCTCAAGTTCGTGTCGGTCGAGCCAGGATAGGGTCCGGGCGAGCTGCCAGGAACCGGCACCGTGCCGCGCCACCAGGGCCACCGAGCAGGCCCAGGCCAGGGCGCGGGCGGCCGTTCGGGCAGTGGTCTCACCAGCGGCCATCGAACTCCACCTTCCCTACGGCACGCAGGAACTGCCGGTAGATCTCGCCAGGCCGCCCGGGCGGGTAGTCGTCGCGCCAGGGCTTGGCCGGGCCAGCGAAGTGCAGGATGGAAGCGTCGGGCTCGTCGGCCAGCAGCATCGCCAGCGGCGAGTACGGTTCGGCGTCGTCGTGCCGGTAGCCGGGTTGGGCGGCCAGCGGTGACAGCGCGAAGGTGTTCCACCGCCGGCCCAACCGCCGCCACTGATCGTCGGCGGCGACGTTGAGGGCATCCTGGTCCCACAGCCGTGCCTGGTCGCCGTGTTCGGCCAGGAAAACGCGGGCCGCCGTGAACAGTCCCTGGCGTTCACACACGGCCAGATCCATCAGCATCACACCCGAGTTGAAGTAGTCCCGGCCCCACGGCAAGCCCAGCTCGGCCCAGCCGGGGAAGGCGATCCCGGCGCCGATCACGGGATTCTGCGGGTCGCGGACCGCGCCGAGCGGCGCGCCCTCCAACGGGGTCAGCAGCAGCGGGCGCAGGTCGCCGAGGACGATGGTGTCGACGTCCAAGTACAGGACGGTGCCGCGGGGGCCGATCGCGTCCCCGATCTCCAGCCGCAGGTAGACCGCCTTGGATACCCATCCGGAGACCGGCGCGGATTGAGCGGGCTGGACCGGGTAAAGCTCCAGCTCGATGCCGAGGCGGTCGGCGTGGAAGGCCACCCGGTCCCGGCCGGTACGAGACAGGTATTGGTGCAGGACTAACATCCGCAGGCCGGTGTGTTCGGGGATGGCGGCGAGCGAGGCCATCAGCACGCACAACGGCAGGACGTATCGGTCGTCGACGCAGCACACTATGGGCGCGAGATCGGCGCGCTTCATCGTCGCGCTCCAACGCTGATGTCGACCTGGCCGCGATACCAGGCCAGCGTCCGCGCCAGCCCGTCGGCAAGGCTCACCTTCGGCCGCCAGCCCAGCTTGCGGGCAGCCAGAGAGATGTCCGGGCAGCGACGCCGAGGGTCATCGGCGGGAAGCGCGACGAACTCGATCGATGCCACCGAACCGCACAAGTGCTTGATCAGCTCCGCCAGGTACAGGACCGAGACCTCAGCAGTGCCGCCGATGTTGACCGGGCCCGCGTAGCCGGAGGCCATCAGGCGGGTCAGCGCCTGCACGGTGTCGTCGACGTAGCACAGGGACCGGGTCTGGCTACCGTCGCCGGCGACGGTCAGCGGCTGCCCGGCGCATGCCTGCCGCAGGAATGTCGGTACGACCCGGCTGTCTCCGCTGGACATGCGCGGCCCGTAGGTGTTGAAGATCCGCGCGATCGCGGTGCGCGTACCGAGCCGGGCATAGGCCGCGGCGACCGCCTCGGCGAACCGTTTGGCCTCGTCGTAGACGCTGCGCGGACCGATCGGACTGACGTTCCCGAGGTAGGACTCGCGCTGCGGGTGCTCCAGCGGGTCCCCGTACACCTCAGAGGTGGAGGCCAGCACCAGCAGCGCGTCCTTGGCCTGGGCGACCTCGGCCATGTTCAACGTGCCGATCGACCCGGCCCGCAACGTTGCCACCGGCCGGGCCAGGTAGTCGCCCGGTGCTGCAGGGGACGCCAGATGCATGACCGCGTCCAAACCGCCCCGGATACGGCACGGCATGATGACGTCCTGGTGGCGAAACTCGAAGGCCCGATGATCGGCGATGGCCGCCAGGTTGGTCACGTGACCGGTCGACAGGTCGTCGAATCCGACGACGTCGGCCCCCGCGCGGACCAGGTGCTCGCACAGGTGCGAGCCGAGGAAACCGGCCGCGCCGGTGACTGCGATGCGGGCACCGGCGACATCCGGCCCGTCCACGTGCACCTCTCTAGGGGCAGCAGCCGTGGTGGTCACGATGGTCATGTGCTCCTCCCGGGATGAGCTGGGCCGAAGAAGTCGACCCAGGCGGCCGCGATGGCGGCACGGTGGCTTGCGGACACCTCGTAGAAGCCGGGCTCGTGGTCTTGTTCGGCCAGCAGCCCGGCGGCGACGGTCATCTCGGCCTTGACCAGGTGGATCGCCGACCCCATCGCAGAGGTGTGCAGAAAGTTGACGGCGTTGCCGTTGCCGAGCAGGTAGAACGACCGGCCTTGCGCGGACCGGATCCGGGAGACGCCCGGGATCAACTCGGTGCGGACGTAGCCGCTGCCGGATTCACCGAGCGCAGCCAGATCGAACTCGTCGTCCCGGGAGGTGGCACCGGCAAGAAACGCATCTTGTTTCAACAGCGGCAGGTGCTCGACCGTCAGAGCGCGATTGCCCGTAGCCGAGAACACAAGGTCACAATGCGCGAGGGCGTCGGCCAGATCGGTAGAGCCATATCCGACCGACAAGGCTTGCGCCTGGCGGACCGGGTCGATATCCAGAACCACAACCCGCACGTGCCGCGAGTGCAGCGCGGCGGCGATCCCGGCACCGATCTTCCCGTACCCGATCACGCACGCCTGACGGCCCTGCAGCACCTGGCCGAGATGCCGCAGCAGCGTCTCCACCGAGAACACGATCGCCTCGCCGACCAGACGATCCTCAGGTTCCTTTAGCGGGCTGCGGGCCACGCTGTAGACGCCGCACGGGAGCTGCGGCAGCGCCTCGTAGCGGCGGTGGCCGTTCTCGGTGTCCTCGACCACGCCCGCGATCTGGCCGGGCAGCCGCTCGCACAGTTCCCCGAGTGCAGGAGCGAAGTAGCCGCCAACATCCGACAGGACGATCCGCCGGCCTGCGGCTCGACGACGTACGTAGCCCGTCACCCAGTCGGGGTCGGCGAACAGGGCACGGTCGAGCTCGTCACAGGGGTAGAGCGCGGCGGTCTGCTCCAGCGCAAGGTCATTGGCCGACTTCGGCTTGGGAAGGACGGCCGCGATCGTGGTCGTGTGGCCCAGGGCGATCAGGAAGTCCATCTGTCCCGGCAGCACATGGGTGACGGCCAGGCATGCGGCATGGGTGATCGGCAGTGTGGAGGCCAGCCAGCCGAAGAAGTCTCCGGCGGCCGGCGACGCCAAACCGGCGGGCATCGCCGGGCGGCCGGTGAGCTGAGCGAGCTCACCGATCATGTCCCCAGGCGGCAGGTGGTCCTGCAGATCCTGTCCTGTGTCATCTCCGGTGCTGTGACCGGTCCACATCCGCTCGGCCGGCGCGTTGTCGCGGATCTGGGCGGCCAGGCGCCACGCCTGGGGTTCGGCGATGATCAGGTGGGATTCTTGTTCGCTGCCGTCTTGGTGGTGGAGGCGGATGGTCAGCGCCCAATGCCGACCGGGCCGGTGGTGGATCGGCCCGTCGCGGAGCGAGGCGTAGGCGACAGGAGAAGGGACGGGCAGCAGCGTGGAGGCGTCAGCCGCCGCGGACCAGTCCTCTCCATTATCGGGGGGCCGTAACCGGTAGGTGAGCCAGTTGGCGCCCTCCTCACCGGGGACACCGACAATCACGCCGACCTGGCCGTCCCGCCTGCTGTCGGCGACCAGGTCGCCCAGCCGCGGCCAGGATCGCAGTGGAGCGTCCGCCGCCTTCGGCACGCTGTGAGAGGTGGTCATGCCGGGACGGTAAATCCTCTACCGGACCCGAATATGACTCAGAGGAATATAACGGTCATTCGTCCAGGTGGAAGCGGTCGGACATGTGGCGGAGCCGCTCGCGTGTGATGGCGCGCTCGGCGTAGACCAGCGATCGCAGCGTCGAGCGGGCGATCGGATGGTTGCGGATGAGCTGCGGGGCCAAGCGCTCAGCAGTCTCCAGTTCGGTCAGCGCCTTGACACGGTTGCCGTCCCACAGCCACGCCCGGGCCAGATCAAGATGGTGGTGGCCTTGCCGGGAGTTCGGCAGGACGGTGACCACGTGGGGGTCGGCGCGGGCATTCAACTCCAGCGCCCGGCGCTGGTCCCCAGTCTCCAAGGCGACAGACACCGCGTGGATGGCGACGTTTCCACTGGAGAAGGTCAGCGAGTGACGGTCATAGACCTGCGGCCCTGCCTCGGCGTCCATCCGATCGGCAGCCGTCTTGGCGTAGGCGATCCGGTCCTGAGCCTTGTCGGGGTCCCCGGCACGGGCGGCCGACACCCCGGCACGCAGATGCAGAGACCCCCACGCCCGCACGGTGAGCTGGTCACCGCGGTCATAGTCCCGTTCGAGATCACCGAGCGCCTTGTCCAACAAGGCAAGCGAATCGGTCCAGTCCGCAGTCGCCCACATGTCCCACGCCCGCATCCAGTCGGCGACCGCACCCAATACAGGATCCCCTGACAGCCGGGCGGCCCACGCCGCACGCTCGCACGCCATCGCTACCAGCTCGGGATGACCGAGGGCGTGCGCTGCAGTGTGGGCGAACTTGCACATCACTCCGTACAGCGCGAACGCCTCCTCGCGTTCGTGGCCGGCCGATACCTCTGCCAGCGCCCGAGCCTCCCGCAGCATGTCCGGCAGCGCCCGCAAGATCGTGACATTCGCCGCCGCGTCCCGGAGGCGGTGCAGCCGGGTCATCTCGCTCCACAGCACCCCCGACGCCCGGGGAGTCCCGTCGAACACCGGGGTCAGGTCGAACCGTCGTAGCTCCCGCACAATGGACGACGCAGCGGTCTGCCACTGGTTCTCCCCCGCAGACGCCACGTACGGTCGCCCGATCAGGTCGTTGGGGTGGATGTGCAGGGCTGCCGAGAGCTGGTTCAGCAAGCCGACCCGGTCGAGTTCAATCTGCCCGCGCTCCATCTTGGAAACCCAGCCCTGCGTTCGCCCGAGATCGGCGGCAAGATCAGCCTGCGTCATCCCGAGCCGGAGACGAGCACGCTTGGCACGGCGGCCAATCTCCTCGGCTTCCTCCAGCATCACCACTCCTCGATTCCAGCGATCGGGCATTACCGATACCGTACCGACCAGGTGAAGCTTCTCCGAGCCTCGTTTCCGATTGACCAGCCGATGATGCGCGGGACGAGAGTCCATGACGTTGCCCCTTTGGTATCACCCCTTGTCGACCTGATCAGCGAGACAGGTCACGGGCCTACGGCGGTGCTGGTCTAGCGCACCCCACAGTGAACGCAGCATGTGGTCGGGCAGGGAGGGGCGCTCTTGCATTACTGCACCAGCCCTATCAGCGAAACTGCGCGAAGGCCTCATCCTCCAGGACCGGCAGCCACCTCCTGGACGATCGGAGGGGTCTCCTCCGTTGCTGGATGGGTACCTGGCAAAACGGTGGGCCAGGTCGGCGCGGCCGGTGTGGTCGGCGCGTCACGCGACGTACAGGCGGCGCACATGACCAGTGCCCGGACAATCTCGCGGGCAAGCATCACCGCACCCCTTCGGGCCATGGGTTCGGGCATGGGTGTGTGGGGGCCCAGCAGGGAGGGCGGCCATGCGGTTCCGGTGTAGGTGACGGTGAAGACGAGGTTGCGGAGCCGGACGGTGGCTTCTGCTTTACCGTCGCCGCCGATCTCGGAGTATCCGGAGTAGGCCTCATCGCCGACGTGGAGTACGCGGTTGCGGCGCTCCCCTGCGGCGTGGTCACGGTCACGCTGGGCGGCGAAGGTTTCGCGTGCCTGCTCGGTTGCGCTACGCGATCGTGTGGCGGACATGATGGACACGCTGATCAGCACTCTGCGGAGTCGACGATGGCCTTGCGTGCCCGGCAGGGATTCCTCGCGTCCGACCCGCAGGCATGACCAGTCGTCGGTGCCGGTGTGCCACGCCTTATTGTCCCCGCCTGGCGCGAGTCGCTGCAGGGATGCCGATGTCGGCAGTGCACACGCATCGGCGATGGCCGTGAAGTCGGCTGTCGGTGGCCGTGTCGCGTGTGGCCGTGCCGCGGGGGGCTGCGTTGCCAGCGACGACTCGGTCGCGAAGGGGAGAGGCGAGTCGGTGTTGGAGTTCGTCTGGGCGGAACGCATGACGGGGCCGGTCGCCAGTCCGATGCCCACGAGCGTGAGGAGCCCTAGCGTGACGGCAAGGCACCACTTTCGACGTTTCTTAAGGTATGCGGCAAGTCGGCGCCTGCGCGGGGCTCGTGGGGAGGTACCGAAGCTTGGTGGTGGTGTCGTCGGCAGGTTCAACGGCGGTGGCGTTGACCGAGGCGGGTTCTGCAGCGGGCGTTCTGTAGGCGGACGCCGCCACAACGGCGGTGCGGGACGTGGCGTTGGTCGTGGTGTCGGGAGCGAGCGTTCGGGGGGCTGGCTGGTGTGCTGGGCCGGGGACTGCGGCAGTGTGTTCGGATCGGTGTGCAGGTCGCCGGAAGATCCGTGCGGGAGGGGGAGCGCGGCCATGGTGTCTGTGATCCCTTCGCTGGGACAGCACGGTTCGCCGCACAGACTTCTTCTCACGGGTTGCTCGCGGTGTGACATGCCCCCCGATGGGTGTGTGAGCTGAAGAAACGTGTCCCGTGACGCGCTCTGTCTGCTGTGGCGGTGGACGTCCGTCAAGAGCTGGTCTCGATGGTGCTGGGGTACGTTTATGGCTCTGCCGCCGGTGGCCCACGTCGCGCACCACGCCTGCGCGAGACCCTCTGTCTGGGGACCCCTGTGCTTGAGGGCGCCGACGATGACGACCAGTGAAGTCTCAACGCGCGATGACTATCGGAGGTCGGTGCTGCCGGGCCTTCGTCAGCGTCAGCGGCCGTATTGTAGGTTCCGCATTGGCCTGTCCAAGCGCGGTGCCCTGAGCAGGTCTTCCGCAAGCCATGGCCAAGGGCTTTTCTATGATCAATCCGCGGAGCTTGGCCAATCGATTCAGCTTATGCCGGTGGTTTCAGCGTAGGTCGATCTCGATGTGGTGCTCGGTGAGCATGTCCTGGAGGTAGTCGAAGGTGACCGCCGGGCCGAGTCTGCGCTTGTCGTAGCCGGGGACGAGGTGGGTGCGGGCGACGCTCGAGGTATGCCACACGATTCGGAACGGGATCTGGGCTCCGAACCCTCCGGAGAAGCAGTCGTCGAGGGCGTCGAGGTTCCAGCCGAAGTATCCGCCGGGGCCGTTGATCGCCTCTCCGATCGCGCAGTAGAACCCTTCGATGTCGGTCACGAACCGGCCGTCGAGGTCATAGGTGCCGCCGGCCGGGCTGTCTGGTTCGCGGGAGCGGCGGGTCAGCGCCATTCCGGCCCAGTAATGGCGCAGGGTCCGGTCATAGTCGGCCCAGAGGTTCTTGTCGGTCGGGCGGCCCCGGTGCCAGTGCTCCAGGATGTCGAGGACTCCGGTAGGCAGCGGTTCCCTCGGCTCGCTGGCGATGGTGACGTCGAGCAGCCCGGCGCCCAGTCTGGACGGTTCGCCTGCCTCGACCATCCCGTATACCGCGGCTTCGGTCACCCGTCCGACCGAACCGTCGGCGGTGACGGCGTAGACGTCGGCGATGATCCGGCGACCGCGCCGAGCGGCGTCGGACTGCGGTCCCGCCGCGGCCAGCGCGGCCAGCAGCGGAGGTTCGGGCTTGCAGCCGAGCAACCGGATGTTCGGCACCGGCGGGGCGGACTGCTCGCGGAAGACTCCGCGAACGTCCAGGCACTTGCCGTAGGGCGCCCCATCGCGGCTCTGGAGGAAGAATTCGGTGGCGTCGCCGGGACGTTCCACGGCCTCGGTGCGGTCATAGACGTGGACGAACCCGTCGAAATCTATATCGACCGTGCCCGGCAGCGCTTTGCTCGGCTGGTGCGCGAGCACGACGAGGTCCCCGACGTCCTCGCCCCACCAGGACGGCGGCGTGCCCGGAGCCGGTTCAGGACCGGCGAGGTACAGGTCGCCCAACCAGGCTCGTTCTGTGCCGAGCTCTTCAACGGGCACACGTTCGAGCAGGTCGGCGAGCGCTCCCTCCGGCCTGCAGCCGACGAGAGTGAACTGCTCCCGCGGGCGGGGCGGCAGATCGACGAACACACCCTCAACCCCGGCGCACAACGCAAGCGGGATGTCGTCCTTGTAGGAGCCTTCAAAGCCGATATCGCCAAGGAGTAGCCAACGCGGACCGACCGGATGCTCCCACGTCCACTGCCGCCGCTCCGGCGGACCATCAGCCTGAGAACCGTCCATCATCGTCACCCCGCGACACTAACGTCCGGGTCACTCGGATAGCCGATCTCTGTGATGTCGCCCACCAGATCATCAAGCCGGATCTCCGGGTTCAAAGCCGTGACGATCTCCTGGGTCAGCGGCTTGAGGCTGTAGACGTGCTCGACCGCCTCCAACGCCGGCGCCAGTTCGTGGTACTCCTCCGCGAACTCGGCGTAGGCCCGGGCCGTTTCCTCCAGCAGGAGTGCGAACAGCCACTCGGCGCCGTCGGCATCGCACTCCCCGTCATCCGGGACGGTGACCTCACCGCACCTCCAGGCAGAATCGGCGCGTTCCCGCCACAAGCACACCGTTGCCCGCAGCAGCCCGTTGGAATCGCCGAAGGCAGGCTCTTCCACCTGCCGCCGGAACACATCCGGAAACCGACTCGATCAACCCCGGCCACAGTTCCGGTGGCCGAACACGCCAGGAACTCATCGGCGACTCGTGGGCGAACGCCTGCGCGTAAACCCCGGCCTCCGCGAACACGATGGCGTAGTCATCGCCGCTCCCGTTCCGCATCGAGGCCATCTCCTCCGACGGCGCCCACTGGGTGTCATGGGAGTAGTAGCGCCATTGCCATTCGGGACTCATGACGGCATCCAGCATCGCCAGAGCCTTCGACCGCGCACGCACAAGCCCGGGGCTCCGGAAGCTGCGCGATCACTCCATAGACGGACACAGCGCCCATAGAAGCAGAACGAACCGCTCGTCGCGTCGCCGACTCGGGCTTGCCGTCGGATGCGTCGGGGTGGCACGTTTTGGGCCGTGAAGCGCGATCAGTTCTGGACGTTCATCGACGACGCTCGCAACGCAGCCGAAGACGCGAATGACGCCGACAGCGTCGCGACCAGCGCCATCGAGATCATGACGGGATGGTCGGCCGACGCAATCGCGCGCGTGGAGCAGCCCCTCTGGGACGTTCTCGCCGAGTCCTACCGGGGTGATCTCTGGGGGGCCGCCTACCTGATCAACGGCGGCGCGTCGGACGACGGCTTCGAGTACTTTCGTGGCTGGCTCGTCAGCCAAGGCCGCGCGGTCTACGAAGCCGCGCTGACCGACCCCGACTCTTTGGCTACCGTCCCCACGGTGCTCGAAGCCGCGTCGGCCGGACACGACCTGGACGGAGAGGCGATCCTGAGTATCGCCTGGCACGCCTACCAGCAGAAGACCGGCGAAGAACTCCCACCCGACAACGCCACCCACCTACCCTGACATCCACTTCGACTGGGATTTCGACGACCACCCCGAGACCCGACGCCGCCTCCCCCGTCTCTCGGAGTTGTTCCGCGAGTAGCTGCTCCCAACAAGCCCTCCTCCCCGGTCGCGCCGCGGGGACGGCCGTGCGGGAGACTGTCTCAACAGTGAGCCGCTCCCGGCTCGCTCCGGTTTTCGGGGAGGGCGGATGTGGTGGGAGGACGACCCGGTCTACCAGGCGGTCCACCGGGCATTCGTCGACGGTGCCCCTCTGGTTCAGGTGGGCGGCCCGCTTGATGTTCGTGCTGTGGTCGGAGCACTGTCCCAGGAGGCCAAGGACGCATTCGCCTTCGACCAGATTCCGTGGGACCGCTTCCCGTGCGGCCCGCAGACCCGCGACGATGTGGCGCGCATGCGTTCCGACGATCCCGACGTGGTGCGGCAGGCTGTGCGGGGGGTGAACGGGGAGCTCGCCAACAGCTCCTGGTCGGTGGCAGCACTGGCCGTCCCGTTCCTGCTGCGGGTCGCCGCCGACCCGCACGGGAGCTGCCGCGCCTACGCGCTGGAGGTGGCGGCCGATGCCGCCCGGTCGACGCTGGGACCCGGCCGCCGACAGATGCTGCGGCTGCCCGAGGACGAGCAACTGTTCGAGCCCAGCGGATACCCGGGCCATTGGGGCATCGCGGCCGCCCGTGACGCGATCACCGCTGACCTCGACCTGGTCCTGTCGCTGCTCGCCGACCCCGCCCCCGACGTTCGTCCCTACGCCGCGTACGCGGCAGTAGCAGCGTCCGGGCGTCTCGACGACGTTCGCTCCGCCGTGCAGGCGCGCTTGGGCGTCGAGACCGACCCGATCGTGCGCGCCGGCCTGGTGTTCGCGGTCGCACAACTCGCCTGCAGGCTGCCTGATCCGGAATGCCTGACCTGGACCCAGACCTTGTGGGCGGACCCAGCAACGCCGCCCGCGGTACGGATCAGCGCCGCGCTCAGCTGGCTGTGCCTCACCGACTCCCCTCCGCCAGAGGGCCTGCTCTTCATCCTTGACGTGTGCGCGACCGACGACACAGCTCGGCTGATGGCGCCCTTGCCGTGGCTGCGGGCCATCAGCTACGACGGCGTCACCGCGCTCCACCGCTGGGTGCGTGGGCTCCTGCACCCCGACACTTGGCACGAAATCGACGACCCCTGGGCGCCATCCCCGACCCAGGGTGAGCTCTATCTCGCCAGCTGGTTCAACGGTCTGCCACCTGGCCGCCTACCCGATCCCTACGAAATGCTGAAGAACACCAAATGGGCTCGGCTCGGTACCCCGATGGGCCAGGCCGCCTCCCTGCCAGCTGCACTCGCCCGTCTGCTCGACCCCGACCCGACCGTCAGGGCAGACGCCGCGCGGGACGTGCTCACCGAGGTCACCCACCAGAACACCGTGTACGAAGCAACGGTGCCGGTCGCCCTGTACATCGCGGCAATCCTCAATCTCCCCAGCACCACCGCCGGCGAGCCCGCCGGGGACCTTCTACCCACCCGCTTCACGCTACTGGAATGGCTCGGCGACACCAGTGACGACGCCGACGACGAGTCCGTCGCGGCCGGCGCCCGCATCTTCGGCCCCGACCACCCGGACGCGGACTCGACGGTGCGGATCTACCGGGAACTACGCCCCGCCGTCTACCGCGCCGTCCAGGAACTCCTGGACGACCCCGACTCGCGGGTCCGCGACGCGGCGCTGATCGCCGCGATCCCCCTCGCAGAGCACCCCGCCCTCGCCGCCCAGCGCGACATCCTCGCCGACCGGGCCTGCCTGCTCCTGGCCGCCAGCAGCAACCGTCACCACCGCAACCGAGCCCTGGACGCACTCCGGACGTGGGGCCACGACACCAGCACCCTGGAGAACACCGAAGACGCCGCTGCCCGGCAGCGGTACAACCTCGTCCGCAACCCCGACCCGTGGGCCGGGGCAGGAAGCACCGACGATCCACCCTTCTGAACCGAGCGACCTGCTGGCATCGATCACCGATCGGTTGCACCTTCAGACACGTAGGATCAACGGCCATGTCCACCGGTCGCTGGAGTCAAACGCTGGAGTTCCTCCAGGAAGCGACGTTCAAAGACGTCCTTCTGCCCGGCCACGTGGACAGCGGCCAGCCGGGCGACCGACGGCAGCGCCAGGACAGCGGCTTCGGTCGTGTCATCAGGAAGAACGCCAAGGCGTTCAGCGGACATCCTGACGGCCATGCGCCGTTCAGCCGGGTTGCCGGTCAGGCCGGCGTCCCACCGTTCCAGGAGTTCGACCAGGGCCCGTTTGGTGTCAGGGAACCGGTGGGTCGACCGTGCGAGACGGCGGGCGTAGGCGGTGATCTCTTCGGTTAGTGGACGCCTGAGGTCGGCGGCGTGCTCCCAATCGAGGATGGACTTGGTGTGGACACTGAGATCCGGAATTGGACATCAATCTGCGGAACCTACACGTATGCGGCGGTCGGGGGCCTGCGAGTGAGGCGGTGGTGGAGGTCCACGGTGTCGGGGTGGGGTTCGAGTTCGGTGTCGACGGCGGCGAGTTCCCGTAAGCATCCAGACCATGCCTCGTGGACTCCGGCGGTGTTGCCGGCGGCGTGTTCGGCGCGCATCACCATCCGCCACAGCTGTTCGGCCGCCGGGTCCGCGATAAGGCCGACGCGGGCGGCCCGTCCGGCGCCGGTGATGGCGCCGGTGGCCAAGTCGAGTTCGGCGAGTAGTTCGGCGGCGTCCACGATGGTGGCCCGTATGGTCTCCAGCAGCGGGGTGTCGATCCACCAGTGGTAACAGCCTTCAAGGGGTCGGCCGCGCACCAGTTGCAGGGCTTGGCGGAGCTTACGGGCGGCGTCGCCCTCGTGGGTCCCGGCCGCATCGACCAGCGTCTGGAAGTGGGTCCAGTCCAGTTCGGCGTCGTGGAGCCGGTAGATGCCGTCTCCGACATGGACGATGCGTTCGGTGCCGTCGGCGGCCTGCCCGAGCCGCCGCCGTGTCCGGGTGATGGCCTGTCGGAGGCTGTCGCTGCCGCGTGGATGGTCAGGGTCGGGGCCGAGTAGGGTCCGTAACTGGTCGTTGCGGAGTCCGGCGGGATTGAGAGCCAGCAGTAGCACGATCTCAAGTTGCTTGGGCTGTAGATCGTGGTGGGCGCCGGTCACCTCAAGCGGCCCTAGGACACCGATGGACAAGCCGGCCGAGTGCTCGTCCTCGGCAAGCTCTACGCGCGTCCGGGGGGAGATGACTGGTGTGATCGGCGGGACCCGGAACTCGGACGCGGCGAACACCTCGTCGCTCTGTGTTCGCGTGCCGGATGCTGGACCCGGCGGCGCAGAGGGTAGGTCGAGGGTCCCTCTCCGGGGAGAGAGGCCGCTTCCCGGCGTGGAACCCGTGCGGGGTCGGAACGGTAGGAGGTTGGTTTCACCGGAGGAGGTGCTGCCGTGGTGGTCCTGGTCGTCTGAGCCGGTGTGGTCGGTGGTGGTACGGGACGGTTCGGCGTCGACAGACCAGAATGCTTCGTCGGTGCCAGGTGCGCGGGTGGCGCCGACGTTGTGGGTGGCGCTGCCATAGGGCGGCTGGTCGGCGGCGACGTCGCTGGTATCGGCTGCAGCGGTCAGCACGGTGACGATGGCGTTGTAGTCGTCGCTGGTCAGCGGGTGGAGGGTGACGGTGAGATGCAAGGGCTCGATGCGTAGGGCCGGGGCGTGCTGTCCATCGGTGTCCAGGGTGAATCGCGCGGGAAACTCGGTGTGGGTGGCGGCCGGCAGGATCGCGGCTAGCCCGCCAGTGCCGTCGACGGCTGCGAGGAGGTGCTGTAGTTGATCGTGGTTGGGTGGGGTCCGGGATACCAGGAGGGTGAGGTCGTTGTCGCCGCTGCCCTGGAGCCGTAGGGCTCGGACATCACCGGCGCCGGACTCGTTGGCGTCATCCCCGAGCCGTCGGCGGATGGCCTCGGCGCGGCGGGCCAGAAGGTCCAGTGCCTCGTCCAGGTCGCTGCAGGAGTGCACCCGTCCCTGGACGACGGCGAGTTCGTCGAAGCCGACCAAGACGGTGTCGAGGCCGGTCCAGGGGTTGGTGGAGACCTCAGTGGCGATGGTGCCCAAGATAATCTCGATGAGCTGCGGGTCCCCGTCGCAGCCCACGACGCCGAGGGTTTCCACGTTGACCAGGAGTTGCCCTCCCGGTCCGGTCTGGCCGACGTTGATCAGACCGGGAAGGGGGTCACCGCCCTGATCGCTGGCCGCGTCCGCGGTGTCGTCGCTGAGCAGCCGCGTGCGTCCGTCGGGGGTGAGTTGCCAGCACATGTCGTTGCTGCCGGGGCGTACGGCGAAAGGCTCGGGGGCGACTCGGCTCGGACGGGCGAGCAGGACCTCGACGGTGTCGGCGGCCAAGTGGACGCCGACGATCTCCGGTGGGTGCAGGTTGGCCTGCCGCAGACCGTGGGCCAGCGCGCGGAGCGCGGCGCGTAGTACCTGTCCGGCTTCCTGGTCCACGGTGGCGGTGTGTGCTTCCCAGGCGAGGCGTTGTTCCACGTGGCGGGCGTGGGGGAGGTGCGGTAGCCGGATGCGTCGGCCCCGGCGGCGGTACTGCCGCTGCATGTGCCGCATCTGCGTGATCTTGGTGAGCACTCCACCGGCGATCATGCCGGTGGCGAAGACGGCGGTCAGCGGCCCCCAGGACACGGCGCCGTCATCATCGGTGCGGTCGGGCGGCTGCAACGGCTCGGAGGCTGCCGCGTCGGGGGCGGGGGCCAAAGGGCTCACGGACGCCGAGAAGGCGGTGTTGGGCATGGGGGATGCCGGTGGCGACGCCGAGGTGGAGACGCCGAAGGGGCCGGACGTGTCGCTGAAGGGGGTGTGCTGGTCGGGGAGCATCAGGATGCTTCCTGAGGCCAGGGCGCGGGGATCGGAGATGTGGTTGAGGGCGGCGATCTCGTGCCAGCGCTGCCCATCGCCCAGGCTGCGTTCGGCGATCCCCCAGAGAGTGTCGCCCTTATGTACGGTGTGATGCCCCGGTGCAGTATCGGCCGTTGGTGTGTCGTGCGGACCTGTCGGTCCACCGTGGGAGCGGGCATGGGGGACCGCGACGGTGTGGGTGTCGAGGTCTGCTGTCACGGCGGGCGCGGTCGCTGCCGGTGGGGATGCTGCCGATGCCAGTGCGACTGCCGGAGGGGCGCTGGTCATCAGGGTGACACTGGTGATCAGGCTGCGGGCCAGGTGCTGCATTGATCCCAGCCCGAGGAGGCGTGGGGCCGCGCGGCCGCGGGTGTGGGCGGCGATTTCCAGAAGGGTGGAGACGCAGAATGCGGCCCACAGTAGCCAGGCCAGATCACGGACGACGAGCAGGATCAGGGTGTCGTCGGATGCGGGACGAGCCAACGCGTCACGGACCTGGTCCAGGGACGGCAATTGCCCCGGAAGGGGGTTGCCTGCCGCATGCGCGAGCACCAGCGGCAGCACGCCCACGACGGCGGCCAAGGCGACTAGCGACCCCAAGCCGCGCGCCAAGCCGGCGGGACGCGATGGGGAGCGATCCGGGCGGGGCGATGAGGAGGTCACTGGCCGTCTCCTGAATCCACGCCGGTCACGAGGTCGGCGGTGGCGGTACGGGTCGCCGTGACCGTTTCGACGCCGATGAGCGACAGCATCGGTGCCGGGCGGCTGATGGTGACGGTGACGCGGACCCGGCGAGCACCCACCGTGGTGACGGTGCCGCGCTGCCCGGCGCCAGCCAGGTACGCGCGCGCCTGCCGCACGGCCGCCTCTGGGTCGATCGACTTGACACCGGTCCGGTAGACCTGGGCGCGGTTGAGCTGCCCGGCCCCGGCGCGGGCGGCTTCTTCGGCGACGTTGCCGGCCTCGCGCCCGGCACGTAGCTTCAGCCCCTGGAAATACACCAGCGAGGTGACCATCAGCGCACCGACCGCAAGGAGCACCACGAACACGGTTACCTGACCACGGTCCACTCCGGCGGCGGCCCTTGGACGGAACATCGCTGCCCCGCGGACTGATAGCCGCCGCCACCACGGTGTCGACGGTTTAGGGATCGTCTCCGCAGCGCCGGGAGGCGCCATCGACCGCACCCGCATGATGGTCATCAACCTTCCAGGCTCAAGCTCCGGTCAGGTTCAGAATTGGTGAACCCGAGGTCTCTTCCTCGGTAGGGGTCGATGGGCGAGGAGAACCGCGCCCGGATCGTCGTTGCCCCTGGAAGGCCGGGAATGAGCAGGTCGGACAGGGGGAGCTGGCAGTCGACTTGGGCGGTCACGGCCGCTTGGGTACCGACCGGACGCCGCATTCCCGCGGTGTGGAGGGTTGTCACGGGGGTGCAGCGCAGGCCCTCGCGTTGGAGTGCCGCACGGGCACTGCCGCTGGCCTGTGCGGTGGCGGAGCCGGGGTCTCGTGCGATGCTGGCCTGGCGGGCGGCGTCACGGGCGGCCGCCTCCACCGCCTGATGCGCATGCTGAGTGCGGCCGATACCGATCATCAAAGCCAGCAGCAGCAACAGGCCCGGCGCGAGGATCGCGGTCTCCAAAGCGGCGCTACCCCGCTCCGGGGCACGGCAACCCCGGCGCGCTGTAGGGCGGCGGACCCAGGCATAGCGCCCTGGGCCGCACGGCGCCGCGGTCATGGGGAGTCCCCGGGCACGGTGAACCGTTCACGTGGTGCCCGCACCGTCTGCGAGACCGTCGGGTCGAAGAACGGCACGAACGACGGCGCGTGGCCACGGACGGTTACCGCCACGGTGCCGGTGTCGCTGTCGGCGGTGTCCACCGACACGTGGTGGAGTTCACCACTGCCGACCTCGGCGGCGAACTGCCGCGCGGCCGTGGTGGCGGCGCCTGGAGGAGCGTCCCGGACCCGCCCTGCCCGCGCCCCTTCGGCCGCGGCGGCGTGCGCCGTTGACCGCGCCATGTACCACCATCCGGCCTGCAGCAGCAGGGCGAGCAGGAGCAGCAGCCCGGGGGCCAGGATGGCGGTCTCTAACGCGGCGCTGCCCCGCTCCCGCGGTCCGGTGCGCCGCGCCCGGGTGGCCACCGCGGTGCGGAACCGTACGGGCGCTTGAAGGGGCCGCCACCGGGTCACTTGATGTTCCCCTTGCGGTTGTTGATCGCGGTACCGATCGCGGCGATCACGCCAGCGGCTAGCAGAGCCAGACCACCGGCGATGATGGCGACTTCCAGTGTGGTCAGGCCGGCGTCGCGGCGGTCGGCCTGTTTCAAGGTGCGGATTCGGTCGCGCAAGACGTTGAACATGGCGGCCGCGTACGTGAACTCAGGCGGCATTAGGGGTCACCTCTGATCAGTTCGTGAGGAGCAGGTAAATCTGGGGGAACCCGAGCAGGGTGATGAACGCGAGCCCGATCATGGCGATCGGCACGGTCATCGTGGTGGTGCGTGAGCCAGCCTCATATCGCATCTCGGCGAGCTGCCGGGAGCGGATCTGCTGGGTGTAGGCGGTGATCGAGTCAACGATCTTGGCTCCCTCGTTTCCGGCCAGGTCCGCCAGGTCGGCCAGGTCGCCCAGTTCGTCCACGCCGATCTCGGCGCCGAGCCGAGCCAGTCCCTGCCAGGGGGTGAGTCGGGCGTGCCGGGCGGCCTCCATGGCTTCGGCGATCCGCCGGAACGCCCATCCGTCGCTGGCCAGCGGTGCCCGCTCCAAGGCTTCGCTGGGGCCGGCGCCGCCGACGAACGCCAGCCGGACGAAGTCGAAGTAGGCCGACAGTGCGTGCCGGAAGTCCAGGCGCCGTTGCGCGGCAGTGGACCGCACCGTCGCATCCGGAACCAAGAAGCCCGCGACGGCGAACCCGAGGGTGGCCGCGCCTGGCACCGTCCATGGCACGCCCAACCCCTGAACGGCGGCCAGTCCCGACAGCAGCAGCGGCAGGCACAGCCCGAACGCCGCCGCGGCGGCCTTCTCACCGAGAAACCGTTCGGGTGTCTTCCCCAGGAGGGCCAGGTCCTGGCGGGGGATCGGCAGGCCACCGGGCCCAGTGACCCGACGGGTAAGCTGCCGTGCCCAGCGCGCTGGCCTCCCGGCCGGTTCGGCGGCGCTGCCGGGGCCAGCCGCTGCGCGGTCGGCTCCGGCCAGTCGCGTCAGCACCGCGTCCAGCCGTGGGGGATGGCGGCGGACACCCGAGATCATCAGCAGCACCCCGGCGCCCAGCAAAGCACCGAACACGATCGCGACCTGGACCACCGTTTCCTCACCTGCCTTGGACACCGATGTCGATGCCGCCCCCTCCGGGGGCCTGACCATCGGGTACGGCAGAGGAAGGGGTGGCGGGCGTACGGGTCAGAAAACGTGCGACGGGGGGCTGATTGGCCAGCCGATGCATGACCCAAAGGCCGGTGCCGCAGATGCTCAAGATGACGGCGAGTACCGCCTGCCCCAGCACCGTGCCGTAGGGGGCCGAGTAGTCGGGGCGCAGCATCAACGCGACCCCGAACAAGATGAAGATCACGGCTAGGCCGCGGACGGTGGTGCGGTGCGGCGCCCGGGAGGCCTCCACCTCACGCCGACCCGCCACATCGTCGGCCACCAACGACGCCAGATCATTGAGCAGCCGCTGCACCCCGCCGCCGCGGACCTGCGAGGCTTGCAGCAGCGCGCCGGTGACCAGGTCACCAACCGGGTCATCGAGGTCGTCGGCCAGCCGGTACAACGCCTCTTGAGTGCTCACCCCCGCCCGTAGCCGGGCGGCCAACGCCGACACCTCCGCGTCGATCGCTGCGGGGGCGTGCCGAACGCTGGTCTGCAGCGCGTCCTCAAGGCCATGACTTGCCCCCAACAGCCCTGACAATTTGCGGACCCACTGCTCGATAGCGTCGAGCCGCACGAGCTGCCGTGCAGCGGCACGCCCGGACATCGCCCGCGGCAACCACACCGCGGCGACGGCAGCAGCGATCGCCGCAGCCGGCCAGCGGGTGAGCAGCAGGACCCCGCCGCCAGAGCCCAAAGCGCCCACCGCAGCGAACCGGTGTCGCCGCTGATCCGGCAGGGTGAGCAGCCTGGTGAGAGCAGCGGCGAACCGGGACGGCGGCCGCGCCGAGGTCACGGCACTACCGAACAGCCCGGCGTAGATCAGCAGCACCCCGCCTCCTGCTCCGGCCCCGCCCAGGAGCGCCAGCAGCGTGGTCATCTGCGGCCTCCAGCCGAGGGGACCTCCCACAACGGGTGGGCCTGGGTGAGCAGCCGACGGTCGAACCCGGCCAGCTCCAGCTCCTCGACCCGTTTGGGAGTGACACCGGCCGGGACGGCCTGGCCCTCGGGACCGGGAACGAAGATCCGGTTGATCGCCGGTTCGTGTCCATCGGCGGGTTCCAGGACCTCGATGGCCTCGGACACGTAGCGCTGCCCGGTGCGGTGATCGCGGCGAAGGTGGACGACGAGGTCGACGGCGCGGCCGATGAGCCGGAACAGATCAGTCGGCTCGGGGTGCTGATCTGCGTAGGCGCACAACGTCAGCAGTCGACCGAACACCTCCGGGCCGGAATTGGCGTGCAAGGTCGTCAGGCTGCCCTCCAGCCCGTTGTCGATGGCCTGCAACAGCGCCAGCATCTCGGCGTGGCGGACCTCCCCAACCAGGATCCGGTCCGGGTTCATCCGCAGCACCTGCGGGATCAGATCGGTCAGGGTGATCGCCCCAACGCCCTCCTGGTTAGCCTCCCGTGCCTCGAACGACACCACGTCCTCATGGCGGCCCAGGTGATCGAGGTAGAGCTCCCGCTCAGATTCCAAGGTGATGATGCGTTCGCTGGGGTCGAACTCGCTGCACAAGGCGCGCAGGAACGTGGTCTTGCCTGCGGCCACCCCGCCGGTGACCAGAATGTCCAGCCGTGCCCGCACCGCCGCGGCCAGGAACGCGTGCAGGGCCTGGTCGATGGTGCCGCGGCCGACGAGTTCGTCGAGAGTGACCTTCATCAGCCGCTGCTTGCGGATGGAGACATGGGTGCCGGTGGTGACCGACATGGTGGCCGCCATCCGCACCCCCACGCCCAGCGCGACGTTCAGCAGCGGGCGGGCGCTGCTGAACTCGCGTGGGCTGGCCGTGCGAGCCGCCCACCGGCGGACCTTGTCGGCCAGCTCGTCATCGGACTCGGCGATCGCGGGCCCGGGGGCTTTGCGGGCGCCGGCGTAGCGCAACCACACCTGGCGGGGCCCGTTGATGTCGATCTCTTCGATGTCGGCGTCGTCGAGCAGCGGTTGCAGCACCCCCAGGCCGAAACGGTCGTCGAGCACGGCTCGGGTCACCCGTTGCTGTTCGGTCGCCGGCAGCAAGATTCGGCCCGCGTTCGCCTGCTGCTGCGCCCAGCTGCGGACCTGCTCGGCCACGGCGAGCCGCGTCCGGGTGTCGTCGGGCTCGGCGTCCAGCAGCACTTCGTCCAGCACCGTGTTGATGTGCTTGACCGCGGTGCGCAAGGCGTCGTCGTCGAGACGTTCCTCGGCCGTGGCGGCCGTGGCGGCCGGGGCGGCGCCAGCGGTGGAACGCGCCGGCCACACCCCCGTCGGTGCGGCAGCCGGCCGCACCGGCGATCCCGAGGGCATGGCCGCGGGGGGTGGCGGCGAGGTGGGGGGTTGAGTGGGAGCGGCCGGGACTCGTCCGGGCGGAGGCCAGGTGAAGGAACCGTGGGTCATGGCCGGTGGGCACCTTCCGAACTGGCCGGCTGGATCGGGGATCGGCGCAGACCGTGTTCGATCGCGCCGCGAAGGGCCCGCGCTGCTGTTCGTGCTTGGAGCAGCAGGTCATTGGACGGGGTCAGGCGGCGTTTGGTATCGCCATCAGACAGGCGGGCTGCGCTGCGCGGGTCGTCGGGCAGCTGCACCACGACCGCGAAATCGCCGCCCAGCGCGGTGCGGATCTCGGCCACCGAGTGCGGGCCGCGGCCGATCACGCACAGGCCCACCACCGAGCGCCTGCCCAGGGCCTCGCGGATCGCCGCGACCCGGGGGCGGGCGGCGACAACCTGCCGCAACGTGGGCCGCAACACCAGCACGATGAGATCGGCAGCGGCCAGGACCGCGAACGGGTAAGCGACCGCGCGGACTTGGCCGACGTCAGCGATCACATCCGTGGGATGGCGGGCCAGCACGGAGGCGATCTGCTTCCACGCCACCGCAGTGATGGCCTGACCCTGGAATGGGTCGGCGGGGCCGGGCACCACCCGGCGCTCGCCTGAATCGTCCAGCGGGTAGCTCTGCTCATGCAGTGCGATCCCGCGGGGATCCTCAGCGAGCTGCCAGGCCACCTGCAACAGCCCCCGATCGGCCGGGTAGTGCCCGCCGAACAACCCGGACAAGACACTTCCGCCATCGGTATCGCATTCGGCCATCAGCGCCACCGACGGCCAGGCCAGCGTCAACGCCACGGCGGTGGTGGTCGCTCCTGGAGCGCCTCCGGCTGAAACCACAGCGGTCAGCGCCATGTCACGGCCTCCTGCTGGTGACCACCAGCGCGACCCGCCCCAGCGCGGCCTGCTTGGCGACCGTAGGCCCCGATTCAGCGGCGATCAGAAGATTGACCACCACGCTGCCGTCGGCATCAGGCGCAGACACCCGGTCGACGGTGGCCGCGGCCTCGGTGCCCAGCGGTGACGCACCGCCCGCGGCCCCGTCCGCTCCGCCGGCCGGTGTTGGGACCACCAACACCTGGTCACCCGGACGCAACGACCCCGCAGGCAACTGGCCGCTCTTGAGCCCGACGGCCACGATCTGCTGACCCTGTACCGGGGTGAGAGTGCTGGTCAGCTGACTAGGAGACAGCAGCGACCCGGCCCGCAGATCCACCGCAGCGATCTTCCCCACCACGTCATGGGCCTGCGCCGCAGGAATCGTCCGAACCGGAGCCTCCACCCCCGCCCTTGTGGCCGCCACATCGGTCGCGGCGATCGACGCGCCCACCGGCACATCGCGGACGATGACGAGCACCTCGGCGCGATCACCAGCCGACACAAGCAGCCACGCGACCACCGCAGCCGACACCACGACCAAGAGCAAACCCACCAGAACCCGGCCTCGCCGCGCCGCACGTGGCAGCGGCTGCAACGAGGCAGGTGCCGCTTCGCCGCTGGCGGGCGGCAGTGCGGAGACGCCCCGGCGGCCGCTCACTGGCCACCTCCATTGAGGGCCTGCCCTTCGGTGACCCGGACTGCGAAAGCCGATGTCACCGTGATCGGGGTCAGGGCGCCACCGGCTCCGCCCGAACCCCGCCAGGTGCCACCCCAACCGACGGTCGCAGTGGCCTGGTAAGCGTTCCCCGGCTGCTGAGCGGAACTGCGGGTGTAGGTGAAGGTGCACGCCGACGCCGATGCCGTGATGCCGCCCCGGTACGGCGTGCCGCCACCAGGACAGTGAACCGGCGCGAACCCGCCCCCGGGACGGATGGTCATTGTCTGGGGAGAGGCGGTGAGCTCCACCCACACAGCCCCGGCAGACTGACGCACCGTCCTGGGCCGCCGCTGGGCGGGATCGAGCCAAAACCACTGCGCCAACCCGACCACACCCTCGCTGCCACGGGGCGGCGCCGTCACGATCTTGGGCTCGGGGAGCCGCAGCTCATAAAGCGCCCGTTGCAACAGATCCAGCGGAGTCACGGCTGTGCCGCCGCCATCAATGGCGGGCTGGCACCCGGCGATGGCCCCGAGCGGGCCGCAATTCAGCGTGTCGCAGCCGGAGTTCGCCGGGATCGTGGCAGGGCAGCCACCGTCGGAGGCATCAGCGGCCGGTTTGCCGGGCCCACCGCTCGGTCCGCCTCCGTCCCCGTCACTCGGCGCACCGCCAGGATGTCCGGGTGCTTGGCCGTCGTCGCTAGCGATTCCGCCCCAGCCCCATGGACCTGGACTTGGAGGGGCCGGGTCTGCCCACGCGGGACTGGGTGTGACCGCGAGCGCCGCGACCACCAGGACGCTGCCGGTTACACGCCAGCGCTGGCAGATGGGGGAGTGCATGGTGCCTCCACGGGCCGGATGGACGACACGCGCCACCGCGCGTCGGCGCCCCTCTGAAACCTCACCGAAAAGTTGATCTTGGCGCTGCCGCGGGTTCCGGGGATCAACTGGTGTGTGCGGGAGTCGGCAAGGCCAGCTCCACTGGTGTCTTGGCAATCACCTAGCTGTGCCGTTGAGCCCGAGATATCCACCGCGTACACCCTGATGGTGATCTTTCCCCACGGTTCCCGATGCTTGGCCCTCACCGCACGGATCCCACGTATCTGATCTTCGATCACACCAGGGGTGGACACCGGCTCCAAAAGCTTGCGTGCCTGATCCTCCGGCACGGTCGCCGCCTTTCGGGTGGCCTCCCAGTACTGGTGATAGCTCGTGATGATCGCGTCACGAGGAGACGGGGAAGACGCACTGACAGAGGGGGTGCCGCTACCTGAGGGCGCGGTGAGCGGCGGCGACGATGGCACCGTTACCGGATCGTCTGAATCCGTCGAGCACCCCGGGCCACTGACCGCCACAACGATCGCGCCGCAGGTCGCCAGAACGCGGCGCGACGGCAGCCGGCCGCCGGCAAACGCCCATGCGTGACAGCGTCCGGGCGAGGCACTAGCGGCCATGACCGCCGTGGCCAACCACCGGGCAGACTCGTTGATCGCCATCATGGCTCTTCCCGCCACGGCTCCCCCCGCAAGCCTCAGCCGGTTGCAGCAGTCTGGACGAGAGCCGTAGTGGCTCTTACCTGCATCATTGGGACGCGAACGACACGATCTTCCGACGTGGTAATCCGAGCAACTGATCGTCACCGTGAACACGTTCAGCCAGGCAGAAGTGTCTGACCTCGCCCTTCTCGGATTTCGGTGGGAGCATCGCACCATGATCAATATCCATCGTCACTGGATCGCGCCGAACTGTCGTGATATTAAGACACTCCCGGGTCCTCTTGTAAAGAGGAGACACTAAGTGAGTTGAGGTGAATGTCAACGACACCGAGACCGGCGCAGCTGGCATTGAGCCAGTTCGTGCACGAGCGCAAGGAGCAGGGCCTGAGTTATCGGCGTATGGCGGTGCGCGCGATCGACCCGGTGACCGGGCAGACCCTGGGGTTCCAGTGGATCAGTAAGCTTGCCGCTGGCCAGGTGGCCAAGACCCCCGAGCCCTGGCAGATGCGCGCCCTGGCGACAGCCATGGACGTGTCCGAAGACTTGGTGAAGACCCTGGCGGCCCGCCAGTGGCTGGAGTACGAGATCAGCGAGGTCCGCCTCGGCTCCGATGAATGGATCTTGTTCCGGCTCGCGCGTGACCTTCCTGACGAGGACAAACGCATGCTGCGGCGAATGGCCGAGGAGTTCGTCCGCCGTCAGAACCGACGCTTGGATGAACCACCCGACGCCGGCACGGGAACGCAGCCGCCCTGACGATTTCGGGCAACCGAAACCACAGACTGACACACCCCGCAGTCGCAAAACCATGATCGATCAAGACCTGGAGTTGCTGCAACTGCGAGGTGACCAATGAGCATCCCCGCGCGATTCATCCGGGTGAAACCGGATGACATGGACGATCGGCTCGGCCCGGTTGTGGTCCACCGGACCCCCGCCGCATGGATCTTCTACTGCCGGGCGGACAAGATCACCGAAGAATTGGCTCTGGAGTTCGAAGCGCTGGCCAACCGCTACTCCCAGGCCACCGTTTCGATCACGACACCGACTGAACCGAAAACCCGTACCCGCATGCACCGGCTCTCCGCCGACCAGATGCCGGCACCGCTACAGCCTGCCGTGGTCAACCTGCGGGGCCGATACCTGACGACCTACGTTCGCTCCGATCTGATCAGTGAAGACATGGCCGAGGCGATGGCGGAGATCACCGCGGAACAACACCGGTACGGGCGCCGCCTCCCGGTGATCGGCCCTTCCGCTGACCCATGATCCACATCCATCACCCACCCAGGACGGAGCATCCATGCCGCCGAACGCAGCCATTTGGGGGGCTCGAAATCGCCGACACCAACGCCCCCATCGACACATCTGGTGAACCACATGGTGAGGCCGCACAACTGCTACGGCACATCCTGGCGGTTACTCAGACGTGGACCCGTACCCTGCCTACCGGTATTGCGTCAGCAGGCCCTCGTCTGGGCCGCCAGCGCGGGTTGAGGCGTCATGTCCCGGCACAGCGCGGTAGAGACGCGCTACGCCACCTGCGTGAATTTGTCCGCCTTTCCGTGACCCTCACGTCCCCACGGTCACAGAATGGCACCGGCCACTCACTGTAGGATCGGCGATGACTCGGCAACGGCACACCGCCACAGTCTCTCAGCTCGGCCGCCGCACTGCCTGGCTGCACAGCCTCGGCGCGGCCATGCTGTTGGCCGCCGGTGTGATCGGCCTGCCCTGTCTCCTGATCGTGGTGACCGGATCGCCCATCCCCCGCCACCCCCCCTCGTTCACCGACATCGGCACGACGCTGTTCCGCCGAGCAGACGAGACACTGCTCTTGGCAACGGTCAAGTACCTAGCGTGGACCTGCTGGGCCGGCTGGACATTACTGGTGTTCACAGAGGCCACCGCCCAGATCGTCGGCGGAGCCGTACCCCGGATCCCTGGGCTTACCGGTCTGCAACGAAGCGCCGCCGTCCTGGTGGGGAGCCTAGGCATAGCCGTCATCGGAGCCACCGCGCCGATCAGCCGAACGATCATGCCTTCCCCGGTGGACCCCGGCACGGCGACTCCCGCGCCGCCCCCGCCGACCATGCCCCCCGCACGGGCTGCCACCGCACCACTGCCGTCAACTAACGCCCAAGGGGCAGCCGGCCGTGTCACCAGCGACCTCGCCAGCGCAGCTGAGCACTTCTTTGGACACCACTCCCAACCAACGGGGACGATTCGCTCGCTCCAGCAGCACCACATCGTCGTGCAGTTCGCCTTTGACGCCACCCACCTGTCTCGCCCCGCACAGGACGCCATCAAGCAAGCCGCCCGCCACATCCGCGATCAGGGCGATCCTAGGCATCCGATCACGATTGTCGGCCACACCGACGCGGTCGGCCCCTCTTCCTACAACCAGCGGCTGTCGCGCCGACGAGCGGACGCCGTGCGCCAAGCACTTTCCCGGGCTCTCCCACGCGAGTACATGTTCCAGGTGAGCGGCAAGGGCGAAACCGTCCCCCTTGCCGCGGAATCACACCCCGACGGCAGCGACAACCCCACGGGCCGAGCCCGCAACCGCCGTGCGGAGATCACCTACACCGCGGCCGCGTCTGCCAACCTGCCTTCACCTCACCCCTCACCATCACACCCTACGAACCCGCCCCGGCCATCCCCGCAGCCACCAGCGACCGAACCGCCTACCCCTCCGGACCCCGACACGTCACCCCACGGCGGCGTTCACGCTCCCTCCACACCGGCACCCCCGACAGCGGCAACGGCGTCGTCATCACCCGACAAGGAGCCGAACACGCCCATCAGCGTGCCGCTACCCACGGGCGCGCTCGTCGGATTGAGCCTGGCCGCCGCCATCAGCATCGCCGTCGCCGCTGCGCGGCTGCATCGACGCCGCCGCCGAGTCCCGGCCCTGGATCACCTCGCAGTCGGCGAATCCGAGCCGGCCTTGCCCCCGGCGATTCGGATCCTGCGCAAAGCCCACCTGGACACCTACGCCGCCATTGGTCAGCCGCCACCGTCGGACGTGCAATTGGTCGATGCCGCCTTCACCACCGAGGCGCCGACCCACCTCACGGTCGGCGTCCGCGACGATGAACAGCTCACCGTGGCCCTGTCCGGGCTGAGCGTGGGACTGGACGGCCCCGGCGCCACCGACGTCGCCCGCGCAATGGCCACCGAGTTACTTGCCGGCGCCCACCGCTCCCGGGTCGAACTGGTGACCACGCGCCGTGCCGCCATGACCCTGTTCACCCTCGCCAACGACAACCCAGACCAACTCGCCAACACCGTTCCCGGCCTGGTCGTCACCCCCGACCTGGATACGGCACTACGCCACTTGGAAACCGAGGTCGTGCACCGTGCCCGCATGATGAACGACCACGACGCACCCCACGTGACCGCGTTGCGAGCCGCCGACCCCGCCGAACATCTGCCGACCATCATGCTCATCGCCACAACCCACGACGCCGAACGCTCCACCCCGACCCTGAACGCCACCCTGCAACTCGCTGGACGCTACGGGATCGGTGGCGTCTTGCTCGGCCCCTGGCCGGCAGGCACCACCTGCCGCATCGACACCGACGGCCAAGTCCTGGACGCCGAAGGCCCACACGCCGACACCTGGGCCAACGCGCGGCTCTTCCATCTGACCCCGGCCGATACCGCTGAACTACTCCAGACCATCCGTGCCGCCCGCGACGTCGACGAAGCCGCGACCGCGCCGCCAGCCGAGGATGCCGTACCGCCCCAAGCTTCCGACGAACACCCGGCCAACACACCAGCCACTCTGCAGCTGCCGGATGTCAAGGACGAGCGGACGTTGTGCCCCGTACGCCTGTGCATCTTCGGACCGGTCAGCGTCGAGACCACCGACGCCAAGATCACCACAGGCCTGCGCCGCATCTCCCGCGACCTCCTGGCCTTCCTCGCCCTGCACCCCGAGGGCGCCACCCGCGAGGAAGCCATCGACGCGATCTGGCAAGACCGCGACCTTCGCGGCGGAAGCACCATGTTCCACACCGCGGTCAACAACACCCGGCAAACCCTCCGCAAGGCCACCGGCCTGCGCGAGCCGATGTTCATCACCTACGCCGCCAGCCGCTACCAACTGGACCACAACCTCATCGACGTCGACCTCTGGCACTTCCTGCGCACCCTAGAAACCGCCGCCAACGCCGCAAACGACCCCGACCGCATCCCCTCCCTACGACGCCTCGCCGACCTCTACACCGGTGAACTGGCCGACGACCTCACCTACGAATGGGCCGAACGCGAACGCGAACGCATCCGCCGCACCGCCATCGACGCCCTCGTCCGCCTCGCCAACATCCTCAAGACCAACCACCCCGACGACGCCCTGACCGTGCTCGAGCAGGCCTTCGACCACGACCCCATCTCCGAACCCCTCGCCTGCGACCTCATGCGCCTGCAAGCCCACCTCGGAAACCTCGACGCCGTCCGCCGAACCCACCGACTCCTCGCGTACCGCCTCAACGACCTCGACATCGACCCCGCCCCGGAAACCGACCGACTCCTCGCCGACTTGTTGCGCCGCCGCAAATCTCCACCGCACCCACCCTGATGCGGATGAACGTCCAGCCCGGAGCCACGGAGCGCCTGCACCTCAAGCCCATGTTCGGCTGGGGCGCCATGGCAACCGTCCGTGACTGCGACCTGGCCTACCTCACCATCCGTCCCGTCCCACCCGCGGACGGCGGCAACCTCTACGAGGTCGGCGTTACCGGCCACGGCCCCGTGGCCTCGACCTTGCGCACCAGGTAGCCGACGAGATCCGAACCTGGGACACCCGATACCGGCCCCGCAATGTCCACTTTGAGATCGAAGACGCGCCCGCACCGTCCGACCCCGACGCAGGCCGCTTCGTCCTGGACCGGCCGCACCAGCCCATCACCATCATCTGGGAGCAACACCGTGGACGCCGCAGAAACGGCGCTCCGCTGGGTCCCGCTCGTGGCACGAGCCCGCCCTGCGTGCACCCCCTCGAATCCCGAGTGGCGGCGATCTGCTCCCTCGCAGAATCCGTGGCACGGTCCCAGGACCAAGCCGTCGCATCCACCGTCCACAACCAGGCGGCCCTCCTGGCATCCGACGTCGGGATACCGGCCCTCGCACGCGAACTCTGCCACCGTCACGCCACGCTCTACCTGCGCGGCAGCCCGCTGGACGCGAGAGCCGCCCGCCGAGCGCTCGAACCACTGGTCAATCTCGCCCGGATTCAGGTCATCGCAGGTCCCGGCGGTGCGATCGTCGAAGTTCGGGGCGATGCCCGGCCGTGCTCACGACTTGACGACCACCCGCCTATGGGACGTCCGCGTGAACTGCAGGCCACTAAACTCCGCATCCTGGCGGAAGAGGTATCAACGAGCCGTTCTCGGTCGTCACAACGCCGTACTGGCGCGATGGCGGGTTGCAGCGATTAGGCTAGTCCGGCATCTATCCCCCTGACTGGCTGATGTGCGGGTGCGACAAAGGAATGTCGAGGCTGGAGATGACCGGAGCGCCCACGCGGATCGGCCGATACGCCGTGGTCGAAGAGCTGGGCTCGGGTGGCATGGGCGAGGTGTATCTCGCCTACACACCCGCGGGCGACCCGGTGGCGGTGAAGCTGATCCGCGGGGACAAGCTGAACCCCGACTCGAGGGCTCGCTTCGAAAAAGAGGCCCAGATCGCCCGTACTGTGATCGGCACTAATCGAGTTGCGCGGTTCCTCGATGCTGATCCGTTCGCGGATAGACCGTGGTTGGCGATGGAGTACGTGGCAGGACGCACGCTTCTGGCATGCGTTGACGATGACGGGGTGTTGCCGCTGCCGCTGGTGGCCAGCCTCGGCGCGCTGCTCGCGGAAGGGCTGCACGCAGTGCACGAGGCGGATCTACTGCATCGGGACTTGAAGCCGCAGAATGTCATCATGGGCCGCGAGGGCCCCAAGATCATCGACTTCGGGCTCGGTGCCTTTGCAGACGCCTCACAGGATTCCCTGTCGCACAGCGGCATGATCATCGGGACGGTGCGCTGTATGCCGCCGGAACAGGCGAGCGGCCACCCGCGTGTGACACCGGCCGCCGACGTGTACGCGCTGGGAACGGTTGTGCTCTATGCGGCGGCCGGCCACTACCCGTATGACGGTCTGCGTTGGGAAGCTGTCGCGGCCCAGGTGACGAATCCCAAGATCGGTCCGGATCTGAGTGGCGTTCCTGAGGTATTGCGGCCCCTACTCAGTTCGATGCTCGCCCACAGGGCTGAGGATCGGCCGACGCTTGATGAGGTCTCCGATAGGTGCGGGCAACTGCTGCAGGCCGCCGGTCAGACACCGGCCGAAGCGCGGCTGGCGCTGATCGCCCGCACGACAGGGGGCGGCGATCCGACTTCGTCCAAGGAGCTGCCGTCGCCTTCGGTCGAGCAACTGCTTGCCGATCAGGCCGAGACCGATGATGGCTCGGACCTGGTCGGTCCTCTCGACAGTCCGCCCGGACCGGCGGACGAAGACGATGAGGCAAAGGACGAGGAGCGGGCAGAGCCGCTGCCTGGAGGAACTGGACCGGCGCCGAGTCCGAAGACTCAGCCGAAGACCCGTCGTGGCCGGCCGGTGGCCTCCAAGCTGGTCGCAGATGGGTTGCGGACGGATTACGCGGTGGATCCGGCGCTTTGAGCACTGTCGGCGCCTGGTGGGAAGCTTGGTGGACGAGGGCTTGAGGTGGGCGTAGCTGCTACGTCCATTCGTCCGGTGGGTGATCGGTGGCACGTGCACCAGCGCGGTATGAAGGGATCGGAGCGGACGTTGAGCGTCGAGGCGGAAGCGGTGGATGCCCAGGATGGCGCGGTACCGGGTGCCGTGCGGTCCGGCGGTTCCCCGGCTGAGAGGGCGGCACCGGCCTCGGCCGGGTATGCCCCGGGCGCCCAGGTCCTGATCCGCGACGAGCTGTGGCTGGTGCGCAACAGCGTGCTCACCGCCCATGACGGCTGGATGCTCGAAGTCACCGGCATCTCCTCGTTCGTCCGCGGCCTCGACTCTGTCTTCTACGACGGGTTGGACACCGTCAGGGTGCTGGACCCATGCGAGACCGAACTCGTGGCGGACGATTCACCCAGCCACCGGCGGGCCCGGCTGTTCCTGGAGGCGGTCATGCGCAAGACCTTCCTGCCCCAGACCCAGCGTGGGCTGGCCTTGGCGGACGGCTTCCTCATGGACCAGCAGGTCCACCAGCTTCGCCCGGCCGAGCTGGCGCTATCGATGAAGAATGCGCAGCCGCGAATCCTCATCGCGGATGTGGTGGGCTTGGGCAAGACCCTGGAGATCGGGGTGTTGCTGGCGGAGTTGATCCGTCGCGGACGGGGTGAGCGCATCCTGGTGGTAACGCCGCAGCATGTGCTTGAGCAGTTCCAGCGCGAGTTGTGGACCCGGTTCGCGATTCCCTTGGTGCGGCTGGACTCGACCGGTATCCAGCGGGTTCAGCAGGACATCCCGGCTGGACGCAACCCGTTCGCCTACTTCAAGCGCGCGATCATCTCCGTGGACACGCTGAAGAGCGATGTCTACGCGCACCATCTGGAACACACCGATTGGGATGCGGTCGTCATCGACGAGTCTCACAACCTCGTCAACCGCGGCACCAAGAACAATGCGCTCGCCCGCCTGCTGGCCCGCAAGACCGACGCGCTCATCCTGGCCTCGGCCACCCCCCACAACGGCGACCCCGGCTCGTTCGCCGAGCTGGTCAGGATGCTGGACGAGGCCGCGATCGCGAACCCCACCCAGTACGAGGTGAAGGACCTCGACCACCTCTACATCCGGCGGACGAAGACGACGCCGGAAGTCCGCGACTCGCTCAAGGGCGCCTGGGCCGACCGTGGCCCTTCTCAGCCTGTCCACGCGCCGGCCCGCGAGAAGGAACTCGCCGTCTTCGCGGAGTTGATCGCTCGGTGGATCCCCGCTGATCCAGATACTCCGTCCGCCAGCAGGCATCAGCTCGTCCCGTACCAGCTGTTGAAGTCGTTCTTGTCGTCGCACAAGGCCTTGCTGGAGACCATCGATACACGGATCGGCACCTTGGACAAGCCGCGCCCCGACAAGCGCGCAGGCACCAAGGGGCAGCCCATACCCGCCGATCCGGCGGTTCGTGAGGCCGAGCGGAAGGCTGAGCGGGCTGCGCTTGTCTCTCTGCGGCAGCTCGCCGAGCAGATCGGCGACCGGGATTCGGCAAAGCTGGCCGCGCTGCTGGACGAGCTGCGCGCGCTGGGGGTCGGGCCGGGTTCGGACACGCGGGTAGTGGTGTTCTCCGAGCGCATCCCGACCCTGCGGTGGCTGGCTGAGACCTTGCCGGCAGAGCTGGGCTTCGAGCGCACCGGCAGCCCTGACAACAAGAAGCCATGGCTGGGCTTCGGCGGCGCTGTGCAGGTCATGCACGGCGAGGCCAATTCCGACGAGGAACAGCGCGGCATCGTCGAGCA
Source organism: Actinomadura sp. 3N407 (assembly GCF_052245875.1). Classification (NCBI taxonomy): domain Bacteria; kingdom Bacillati; phylum Actinomycetota; class Actinomycetes; order Streptosporangiales; family Thermomonosporaceae; genus Actinomadura; species Actinomadura sp. 3N407. Next base: position 33,692 of record NZ_JBQQBP010000037.1, read on the forward strand.
ATTCGGGCTACGCGACGACCCCGTGCGCATTCTGTTCACCGGCGACATCGCGTCCGAAGGTGTCAACCTGCACCAGCAGTGCCACCTGCTCGTCCACTACGACCTGCCTTGGTCGTTGATCCGCATCGAACAGCGCAACGGCCGCATCGACCGCTACGGGCAGGAGCGCCCTCCCCAGTTTCGGGCACTGGTCCTTACCAGCGACCTGCCGTGGCGTACGGACGAGGCCACCGGCCGACCGCGCACGCTGGACGACCGGCTGGTGGGCGAAAAGCTCCTCAAGCGAGAGGAAGAGGCGCACAAGATCGAAGGATCGGCCGAGGCCGTCACAGGGCTGTACAGGGCGAAGGAAGAAGAGGACCGCCTGACCCTGGACTTGATCACGGGCCACACCGTCGAGGAGTCGATCAAACAATCGCAGAGAGGTGGCGCGGCCTTCCTGTCCGGGCTGCTCGGCCAGGTCGGCGCGGTACCCGAGCATCCCGACGTGGCCCGCGCGCCGGATCTGCGGCTATTTCGTTCCACGGCCGACTACTTCGACGAGGCGCTACGGCAGATCTGCCGCCCCAACCCGGAGGACATGCTGTCACTGCGTCGCGACGACGACGGCACCATCGCCTTCCAACCGCCCGGCGACCTCCTCTACCGGTTGAAGGCGCTGCCCAAGTCATACTTGGACGAGCAGCACATCTTGCCGCGCAAGGCCGAGCCGGGCCGGATGCGGATCACCTTCTCCAAGACCCTCGCCGGCAAGCGCTTGACGGCCGCACGGGAGACCTCCAAGTCTCAGTGGCCGAACGTCTCCTACGTCACCGATGTCCACCCGGTCCTGGACTGGCTCACCGACAAAGTGCTCGTCGAGATCGGCCGCCACCAGGCCCCCGTACTGGCCGCCGCCGTTGACAGCCCCACTGCGCTTCCCCTGAGATCGTGGAGACCGAACCTGGGAGAAGGTTGGGTCGTTGGATACCGAGAGACGCTCGTTCGATCCGGAGTTCCGGGCCGGAGCGGTGCGCATCGTGCAGGAGACCGGCAGGCC
>NZ_JBQQBP010000038.1:0-33268 GCF_052245875.1 Actinomadura sp. 3N407
CAGGCGGCCGTCCAGGGGGAGCTGGTCCATCTTGAAGTCGCCGGTGTGCAGGACCGTGCCCGCACCGGTGGTGATCGCGACCGCGAGCCCGTCCGGGATCGAGTGGTTCACCGCGTAGAACCGGCAGGAGAACGGGCCAATGGTCTCCTCGTCACCCTCGCGGACCTGCAGGGAGTGGGGGCGCAGACGGTGCTCGGCGAGCTTGGCCTCGATCAGCGCCAGGGTGAGGCGGGAGCCGATGAGGGGGATGTCGGGCCGCTCGCGCAGCAGGTAGGGCAGGCCGCCGATGTGGTCCTCGTGGCCGTGCGTGAGCACCACGGCGACGACGTCGTCCAGCCGGTCGGTGATGGCGGTGAAGTCCGGCAGGATCAGGTCGACGCCCGGCTGATCCGGGTCGGGGAACAGCACACCGCAGTCGACGATCAGCAACTTCCCGCCGTACTCGAAGACCGTCATGTTGCGGCCGATCTCACCGAGACCGCCCAGCGCCACGATCCGCAGCCCGCGGCTTGGCAGTGCCGGTGGCGGGCCGAGTTCCGGGTGCGGATGGCTCATGCGGTCATCGACCCGGGCTCATCTGACACAGTCGGGGCTCCCATCGTCCTCGCTGCCTTGTGCAGCCGCCTGGTTCTACTATGTCGCAAGTGAAGATTTGATCGCCGATGGTCACAGCGGCATGCGCCGCACGTGCTCGGTCACCCAGATCCAGGCACCGTCGGCCTCGTTGAGACGGCGCTGGACCTGCTCCACCTCGTCGAGGTGGAGTTCGAGGACCGGCTGCCACCGGCCATGCACACGATCTTCGAAGTAGACGTGCTCGCCGTCGGTGCGCAGGCGCAGCGCCTGCAATGTCTGCGGTGCGCCCTCGTGCGGCTGGATTCGGTAGGTCGGCATGATCCCTCTCGTGTCGGTCGGCCCCGCCTGCCGCCGCACGGCGGGGCGGGCGGCAGCGGCCACTCCGACAGCACTCTACTCTTACGTGAGAAGAGAGTGTGAACGCGGGGGATGTTGATCACGGGCACGGAAGACGGATACGAGGAGCGATTCTGAGCAAGGCGACCGAGGCACGCGGTCCGGCACCGCACCGGCCATCGGCACCGACCGCCGGACCCAGTGGCGGATCCTCTTCGGCGCCACCGCCGTGCTGGCGCTGACCGGTCCCGGGCAGACGGCGGGGCTGTCGGTCTTCACCGAGCCGCTGATCGAGGACCTGGACATCTCGCGCACCCGGCTCAGCGGCGCCTACCTGGCCGCGACCCTGACCGGGGCCGCGCTGCTGCCCCTGGTGGGCCGGGCCCTGGACCGCTTCGGGGTGCGCAGCCTGGCGACGTGCGCCGCCGTGCTGTTCGGCGCGATGCTGGCCGGATGCGCGACGGTGGGCTCGATCTGGGGGCTCACCGCCGGTCTGGCCGGGCTCCGCCTGTCCGGACAAGGCGCGCTCAGCCTGCTCGCCACCACCACCGTCGCGCTGTGGTTCACCCGCAACCGCGGCACGTCCCTGGGACTGGTGACCTCGGTCGGCGCCGCCGGCATCTCGGTGACGCCCGTGCTCACCGAACGGCTGATCGCAGCGACCGACTGGCGGACGGCCTGGCTGATCCAGGGACTCGTCATCTGGGCGATCCTGATCCCGGTCGGCCTGTACGTCCTCCGGGGCCGTCCGCCCGTGACCGTCCTCGACACCCCTTCCGCCGCCGGTGACGGATGGACAGTGGGACGTGCGATGCACACCGCCGCCTTCTGGACCATCATCGCGACCGTCTGCTGCCAAGGCATGCTGACCACCGCCGTCGCCTTCCACCAGGTGTCCCTGCTCGGGGAGCACGGCCTGTCACCGACCGAGGCCGCCGCGAACTTCCTGCCCCAGACCATGGCCGGACTCGCCGCGGCCTTCCTCGTCGGCGCACTGGCCGACCGCTTCCCCCACGCTTCGTCCTCGCCGCCAGCCTGGCCGTGCTGACGGCCGGACTGCTCTAGACGCCCCTCCTGGGGCCCGGCCTCAGCGCCATCACGTTCGGGCTGCTGCTCGGCGCCGCCGGAAACGGCATCCGCACCCTGGAAGCCTCCATCGTCCCGGACTACTTCGGCACCGCCCACATCGGCGCCCTCCGCGGAATCATCCACGCCGCCACCGTCGCCTCCACCGCGTTCGGCCCCATCCTGCTGGCACTGGGACACGACCTGGCCAACTCCTACACGCCGCCCCTCATGCTCTCCGCCGCCGTCCCGGCACTGATCGGATTCTCGTGGTCCTCGTGCGGCCACCGCGCCACCCGGGCCGCGGGGCGACGGCGGACGCTGACCGTGTAGCCCACCTATGCGGACGTCAAGGATAGAACGCGGCAACCGCTCCGAGGACACGGGCCTTCCTGGAAGGCCCCCCGGCACCCGTACCCTGGCCACCTGGACGGCGGTGAGCCTGGCCGGTGCTCCCGCACACCCTCCTCACCATGATCATCGGCCTGCGCGTCACGCCATGACTCGTGAAGCACATCGACGACCCTCGTGACCACCGGCGCCCTCACCGCCGCGGGCTTCCTCTGGCAGAGCACCATCACCCCCGACAACGGCTACATTCCCGGCGTGCTCGGCCCGGCGATCCTCATCTCGATCGGCGGTGGCCCGCTGAACGCGCCGCTGACCACCACCGTCACCTCGGGCGTCGCCGAACATGACGCCGAGGCCGCCTCCGGCCTGATGAACACCGCCAAGCAAGTCGGCGGCGCCCTCGGGGCAGTGGGACTTTCCGGCCGAGATCTCACGCTTAGGACTTAGGTCAAAGAGCTGATCGCTTGGCCCGCCGGTCATCACAGGTCGTCGTGGTCGTCGCGCTCCAGCTATTGCACCGTGGTGAGCACCTGCTCCGTAGGGCTATGTGCTGAGCGCGGTCGGCGGATAGGTGTCGGCGGTTGTGGCGTTACCGAGGGCGGAAGTCGCCGGCGTGGTCGAGTGCCCACTGCCGAAACGTGCGTGCGGGTGTGCCGGTGACCTTCTCGACCGTGTGGGTGATCGGTTCCGGGTTGTCGACCATGTCCGCCCACGCGCGCAGCGCGTGCTCCACGAAGCTCTCGTCACCCCAGTCGGCGAGCAGTTGCTTGCGCGCCTCCTCCGGTGACAGTTCCTCCCAGCGCACCTCGCGGCCGATTACCTCGCCGATGATCCGGGCCTGTTCGGCCTGTGTGACGATCTCCGGCCCGGTCAGCGAGTAGGCCGCGCCGATGTGCTTGTTCTCCAGCAGCGCCTGGACGGAGACGGTCGCGATGTCAGCCTCGTGAATGAGTGACCGGCCGGCATCGCCATACGGCCAGCGGACAACACCGTCGGTGCGGATCTGGTCCGCCCAGCCGAGGACGTTGGTGGCGAACCCGCCGGGTCGGACGAAGGTCCATTCCAGGCCGGAACGTTCGATCAGGACCTCGACCTCGCCCCAGAAGCCGTCTGGGCGGGAGTCGCCGTTACCCATCGCGGAGAGGTAGACGATCCGCCGCGTGTGCTTGGCGATCGCGTCCACGACGGCGGGGGCGGTGGCAGTGGAGAACAGCGGCCACAGCAGGAAGACCGCGTCCACGCCGTCGAACGCCGCGCCGAGTGTGCCTGGTGCATCCATGTCCCCGTGGACTGTCTCGACGCCGGCAGGGAGTGGTGCCGTGTCGGGGTTGCGGGTCATGGCGCGGACGTTGACGCAGGCGTCGAGGAGTTGGGTGACGACATGGCGGCCGACGTTGCCGGTCGCGCCGGTGACAAGGATTGTGCCGGTAGGGGCCGGATCGGTCTGGGGCATGCGTTGCTCCACTTCGTGTGAGGGCCGCCCGCACAATGGTCGGGCGGCAGGCTGGAACGAGCTCGCCTGCCATGCTCAGACTTAAACATTGGTTTAAGTCAAGATAGTGTGGTCGCCATGACCTCTCTGGCTCCGGACGCAGATGTGCTGACCATCGGCGAGCTCGCCGAACGCAGCGGCGTTCCGGCCTCAGCGCTGCGCTTCTACGAGCGGCAGGGGCTTATTCGCAGCCGTCGGACATCGGGGAACCAGCGCCGGTACACGCGCGCGACGCTGCGTCAGGTCGCCTTCATCAAGGCCTCGCAATCCGTCGGCATCCCGCTTGATGACATCGGCGGCGTGCTTGCGTTCCTCCCGGCCGACACGGCGCCCACACAGGAGTTCTGGGAGCGTGCGTCGGCGTGCTGGAAGGACATGCTCAACGTCCGGATCAAGCGGATGGTGCGGATGCGGGACCTGTTCACCGAGTGCATCGGCTGTGGTTGCCTCTCCTTCGACCAGTGCGCCCTCATCAACCCGGGGGACAAACTCAGCCGACACGGACCGGGGCCGCGCCGGTTGCTCAAGGATTGAGAGCACGGCTGTGAATCACCGGCACGTACCGGAATACCGGTGACGCGGCCCACCACGACGAGGACCGCTCCGCCGCCGGATCAACTGCCTCACCTTGGCCCACGCTGTCTGGGAAGGTGATGCGTCGCATTCACCGGGTTTCGGCCTGGAGTACGCGCCGCAGCGGCGGCCGGCCGGGTCGGTCTGGGCGGTGATCGCGGCGGAGGTCTCCTCACCGAGCGTTGCCCGGCGTTCTTCGTACCGCTGCTCCGGCCTGCACGTTGGGCAGGTACTTCAACCCGGACGGACTCTCCACCGGCGGATCCAGCCAGCCATGATCACCACCGGAGAGCTCCAACCGGCGGTGAACGTCGACGATCTCTGCCAGAGGCAGCCGCAGGACGACCACCCAGGGCGGGGACGCTCCCATGCGGCAACTCTCGGCGTACACGCAGAACTCGTCCATCCTGAGCCGGTGCGCCTCCACCCGATGCTCCTCCCCGCCGACCATCCGAAACCGATAGAGGGGCATCCAACCTCCGGGAGCCTCGCACCCTACTCTCACGTTATTGTAGAGTGTGACCGTTACAGTACCCCTGGATTCCCGCCCCGGCCAGGCGCAGCGAGGACCGGCGATCAGAGGAGGAGCATTGGCGGGCTATCGCATCTACCTGGTCGACGGCGCGCGACAGGAGCTCTTGGCAGACCGGTGCAGGCACGCGGGTCCGCGCTACATCTTCGAACGGAAGAACGGTCCGGGAGTTGGCGCGTCGTCCACGAAGTGGACGTGGCCGATGTCGCCCAACTCCAGGACGGCGTGAACGTCGCCGACGACCGCCCACGCTCCTAGCCGTCCCGCGCCGCACCTTCACTCTCACTTCTCGTAAAGTTAGGTCGACGTCGCTGGTGCCCCAAGTGAAAGAGACAGACCGTGCGGCGAGACATCGCCTGCCCGCACTGCGGTGAGGAGGAGAACGTCGCCGGCCGCCCCGGGCCGGACGGCATCCAGATCGACTGCGAGGCATGTGGCGCCTCGTTCCCCGCGACGCCGCCGTAAGCTGCGCCACCTGCCGCGGCACCGACGTGATCCAGCGGCCCCGCGCCCTCACCCAGTTCTCGCGAGGCACCCAGCTGTCCATCACCAGCTGGAACCAGGCGCTGCTCTGCAGCTCCTGCGACGCCGCCATGGTGGGCCGCTCCAGCGAGGGCAAGCCCATCCCGCCGCACTTCCAGCCGGCCGCCGCCTTCAAACGCGACCCCGAATCACCGGACGACACCCAGATCATCCCCCGCTGACCAGGGCCTGATAGGACGCAGGCGACCCGGAGATGGACTCTGACCCTTGCAAGCGAGCTTGGCAGCGGCTCTCGCGTCCGATCCGACCCCATGTTGAAAAGTGGTCGCCTGCACATGGGCTGACGAGGTGAGCTTGGAGCTCAATCGTCCCGATACGCCGAGCCGCCCCTGAATGAAGTGGATGTGCTGGCCTGCCGGATGCCGTACGACACCGTGCCGGTACTTCTCGCCTGACATGGCGTGGGAGCGGCCTGAGCCGCCTTCGACACGGTGACGTGCCCTGTCGGCGGTGGAGCAACTGCGGACGGCCTACCGATCTGAGAACCTACTCTTACGTGAGGGTAATGACCCGGGTCGTTTCCTGATCACGACCCGCACTCGCCGGGGGAAGGGGTTGGACCTTGGCCGAGAAGGGCCTGGACATCGAAGAGGTGGTGGCGCGCACCGGCTTGAGCCCGCGGACCGTCCGGCACTACGCGCAATTGCGCCTGGTCGTGCCCTCCGTGGTCGAGGACACCAGAAGGCTGTATTCCGTTGACGACGTGGCACGGCTGCATCTGCTTCGGCGGATCCGCCCGATAGGATTCACGCTGCGTGAGATGCGGGAGCTGCTGGCCACGCTGCAGGTGATCGACAATCCCGTGGTCACCTATCAGCGACCCTATCTGCTGGAACGTCTGGAGATGTTCCAGGAGGTGGCTCGGTTCCGGACGGCGCGGCTGGCCGAAGAACTCCAGCAGGCCCGTCAGTTCACCGCCGCCATGGATGCCGAGATCGCCCGGTGCCGCCAGGACTTCGAACAACAATGAGAGGCCCTGTGACCCGTAGCGGCCACTTCGCCGGTGAACGGGCCGATGCCCGGTGACCTGGCCGCCGCTCCGAGGCCGAGTGCCCAGGCTGCGCCGCTGCCGCGCCGGGCGTGGTCTTGGTGAGTTCGGCCGGGGCGGGCACCGACGAAAGTCGTAACGGAAGTCCGCCGGAGGTTGCAGCCGCCCGGTTCGCGACGTCCGTTGGGGGGTGCGGGATATCCGCGCCCAGGCCGAGGCCACCGGTTGTCTTCGCCTTCTACGGTGATTGCTGATCAGGGAAAACACGCCGACAGCGACCCATTGCGAAGGTGGAAGATGCCCGAGAGGACGCCAGGATGATCGAGGCTGAGGGCCTGACGAAGAACTATGGTGACACGCGGGTCGTCGACGACCTGAGCTTCACCGTTCGCCCCGGCCGGGTGACCGGCTTTCTGGGTCCGAATGGGGCCGGGAAGACCACCACCATGCGGATGGTGCTGGGGCTGCACCGTCCCAGTGCGGGCACGGTCACGGTGAACGGGCGCCGGTATGGTGAGCTTGCCGCGCCGTTGCACGAGATCGGCGCCCTGCTGGACGCCAAGGCGATGCAACCGCCGCAGGCGGGCCTACCACCATCTGCTCTGTGTGGCGCAGAGCAACGGCATCGGCCGCCGCCGGGTCGAGGAAGTGCTGGCCATGGTCGGGCTGGCGGACGCGGCGCGCAAACGGGCCGGTGCCTTCTCGCTCGGGATGGCGCAGCGCCTGGGAATCGCCACCGCGCTCCTGGGCGATCCGGCGGTGCTGATGTTCGACGAGCCGGTCAACGGACTGGACCCCGAGGGGATGCTCTGGATCCGCAATCTCATGCGGGGGCTGGCCGACGAGGGGCGCACCGTCCTGGTCTCCAGTCACCTGCTGAGCGAGATGGCCCTGACCGCGGACCATCTGATCGTCATCGGGCGGGGCAGGCTGATCGCCGACTCCTCCACCGAGGACATCGTCCGGCAGAACGGGACCGGCGACGTGCTGGTGCGGGTCGAGAAGGGACCGGAGGAGGATTTCACCCGTGAGCTGAACTGGGCGGGCGGAAACGTCAGCCGCCGCGCGGACGGCGCCCTGCTGGTCGCGGGCCTGGACGGCGGCCGCATCGGGTCCCTGGCCATGAGCAGCGACACCGTGCTGTCCGAGCTCACCCCGCAGACCACCTCCCTGGAGGAGGCGTTCATGGAGATGACCCAGGACTACGTGGAGTATCAGGCCGGCGAAGGAGTGTCCCGATGAGCCATGTCATGGCGAGCGTGCCGCGTCCGGGATTCACCGATCTGCTGCGGTCGGAGTGGACGAAGGTCCGTACGCTGCGGTCGACGCACTACACGCTGCTGGCCTTCCTCCTCATCGGCGTGGGTCTGAGCGCGGCGATCGGCGTCGGCAACGCCGTCGCCTACCCCGACATGACCGCCCAGGAGCGGGCCGACTTCTCGCCCCTGGTCATGTCGCTGTACGGGGTGATCCTCTCCCAGCTCGCGCTGGCCACGCTGGGCATCACCGTGGTGACGGGTGAATACGCCACCGGGATGATGGGGCTCACCCTCGCCGCGGCCCCCCGGCGGGGCCGCCTGCTGGCCGCCAAGGCGATCGTCTTCACCGCGGTCGTCCTGATCGTCGGGGTCATCGGCGGGCTCGCCATGTTCGCGACCGCGCAAGCGATCTTCGCCGGACAGGACATGCCGTACCTGGGGCCGGACTCCCTGGGCGAGGCCGGGGTGCTGCGCGCGGTCGTCGGTGTGGGGCTCTATTGCGCGGCCCTGGGGTTGCTGGCCCTGGCCATCGGCACCCTGGTGCGGTGGACGGCGGGGGCCGTCGGCGCTCTGGTCGGCCTGATCGTTCTCGTTCCCTCCATGGGCGGCGCCCTGCCGGCCGAATGGGCGGCGGCCCTGGACAAGTACTGGCCTACCAACGCCGGGCTTCAGCTCGTGCTCAACGGGCAGGACGGGCTTCCGCCATGGTCCGGGTTCGGCCTGATGTGCACATTCGTGGCCGCCATGCTGACTGTGGCGTTCGTGGTCTTCCGCCGCCGGGACGTGTGACCTCATAGGATCCGACAGATGGCACCAATGGGGCGTGAGGGTGCGGTGAGCGAGGGAACGGAACGGCCCGGGTCGTTCCTCCAGCGGACGGTCGACCGGCTCGTGGCGATCGCCGGCTACCCGGTCACCGTCGTCCTCACGCTCATGCCGGGAGGGCTCGAAGAGGACGGCGGTGTCCTGCGGCGCAGCGAGTCGCCGAGCCTGGTCTTCCGCCATTTCCCCGAACTCCTGGTGGATGCCCCCCACGGAATATGGCCGGTCGTGGATCACTGGGCGGCCGGCCTGGCCTTCTTCGTCCTGATCCCCGCCGTGACCGCCTGGACGCTGCTGTACCGGCGTACCCGGCCGGGGAGGACGCTGGCCGTCGCCGTCGTTTCGCTGCTGCTGTTCGCCAACATCGCTCCCATCGCCGTGGCGCTCTACAGCCACGCGGCATGGTTCACCGACCGGCGCCGCCTGGCCGGCTGGACGGCGGCCGCGGCCATCGCTTTCATCGCCGGGCTGGGGTCGGCCGCCCTGACCTGGTCGGCGGCCGCGTTCGGCCTGGTCGCCTTCGCCGTCCCGGTAAGCCTGGGCCTGTGGACCGGAACCCGGCGGCGCCTCGTGGCCACCATGCGGGACCGCGCCGAACGGCTGGAGCGCGAGCAGCGACTCATGACCGAGCGGGCCACCATCGCCGAGCGCGCCCGTATCGCCCGGGAGATGCACGACGTGGTCGCCCACCGGGTCAGCCTCATGGTCCTGCAGGCCGGCGGGCTGGAGGTCTCGGTCTCCGACCCGGACGTCGCCGAATCCATCGGCCGGATCCGCGCGACCGGCCGGGAGGCGCTGGGCGACCTGCGTGAAGTCCTGGGCGTCCTGCGCGACGAGTTCGATCCGCGGGCCCCGACCGCGCCCCAGCCGGGCCTGACCGATCTCCCGCTGCTGGTGGACGACTGCCGCTCGGCGGGCATGGCCGTACAGTACGAGAAGACCGGCACCGTCCGGGAGCTGCCCGCGCGGCTCCAGCGAGCCGCCTACCGGGTCGCACAGGAGGCCCTGACCAACGCCGGAAAGCACGCCCCCGCAAGTCCAGTCCGGCTGACGCTCGAATACCGGCCCGAGGCGTTCTCCGTGACCGTGCACAACACCGGATCGGCGCGTCCCGGCGAGCTCCCCACCAGCGGATACGGGCTGGCGGGGCTGCGCGAGCGGGTCGCCCTCGCCGGCGGCGAGCTTGACGCCGGGCCGCTGCCGGACGGGGACTGGCGGGTCCGCGCCGTGTTCCCGGACGCGACCGGCGGCCCCGCCCCGCGCAGCCCCGACAGCGGGCGTGCCCCGGCCGAGGAGCCGTCCTGATCCGGGCACTGATCGTCGACGACGAGCGGCTCGTCCGGCACAGCCTGCGGATGATCCTCAACGCCGCGCCCGACATCGAGGTGGTCGGCGAGGGCGGCGACGGTCACGAGGCAGTCGCGCTGGCCGGCGAACTGCACCCCGACGTCGTGCTGCTGGACATCCGGATGCCCCGGGCCGACGGTCTCACCGCCACCGCCCGGCTCACGCACCTGCCCCGTCCCCCCGCCGTTCTGGTCCTCACCACATTCGACCTCGACGAATACGTCCACCAGGCCCTGCGTGTGGGCGCCCGGGGATTCCTGCTCAAGGACACGCCGCCGCACGACCTGATCGCCGCCGTCCGCACGCTGCACCAGGGAGAGGCGCTGCTGGCCCCCAGCGTCACCAAGCGCCTGCTGGAGCGGTTCGCCACCGCCGCCGCCCGCGACACCACCGCGGCCGCCCGCCGGCTGGAGATCCTCAGCGAACGGGAACGGGCCGTACTCATCGCGATCGGGCGCGGCATGTCCAACGCCGAGGCCGGGGAATCGCTCGGAATGCGGGAGGCGACCGTGAAGGCCCATGTCAGCCGCATCCTCGGCAAGCTGCACCTCACCAACCGCGTGCAGGCGGCCATCCTCGCCCACGACGCCGGCTGGGTCTGAGCGTCCGACACCCTTCGGCACATTGCTAACGAACGCACGTTAGTATTGCCCATTGAAAGGCACCCAACTGAAGAAAGCGAAGAGTGTGATGACGACGGAATCGCGACGCCGCAAGCGTGAACCTTCGACGGCCGGCGGCCAGAACACCCGCGCGAACATCAAGCGGGAGGCCGTACGGCTCTTCCGGGAGAAGGGGTTCGAATCGGCGACGTTGCGGGAACTCGCCGCGACCGTCGGCATCGAGGCCGCCAGCATCTACAACCACTTCCCCTCCAAGCATGATCTGCTGGCCGACATCCTCATCACCACCGTGCAGGAGGTCCTCGGCGAGGTGCGCACCGCCGTATCTGCAGCGGACGAGAACGATCCGCGCGCGCAGATCCGCGCGGCCATTACCGCCTGGGTGCTCGCCCACGGCCCCCGCCTCGACGAGGCCTACCTCAGCGACGTCGAGCGCCGGTCACTGCGACCGGCGGACGCCGAGGAACTGGACACCCTGCGACGGGAGCTTTCGGGCACCGTCCGCGGGATCGTGCACCGGGGTTGCGAGCAGGGTGTCTTCGTCACCGAGGATGCCGACGTCGCGTCGGCGCTGGTGATGTCCACCTGCGCACGGCTGGGCTCCTGGTACCGCCGGGACGGTCGCCTCGGCTTGCCCGTGGTCGCCGACATAGTCAGCGCGTCGGTGCTCCGGATGCTCGGCGCCTGAAGCGGTCATGGCATGGGAGGCCCCCTGCCCGACGATCTTTGGACTCGCGCCAGCCGATCTCCCTGGCGCGTCCCGGTTCCGTGGACGATGGCCGCGTACAGCACCAGGATGCCGGGGATCAGCGCGAGATGGGACAGGGACGTCGGATTCAGGCCGGTGCGGGCGGTGACGGAGTCCGGCAGCACGAACGCGACACCCGCCAGCCCGTGCGCCAGCAGGGCGAGGATCATGCCCTTCGCCATGTGGTGCCGGATGGCCGCCGCGTAGATCCAAAGCCCCAGCACGCAGGCCATCGTGGCGCTCTCGGCCACCACCAGCGCGACCAGCCCGGTTCGCCCGAGCACGATCGCCACCGCGTACGCGGCAACCCCCACGGCGCGGACGGCCACCACGATCCTGACCCCGCGCGGGCTGAGAATCTCCTGGGCGGATCCTATGAGCAGATAGGAGATCGCGAGCACGACCAGCACACCCACGACGATCCAGGCGGCGTCCGTATGGAACAGGCCGTGGTAGACCGCCCCCGCCAGGGCACTGCCCCCGGCGAACCAGAACGTCATGTGCCAGGCGCGGAGGACACCGCGCACGCGAAGCAGCGCCACCGCACAGGCGAAGGTGACCAAGGCCAGGATCAGGTTGGTGGTCGCCTCCATAGTCCTCGTGTATCCCGGCTCCCGCGGCCCAATCTCACCGGACTCGGCCATCGAGACCAGGCCTAGTGTCACTGGCCGGCTTGGAAAGGCAGGGATGACCGGAGCGGCTGCCGGGCTTCCTGAGCCGTCACGTCACGCCGCGGGCCTCGGGCCTGGGAGCGCCGGCCGGATCGGGGTCGGTGGCCGGGTAGTGGCACGCGACGTATCGGCCGGGAGCCGTCCTCTGGATCTCCGGCTCCTCCCGGGCGCAGCGCGGTCGGGCCTGTGGGCACCGGGTGCGGAACCGGCAGCCGGACGGGGGGTCGAGCGGTGAGGGGATCTCGCCGTTCGTGGTGGGGGCGGCGCGGGGATCGATCGCGGGATCGGGGACGGGGATCGCGTTCACCAGAACCCGGGTGTAGGGGTGGTGGGGGCGGGCGAACAGGTCGTCCGGTGACGCCACCTCGCAGATCTTGCCGAGGTACATGACGACGACGCGGTCGCTGATGTTCTTCACCACCGCCAGGTCGTGCGCGATGAAGATCAGTGAGATGCCGTACTTGTCCTTCAGGTCCTTGAGCAGGTTCAGCACCTGGGCTTGGACCGACACGTCCAGGGCGGACACCGGCTCGTCGCAGATGATCACCTCGGGTTCCGTGATCAGCGCCCGGGCGAGGGAGATCCGCTGGGCCTGTCCGCCGGAGAATTCGTGCGGCCTGCGGTCGAGGGCGGTGCCGGGGTCGATGCCGACGTCTTCGAGAACTCGGCGGACCTTCTCCCCGGCCTCCTCCCGGAACCGGCGCCGGCCACGCCTGATACGGACCCACCGGGGCACCGCTGACAGTGGTATGAGGGCGACCAGGCCGAGCCAGGCCACGGTGGTGGCCGCGAACATCGCGGCGATCGGAGCCACTGCGGCCAGTGAGCCGAGCATGACCGCGTTCCCGGCCGTTCCGGCGATACCGCCGTCGCGGGTGCCGCCGGCCCGCTCGGGACCCGCCGCCGTGGCCACGACCCAGATCATCAGACCGGCGAGGAACGCCACGAGCGCCACCGTCGCAAGGCGGCGTACCAGCGGATGCCGCCACCACCGCAGCATCGCCGGGACGTACCGCTCCCACAACCGGATCACCGGCGAACGGCGAAAAGACTCCAGCCACCGGACCGTGAGCGGCTCGGTCACGATCTCGCCGATCCGATGGCGCGGGTTCAGCGACGCGACCGGGTCCTGGAAGACCATCTGGAGGCGACTGCGGACGTCCCGCATCCCCACGGCTCCGGTCGCCGCCAGATCGGTATCGCCGAGCAGCACGCGACCCGAATCAGGCGGCGGCACCCGCATGATCGCCTTGGCGATCGTGGACTTCCCGCAGCCCGACTCGCCGACGATGCCGAGCGTCTCGCCGTCCACCAGGTCGATGCTGACGTCGCTGACGGCGTGGACCCGTCCGCGACGGGTCGGGAACTCCACCATCAGGTGCTCGGCCCGCAGGACCGGACCGCAGCGCTCATCGCGCAGGTGGGCGGTACCACTGCCTGCCATCAGATGCCCCTCTCCCGCGTGTCCGACTTGTCGCGGAGCCGGTCGCCCAGCACGTTGAGGGCCAGGACCGTCAAGAACATGAACAGCGACGGGAACAACACCGTGTGCGGCGCCTCGTCGAGCTGCGCGCGACCGTTGTGGATCATGAGACCCCAGCTCACACCGGTGACGTCCCCGATGCCGAAGAAGGCCAGCGCCGCCTCCACCACGATGAGGACCGCCAGCCCCACGAAGGCGAACGAGACCATGGCCGGCAGAACGTTCGGCAGCACCTCGCGCAGCATGATCCGCAGATCGCGGGCGCCCATCGTCCGTGACACCAGCACGAACTCCCGTTCAGCCCAGATCATCGTCTGCGCGCGAGCCACCCTGGCTATGGCCGGTACGGCGAGGATCGCCAGCGCGATGGCCACCCACACTGTCTGGCGCTGCGGAGATGCCGTCCCCGGCGGAGCGAAGAACGCCACCAAGGCGAGCGCCATGACCAGCCCGGGAATGGACAGCATGACGTTGAGGAGCGCCACGATGGCGGTGTCGAGAGCACGGCGGTAGTAGCCCGCTACCATCCCGAGGGCCCCGCCGACCACGAGGCCGGCGATGGTGGCGACGGTCGCCACCGCCAGCGATCGCCGGGCGCCGTGGATCGTCTGGCTGAAGACGTCGTGGCCGATGCCGTCGGCGCCGAACCAGTGTTCGGCCGACGGGCCGTCCCGGCTGACGCCCCGGAAGGTGGCCGCGGGGTCCTTCAGTGGAAGCAGGTCGGCGAGGGCCGCGGCGAGCACGAGCACCACCAGCCACGCGGCCGACACCCGGAACCAGAGCCCCGGTCCGCGCGCCTCGCCTCCCCCGCCGTCACGCCGCGGCATGGCGCATCCTCGGATCCAGAACGGCGTACAGGAGGTCGACCAGGAAGTTGATCAGTACGAAGCCGACCGCGGTCACGACGACGATCGCCTGCACGACGAGGAAGTCCTTCTGGAAGATGGCGGTGGCCACCATGGTCCCCAGCCCCGGGAGCAGGAACAGCGTCTCGATGATCAGTGCGCCGCCGATGAGCGTCCCGGTGTTGACGCCCACGACCGTCAGCAGCGTGAACGAGGAGGGGCGCAGCGCATGGCCCCACAGGATCCGCCGGTCTCCGGCGCCTTTCGCCTTGGCGGTCGTGACGAAGTTCTCCTGGAGCGTACCGATCATGTCGGATCTCAGGATGCGCATGTATCCCGCGGCCTGACCGAGAGCGAGTGCGAGCGTCGGCATGGCCATGTGCCGGAAGTGCTGGACCGGGTCCTGCCCGAGCGGCACGTAACTCGTGGCGGGGAACGCCTCGACGCCCACCGCCATACCGCCGATAGCCACGCCGCCGAGGGCGAGGAACAGGATGAGCACGACCGCGAGAACGTAGTTCGGGATCGAGAGAACGCCCAGTGCCACCGTGCTGGTGACGCGGTCGCCCCGCCGCCCGGCCCGGTACGCCGCGTACACGCCGGCGGGTACGGCCAGGGCCAGGGAGACGACCTGCGCGTACAGCATCAGCTGCAACGACACCGGGAGCGCGTCGGCGATCGCCGCGGACACCTCCTGGCCCTGGATCGCCGACCGGCCCAGGTCGCCGCGGACCGCATCGCTCAGCCATATCAGGTAGCGGGTATGGAGCGGCTCGTCGAGGTGGAACTCCGCAACGATCGCCGCCACGCCTTCCTCGGTCGCGCCGGGGCCGAGGATGCCGTAGGCGAGATCGCGCGTATCGCCCCGGCCGTTCTGCAGGTAGAAGGTGAACGCCGTGACCAGCAGCAGCGTCGGTACCAGGAACAGTAGCCGCTTCAGCACGTACATGCCGTTGACGGCGGCGGCACCCGCGATCACCAGCGCCAGCGCACCGGCGAGCGTCCACTGGGCGGGAAGGCCGGCAGCCCAGCCCCCGAGGAGGACGATCGCCGCGCCCGCCACCGCCGCCGGCCCCGGATCGCGGAGCACGCTACTCACACCGGCCCTTCTCGCACCACACCTGTCCCAGCGGGTGCAGGGCCGAGAAGGCGAGTCCCACGCCCTTCGCGCCGCCCGGCAGGATGCTGTTCACCTGGTCGTTGACATGGGGACCGGAGACGATGCCCCACACCTCCCAGTTCAGCCACAGGTTGTAGACCTGCTCCCCGAAGCGCCGGTTGATGGCCTCGGCGGCGGCAGTGCGCGCCTGCTTGTCCGGGTTCGTTCGGATGATCGCGAGGTTCCGGTCGATCACCCCGTCGGAGAACCTGCCGAAGTTCAGGGCCGGCTCACCGATCGGGGCTGAGGAGGAACTGGTCCACCAGGGGAACTGCTCGTCCGGGTCTGTGCCTGCATGGCCCGACCAGGGGATCAGCTCGAAGTCGCCGTTGAGGCCCAGGCCGATGTACCGGCCCTGCTCGACCACCGCCGTATCGACGTTGACACGGTCACCGAGCGCCTGCCGCCACATCGAAATGATCAGCTGGTTCGTCTGCGTGCTGCCCGGGTCACTGGTGGCGTTGAGCGTGACCTCGATGCGGTCGGTACCGCGTTCCCGCAGACATTCGTCCATCTCCGCGCGGGCCGCCGCCACGTCGTAGGCGGGATATCCGGTGTCCTTCAGGTATCCGGACGATCCCGGTGGGAAGGGGCCGTTGGCGGGACGGGCGATCCCCGCACGCCGGTCCTCGACGAGCCGGTCGAGATCGACGGCGTGGGCGAGCGCCTTGCGGCAGGCCAGTGTCAGCAGCGGGTTGTCGGCGTTGGCTCCCTCCGGATCGAGGCGTTCGCCGGTGGTCTTGTTGGTCCCGGCGGCGACGTTGATCATCTGGTAGGTCGTGGCACCGAACCGGTCGCTGGTCACCGTCTCGTACTCGCCGTCCTGCAGGGAGTCGGTCAACGTGTCGCCGTCGCGTGTCTGCATGATGTCGAGCTGCCCGGAGCGCAACGCGTTGGACCGGCCGCCGTTGTCGGCGGCCACCACGAATTCGACGGAGTCGAGGTGGGGCAGCTTCTCGCCGGTGATCCCGTTCGGGCCGCGCCAGTAGTCGTCGTTGCGGACGGCGGTGAAGCCGTTGCCGTTGCCCGGTTCATAGGACTTGTACGCGAACTCACCGAGACCCACCGGTGCGGCCGGGTCGCCGTTCGCGGGAGTGGCGGCGAGTCCGGCGTCATAGAGCGGACCGCCCTTTTTGCGATGCGGCACGTCGGGCAGGCTTTGCAGCCATTTCTTGGAGAACATGTGCCCGCACGCCCCGTACGACAGGTGTGCGGGCAGTGCCACCCACGGCTTCCCGTCCCGTGTACGGATCGTGACGGTGCGGCCATCCGCGGTGATCGAGCCGATCGAGGTGAACGCTGAAGCGGTCAGCGGGCTGCCGGCGCATGTCTCGAGGTTGAACCTGACGGCCTCGGCGTCCAGTGGCGTGTCGTCGTGGAACCTGATCCCGTCGCGCACGGTGATCGTCCACTCCGTGTATCCGGCGTTGTGCTCGACCGATTCGGCGAGATACGGGACGGTGTCGCCGTTACTGTCGACGGCGAACAGGGAATCCGAGATCGCCGACAGGACGAGCAGGCAGGGCGCCGAGCAGGAGGCGCGGTAGGGGGCCCAAGGGTTGGCGGTGTCGGCTTCGACACCGTAGGTGAGGTGCCCGCCCCGCACGGGGTTGCCCTCGCTGCGGGTGGTGTTCTGGTTCGGTCCGCCGGCGGCGTCATCGCGGCCACCGTCACCGCTGCACGCGGTGGCCGCCAGCATGAGCACCGAGAAAGTGCCGAGCGTTTTCACGAGCCTGGGGTGCTTACGACGGGATACCAATGTCCCCCCTCATGTCGTCTGACAGACGGTTCAGACCTCGATGCGGTCACGGCGTGGGTCGGGCAACGCGGGTCGATGCGACCGCCTGAGGCAGGTCCTTCGACAGGTTGGCCTCCAGCGCCGCGGCGTTCTCCGGACTGCCCAGCGGGTAGAAACAGGCGAACAGCTGAGGCCGGTCGCCGCCGTCCTGGCGCAGTGGTGGCGCTTCGGCCCGGCACCGTTCCTGGACGTAGGGGCAGCGCGGGCTGAACGCGCACCCGCGCGTTGGGTCAAGCAGGTCGGGCGGGCGGCCACCGATGACCGGCACGCCGGTGACGTGCCCGGCTTCGTCCGAGGCCAGGAAGGTCGCAGCCGCGGCGATGTCGAAGGGATCCGCGTGCTCGTTGCGCAGAGGCACCTTCGCCCGGCTCTTGGCCCACTCGGCCTCCATCCGCTCGGCACTGAGACCGCGGCTCTCGGCCCCGACCCGCAGCAGCGGAGTCTCGGAGAACCCGACCCGCACGCAGTTCACCCGGATGCCGTCGCGTCCATAGGCGGTGGCGCAGGCGCGCGTCATCGCCTCGACCGCGGCCTTGGCGGCGGTGTAGCCGACGTTGGGCTTGCGCAGAAACCGCACCGCGCCGATCGACGAGATGTTCACGATCGCTCCGCCGCCCTGCTCCCGCATCATCGGCACGGCGCATCGGATTCCCAGATAGGCGGTCGTCAGGTTCTGCGCGATCTCGCGGTCCCAGTCCTCGGGTCTGATCACATCGGGGGTGCCGATGGATCCGCCGATGCCGACGTTGTTGTGCATGACGTCCAGCCGGCCGAAGGAGGTTCGGGCGGCGTCGACCACTGACCGGACGGCGGCTTCGCTGGTGGCGTCGGCTTGGACGGCGATCGCCTTCCCGCCCTCGCCGTGGATGATGTCGCGTGTCTGCTCGGCCCGGTCGAGCCGGTAGTCGGCGCAGACCACCGCCGCGCCCTCGCGGGCGTAGGAGACCGCTGCGGCCTTCCCGTTGCTCCAGCCGTCGGCGATGGAGCCCGCGCCCATGACAACCGCGACCTTGTCGTTCAAACGTTCCATCGTGTCACTCGCTTTCTTGGCGCGCTGTGTGGAGTGGGGGCAGGGCGCCCGTGGCGACACCGCCGCCCGCATGTCCGGACTCGCCCTGCATCAGACGGCGTTCGTGCTCGGCGATCGCGGCGCGGCGGGCCTTGCCGTCGTCGCCGCGCACCGGTTCGCCGGTGAACCGGAATGAGCGGGGAACCTTGTAGGCGACGACGCGTTTGGCCAGAAAGGCGCGCAGCTCGTCACCGGTGACCTCTGCGGTCGCGTAGACGACCGCGTGTACCCGCTGGCCGAGGTCTTCGTCCGGGAGGCCGACGACGGCGCAGGTGTCGACGCTGGGGTGCGCTGTCAGATGGCCCTCGATCTCGGCGGGGTAGACGTTCACCCCGCCGGACAGGATCAGGTCGGTCCGGCGATCGTCGAGGTAGACGTAGCCGTCCTCGTCCATCCACCCGAGATCGCCGACCGATTCCCAGCCGCCGCGCTCGCGCGGCTCCGCGCCGACATACCGGTAGGTCGGCGGGGCCCCCGCCGGCCTGCGCATGTAGATCTCGCCGTGCTCGCCGGGCGGCAGCTCGACGCCCGCCTCGTCGAATACCTTCATCCGTCCCGAGAACGGCCGGCCCACCGACCCTCGGTGCGCCAGCCACTCGCGGCCGCTGATCACGGTGCTGGCCTGCCCCTCGGTGCTGCCGTAGGTCTCCATCAGGGCGTCCGGGCCGACCAGGCCGATCCAGGCCTCCTTGAGCCACGCCGGGCAGGGCGCGGCCGTGTGCCAGACCTTGTTCAGGGAGCCGAGGTCGTAGCGGTCCGGATGGTCCTGGAGAACCCTCCATATGCGGCGCATCATGGTCGGGACGAGATTCATCCAGTCGACCCGATGCGCCTGGATCGCCTCCAGGGCTACCACCGCATCGAAACGTTCCAAGATCACCAGGTGGTGTCCCAGACCGGCCCCCAGCGCCGCCATCGTGAACGGGCCGTTGTGGTACAGCGGCCCGGGCACGAGCTGAACGCCGTTCTCGCGCATGCCGAAGAGCAGCCCGGCCTCCGGCCGCGCGAGGCCGGGCTCGCCGGCCATGATCAGTTTCGGACGGCCCGTGCTCCCACCCGAGGTCATCGCCCTCCAGGCGGGAGCGACGCGCACGGGCTCGACCGGGGTGTCCGGAAGCGATGGATCAGGTGTGAAGCCCTCCGGCAGCGACGGCCGGTCGCCGCGCCTACCTCCGGGCGCCCCGACGAGCAACGCCGGATCGGCGAGGTCGATGATCGTGGTCAGCTCGTGGCCGGGGAGGCGGTGCGACACCGGCTGAGGCACCGCGCCCAGCTTCCACGTCGCGAACGCCGCAGCGATGAACTCCACCCCGTTGCGCAGCGCGATCGTGACGAGAGCGCCCTCCCCCACGCCGAGCCGCTCGTAGTGCCGGGCCAGGCGGTTCGCCCGCGATTCGAGCCAGGCACGCGAATACGTCCTGCCGGCGCACGTCACCATGGGCCGCTCGGGCCATGCGGTCGCCAGATCGGTGAGGAGTCGGCCGATCGGAACCGGCTCGGAAGCCGCGTCCGTTCGCCCGCCCCTGTCCGGGCCGAGCGCGGAGCGTCCAGCGCTCACGACGAGGGCTCCGTGCCGACGACCGAGACGAACGACACGCATTCACCGGGAGCCCCGCCGAGGTTGTGGGTGAGGCCGAGCCGCTTGCCGTTGCCGATCTGCCGCTCCGGTGGCGCCTGGCCGCGCAACTGGAGCCAGCACTCGAACAGCATGCGCAGTCCCGAGGCGCCGATGGGATGGCCGAAGCTCTTCAGGCCGCCGTCGGGATTGACCGGCAGCACGCCCCCCAGGTCGAAGCTGCCGGCCAGCACCTCCTTCCAGCCCGCGCCCCGATCGGCGAACCCCAGGTCCTCCATGAGCACCAGCTCGGTGGGTGTGAAGCAGTCATGCACCTCGGCCATCGCGAGCTGCTCCCGCGGCTCGGTGATACCGGCCTGCTTGTAGGCGTCCTCGGCGGAGCGCACGACCTCGGGGAAGGTCGTGTAGTCGTACTCAGGGTCCAACGGCCCGGTCGCCGGCCCGGCCACGAACGACAGAGCCTTCACATACAGCGGGTCTTCGCAGTAACGGCGGGCGTCCTCGGCGCGGACGATCACCGCGGCGGCCGAACCGTCGGCGACACCGGAACAGTCATGGATCCCGAGCTGCCCGGCGACCAGCGGTGAGTTCCGGATGGCGTCCATCGGGACTTCC
Source organism: Actinomadura sp. 3N407 (assembly GCF_052245875.1). Lineage (NCBI taxonomy): Bacteria > Bacillati > Actinomycetota > Actinomycetes > Streptosporangiales > Thermomonosporaceae > Actinomadura > Actinomadura sp. 3N407. Next base: position 20,472 of record NZ_JBQQBP010000038.1, read on the forward strand.
TTGCGGAACTGCGCACGGGGGTTGCGCGCACCGTTGTAATGGTTCTTCCAGGCGATACGGGTGAGGACCTCCTTCAGCTCCGCCTCGTCCACTCCGTATTTCCCGGCGTAGGCGGGCGCGAGGAGACTGAACCTGGCGGGCGCGGTCAGTGCGGCGGCGGTGCCGTCCGACGGGGGTTCGGTACCGGTGAGGCCGCTGAACCCCGAGTCCTTCAGCTTCTCCACACCCACCGCCATCGCCATGTCGTAGGCGCCCGAGGCCACGGCGTAGCAGGCGTTGCGGAAGGCCTCCGATCCCGTCGCGCAGAAGTTCTCCACCCGCGTGACCGGCTTGTGGTCGATCTTGAGCGGCGCCGACAGGGTGAGACCGCTCCAGCCCGAGCCCATGGTCCCGAGCCAGTAGGCGTCGACATCGTCCTTGCCGACCCCTGCCGAGGCCAGCGCCTCGCCGGCCGAGTCGACGACCAGGTCGGCCACGCCCTTGTCCCAGTGCTCACCGAAGCTCGTGCAACCCATGCCCACGATCGCCACCTGGTCGCGGACGCCTCGTGATGCCATCACTGTCCTCCCTCGCGGATCGGCCGGGCCTTCCAGAAGTAGTTGTGGACCCCGTCGGCGGTGTAGAGCCGCCGGAACGTCATCTCCACCCGGTCACCGACCGCCACGGCTCCGGCGTCGACGTCGGTGATCTCACAGGTGAACCGCCCGCCCCCGTCGAAGTCGACCACCCCGACGACCACGGGTGGATTCTGTGAATAAGCGAGCCGATCGATGGTGAACGTCGCGATCCGTCCCTGCACCCCCGCCAGCGACTCGGCCTCCATCCGGTCGGTGGCACCGCACTTCGCGCACGTCCGCTGCGGTGGAAGCTGGCGAGTGCCGCATTCCGCGCAACTGCTGGCCGTGAACGCGAACTTCCAGTCGCGGGCGCGGTAGGACACCGGGGCGGCGGGGCGCTCGGGTTCAGGACGCCGCGGCGGTTCCCGATCGAGCAGCCCGCGCCAAGTCAGGTACGTGGGGTATGTGAGGTCGTGCCGACCCGTGGCGACCTGCTCGGCGACGGTGCGCGGACGACGCACCGTCCCGTCACAGGCGGTGGTACGGAACAGCAGCATCTCCGCACCGTCCGCGAGAACCACCAGCGCGACAGTCCGGCCAGGCTCGGCGATTTCGAGCGTCCCGGCCAGCGACAGCAGCGGGTGGGCCGTTCCGGTGTTGCCCACGCTGTCCGCCATGTCCTCCACCACGGTGGCGCCCCCGGCGCGAAGGCCGATCGCCATCCGCCGGACGGCACGTGCCTGGGTACCGGTGATGATCCAGATGTCCACGTCCTCGGCCTGGATCCCGGCGCTCGCGAGACCATCGCTCACCGCCTGGTCGCCGAGCGGCCGATAGGCGGAGTCGGCGAAACGCTCCTCCCAGACCCGGGAGGCGCCGCAACCGGGGGTCCGCCAGCGTTCGAGGAACTCCGCCGTGGCCGAGGCACCGCCCAGATAGTCGGCGGCACCGGGACCCGGTCCGATGACCGCAGCGCTGGCGGCGTCGCCGCCGGTCACCTCCTCGGTGCCGGAGGGCAGGCCGCCGCGGCGATCGGCGGTGATGACCAGGACCGGCCCGTTTCCGTCGAGAGCCGCCCTGAGCGCCCCGACCCCCGAGCGGACCGCTCCCCCCATGTCGTAGGCGGGGACCGCAGTGTCCAGGCCGAGGGCCGCGTGAACGGCGGTGGCGTTCGTCTTGTCCAGGTAAGCGGGGTCGGCCGTGGCGAGCAGAAGGGAGCGGGGAGCCACACCGGCGGAGGCCAGCGCCGCCTGACCCGCCTCGACGGCCATCGAGGTGGTGTCTTCGTCGTAGGACGCGACCGTCCGCGCGCCCACGCCCCCGGGCCCGCCCACGGACGCGGCCACCGTGGCCCGCTCCAGGCGCCAGTACGGCAGGTAGGTGCCCCAGCCCAGGATCGCGTTCATCACCGGACCTCCCCGCCGATAAGACCGCCGAAGGAATCCATGCCGGTGCGCACCGACACCATGCCGGTCTTGCCGCGGCACAACCGCGGTATCGCCTCTTCCAGGTCGGCGATCTCCCAGCGTCCCTCCGTTTCGACGGTGGCCTCCAGCTCCCACCCCCCGAAAAGCCCGACCTGGTTCCCGGCCACGTGGAAGACCCCGCCACTGACCGGGCACCCCGCGGTCGCCAGGTAGGCCACCAGAGGCGAGATGTTCCCGGGATGGTGGAAGTCGAAGGAGCCGTTGTCGGCCGGGGCCATCGCCTCCATCCCGGGGGTGGCCATCGTGAGCCGGGTCCTGCCCACCGGGGCGATCGCGTTCATCCGCACCCCGTAGCGGGCGGTCTCCATCGCACCGATGACGGTGAACGCGGCGACTCCCGCCTTGGCCGCGCCGTAGTTGCTCTGCCCGTAGTTGCCCACCAACCCGGACGCCGACGAAGTATTGATGACCGACGCCTTCACCACAGCGCCTTCCTTGGCCCGCTCGCGCCAGTAGGAAACAGCCCAGCGCGTCGGCGCGAAATGGCCCTTGAGATGAACGGAGATCACGGCATCCCACTCGTCCTCGGCCATGTTCGCCAAGGTCCGGTCGCGCAGGATCCCAGCGTTGTTGACCAAGATGTCGAGGCCACCGAACCGCTCCACGGCCGTATCGACCAGTCGGCGCGCACCCTCCCAGTCGGCGACGTCATCGGCACTGGCCACAGCCTCGCCCCCAGCCGCGGCGATCTCGGCGACCACCTGCTTCGCGGCGGCGCCGTCCGTTCCGGAGCCGTCCATCCCGCCGCCGAGGTCATTGACCACGACCCTGGCCCCCTCCGAAGCCAGGAGCCGCGCGTGCTCGCGCCCGAGCCCCCGCCCGGCACCGGTCACGATCGCGACCCGGCCTTCCAACATCCCCATGCCCGCAGCCTCCAAGTAAGCTAACTAACGTGCGTTAGTCGTGGAAGCTAACACGGGCTCCCAGTAGGCGCAATAGCCGCCTCGTGTTACCGGCGCAGTCAGCCGTCGTCCACCTGCGGTGGGACCGGACGAGTATCGCGACGCCATGGGACGAGCGGACGACATGCCCGCTACCTCTGATCAACGACCGGACGCAGGGGTCGTCGCCATCGCCACTCGGCCCGCCTGTCGATGCCTAAACAGCGGTGGGCCTGGCAACTATTGCGGCTGTTCAGCGCCGTGCGCACGGCCGCGACGGCGAGCATTTGGCACCCATGGCGAGCAGACGTCGGCCACAACCGCCCTCGCGCGACACCGGTCAACAGGCGACGAAACTTCTGAGCTGAAAAGCTCTTTCTCTACGAAACGAGAGCTTCGAGTCGCCCATCGCGACCGGCTTGCTCGACCAGCCGTCCCCAGCGCCCGCCGCGTCCGAACGGACACCGATCACCTTCCCCAGCGGCTTTAGTTACTGCAGAGAACCTATGAACGGTCTCGTAGGTCCCATATGCCACCTCTGATGCGACTCCTAGTACTACTATCAGCTTTTGTGATCTATAGTTCCGGTTGCGGTTGATGAGGTGACTGAGGACGTTCTGCGGTCGTGGGTGTCGGGGCTGGATGATCTGTTCGCTCGGGTGGCGGGCCGGTTTCCTCGGGTGGAGCCGCGGCGTCAGGCGCGGGCGTATGTGACGGGGTTGCTGGCTCCGGTGGAGCGTAAGAACGGCTGGCAGTTGGCCGAGGCGGCGGGGGATGCGGCGCCGGACCGGATGCAGCGGTTGCTGGATAACGCCCGCTGGGATCTGTGGGGTATGCGGGGTGACCTGCGCGAGTACGTGTTCGAGAATCTCGGGGACGACTCCGGGGTGCTGATCGTGGACGAGACCGGGTTCCTCAAGAAGGGCACCGGATCGGCCGGCGTGCAGCGGCAGTACTCCGGCACTGCCGGGCGGGTGGAGAACTGCCAACTCGGGGTCTTCCTGGCCTACGCCTCGTCGCGAGGCCGGGCGCTGATCGATGCCGAGTTGTATCTGCCGAAGTCGTGGCTGGCCGACCGGGGACGGTGCGCCCGGGCGAGCATACCCGGCCAGGCCAGGTTCGCCACCAAGCCCGTGCTGGCGCAGGCGATGCTGGAGCGGGCGCTGGAGCCCGGTGGTGCTTCGGTCGGGTGGGTCACGGCCGACGAGGCCTACGGCCAAGACCACAAGTTCCGCCTTCACCTGGAGGAACGCCGGATCGGATACGTGGTGGCGGTGCCCAGGAGTCAGTCGCTGGAGCCCGGCATCGGTTACGGCAACTGCGGGTCGCGCGCCGATGCGGTGACCGCCGATGCGCCAGCGGAGGCGTGGAAGAAGCTGTCGGCCGGTGACGGAGCCAGGGGGCCGCGCCTGTACGACTGGGCGATGGCGACCCTGGAACCGCACCCGGGCGATGACCTCGGCGGCCCCGATGCGCTGCAGCGATGGCTGCTAGTGCGCCGCAGCCTGACCCCGGACGAGAAGGGCGAGTTGGAACTGGCCTTCTACTTGTGCTTCGGCCCAGCCGGCACCACCTTGCAGGAACTGGCGCGCGTCGCCGGAGCACGCTGGGCGATCGAGGAGTGCTTCCAGGCCGCCAAGAACGAGGTAGGCCTGGACCAGTACCAGGTCAGACGCTACGACGGCTGGCACCGCCACATCACCCTGGCCATGCTCGCCCACGCCTACCTCGCCGTCACCGCCGCCCACGCCCCCAAAGCACCCGCGGCCTGGCCCCCCTCACCCTCGCCGAGATCCGCCGTCTCCTGGCACACCTGGCCAGCGCCGCGACCCGCAACCTCGAGCACGCCCTGGCCTGGTCCCTGCTCAACGCCGCCAGCCACGACCTGCGCACCCCGCTGGCCTCGACAAAGGCAGCGGTGGACAGCCTTCGCAACACCAACATCGCCTGGACGGCCGACGAACGCGCCGAACGCGCCGACACCGCCCACCTGTCCCTGGACCGGCTCGACCGGCTCGTCGCCAACCTCTGGACATGAGCCGCCGCCTGCAAACCGGCGCGCTCGGCATGATGATGCAGCCCCTTGCCATGTACGAGATCATTCCCTTCACCCTGGACGACCTCGGCCCCCGGGCACGGCACGATGTCACCGTCGACATCCCCCACGACCTGCCCGACACCCAAGCCGACCCCGCACTGCTCGAACGCGTCCTGGCCAACCTCATCTCCTCGCCACCGCATGCCCGGAGCGGAAACGCCGCAGGACCCACTAACCGGCGGGGTTCAGGTCGAGGAGGTCGGCGAAGGGGTCGGCCAGAGTATCGGCCGGTTCGTCGGGGGCCAGGAGGCAGGCGTCCAGGAGGGCGTGGGTCTGGTCGTGGTCGAGGCCAGGTCCGGTGAGGACGGGGTGCTGGACACGGTCGCCGTGGTCGGGGTTCCAGTCCAGGGAGGCGACTAGTCGGCGGATGGGCGGGACGGTCTCCCAGACGGATTCGGGGAGTGCGGCCAGCCAGAGGCCGACGTCCTCGATGGTGACGATGCCGGCGATGGCGTCCCATGTCAGGAGCCGTTCGGGGCGGTTGGCCAGCCGGAAGCGGCCGCGGCTGCGTACCGACCGGGTCGCGAGGGCGTCCATGGCGTCGAAGAACCGGGCCGGGTGCAGGGGCCGGTACGGCGCCAGACCACAGTATCGACCGCGGGGGTGTGCAGGCGCCAGGGCAGTTGGGCGGTGGCGGGGCCGACGCGAGCGGCCAGTTCGTGGACGCACAGGGCCGGGCCGGTCAGGGGTGGCAGCGCCCGGCCGGGCATGGTGATCGGGGTCATCGGGACAAGGTGCCCGAGTACTTCCCCGCAGAGCTGAAGGTCGGCGTCGTCGGCCGGGGTAGGGGGCCGGCATGGTGTCGGCGATGACCAGCGGTGGCGTACTCGATCTGGTGCGCCAGGACGTCGGCCAGGTAGCGCTCGTCGCCGGCGGCACCGGGCTTGCCGATCTCGGACAGTCGTTCGCCGACTGAAAATGAAAACGATTATCGCTATCATGTGATGGACCGAGAGGAGGTCCGATGGCCCGCAACGAACTCCGGCCGTTGATCAAGCTCCGTTCCACCGCCGGGACAGGCCACACCTATGTGACCCGGAAGAACCGCAGGAACGATCCGGACCGGCTCACCCTGCGCAAGTACGACCCGGTCGTCCGCAGGCACGTGCTGTACCGAGAGGAGCGGTGATGGCGGCACATTGCCGACTGACCGGAGCCCGGCCGAGCTTCGGCAGGAAGGTGTCGCACTCGAACCGGCGCACCACGCGCCGGTTCGACACCAACATCCAGCGCAAGCGGTACTGGCTGCCCGGTGAGGGACGCTACGTGCGGCTGAGGCTGTCCACTCGCGCGATCAAGACGATCGACAGGATCGGCGTCGAGGCGGCCCTTGCCCGCATCCGCGCCCGGGGAGAGAGGATCTGATGGCCAAGAAGAGCAAGATCGCCGCCAACGAACGGCGCAAGGCCACGGCCGCACGGCACGCGACCCGCCGCGCCGAACTCAAGCGCCTCATCCGCAGCCCGCACACCACCGAGGAGATCCGCGCGGCGGCCATCCGCGAACTGCGGCGCCAGCCCCGCGACGCCAGCGCCACCCGCGTCCGCAACCGGGACGCCGTCGACGGGCGCCCGCGCGGGCACCTGCGCAAGTTCGGGCTCTCCCGGGTCCGCTTCCGCGAACTCGCCCATCGCGGCGAACTCCCGGGCATCACCAAGTCGAGCTGGTAAGGACCCTCATGGCCGTCCCCAAGCGCAAGAAGTCCCGGAGCAATACGCGCAAGCGCCGCGCGCAGTGGAAGGCGACGCGACCCGATCTTGTGCCGCTCACCGTCGACGGACAGGAGGTGCTGGTGCCACGCCGTCTCGTCCAGGCCTACCGCGGCGGGCGTTTGCGCCCTTAGCGGCGCCAGAGCGGCAGAACCCGCACAGCTTCCGGGAGTGAACGCCCGGGGGGGGTGTGCAAGTTGGCGAGAACGATTATCATTTTAATCGGATCGCGCGCCGTCCGGCACATGGAGCGGGCCTGTGATGAGGCCGGTCGCGCGGTGGCCGTGCACGCGCTGACAGGCAGTTGGCTATGGCCTCTGCGCCGGTTGCCCGACCGAGCCGCCGGACGAGCCCACCCAACCCCTAGACGAGGAGTTCCATGGAGCGCTGGTATCACGTCGCGGTCATTGGCGGCGGTATCGCGGGATTGACCGCGGCGATCGCTCTGGCCGGGCATGCCGGGCGGGTGACCGTCGTCGAGCGGGACGCGCCGGCCGATGATCCCGGCTTCCGTCCGGGAGTGCCGCAGAGCCGCCATCTTCACTCGCTGATGGGCGGCGGGCAGCGGGCGCTGGACGAGCTGCTACCGGGATTCACCGACGAGTTGTACGCGGCCGGCGCGGTACCGCTGCGCACCCCTTACGACCACTTGTGGCTCAGCCCGGCGGGCTGGTGTCACCGCTTCGCGCCGTCGCGCACGGTGCCGTCGGCGAGCCGGGAGCTCGTGGAGTGGGTCGTCCGTCGCCGTGCGGAAAGCCTGCCGGGCGTCCGGATCCGTGACCGGCTGGAGGTTACCGGCCTGCGCGCGGACGGTGGAGGGATCACCGGGGTCACCGTTGTGCCGCGTGGCGGCGGGACCACCGAGGAGATCGCCGCAGACCTGGTGGTGGACGCGTCCGGGCGCCGCTCGAAGACACAGGAGTGGCTGGCCTCGCTCGGTCATGACGACGCGGAGACCACGCTTGTCGACTCGCGCGCAGGATACGGCAGCCGCTATTACGCGATGCCCGCGGACTTCGACGACGCGTGGCGGGTGATCTCGATTCAGCCGGGGCCCTCGCAGCCGCTTCGCGGAGGTGCGCTGGTGCCGGTCGAGGGCGGCCGCTGGCTGGTGTCGCTGTACGGCTACCTCGATGACCACCCGCCGACCGATGAGGAGGGCTTCCTGGCGTTCGCCGCGAGCCTGCGGCATCCGGTGCTGTACGAGACCATCCGGGACGCCGAGCCGCTGGGGCCAATCCACGGGTTCCGCCACATGGCCAACGAGCGCCGTTACTTTGAGTCCCTGTCCGCGTGGCCGCGTGGCCTGCTGGTGATCGGCGACGCCACTTGCGCCCTCAATCCGGTCTATGCGCAAGGCATGTCGGTCGCTGCGATGAGCGCCCACCGGCTCCGCGATCTGCTCCATGAGGGCGTCGATGACTGCGCCACGCTGCAGAAGGAGCTGGCCGCGGGCAACGATCGGGCCTGGCACGTCGCGGTCGGGGCTGACCAGGCCTACCTGGGCGAAGCGCCGGCGGACGAGGAGTCGCGGCGCAGTGGGGAGCGCATGCAGCGGCTCTTGGAGCTGGCCATGGTCGACGCCGAGGTCAACAGCACCTTCTTCGACGTGATGATGATGCTCGCCGAGCCGGACGCCCTCGACACACCCGAGCTGACGGCGCGACTCGCCCAGGGCCCGGCTCGTCCACCGGCCGCCCGGCTGTGACGATGCGCGCACGTGCTCATCGGGCGGGGCTGGCCGCTCTGGGGGAGGCCCCGCTCGATGACGTCCCTCGATACGTCCGCGATCTGGACCTGGCGGTGCTGAAGGGCATCGCTGCGTTCCTCGGCACGGCGCTGCCACCGGACGCGCCGCGGACCGCGGGCCAGGTCGCCGACGTACTGGAGGCCGCGTCCCGGCATCGATGGATACCGGGGCATTGGCTGGCCGCGCTGGCGGACGAATCACTGGTGAAGCGGGAGCCCGGCGCCCGGTACCGGGGGCTGCGCCGCTTCCGGCGGTCGGAACTGGCCGAGGTCCGGGAGACCCTGGACCGGGCGCGGGACGGACTCGGCTATCCGGAGGCGCTGACCCGGTACCTGCTCGATTCGCTGCGCCTGCTGCCCGGCCTGCTGCGGGACAAGGTGAGCGCGCAGTCGCTGCTGTTCCCAGGAGGGGAGTTCGGCACCGCGGCCGCCGCGTACCGCGACAACCTCGTCAACGCCTACCTCAACGCCGCCGCCGTCGAGGCCGTGCGCGTGCTGGAGGTCAAGGGCCGGGTGCTGGAGCTGGGCGCCGGCACCGGGGCGCTGACCGCCGACCTGCTGCCCGTCCTGGACGGCCACGTCACCGACTACCTGTTCACCGACCTGTCGCCGTTCTTCCTGGACGCGGCGCGCACCCGGTTCACCGGACACCCCTTCCTGCGTCCCCGGGTCGTGGACTTCGACCAGGACCTCGCCGCGCAGTGCGGACCGGACCCGTTCGACCTGGTGGTCGCCGTGAACGCGGCGCACAACGCCTCGCACGTCGGGACACTGCTCGGGCATGTCCGGGAGTTGCTGGCACCTGGCGGGGCGCTGCTGCTCGTCGAGACGTGCCACGAGCACCACCAGTCGCTGACCTCGATGCCGTTCCTGCTGTCGGCCCGTCCCGGCGGTTCCCGTCCCGAGCGCCGTGACGGGCGGGCCGGGACCGGCCGCACCTACCTGACCCGGCGGGAATGGCTGGCCGCCCTCGGCACTGCCGGGCTGGCCCCGCTTCTCGACCTGCCCCATCCCGACCATCCGCTGGCGGCGTTCTCGCAGCACCTGTTCGTTGCCGCGCGGGAGCCGTAAGGAGATCTGATGACCGTTCCGTCCGCCGCTGGCCCCGGCGAAGCGCTGCCCCCGGCCAAGGCACGGCCCCCTGCGGAGTTCGTCCCGGACCTGGCCCGGATCTGGGCCGAGTTGCTCGACCTGGACCCCGGCACGATCGACGGCGACGCCAGCTTCCTGCGGCTCGGCGGCGACTCGGTGCTGACCGTGCGCATGTCGGCGCTGATCCGCAAGCGACTGTCGGTCGAGCTCGCGCTGTCCGACGTCACCGTGGAGATCACCTTGTCGGAGCTCGCCGATATCGTGGCACGGCGCGGCCAGGGTGGAGCGACCACGCGGGCCCTTCCCGTGGAGATCGAGCACCGCGCCGACCCCGCCGCCCCCTTCCCCTTGATGCCGCTCCAACAGGGCTACTTCGTGGGCCAGCACGACGGCTGGGAACTCTCGTACGACTCGGCGCACTTCTACGGCGATGTCGGCCTGATGGACATGGACGCCGAGGAGGCCGAGGAGACACTGGCCGACGCGCTGCAACGGCTGGCCCGGCACCAGCCGACTCTGCGGGCCCGCATCACTCCCGACGGCATGCAGTACGTCCTGCCGCCGGATGCACCCGGAGCGATCCCGCAACCCCGCGTCTACGACCTGCGCGAGGCAGGCGAGAACGAGATCCGCGAAACGCTGGCGACCGTACGGCGGGAGATGGCCGGGACCGGGCCGAACCCGCTGACCGGTCCCGGGCTCGATGCGCGGCTGAGCCTCCTGCCGGGCGGGCACGGGCGGCTGCACACCGCGATGAGCCTGATCGCGATGGACGGCTGGTCGGCCACGGTGCTCAATCGGGAGCTGCTGGCGCTGGCGGCCGACTGGAACGCCGTCCTGGCACCTCTGGAGGTCGACTTCGGCGACTACGTCACCTCGATCGGGCGGCTGCGCCGGACCGAGGCGTGGGCGGCCGACCGCGACTGGTGGTGGGACCGGCTCGACGGCGCGCCCCTCCCGCCCGCGCTGCCGCTGCGCGCCGATCCCCGGGACGTGGCGCCGACCCTGATGGACACCCGGGAGGCGCGGCTGGAAGCCGCGAGATGGGCGGCGCTGCGGGAACGGTGCGCCGCGCACGACGTCACCGTGTCGGCCGCAATGCTCACCGCATTCTCGGTCGTGCTCGCCCGCTGGGCCGGGCACCGCAGGATGCTGCTCAACACTCTGCAGCTCAACCGGCTGCCGTTGCATCCCGACATCCACCGGACCATCGGCGCGTTCGCGTCCACAATGCTCGTCCCCGCCGAACCCGGCACCGGCCGCACCTTCGCCGAGCTGGCGGCCGGCCAGCAGCGCACGTTCACCGAGCACGCGGCGCACAATCTGATCTCGGGTGTGGAGGTGTCGCGGGAGCTGGCCCGCAGGCGCGGGACGACCCGGCCCGTCGCGCCCGTGGTGTTCCAGAGCACCCTCGGGATGGACGCGGCCATCGGCGAGAGCCAGGCCACGTCGGCCGGGCCGCTCGGCCGGCTGGACTTCGCTGACTACTACCACCAGCTCCGCACCCCCCAGGTGGCGCTGGAGGCGCGGTTCTGGGAGATGGACGGCGCGATGGCCGTCGCGTTCTCGCTGGTGGCCGAGCTGTTCGAACCGCAGGAGGTCGACGCGGCCTTCGCGGAGCTCGTGGAGCTGATCGGGGACCTGGCCGACGGGCCCGGCTGGGAACGGGTGGTCGAGTTGCCCGCCGCTCTGGAGCCGGAACGCGACGGCGGCCTCTCACTGGGCGGTCCCGCCGTGGCCGGCGCGGGCGAAGAGGCCGGCCCGCCCAGGGACGAGCTGGAGCAGCGGATCGCGCTGCTGTGGGAGGAGATCCTGGACGCCCCGGTCCTCGACCGCGCGACGCCGTTCTTCGAACTCGGCGGCGACTCGCTGCTGGCCGTGCGGGCCCTGGCACGGCTGGCCAAGGACGAGGGCGCGGCCGTCCAGGTCCGGCGGTTCCTGGACGCCCCGACCGTGGCCGGTCTGGCGGCCGTCGTCCGCGATCTGGACGAGGGCCGATGACGACGATCGGCGTGCTGGGCGGCTCGGGAACGGTCGGCCGGGTCGCCGTCGACCGGCTGGCCGCCTGGGACATGGGCGACCTGCGCATCGGCGGGCGCGATCTGGGCCGGGCCGCCGAGGTCGGCGCCCAAGTGCCCCGCACCCACACCGAACCGGTGCGCGTGGATCTCAACGACGCCGACGCTCTGCGCGCCTTCTGCACTGGCTGCGACGTGGTGGTCAACTGCGCGGGCCCGTCGTACCAGGTGCTCGACAAGGTGGCCCGGGCGGCGCTGGCGGGCGGGGCGCACTATGTCGACGCGGCGGGTGACGTGGCCGCCGCCGACACGCTCGGCGAAGGTTTCGCCGACCAGAGGGCCGCGGTCTTCTCGGCGGGCCTGATGCCGGGGCTGTCCGGCCTGCTCCCCCGGCTGCTGGCGGCGGACGGGCCGCTGTCCCGGCTGGACCTCTACGTCGGCGGTGCGGCCGCGATCGGCCCGTTGTCGGCGGTGGACGCGCTCCTGACGCGCGGTCCCCGGTTCGGAACCGCGCTGGCCGTATGGCGGGCCGGTGCGGTCCTGCCGAACGCGCTGCGCCCGCTGCGGTCGGTCACACTGCCCGGGTTCCGGGGACAGGTGCACGCCTGGCCGTTCCTGTCGGTCGAGGCGGCGCGGCTCGCCGCCGAACTGGGCGTGGAAGAGCTGCGCAACTACACCGTCTACGTCACCGAAGCGATTCCCCAGGCACTCGCGGCGGCATGGGCGGACGACGACGCGAACGGGGGCGGGGACGCTCCGCCCGAACGGCACGTCCCGGCGGTTGTGGCCGCGGCCGAAGCCGACCTGGCCGCCACCGGGCCGTACTACACGATGCTGTTCCAGGCCGTGCACCGTGATTCCGCACCGGGACGTCCGCGCCGCCTTGTTCTCCATACTCCCGACTCCTACGCACTGAGCGGGGTCGTGGCGGCGCTGACCGTGCGGGAGTTGCTCACCGGCCGGGTCCCGCCGGGCGTCCATTTCGCCGCGGGCGTGCTGGACGCGGCCGAGACCCTGGCGCTGCTGTCCGGTGATCCGCTGGTCACCGGCGTCGAGTTGACCTGATCCACGACCGAACGGAAAGGCGTGAGCGATGACCGATGAGGCTGCCAGGGCGGACGAGGGCCTGGGATATGCCGTCAATGCCCCCTACTACGACCTGATCCTGCCGGAGGAGCACTGGGCCGGCCTCGCCACCGCGGTGGG
>NZ_JBQQBP010000039.1:0-32285 GCF_052245875.1 Actinomadura sp. 3N407
CCCACCGCGGTGGCGAGGCCGGCCCAGTGCTCCTCCGGCAGGATCAGGTCGTAGTAGGGGGCATTGACGGCATATCCCAGGCCCTCGTCCGCCCTGGCAGCCTCATCGGTCATCGCTCACGCCTTTCTGCTCGGTGGTGGATCAGGTCAACTCGACGCCGGTGACCAGCGGATCACCGGACAGCAGCGCCAGGGTCTCGGCCGCGTCCAGCACGCCCGCGGCGAAATGGACGCCTGGTGGGACCCGGCCGGTGAGCAACTCCCGGACGGCCAGTTCGGGCGCAGCGAGCGCTGGGGACGATTGGTCAACAGCCGCACCGGGCGCCTTGACACCGTCGCTTCGTAAGTTCAACGCCATCGGCCCCCGCGCCTGGCGCCCAGTGGCCTCGCCGTGATCCGCATCGCGACGACTCGCCCGCCTCCGGCCCAGGCCTCGGGAGAGGTGGCCTCCATTTGCACGCCAACGGCGCGCACCGGGGCCGGTGTGATGCAGAGCGACCAAGGGCGCCGCGCACGCGTCACCGACAGGTCCGGGGCGTAAGAACGGCGCGCTGCGGTTCTTCCTGACCAGGGATGATCTGACGCGCGGCATCGGGATGCTCCTATGGATGTCAAGCGGCGAGCTCAAGGTCGTTTGAGGTGATGATCTGGTAGAGCTCGCGGGCGAGGTAGCGTTTGAGACAGCGGATGATCTCCTTTTGGACAGGCCGTCCTTGGTGCGCCGCTCCATGTAGGCGCGGGTGCGGGGGTCCCAGCGCAGGCGGCACGGCACAACCCGGTAGAGGGCGGCGTTGGCGTGCCGGTCGCCTCCCCGGTTGAGGCGGTGCCGGTTGGTCTTGCCGGAGGAGGCGGGGATCGGGGCGGCGCCGCAGAGCATGGCGAACGCGGCCTCGGAGGCGAGCCGGTCATGGTTGTGGCCGGCGGTGACCAGCAGTTGCCCGGCGACGTCGGTGCCGGCGCCGTTGGCGGCCACCAGGCGCGGGTTGATGGCCGCCACCAGGGGCTCCAGCAGCTCGTCCAGATCGGCGATCTCGGCCGACAGTTGCCGGTGGCGGCGTGCCGGGGAACGCAGCGCGATCTTGGCGGCGGCGATCGCGTCGATCGGGTCGGACTTGCCCTGGAACCGGCGGGCCTTGCGGTCGGGACGGTCGACCTCGATCACCTCGACGCCTTCATCGTGCAGCAGCCGGGCCAGCCCGGCACCGTAGACGCCGGTGCCCTCGACCCCGACCCGCCCCAGGTGCCCGAAGGAACGCATCCAGGACAGCAGGGCGGCGTATCCGGCCGCCGTGGCAGGGAACTGCTCGGTGCCCAGCACCGGCCCCACCGGGTCGATCACCGCGGCGGTGTGGGTGTCCTGGTGGGTGTCGACTCCACCGGCGACCTCACTGAGCGTCTTGCTGTGTAATGGAGGGCATCGTCGTCCTGTCGCTCAAGGCCGGGGTCAGGGCGGCACGCACCAGTCGGGCGGACGGACAAGACAGTGATGGGGCCTCTGGCCAGGCTCCTATAAGGTCACCCCGCCACGTCCGATGAGTGCACACGAGCACCTCCCGGCCGAGGCCGACAGATCCCGTTGAGGACCCAAGGTCAGTCAGTCGTTGGGTCAGACCCCGGCGGGAGGTGCTCACCTACATCATCACTGTCAGTCGTCATCGGAGGGTCGGGCGGAGCGGCGTCCGGTCGCCAGGAGGGTGGGATGGACGATGTAGTACCCCGGACGGTCAGCCGCGTAGCCGGGGTCGCCCGGGGTGAGCAGCGCCCGCACTCGCTCGACGTCGGTCGCCGACAGGCCCGCCTCCGGCCCGCACTTGTCGGCCGACTCCAGCAGCTCCGGCCACACCGCGCGCTCCAGGTAGGGGCGTACGGTCGGGTCGGCGTCGATGGGGAAGCCGACTCGCGGGATGATGCGCAGGGACACCTCCTCCAGGCCCGCGGCGAGAAGCCAGGCCAGGTGCCGTTCGTAGTGGTCCTGCCCCTCGGACGGCAGTCCCCACCGCAGTTCGGAGGCGGCGAGCAGCAGCCGCTCCAGGCGGGAGTGTCCCGGCAGGAAGGTCGCCTGGTAGTAGTTGCTGTAGAACAGCGCGACGGTTCCGCCCGGCTCATGCGCGCGACGGCGGCCGCCGGGTCGTCGAAGTTGCCGGGCCAGATCACGTCGCTGGTCCAGATGGTGTCGAAGGCGGGCTCCTCCTCCAGGACATCGAACAGGTCGCCGGCACGTACCGTCACGTTCGTCCCGCAGCCGGCTTCGAAGGCGTGGGCGCGGGCCAGCCCGGTCACGGCCGCGTTGAGGTCGATCCCCAGGACCCGGCCGGTCTCGCCCACGGCCCGTGCCAGGGCGGGGAGCGCGCCGCCCGCCCCGGTTCCGGCGTCCAGGACCCGCGCGCCCGCGGGGAGGTTCAGGGAGGTCACGGCTTCGTCGACCGCGGAGGCGACGAACGCCCGGTTGGTGATCAGGTATTCGCGGAGCGCGGAGTTCAGGTCGTCGGTCACGGCGAGCCCCTCCAGGAATAGAAACGATAATCATTACCATGCCATATCGCGCATGATCGCGGCGTCGCGTCCGGGACGGAGGGTCGTCGAGTGCTGGACGCAAGGCCGTCCGGAGGTCCGGAGCGTTCGTCGGTCTGGCGGGGCCTATCGCCCCCGCTCGCGACCGGCTTCACGGGGCTCGGCCAGGAGGGCGGTGAGCCTCGCCTGGACGCCGTCAAGCGTCCGGTCGACCGTGTAGTCGAAGATCTGGTTGCACTCCCAGCCGCTGGTCAGCGTCGCCGCGAGCGCGGCCGCGCCGCGCCGGGCCGGATCGTCACGGAGTTCGGCGAGGCGGCCGCCGATGGAGTCGCGCAGCTCGGGTGCGCCGTCGCGTTCGTCCTCGGCCGCGATCGGATAGACGGGCGGCCGGGCGCGCCGGGACGTCCGACCGGACGTTCTCGGCGCCGTTCTGGCCACGGCGGGCATGAGCCTGCTGGTCCTGGGGCGTCTCGGTCGCCGACTCCGAGGGCTGGACGGCGCCGCTCACCCTCGGTCCGCCCGCTGCCGGGGTCGGGCTGCTGGGGGCGTTCGTCCTGGCAGAACGGCGGGTCGCCGACCCGCTCGTCCGGCTGGACCTGTTCGCGCATCGCGCGGTGCTCGGCGCCAACGTCTTCAGGTTCCCCATCACGGCGGGCCAGCTCGCGAGTTTCTTCTCCACATGCAGCGGGTGCTCGGCTACGACGCACTGTCCACGGGCTTGGTGTTCCTGCCGTTCTGCCTGGGGTCGGTGGTTGGGATGATCACCGCGACCCGGACGCTCGTCCGCGCCGGCCAGCGCGCGATCATCGTCGTGGGCGGTCTGACCGGGGCGCTCGGCATCGCGTGTGGTTCGGACTGCCTCGCCGCCGCCGGGAGCGTGCTCGTCATGATCTGACGCCCAATCGGGCCTGATTTCCCCGTACCGGTGGCCGGGTCCGCGCACCCGGCCACCGTCGATGTAGGTCATGCCTTGCAGCGGGTTGGCCTTCCGGTGGCGGCGGGGGTGCCGGGAAGGAGACGCGGACATTCGGGATCTCCTCGTTGCTCGTCTTTCCAGATGCGCTGAGGCGGCCATGGGGATCCTTACCAGCTCGACTTGGTGACGCCGGGTAGTTCGCCGCGGTGTGCCATGTCGCGGACCCGGATGCGGGACAGGCCGAACTTGCGCAGGTGCCCGCGCGGGCGTCCATCGACGGCGTCGCGGTTGCGCACACGTGTCGCGCTGGCGTCGCGCGGCTGCCGCCGCAGTTCGGCCGCGGCCGCCGCGCGGATCTCCGCATCGGTGTGCGGACTGCGGACGAGCCGCTTGAGTTCGGCGCGGCGGGCCGCGTACCGCGCGGCGGTGGCCTTGCGCCGCTCGTTGGCGGCGATCTTGCTCTTCCTGGCCATCAGAGCTCCTCTCCTCGGGCGCGGATCCGGGCGACGGCGGCCTCGATGCCGATCTTGTCGATCGTCTTGATCGCGCGGGTCTCTCTTCAACTCATGAGATGATAGCGATAATCGTTTTCATTTCAGGAGAGGGGTCCTCGATGTCCGTTCCCGTCGTGCTGGTGGCCGGACTGCACGGCGTCGCCCGCGCCGCCGTGGTCGACCGGCTGTTGCGCGAGCACCGCGGCGCCCTGGCGATCCACCACGACCTGCGCCAGGTCACCAGCGGGCTGGTGGTACGCACTGTGCGGGACGCCGACGTGGTGCGCGAGCAGGTCGCCGTCCGCCTGGAGCACGGCTGCGTGACCTGCACCATCCGCCTCGACCTGATTCCCCAGCTGCTGCGGTACGCGGGTCAGGCCCCACTGCTGGTGGTGGACCTGTGGGACACCGTCGAACCGCAGCCGGTCGCCGAAGCGGTCGGCCACCCCGAGGCCGACCCTGATCTCCGGCTCACCGGTGTGCTGACCGCGCTGGACGCCGAGCTGATGCCCACCGACGTCTGCCGCGGCGAGCGACTGGCCGAGATCGGCAAGCAGGCAGCCGCCGGTGACGAGCGCTATCTGGCCGAGGTGCTGGTCCACCAGATCGAGTACGCCAACGGGCTGGTCGTCCCGGACACCATGCCGGTCCCGCTGCCTCCGGCCGACGAGGACGACATCGAGCTGTGCCGCGAGGTGCTCGGGCACCTGGCCCCGATGACGCCGATCGCCATGCCCGGCGACTCGCTGCCGGTCGTCACCGGACCGAGTGTGTGCTTCCACGAGCTGGCCGCGCGTGTCGACCCCGCCAGCGCGCAACTGCCCTGCACGGCACGCACGCCCGCGGTCGACACCGTGGTCTGGCATCGCACCCGGCCGCTGCATCCGGGGCGGTTCTTCGACGCCATGGACGACCTCGCCACCCGGTCGGTGCGCAGCCGCGGGCGGTTCTGGCTGGCCAACCGCCCGGATCGGCTGCTGGCCTGGGACGCGGTCGCCGGCATCGTCAGCATCGAGGACACCGGGCCCTGGCTGGCCGCGCTCCCCGAATCGGAACGGGGGACCGTTCCGCCCGCGCGCCGCCTGGCCGCCTCACTGGACTGGACGCCCGAGCACGGCGACCGCGTCCAGCACCTGGTCCTCACCGGCCCCGGGCTCGACCACGACGAGATCCATGCCCTGCTGGACGCCTGCCTGCTGGCTCCTGACGAGCCGATGACCGCGGTGGACGACCCGTTCGCCGAGCTCCTCGACCTCGATGCCGCCGGCTGAACGAGCGGAGAGGCGGCCTGCGGCGGCGGGGGTCAACCGCGCCGGCGGGCGCAGGCGGGGCAGGTGCCGAAGATCTCCACGGTGTGGTCGATGTCGGTGAAGCCGGCCTCTTTGGCGACGCGTTCGGCCCAGCGTTCGACCGCGCCGCCCTCGACCTCGATGCTGCTGCCGCAGGAGCGGCAGGTCACGTGGTGGTGATGGCCGCTGCTCTCACAGCGCCGGTAGAGGGTCTCGCCGTTCTGGTCCTGGATGGCGTCGACCGTGCCGTCCTGCCGCAGGGCCTGCAGGTGGCGGTAGACCGTGGCGAGCCCGATGCGCTCACCGCGGCGTCGCAGCTCACCGTGGATGTCCTGAGCGCTGCGGAACTCCGGGAGCTCGGCCAGGACCTGACCGATGATCACTCCCTGCCGGGTCCCGCGGACGCGTGTCCCTCCGCCCGCCGGGGACGTCCGCTGCGCGGGACCGCGGGATGGACCTGCCTTCATGATGCCCGCCCTGTCCGATCAGAGTCGATTGGGTGGCTGACCTGCCCTGAATCAGTCATTGGCACGCTATCAATCCGCGGGATGCGGCTTCGCCCCCTTCGCGCATACGCCGGTGAGGACGGAGATGGTCGATCCGCACGAATGTCTTCCCGCCGGGTGGCGAGGGTTGCCATGGCATTGGCGGGAGCACAAGGACGGCGGACCTGTGTAGATATGATAATCATTCTCAATTAGAGTGGGCGTGACCGGTGCCGCGTATGGAGGTGATCCGCTGTGGGCTGCCGGACGACGTCGGAGCTGGTGCGTGCCTTGCCCGCCGGGTGGATGACCCGCCAGCGCACCGCTGTCGTGCACGTCCTGGTGGACTGTCGCGACTTCGTCTCCGCGCAGGAGCTGCACGCCTTGATGTCGGCTTCCGAAAGGCGGGTCGGTCTGACCACCGTCTACCGGACGCTTCGGGAACTGGAGGCGTGTGGGCATGCCGATGTGGTGCGGGACGAGACGGGTGAACGGCTGTACTGCCTGCGCCTGACCAGGGGCCACCGCCACTACCTGATGTGCCGTTCCTGTGGACGCAGCTTGCCGGTGGACTCGGAGGTGGTGGAGGCGTGGGCCGACCGGGTCGCGACCGAGTCCGGTTTCGCCTCGGTGGAGCACACCGTCGAGTTGACCGGTATCTGTGCCCGCTGCGCGCCTGCCTCGTCCGCCGCTGATGAAGAAGAAGCCCTATGCCCACCGGAGCTCGCCGACCAGGTGGAACCCCGCAGCCGGGCGAGCTGAAGCAGAGCGTGCGACGCCTGCTGGACCTCGATGAGGACACCACGGTGATGGTCGGTCAGCTCGCGTGCAGCGAGCCCGGCTGGTCCCCCGGCTGGAGACGGTGATCGCGGTGCTGCCCGCCGGCGGCCCGGCCGCCGCTGGACCCTGCACCGTCGGGTACGCGCTCTATGCCTTGACCGGCTTCCTCATTTCGCCTCGGACTCGGCCGAGGGATCCCGGTCGGTGCTGTTCTGGTTGCTGGGCACACTGGCGCTTGCGCACTGGTCGGCGCCGCTGGTCGTGGTCCTGGCCGCTGTCGTCCTGGTGACCACCCTGCTCACTTTGTGGGGACGCCGGCTGGATGCGCTGGCGATCGGTGATGAGACCGCGCACACCCTGGGCATCTCGCCGACGCGGTTCCGCCTGGTGCTGCTGGTCCTGGTGTCTTTGGCCGTGGGGGTGCTGGTTGCGGCGTCGGGCAGTATCGGCTTCGTCGGGCTGGTGATCCCGCACCTGGCTCGGCGCATCGTGGGGGCCACGCACCGCCGGGCCATTCCCGTCGCCGCGCTGATCGGCGCGACCTTCCTGTTGTGGGCCGACCTGGCCGCCCGCATGGTCCTGAGTCCGCAGGAGCTGCCGATCGGCATCATCACCGCGATGGTCGGTGCGCCGTTCCTGCTCATCCTGGTCCGCCGCCTGCACGCCGGAAGCGAGTGAGGCATCAATGATCGAAGGATGTGGGCTCAGTTACGCCTACGGCGCGGCGACCGTGGTACGCGACATCGACGTGCGGGCCGAGTCCGGCCGGATCCTCGGGCTGCTCGGCCCCAACGGCAGCGGCAAGACCACGCTGGTGCGGATGCTCACCGGGATCGTGACCCCCCGCAGCGGACACGTCCTGCTCGACGGGCGGCCGCTGGACTCCTTCACCCACCGCCTGCTCGCCCAGCAGGTCGCCGTCGTGCTGCAGGAGTCGTCGGGTGACCTGCCGATGACGGTGGCCGACATGGTCATGCTCGGCCGGGCGCCGCATCAGGCGACGTTCTCGCGCAACAGCGCGGAAGATCACCGGATCGCGGCGGGCGTGCTGCGCAGGGTCGGCGCCCGGCACCTCGCGGACCGGGTCCTCGACGGCCTGGAGCGCCTGGCGACCTACTTCAAGGGACAGTGAACCCGATGCCGTCGAACTCACCGATCCAAGACCGGATCACTTGGTACTGGGACCAGCTCGCCCCCGCCTACCAGCAATTCCAGGAACAGCGGCTCGCGCACCCTGACTACAACGCCGCCTGGACCCGCGTCTGGCGGAACGCGCTGCCGGACGACACCGGAACCGTGCTCGACGTGGGCACCGGTACCGGCCACGCGGCCCTGACCATCGCCGCCCTCGGCCGCCGGGTGACCGGCATCGACATCGCACCCGCCATGCTGGCCTACGCACGCGACAATGCACGGCGCCGCGGACTCGACATCACCTTCGTCCAAGGCGATGCGGTCCGGCCCGCAGTGCAAGGCGCCCCCTTCGACGTACTCGTCAGCCGTTACCTCCTCTGGACGCTGCCCGACGTCGACACCGCGCTGCGCAACTGGCGCCGCCTGCTCCGGCCAGGCGGCCGCCTGGCCATCGTGGACGCACCCTGGCACGCCGACGGAATGCAACACCCCGACACCGACCCCAGAGCGCACGCCTACGACGACGAGGCGCGCCGCGCCCTAGTGCTGGCCGAAGCGGAGACCATCACTGCCTGGCAGGAACGAATCACCGCCGCCGACTTCGTGGACGTCCAGGTCACCCCGCTGACCGAACTCTTCGAACTCGACGGCGTCCACGGCGTCGCGACCAACCACCAGCGCACCCTGCAACACCTGATCACCGCACGAAACCCCGATACGGGCGCGCTCCAAGACGCAAAGTAGACCGGGCGGTGCGGCGCGGGCCGCGTAGGTCGTGCTCCCGACCTGGAGTTCGAGGCCGTTCGCTGAGGTGGCGCGGTGCTGAACCGCCGGGGAGCACGCCGCGTACTGTCACCGATGGGCAGGGTAGGCATGTACCTCGGAGGACGGTGGTCGCACCGGATGCGGTCCCCGCTGCCTCGATGCAGGCCTGGGAGCGGTCGCATGCCGGTGCTTGCCGAGCGCGGTACCGGACCGATGCCCTCCCCGCGGGTGCCGTCGTCCCGGCATGGAGCGGCGGGTGGTGGCGTGGTCCGGCCGCTGCCCCGGGCGGTGCGCGCTGCGGTCTTCGCCGCCGTGTGCGTGCTGCTGGCCGCCACCGCGCACCTGAGCATGTCGGACATGGCCGTGCCGGTGGCCGCGCTGGTCGCGGCACTCGCCGGGACGGCTGGTAGCGCCTGGTTGCTGGGCGACCGGTTCGGGCCGGTGGCCACCGGCATATGGGCGTTCGTCGCCCAAGGCGCGCTGCACGTGGTGTTCGAGTGCACCGGGCATGCGAGCCATCCTGGCCACGTCGTGGGCGGAATGGTCTCCGCGGGCGCCGGAACGGGGCACCCGCACCACGGTGTCCATACCGGGAACGTGCATATGAGCTCGGCCGCTGAGACGGCCGCGACGACGGGTGGCCCCGGCACCTCGACCGGGATGTTCGTTGCGCACATGCTGGCCGCCTCATGCTGCGTGCTGCTGTTGCGCCATGGCGAATCGGTCGTGACCGCAGTGGGCATCGGGCTGGGCACGCTGGTGCCGGCGTTGTCGCTGCCGGCGGTCACCTCGGTCGCCTGGGAGGTGCCACGGCCGGTCCGCGCTGCGAGCACTAGGCGGTCGCCTGCCGTGTTGCTCCTCTCGCACGCTGTGGTGAGACGCGGCCCTCCGGGAGCGACGGCGACCTGAATCCACCCGCCGTCCCATTCTGGTGACGGCTGCCGACGGGCGAGCGGCCCTGATGTGGGGGCCGGTGGTCTTACCGCCCTCGCGCACCCGCCCGCAGGTCACCTCGCCGACATGGCCACTCGTACCTTGCCACTGACTTCTCGACCGCAGACAGGAGCATCATGCACGCTCATCACCCTGGCCGGCCGTCGCTCTCCGGCGCCCGGCCCGCGGCCAACTCCCTCGTTACCGCCCGCCGCAAGGTTCGGATCCTGTGCGGCGCCGGCCTGCTGGCGGTCGGCGCCGCCGTGGCCGGTTGCGGCGGGGGCGCATCCGGCTCGGCGGCGGCTCAGGGCCCGGACGCCGGCGCCTCGTCCACTCCCCACGAGATGGCGTCGATGAACATGGGGGACCCATCGGCCACCCCCGCCGACAAGGTCCCCGGAGCCGAGCTGAAGAAGGGGACGCTGAAGCTGCTGGACACCCGTCCGCCCGGCACCGACGACGTCAAGGGAACCGCCTGGCTGGCCCAGAGCGCAGAGGGAACCACGGTCACGGTGTCGGTGACCGGGCTCGAACCCGGTACCGCCTACATCTCCCATCTGCACACCAAGCCCTGCTCGGACGACAACGGCGGTCCGCACTTCCGGTTCGATCCCGACGGCCCGGAGACGCCGCCCAACGAGGTCCATCTGGCGTTCACCGGCGACTCGGCGGGCAGGGCGACCATGACGGTCAACAACGACCGCAAGACCGGCGGGGGCGCCGTCGCCTTCGTCATCCATCCCCGCGACGCACTGGACAACATGATCGCATGCGCAGATTTCTGAGCCTCCCGCTGGTGTGCGCCGGCATTCTGGCCTGGGCCGCCGTGCCCGCGCACGCCCATACCGGGCTCAAGGACGCCTCGCCCGGGCCCGGCGCCGAGGTCGCGCCCGGCGTGACGGTCATCTCCCTGACCCTCGACAAGCTCAAGCCCGGAACCACGCCCCAGATCGGCATCACGGGCCCCGGCCAGGCCGCCGTGCACATGGGGGAGCCGGAGATGATCGACGACGAGGTCGTGTGCGCGACGGTGACGCCGCTGACCGAAGGCGTCCACACCCTCACTTACACGACGGTGGCGACCGACGGCGAGACTCAGACCAGCAAGTTCTACTTCACCGCCGCCGTCGGAGCCCAGCCGGCGGCCGTGCCGGCGGCGTGCGACGGGGCGGCCCTGCTCGCCCCCGGTGCGGGCTACTCGTGGACAGGGCTCGGCACCACCACGGCGATGCTCGTCCTCGGCGGTGTCCTGTGCGCAGGCATCGTTTGGGCGGGCGCCGTCGGCCGGGCTCGTGGGAGACGGCGACGCAGGGTCGCATGGTGACCGGTCCTCGCACGTCCGTTCGGCCTCCATGCCGGTAGGTGACGCCGCTCGTGCCTACTTGCGGCACCGAGACCACACCGGCGGACCTGTCGGCGGCCGGGCCGGACGGGGCCCTGGCCATCCCCGGCGACGCCCACATCCGGGTCGCCGCACCGTCGTCCAACGGCGGCGCGACCATGCTGCGCCGCGGTTTCTCCTACCATCACGGCCACCGCCCCGACGGCACTCCCGACGCCGGACTGCTGTTCATCACCTGGCAGGTCGACCCCACCACCGGCTTCATCCAGGTGCAGCGCAAACTCGACGGCGCCGACGGCCTCACCCGGTTCCTGCGCCACGAATCCAGCGCGATCTTCGCGGTCCCCGGCGGCGCCGAACCCGGCGGCTACGCCGGCCGCGCCCTGCTGGAGCCCTGACACCCGACGCGGAACGAACCACGACCACCACGCTCGGCGACCGCTGGGATGGCTGGTCAAGCAGGCTGATCGCGCCGGGCGACGCGACGTAGCCGCCACGCGAAGCCGTCCAAGGAGGCTTCCAGTCCCTGGGAGGGACTGGTCGAACTTTTCCGAAGTGTTCCACGTACCCCCGGTGGGACGCCCATGGGATGCGGTCGTCCGGGATGCGGGTCAGTCGGTTCGTGTGAAGAGGGCATAGGAGGATCTTGGACCCGATGGGGCTGTGGTCGGCGGTGCGGTGGGTTCGGGCGGCGAGTTTCGCCGCCGTCTGCGCCGCCCTCGCGGCCGGGGGTCACGTCACCGGTGGTGGAGGTGTCGATCGGCTCGCGCTCGTCGCCGGATTCCTGGCGATGTTCGTTCCGGCGCTGGTGTTGACGCGCCGGGAAAGGACGATCGCCACGATCCTGCCCGCGGTCGCGGCCGGCCAAGTGGTGATGCACGTCCTGCTGTCGCAGGCGGCTCCAGGGCATGCGATGGTCGCCCCCGGCGCGGACCCGGTCGGCCAGGCGGCGATGACGATGCCCGCCGGCCACGGCGGCTCGTCCGGTCTCGGCATGCTGCTCATGCACGCGGTGGCGGTGCTGGTCACCTCGTGGTGGCTGGAGTGCGGTGAGGCCGGGCTGTGCGGGCTGGTGCGCCGGGTGGCCCACTGGGCGCTGCGGTCGTTCGCCCGGCGGCGGCCGGTGCCCGCGGACGGCCCGGTACGCCCGATGCGGGCAAGGCACCGATCCTGGACGGCGGTGGGCGCCGTCATGCTGCGCTACGCGGTGGTGAGGCGTGGGCCGCCGGTGGGGGCGGCCGCTCTCGGCTGACGCCGTCCTTCCGGGCATCGGCGTCCCCGAATCCGAGCGGAGTGTCAGGCACCTTCACTCGCACCGGAAACGGGCGCGAGATCCCCCAGATTCTTCCCGGGTCGGGGGCGGCATCCTGCGCCGCGTGGCGTGCGCCGTCCTGGCTTGGTGTCTTGCCTTGGAGACTGCATGTCCACGACTTCTGATCCTGTAGTCAGCGATACCGAACGGGATCACACCGATCCCGTTCCGGCGGATGCGACCAGCGCCGTCCCGCGGGCCGATGTGTGGCCGCTGGTACGGCGGCTGCATTTCTACGCGGGCGTGTTCGTGGCGCCCCTCCTGGTCCTGGCGGCGCTGACCGGCCTGGCCTACGCGTTCACTCCGCAACTCGACGCCCTCGTCTACGGCAACGAGTTGCGGGCCGAACGCGTGGCCGGCCCGCGATTGCCGCTGGCCGACCAGGTGAGAGCCGCCACGGCGGCGCATCCGGAGGGCTCGGTCGCCACCGTCATCCCGCCTGCCGACAAGGAGGCGACGACGCAGGTCGTCCTGTCAGTGCCGGAACTGGGCGAGAAGCAGCGCACCGTGTACGTCGATCCCTACACCGGCCAGGTCCGGGGCGCGCTGACCACCGGGTCAGGGGCGACGCCTCTGGCCACCTGGCTGGAAGAGCTGCACGGCAGCCTGCACCTGGGCACCGCCGGGCGGCTGTACTCGGAGACGGCCGCGAGCTGGCTGTGGGTCATCGTGGGCGGCGGACTGCTGATGTGGCTGGGCCGCCGCCGCCACTACCGGGGGCGCGGCCCGGCCCGCCGGGCGCTGTGGCCGGACCGCTCGGCCAAAGGCGTCCGCCGCACCCGCGGCAGGCACGCCGTCGCCGGCGTGTGGCTGGCCGTGGTCCTGCTGTTCCTGAGCGCTACGGGGCTGACGTGGTCCGACCATGCGGGAGCCCGCTTCGACGTGGTCCAGTCGGGACTGCGGGCCACCGCCCCGGAACTGGACACCGCGCGGCCCGGCGCCGCGCCGGCGCCGGGCGGCGGCCACGCGCATCGCGGCGGTGCTGGTGCCTCCGGGACGGCCGATCCGGCCGCCGGCGCCGATCAGGTGCTGGCGACCGCGCGCGGGGCGGGGCTGTCCGGCCCGGTCGAGATCAGCGCGCCCGCCGACGCCGAGAGCGTGTGGAGCGTCGCCCAGGT
Source organism: Actinomadura sp. 3N407 (assembly GCF_052245875.1). NCBI lineage: Bacteria > Bacillati > Actinomycetota > Actinomycetes > Streptosporangiales > Thermomonosporaceae > Actinomadura > Actinomadura sp. 3N407. Next base: position 13,079 of record NZ_JBQQBP010000039.1, read on the forward strand.
CGACAACCGGTGGCCGGTGCATCGGGACAAAATCGCCGTCGACGCCTCCACCGGGCAGGTCACCGCACGCGTGAACTGGGCCGACACCCCGTGGTTGGCGAAACTGTCCTCGCTGGGCATCCAGTTCCACATGGGACGGCTGTTCGGTCTGCCGAACCAGATCCTGCTCGCCTCTACAGCGCTGGGCCTGCTGTGGATCGTCTTCTGGGGCTACCGGATGTGGTGGCAGCGCCGCCCCACCCGCGCCGACCGCCGTGCGCCCGCCGGACGGCCGCCCGCGCGCGGCACCTGGCGGCGGCTCCCCCGCACCGTTCTGTTCCTCGGGGTCCCGGCCGTCGTGCTGGTGGGCTGGGCGGTACCGCTGCTCGGGATCACCTTGCTCGCCTTCCTGCTGGTCGACGCAGCTGCACGTGGTCTGGTTCGGCGTGTTCGCTGAGTGGCCGTCTACGACAGCGGAGACAGGTCGGTTCCGTGGTGGTGCGCGCGGGGCCGGGTGGGTCGCTGTAGGTCGTCCATCGACTCCTGGCGCAGGACCACGTCCGAGATGTCCTGAGCCAGGAGACGGCCTTCCTTGAGGAGAAGGCAGTGGTCGGCGCGGGTGGCGGCGTCGGCGTCGTGCGTCGCGTGGACGACGGTGACGCCGGTCTCGGTGAGCTCGTCGAAGATCTCCAGGATCCGGTTCTGGGCGTCGTGGTCCAGGCCGGCCGCGGGTTCGTCGAGCAGCAGGAGATCGGACTGCTGGGCGAGGCCCTGGGCGATCAGGGTGCGCTGATACTGGCCGCCGGACAACTCGCCGAGCTGCGCCTTGGCGAGCTCGGCGACGCCGACGCGTTCCATGCACGCGGAGACCACGGCCTTGTCGTGCTTGGTGAGGCGTCTCCACCAGCCGCGATGTGCCCAGCGGCCCATGGCCACCGCGTTCCATGCGGTCATGGGGAGCGTGGCCGGAACCGCGGCGCGCTGGAGCACCAGCGCGGGGCGCTGGGAGCAGGATCGCTCGACCGTTCCGCCGGACGGGGCGAGCGTGCCGGCGAGCACGCCCAGCAGGGTCGACTTTCCCGAGCCGTTGTGGCCCACCAGGGCGGTCACGCGTGATCGAGGTATGCGGGCCGTGATGTCGTGCAGCACCGGCGTGGACCCGTAACCGGCCCGCATCTCGCGCATTGTGATCGCGGTCTCGCTCACTGCTCTCCCTCACTTGCAAACGATAACGGTTTTCATTATACGATGCCGTGCATGGAGTGGCTTTTTGCCCCCTTTGGGGTGTCTTTTGTTGAGCGGGCGCTGTGGGGCGGGCTGCTGGTCTCGGGCATCTGCGCGCTGGCCGGCACCTGGGTGGTGCTGCGCGGTATGGCCTTCCTGGGCGACGCGATGTCGCACGGCATGCTGCCCGGCGTGGCGGCGGCGTCACTGCTGGAAGGAAGCTTGTTCCTCGGTGCCGTGCTGAGCGCGGGCGCGATGGCGCTGGGCGTCACGGCGTTGTCGCGCTCGTCCCGGTTGTCCCAGGACACCAGCATCGGGCTGCTGTTCGTCGGGATGCTCGCCGTCGGCGTGATCCTGGTGTCGCACTCGCAGAGTTTCGCGGTCGACCTGACCGCCTTCCTGTTCGGCGACGTACTGGCGGTGCGCCCGGGCGACCTGGTGGTGCTGGCGGCGGCGCTGTGCGCCGCGGCCGTCATCACGGCGCTGGCGCATCGCTCCTTCGTCGCGCTGGCGGTCGACCCGCGCAAGGCGCGCACCCTGGGGATGCGGCCACGGCTGGCTCATGCGCTGCTGTTGTGCCTGCTCGCTTTGGCGATCACCGCGTCCTTCCACGTCGTGGGCACGCTGCTGGTGTTCGGGCTGCTGATCGCGCCGCCGGCGGCGGTGGTCCTGTGGGCGCGCAGCGTTCCCATGGTCATGGCGGGGGCGGCGCTGCTCGGTGCGCTCTCCACGGTCATCGGACTGCTGGTGTCGTGGCATCTGGGCACCGCGGCCGGAGCGACGATCGCCGCGACCGCCGTGGCCTTGTTCTTCCTGTCGGCGCTGGCGGCCGAGCTGCGCGGCCGCCGGCCGCACGGAGCACCACGCTCGCCCCGCGGCTCGTCCCCGCGCGGCTTGGCTCCACACGGCTCCGCACGAAAGGAACCCGGGTACACGTCATGATCTGTGCCAGCGCACGCGGCGCGCGGACGCGCGCATCGGTGGCCGCCGTCGCCGCGGGAGTCCTGCTCACCTTGCTGACCGGGTGTGGCGCGTCCGGAGACGAGGACGGCTCCGCGGTCGCCGGACAGACCCGGCACGGCCATGTCGAGGGGGCAGAGGAGACGGCCGAGGCGCAGTGGCGTCTGATCCTGGCCGATGCGCGAGGCGGCCGGATCCACTCCTTGGACCCCGCCGCCGGCAAGAGCGTCCCGCTCGCCGATGCCGCCGGGCTCACCGCGATGCGGACCGACGGGCGCTTCGCCTACCTGACCACAGGCAACACCCTGCGCATCGTCGACACCGGGGTCTGGACGGTCGATCACGGTGATCACGTCCATTACTACCGCGCCCCCGCCCGCACGGTGGGCGACCTGCAGATCACGGGCGCCTCCGGTGTGGCGGGCGACCCCGGCGTGACAGCACTGTCCACGGGCGGCGCGGTGCGCGTCCTGGACAGGGAGGCCCTCGATGAGGGGGACATCCGGGAGACCGCGAGGATCGCGGGACACCTCGCGGTGCCGTATGCCGAGCACTTGGTGGTCGCATCTCACGGAGCCGGGCGCGTCACCGTCCACGACCGCAAGGGACGCCGGATCTCCCAGTTGCCCGAGTCGTGTCCCGATCCGCGAGGGCAGGCGATGACCCGGCGCGGCGCCGTCCTCGGCTGCTCGGACGGGGCCCTGCTGGTGAACGGCCAGGACGGGAGATTCCGGGCGGAGAAGATCCTCTACCCCGGCACGGTGCCCGACAACGAACGGGCGTTGGAGTTCCGTCACCGTCCCGGATCGAACGTGCTGGCGGCCATGGCCGGCGACAAGGGCGCCTGGGTGCTCGACATCGCCGCCAGGAAATGGAGCCGGGTCGGCGACGCCGTCCCCGCGCTCGCGGTGAACGCGGTGGGCGAGGACTCCCCGGTGCTCCTGCTCGGACGGGACGGCGTCCTGCGCTCCTACGACCCGGCCACGGGACAGGAGGAGGCAGACGTGAAGGTGCTGAACGACACCGGGTCGCTGACGGACACCGACGGCACGCGGCCCGGACCGGTGATCGAAGTGGACACCGTCCGCGCCTACGTCAACGACCCCGCCGGCAGGGCGGTCCACGAGATCGACTACAACGACGACCTGCGTCTGGCCCGGTCGTTCAAGCTCCCCTTCGCGCCCGCGCACATGGTGGAGACGGGATCGTGACCGCACCCCCGTTCTCCGCTAACCGGCGATATGTCACCGGACTTCTGGTCGCGCTGTTCCTTGCCGTGACGGGGACGGGATGTTCCGCGCCGGGCGCCGGGCGGTCCGGCGTGGTGGTCACCACCAACATCCTGGGCGACATCACCCGCACCATCGTGGGCGACCAGGCCGAGGTGACGGTGCTGATGAAGCCCAACGCCGATCCGCACTCCTTCGGCGTCTCCGCCCAACAGGCCGCCCGCATCGAAAACGCCGCGCTGCTCGTCCACAACGGTCTGGGCCTGGAGGAAGGGGTGGCGCGCAACGTCCAGGCGGCCCGTGACCAGGGAGTGCCGACTCTCGCCGTGGGCGAGGGGATCGACCCGATCACCTACGCCGAGGGACGGACCGCCCGCCAACCCGACCCGCACTTCTGGACCGACCCGGTCCGGGTGCTCAAGGCCATCGACCTCATCACCACCCGGGTGACCGAGCATGTCGAGGGCGTCGACGCCGGAAAGGTCCGCGCGAACGCCGCCGCGTACCGCACCAAGGTCTCGGCGCTCGACCGCCGGATGCGCGGCGAGCTGGGCAAGATCCCGCCCTCCCGCCGCAAGCTGGTCACCAGCCACCACGTCTTCGGCTACCTGGCCCAGCGCTACGGCTTGGAGGTCATCGGGGCCGTCATCCCCAGCGGCACCACGCTGGCCTCGCCCAGCGGCTCGGACCTGAAGTCGCTGGCCGACGCCGTCCGGCGTGCCGGCGTGCCGACGGTCTTCGCCGACTCCTCCCAGCCGGACCGGCTCGCCCAGGTCATGGCTCGGGAGGCCGGGCTGCGCATCAAGATCGTCCCGCTCTACTCGGAATCGCTCACCGACGCCGACGGCGGGGCGCCCACCTACCTGCGGATGATGCGCGCCAACACCGACGCCATCAGCACCGGACTCGCCACCCGGTGAACCGCCGGACACCCCATGCAATCCAACCAGGAACAGAGAGCTGAAATGAAACACCCGACGCACCCGAGGCCGCGCGCCAAGGCGGCGCTCCCCGCTGCAATGATCGCGCTCGGCCTCATGCTCACCGCCTGCGGCCAGGACGACCCCGGCCCCACCGCACAGAACACAACCTCGGCGCCCACCACGGCCAAGGTCCAGGACCCGCTGGTGACGACCTACGACGGCGGCTTGTCCATCATCGACAGCACCACGCTCAAGGTCGTGCAGAACATCCCCCTGGACGGCTTCAACCGCGTCAACCCCGCCGGAAACGACCGCCACGTCATGGTCTCCACCTCCACCGGATTCCGCGTATTGGACGCCATCGGCGCACAGCTCACCAGGGACGAGTTCACCGCACCCGAACCCGGCCACGTCGTCCACCACGCGGGCAAGACCGTGCTGTTCTCCGACGGCGCCGGCAAGGCCATCTCCTTCGACCCCCGCCAACTCGGCAACGGCCTTCCGAAGACGTCCACCCACACCACCCAGCACCCCCACCACGGCGTGGCCATCGAACTGGCCGGCGGCGAGCTGCTGGTCACCCTGGGCACCGAGGAGGAACGCCCCGGCATCCAGATCCTCGACAAGAACCGCAAGGAGATCGCCCGCAACGAGGACTGCCCGGGCGTCCACGGTGAGGCCACCGCCAAGGACGAGGCCGTCCTCATCGGCTGCGAGAACGGCGCCCTGCTCTACAAGGACGGCAAAATCACCAAGGTTAAGGCGCCCGACCAGTACGGACGCATCGGCAACCAGGCCGGCCACCAGGAGTCCCCGATCGTGCTTGGCGACTACAAGACCGACCCCGACGCCGAACTCGAACGCCCGGAGCGGGTCTCCCTGATCGACACCCGCACCGGCGACCTCAAGCTCGTCGACCTGGGAACCAGCTACACCTTCCGGTCCCTGGGACGCGGCCCGCACGGCGAAGCCCTGGTCCTGGGCACCGACGGCGCGCTGCACGTCATCGACCCCGAACGCGGCGAGGTCACCGAGAAGATCAAGATCATGGGGGAGTGGCGCGAGCCGCTGGAATGGCAGCAGCCCCGTCCCACCCTCCACGTCCGTGACCACACCGCCTACGTCACCGACCCAGGTGCCAAAACGCTGTACGCCATCGACATCGAGTCCGGCAAGGTGAACACCAAAGCCGAGCTCCCGCAAACCCCCAACGAACTGACCAGCGCCTGACCACCACCGGCCGCCGGAGACCCCGCCACGTGGACTCCGGCGGCCGCCCGCACTCACCCGCACGCACGACCAGCCGATCAGCACGCGTCGACCGACGCGCAGAGGCACAGATGATAAATATCGATAAATGGCGATTATCGTGCGGATTGTGAACGATCAATAGGTCTTTTCCTGTAGCGGACTCGTCTTTTGTCATGTGCTTGGTCTCATTCTTCTCCGGCGCCATCCCGCACCGGGCCGGCATACAGACCTCGAAGATGTGCTAAAGGGTTCTCACCACTCTCCGCGAAGTGGTCACAGCACTTCCGCGAGAACCGACTGCTTTGCGGCACCATCAGATGTCCATAGTGAATCTCAGTGTGCGTGGCGGTGGGCCGGACACAGGCCGAGTTTCTCGTTTGCCGCGCCGGGGGCCATCACGGGGGTCCGGTCGTGCGAGTGTGCGAGCCTCGGCGTGGGCGGTCGGCAGTTCTCGAGGACTTGGCAGGCCGCCCACGGAGTAACGGCGGCCTGCCAAGTCCTGCCTGCCTGACTCGGCCGGAGCCGACGGTGGTTGCGGTCAGAGGGCGATGTCGGTCAGCCACTGCCCGGTGGTGCGGGGGGTGATGCCGAGCAGCTTCTGGGCGGAGTTCTCGGGTGTGATCGAGCGGTCCGGGAGCGTGCCCATGGCCGCGTAGGCCCCGGCCACGTCGTCGGCGGGGCCCTCGCCGATCAAGGGTGCGACGGAGGTGCGGAACTGCTCGGGGGTGATCTGCTCGAAGGCCACGTTCTTGCCGAAGTGGGCGCCGAACGCCTCGGCCAGGTCCGGTCCGGTGATCGCCGGGTACTGGCCGACGGAGACCACGCCGGTGATGTCCGGGCGGTCCAACAGGGCGAGGACGGCGTCGGCGATGTCCAGGTGGGACGCCCAGGAGACGGGGAAGTCGGCGCGGATCGGGTAGGGCAGCACGCCCCGTTCGCGGACCGTGTCGATGACGTGGGGCATGAGCAGGTTCTCCAGGTACAGCGTGGGCGTGATCACCGTGTGGGACACCCCGATGTCCGCCAGGCCGCTGACCAGCATTGCGGCCGCGCCGCCGGTGTCGGGGTCGATGGGGGCACCGCTGGTGGAGAACACCACTCGGGCCGGCCGGGCCTCGCGGACGGCGGCGACGATGTTGCGCGCGTAGATCCGGCGGTCTTCTTCGGAGACCGCCGGCAGGTGGACGAACACCCCGTCGGCGCCGCGGTACGCCTTGGTCAGTTCCTCGGTGGAGGAGTATCCGGCGGCCGCCACGCGCGCGCCGTCCACGACGGCGTCCGGGTTGCGGGTCAGAGCGGTCACGGACTTGCCCGCTGTGGCGAGAGCGGCGACGACGGGGGCGCCCTGGGCACCGGTGGCGCCGTGAATCATGTAGGTCATGACGTCATTAGTGCACACGGTGCACCAGTTACATCAACTGCACTAATGGGGTATGGTCAAAAATGTGACTGATCCCTGTCTGCCCGAGTGCGGTGTCGCCCGATTCCTCACCCTGCTCAACGGCCCGTGGGCCACCCTGATCGTGCGCGAACTGCTGCACGGCCCCCACCGCTTCACCGAACTGCGCGACGCACTGCCCGGCATCAGCCCCCACACCCTGACCAGCCGGCTGCGCCAGTTCGAGCGGCACGGCATCGTCACCCGCACCACCTACGCGGAGATCCCGCCCCGCGTCGAATACGAACTCACCCCTCTCGGCGAGGGGCTGCGCGACGTCCTGGAGGCCATGGGGGCCTGGGCCATGGCGGTGCCCGACCCCGGGGCCGACGTCACCGTCTGACGTACGCCCCCGCCCCAGGGGGTGGGAACGCGGTCACGCCGAGGACGCGAGCCTCTGCCGCAGGGCGTCGTTGTCGTCGTGATGGACGACCTCGTCGAACCGCAGTCGCAGCCCGTGCTTGGCCGGCAGGTCGGCGACGATTGCGTCGAGCTGTTCGCGGTGTTCTTCGGTGCGGGCCTGGAGGTAGGCCTCGCGGACCTCGTCGGGCTCGTCGGCGAGGACTTGGTCCATGCGCTCGCGGATGTACCGCTTGAGGTTGATGTGCTCCAGGAACGCCTCGGTGACGCCGGCGTCGACGAGCCGGCCGAAGAGGTGGTCGAGGAGTTCGGGCTGGGTGGCGAAGTGGGGCAGAAGCGGGCCGACGAAGGCGTAGGTGGGGATGCCGGTCGATGTCGCGGGTGACGAGGGGTGACTTGGTGAGGACGCGGACCAGGCCCGGGTAGGCGACGGCGCCGAGTTCGCGCAGGATGCCGCGGGTGAGGCGGTACCTCGGCCGGCTCGCGGGCGACGCGCTTGAGCTGCTTGTCTGCGGTCATGGTCCCTCGTCCCACAAGGCCCTGTTCGCCCGGAAGGCTCCACGTGATTCGCGAGTGCCATGCTCGACGTCTCTCGTGAACTGGCTCGCTACCTTGGACGGTCGCTGGCCGCGACCACGAGGTCCGACGACGGCCACGCCTACGTGATCATGGACGGGACGCTGCTGTCGGCCGACCGGCGCCGGGCGGCGACGAGGCGAGTTGCTTGGACTCCCCGACTGCGTCCCCGATGAGCACCCCAGATAGGCCATTCGCTCATTAATGGGGATTAGTCCGCTTTTGTGGCTAATGCCATCCAAGATCATCAATTTGGTGTGTCCGTAATCCCTTTGATGAACGTTCCAGTCTCGCTACAGTGCTGGTCATCCCGACAAGATCGGTTGTTGTGAGGTCGGCGTGCGAGGTCGGCTCGTGCCCACGATGGCCGGCCTGACGAGCGGAGGGGGAGGCATGAACACCGACCGGCGCACGGCCAACGCGTATCCGAGCGAGTCACTGGAGACGGTGACCGCGGAACCGTTGATGAGCAGGGACTATGACTCCCGCCCTGCCCTGGTGTTCGAGCAGTTGCGGACAAAGTACGGGGCCGTCGCCCCCATCGACGTGCTCGGCGTCCGCTTCTGGCTGGCGCTGGGGTACCCGGAGGTGCTGGAGGTCCTGCGGAATCAGCACGGCATCTGGAGCAAACGGCTGGACGACTGGCAGGCCTGGCGCGAGGGACGGATCCCCGCGGACTGGCCGCTGCGCCCCGCCCTGGAGGTCAACCACATCATCTTCGCGGAGGGCGAGCGCCTGCGTGCGCTGCGCACCGCCTATGCCGAGGCGCTCAGACCCTTCCAGGACGCCTCTCACGTGCAGGGGCGGCGGCTGCGCGCGACCGTCCACCGTTACGCCGACGAGCTGATCGATGTGATGACCGAGGGCGGCGGCACCGGCTGGGCCGACCTGTCCGCCCAGTACGCCCGGCCGCTGCCGCTGATGGTGGTGGACGAGCTGCTGGGGTTCGAGGACGAGACCGGCGACGACGTCCTCATGGACATGTGGCGGGTGCTGGACGCCGGCCCCGACTCCATCGCCGCGCTGGACCGGCTGCTGGCCGCGCTGGCCAGGCTGGGCGCGGCGAAGATGGCCCGGCCCGGCGACGACCTGCCCTCCTACATGCTGGCCGCGCACCCCGGCCTCACCATCGACGATCTGTCCCGCGAACTGATGATGTGCGTGGGCGTGATCGGCGACTACATCGGGGTTCTGATCGGCAACACGGTGGCGGAGGTGCTCACCGCCGGTTCCGGGGTCCGGGACAGCCTGTCGGTCGGCATGATCAGGGAGACCATCAACCGGGTGGCGATGCTCAACCCGCCGATGGCCAACCTGACCGCCCGCTGCCCGTCGGTGGACACCCGGCTGGGCGAGGTCACGATCAGGGCCGGCGAGCCGGTGATGCTCTCGGTAGCCGCCGCGCACGCCGACCCCGTGTTCGCCGACGGCCTGCACCCCGACGCCCTCTACAGCTCACGGGCGCACCTGACCTGGGGCGCGGGTCCGCACGACTGCCTGGGACGGGAATTGGCCACCACCGTCGTCACGATCGCGATCAGCCGGCTGTTCGAGCGGTTCCGCGGGCTGTCGCTGACGCTGCCGGCCGACCAGCTCCCCTGGCGCCCCTCACCCCTGATCCGCGGCCTGCGTTCGCTGCCCGTCCGCTACGAGCTCGCCCCGCAGCCGGTCGCCGACCGGACCGGCGAGCGCGTCCAGCAGTCCCCGTCGGCCGAGTCCGACCCGCGCCCGGAACCCGCCCGCTCCGCCCTGTGGCGCTTCCTGAGAAGCTTCCGGGGCCAGCGCTGAGCGTCCGGGGTGCCATGGATTGCAGGCGGCCCAGGAGGGGCAGCCAGGACTCGATCGCGTTGTCGTGCAGGTCCGCGATGCGCAACTCCCGCGCTGACACGTTGGGCGAGGGGGCCCAGGCGGCGGTGACGGAGGCGTTGACACTGGGGCGTCCAGCGTCGGGGGCGACTCCGGGCGTAGGTGCTTTCCGCGCTTGGTGCCGATGCGCCAGAGATATCGGTCCGCCGGTGGCCCTGCCCGGCCCTCGCGTCTGCCGCCTCGGGTGCCGGTATGACGGACTGGTCGGCTGCGTTGGTATGTGCAGGGCCGTCTGGCAGGGGTGATCGGTACTCCCGATGGCCGACCGGTGCCAAGCCCACGCACCCGCTGGAACGGCCGCAACCGTCCTCGCCTGTGGGGCTTCAGTATCCGGATTCTGGCCTTGACCTGGGGTTCTGTGTTGCTGTAGATGGTGACGCTATGCGGCGTTGCGGTATTTGTTGATCACGCCGCCGAGGTGTCGTGTTCGGCGAACGGCGGAGTAGCCGCTGATGATCCGCCGGGTGGTGTGCTCCACCAACGCCATCGAGAGCGTGAACGCCCGTATCCGCTGCGCGGTCAAGGCCCGCGGGCACGTCCCGCCGCCTGGAGTTGCGCCTGCCGCCCGGCCACCGGCTCCTGGCCAGAGTCCTAGACCAGCTGGCCGCCCTGCCCGACTCGGCCTGAGCGCCAGACCACAGTTTCGACCTGCAGAAACAAACCCGAGGACCGTGGAACCTCCGCCCACCCGCCGCGACAAACGGGTACCACCCTGCCCACAACGCCCACACAAGCCAAGAAACCCGATCAACCACCGACCCAACCAAGATCAATCCTTATTCGTGGATCCGGGTCAGAGGACCTGATCCACCCTGTGCGGGTCTCAGCGGCCGGTGACGCGAGGCCCTTCCCAGCGTGGCCCGACGGTGTCGGAGTACCCCAGCCGGTCCAAGCCGCGCCGCAGGCCGGATCCGCAAAGGTTGATGTCCGTTCAGGTGTCAGCAGCCCTCAGGTGGCAGGCCAGTCGGCTCGATCGGGTCAGCGAATACCCGCCATGTAGATCGTGTATGCCCGACGTTCGCATGGCGAGCCTCCCCCTCACGGGTGATCTCAGAGGTCTTCGCGGGTGATGTGCCGCACCCATGCCCGGTTGGACGATAAAGGGCGTTCATAGCGGGCCTGGGAGAGTAATGAACACACATCGGTGGACCACCCTGCTGGCGACGTGCTGGTCGATGGCTACGGCCGGGCTGGGGCTGTGGTGGACGCTCCAGCCGTCGGCGCTATTCCTCGGCGGAGGCGACGACGACGGTCTCCCGCTCGCCTTCGAGTTCGGAGCCGCTTGGTTGCTGGTGGTCGGTGGCGTCGGCGCCGCCGTCGCGCTCGGCCTGCGTCGCCGGCCGCGATCGACGGCCCTGCGGCCGCCGCTGTTCCTCGCGGCCGGGCTCACCGGGCTCTGCCTGGTCGTTCCGGGGCACTTCCCGCTGCTCGCACTCGCCTACGCCGTCGCGTTCGGTGGACCACCGGCCTTGATCGCGGCACTGCTGTCACGGGCGTTCGGCCTCGGGGTCAAGGGCACGTCGATGATGGTGGGGACGCCGGTGGCGGCCGGGCTGATCTTCGCTGCCGTCGTCGTGGTGTTCACTGGGGCGCATTGGGCGCTGTTCGCCGTGGCGGGCGCCCTCATCTGGGCTGCCTTGACGGTGACGTCGTACCGGGTGGGCAAGGGCCGCTGCGCCGCATGCGGCCAACCCGGCGCCGCTTGGACCAGCCCGGAGTCCGCCGCACGCTGGGGACGCAAGCTCACGATCATCGCGGCGCTCATGCCGCTGCCCTACGGGATCGCCCGCCTGACCTGGTTCACTCCCTGGCCGATCGCTTTCCCGGAGGACGCCGGCTGGGGAATCTGGATCACCGGCGTCCTGCTCGGCTTCGCTTCGGAGGGCGGTGCGATCCTGACGCGCGGCCTGATTCGTCCCTGGGGTGAGGTGTGGCCGCGATGGGTTCCAGCGCTCCACGGCCGCCCCATCCCGGTAGCCGGACCGACCTTCGCGGCACTCACGGTCTCGGCAATGCTCGTCCTTCTCACCGTCTTCATCGCCATGAGCGCCGCCAAAGGCGAGCTCGATCTGCTGGGCGCTGTGGCGTTCGTGCCACTAGCCCTCTGGGGCCCGCTGCTCGCCGGTGCCGCGATGGCCTACTACTACCGGCGGCGGGATGCCTGCACCCGCTGCCAGGGAGACGCAGACCGGCCTCATCCGGTGGCAGTACGACACGGTTAGCAGGCCTTCCTGGACCACTTCCACCACCGGGAGCATGTCTGCCGGATGTTTCGAGCAGGCACTCGGCTGGACCAAACCTCGCATCCGGGACCCGCAGGCGGCCGACCGCTGAACCTGGACCGTCTGCGCCGCCCACCCCCGGCTTCGGCTCGCCCGACCTACGGTGGCCGAGGCCGCCTGCGCTAATGGCCTGCTGTTCCAGGCTCAGGCGCAGGGCGTGATGCCGTGACGGAGTGTGCCGAAGGTTCTCGCCCGGGCCGATCGCAGTCCGGTTGTTGGGACACGGTGGCATCCGTGCGGCTGCCCGGACGGTCAGGGGGCAGCGAGACGACTTTCCGCGGGGTATTGCAAGTGGTTGCGCTACGGGGGCGGGGCACGCGGGTCTTCTCGGAGAACATCTCCACGCGGGTCAGGGTGCGGCCCGAGCTGGAGTCGGTGCTGGGGTTGTGCCGCGACCTAAGGTCGGCGGCGCCGGTGCAGAAAGGCAGCGGGCCACGGCGGCCAAGGGTGTTCCGTCCCCGACAAACGCAGGCAAACTGACCATCACTTCCGGCAAGAACGCGGGCAAGCGGCCCCTGGTCGCCTTGCTCTATCGGGCCCTAGCCGACGCCGACCAGCAGATGGACGAACCCAGCGGAGCGGGTGTCGGCCGTCGTGGCGCTCGCTGGGAGGGCGCGGTGCGAAGGGCACGGCGATCCGCTGTGGTCGGCAGGCCGCCGGCCAGGCCAGCACGTCCTCGTCCAGGCTGAGAAGCCGGCCGCTATGGCCAGGCGGCTGCCGAGCGGGCCAGCGAGGCCGGAAGGTCCTACCTGCGGGCCATCGCGTGGGTCAGCGAGGTCGCGCGGGACGCAGAGGACGCTGCCATAGCCAAGAGGCCGCCTTCGAGGCCGGGGGCCGCTGAACGGGCCGCCGGGAACAAGGGGGGATCAGACCCGCGATGAGCGCCACCGACCCCTTGATGTGCAGCGTGGCGCCTCGTGTCCGTCCAAAGGTTGAGGTAGATGGAGGACGGTCCGGTAGATCAGTCTTTGTGGTGATGTGCTCAACACGGGCAGTGCAGACGATTGTCAGTATGAAGAGTTCGTCGCAGACCGCTGTGCATCCGTTGACTCCGTCGCCTGCCGGGGCGGGCCGCCGCAGGGTTGTTTGGGTGTGCTACGCGGCTTTGTCCTGGTCATTGTTTTATGGGCTGCTTGGGCTTTACTGGGCGCTCGGTGGAGCCGGTTTTCCGTTCGGGGTTGGTGATCGTAATGCGCAGGCCGACGGCGGGTCGTTGTTGGTCGGGGTGACCGCCCAGGCCGGTGGCGCGATGATTGCCGTGGCCGGGTTCGCTGGTGTCGTTGTGAGCTTTGCTATGACGCGGCCGATCCGGGGAAGGTTGCCCAGCAGAACTTTCCTGCTGTTCGCATGGTCGGTGAGTGCGGGTCTGCTCTTAGCGATTCCGGACCTTCGGCTGCTTCAGAACTTCGCGTACCTGTTCGTCTTCTACACCGGGAAGATCGACTGGCCGGTGCTCAATCAGGTGTGGTGCGTGGTCGGCGGGGCGCTGTGGGTGATGGCGGCGCTGTCTTTTCAGCGACGAGTCCGGGGCGCATGCCAGCGGTGCGGACGCAATGAGAAGAGCAGCCGCGATTGGTTCATCGTATGGGGCCGCCGCGCAGCCTATATCTCAGCAATCGCGGCCTTGCCGTATCCGGCATACCGACTGGTGGGAGCGGCCGGAATCCCGCTGGGTTTCACCGATCCGGCAGGCGAGGATCCGACCACGCTGGCGTTGATGATGGCCATGCTCGCCCTGCTGGGCATCGGAGGAGCGGTACTCACCCTGGGCTTGGTCCACCGTTGGGGAGAGGTATTCTCGCGCTGGATACCATTCCTGTCTGGGCGGCGGGTACCAATCCTGCTCGCGGTGGTGCCTGGCTTCTGGGCGGCGGTCATCCTGACAGTGGCCGGGCGGACGTTCGCCTACGACTTGCTGGCAACCGGGGGAGGCGCCCACCCCACCTGGGAGATCGTGGTGGTGACAATTTCGTGGACGATCTGGGGAGTCGCGCTCGGTGTGGCCGTACTGGCCTACAGCATTCGTCGCCGCGCCTGGTGCAGGCAGTGTGGACGTGGCTGATCGAGCGTTGGCGTTACGCGAGGATAGGCACGTGAATCGGTGGCCGATAGCAGACCCGCGGGATCCGCGAGCTGCTGTAGCGCTGGGCGCGGCCGGGCTGGGTGGCGCGATCGCACTGATCGGCTGGGCTGGACCGGCCGTGGCCATGCCGTTGCGGGCGGCATCGGTGATAGCGCTGACCTGCCTGATCATAGTGACCTGCAGCGGATCAGCCGATCAACGAACGCTCGCCCGGATCACAGGGACCATTGCGGCCTTATCATCGGCCGTGACCGTGTGGATGCGCGTCGTCCACCCAGTCAACATCACCGATCCCAGTGGGGACCACCTTCGCGTGCTGGCGTGGTCGCTGGTCGAGACCGTCGCGCTCGCCATGCTGATCGTGTTGCTCGTCCGCAGCGCACCGCGACGGGCCGCGCTCGTCGGCACTCTAGTGGCCACGCTCGCCGAAGCAGGCGTAGCGCTGCGCCTGGTTCCTCAGTGGGGGCCGGGCGTGCAGGCATTCTGGGTACTCACCTGGTCGCTGGCCGCGGTCAGCGCTGCCGCCCTAGGCCAGTATCTGCGCACACTGGATGCTCGACGCGCGCAATCGGTCCTGGCCGCCCGCCAGGCTCAACGTATGGAGCTTGCCAGTGACTTGCATGACTTCGTCGCCCATGACCTCAGCGGCATCCTCGTTCAGGCTCAAGCCGGGTTGGTGGTGACGACGCGGGACCCGGAGCAGGCGGTGGCGGCCCTGCGCCGGATCGAAGAGGCCACATTGCACGCGCTGTCAGCGACCGATCGGGCTATTGGGCTGCTCCGTGACGACGACACCCCCAGCCGTGACCGGATCCCCGGCCTGGAGGAGATCGGCCCGCTCGTCGAACGCTTCAGCGCAGCGGTCCCAGCAGTGACGGTCACGCTCAACCTGAACGCCGACGCAGGCGACGGTCTTCCTCGCGAGATCAGCGCCACCGCCTACCGGATCGTCGTGGAGGCACTGACCAACGTCCGCCGCCACGCCGCGGACGCCACCGCCGTGACCGTCGACATCGACCGAGGGGCCACCCTGCGGATCCAGGTCGTGAACGACCTGGGATCACACCACCGACGACTATCCCGCGCCGGCCGGGAGGGCGGGCTGGGTCTCATCGGGCTGCGCGAGCGCATCGAGGCCCTGGGCGGCACCCTGCACACCGGCACCGGGACGCCGAACTGCTGGACTCTCACCGCGACGCTGCCGGTGGAGCGGCGATGACAAGCGCGACCACCAGAGTCCTACTCGCCGATGATCACAGAATGATCCGTGACGGGTTCCGGCTCATCCTCGACGCGCAACCGGACATGCGGGTCATCGGTGAGGCCGCTGACGGGAGCCGGGCACTGGAGCTCGCCGCACAATTGCGCCCCGACATAGTCCTCGCCGATATCCGCATGCCCGGCATCGACGGGCTGGAACTCACCCGCCGACTCGCCGGGCCAGGTGTCGACGATCCCATCCGCGTGGTCGTTGTCACGACCTATGACCTCGACGAATACGTCACCGAAGCGCTCCGCAGCGGCGCCTGCGGATTCCTACTCAAACGCTCAGGCCCAACCATGCTCGTCGAAGCGATCCGGGCAGCGATGGCCGGCGACACCCTGCTCAGCCCTCAAGTGACCATGCGCCTGCTCCGCAGACTCACCCCCAGCGAGCCGGCCCACCCGGCCACCCCGCCGCTCACCGACCGTGAACGAGACATCGTCGGCCTTGTAGCCCAAGGCAAGACCAACGACGAAATCGCTGCCCACCTGTTCATCTCCACCGCGACGGTAAAGACCCACGTCGCCAACATCGGCAGAAAAATCGACGCCCGCAACCGCGTCGGCATCGCTGCCTGGGCCTGGGAAGCAGGCTACGGCACTCGATCGGAACAATAGTCGCCGGCCCGCCAGAGCACCGTTCCGACCTGCAGAAACAAACCCGAGGAACGTGGAACCTCCGCCCACCCGCCGCGACAGACGGGGTACCACCCCTGCCCACAACACCACACAAGCCAAGAAACCCGATCACCCACCGAACCCAACCAAGATCAATCCTTATTCGTGGATCCGGGTCTGAGCGTGACCTTGGCTGTGCGGATCGGCCCGTCGCCGCTGCAAGAGAAGAGATGCTCGGCCCTAGTGCACCCTGGTATCGAACCATCGCGGCATTACCGGTGATGTCGCTGTATTGCCCGACCTGTCCGATGGCCGCTCACGCCGTTTGCTGTGGCCGGGGTAACAGCACCGACCCAAGCGCCCAGCCAGGCGCAATGCGCCATGAGCTTCGGTGGCCCGATGCTGATATCACTCAGCACGATTATCCAGTACTGTTCGAACGAGGGAAGCGAACGGTCGGAGGGGGGAGCTACCCATGGCGCAGAAGGTTCAAGTGCTGCTGGTTGACGACCTGGACGGTGGCGCGGCTGAGGAAACCGTCTCGTTCGCCGTCGACGGGCGCGCGTACGAGATTGACCTAAACAAGAAGAACGCCGCAAAGCTGCGGAAGGTGATGGCGCCTTACCAGGAAAACGCTCGTAAGGCTCGCGTCGGGGGCCGAAAGAGCGCTGGCCGCGCAGCCAGCAACCGTCACCGGAGTGCTGAGATCCGTGAGTGGGCCAAGTCGGCAGGCATCAAGGTGAATGAGCGTGGACGCATCCCCGCCAGCGTGATCGAAAAATACGAGGCCGCACACTGATTTCTCATGAACTGTGTTACGTGAGACGCTGCGCACCGTTGACGTCTGGGGCAGCGGACGGACGCGTGGGGGAGTGGGCGCCCCAGGAGAAGACTGGCGCGCTGGCGTAGTGGCTCGGTCAAGCTGAGTGGCCCACTACGGGTGTTGGCGTGGATGAGTTCGGTGATGACGGCTAGTTCGCATTCAGAATGCCGTCCCCTGCTCAACGGACAGCAAATGGCCCCGGAGCGATCACCGCTCAGATAGGCGTTCTTCGTCGGTGGGATTCCAGAGGCGGATCGACGCAGCCTCCATGACGAGCACATCCCTTCTGCTGCGTGAGCTTCGCAGCGCTCGTCGACCAGCATGTCGTAGGGCCAGCGCACAAGCGTTGCTGCTTCTTGGGGTTGCTGCTTCGTGGGACCGCAGCCAGCCCTCTGAACTTGACCTCGCCGGAACCCGGTTGGCGGACATGTTCGCCTGAGCAACTCAACCTGTTGATGCACAATGGGCGGGTGCCTCAGATGCGTCCTGCGACGAGCGCCGATCGCGGTCAAGTCGCCCGGATGGTGCGGGCGCGGTGTGCCTGGATGGAGGAGCGAGGGCTGCCGAGTTGGCGGGATGCGCTGGATGATCTGGTTGCTCAGCGCGACAACCCCGCTGGGGATGTGTGGGTTCTGGAGGATGACGCCCGCGGTGTGGTCGGGCAGATCTTTGTGCAGGAGCAGGGCCCGCGTGGGGGTGGACCGATGCGGAGCGGACCGAGCCCGCTCTCTACTTGTCGGGTTCGATCAGCGACCCTGCTCTGCACGGCGGGCCAGGAGTGAGGCCGGGGACGGTGATGGCGTGGTGGGCGGTCGATCGAGCCGCCTGGCTCGGAGTGGATTGGGTGCGGCGGCATGGCCATTTCGAGCGGGTGGCTCGCTACAACCAGACGCAGGGCTTCACGATGGTGCGCGAGGAGCAGCGGACGCATGTCCGGTTGTTCTTGATGCAGCCACGACGTTGACACAGTGCGGGCTTGCGGTGAGGAGTTCGCTGCGATGGACCGCCGCCGCGGCGGCGGCCACGCACCGCGCCTTCCTAGCCGGATTCCTCATTCGCGACGTCGCACCGCTTCTGCGCGGCACCTACACCGATGCCGTCGGCCGCGAACTGTTTCAGGTTGCCGCCGAACTGACCGGAATGGTCGCGTTCACCGCCTACGACACCGGCGACCACGGCGCCGCGCAACGCGCCTGGATCCAAGCACTGCGACTGGCCAAAGCCGCCGGAGACCGCGGATACGGCGCCCACACCCTGGCCAATCTCGCCACCCCAGGCCATCTACCTGGAACTGCCCGGCGAGGCGGTTCGGCTGGCCCGCGCCGCCGTCGAAGCGGCCGGACCCCGCCCCCACCCCGCTGTGACCGCCCGCCTGCTCACCACTCAAGCCAACGCCCACGCCATCGCCGGCGACCACCGCTCCTTCCGCACCACGATCAACCGCGACCGCACCGCGATGGACCATGCCGATCAACCCGGCAGGCCGACATGGACGGCCTGCTTCACTCCCGCTCACCTGGCCGGAACCGCCATGCGATCACTCCTCGCCCTGGACCGGCCCGCCCATGCGCTCGACTTCGCACCCCAACCCCTGGCCGCTCCCGAGAACAACCTGCGCACCAACGCGCTGCACACCGCGCTGCTCGCCACCGTGCACGCACGCGCTGGTGGCCTGGACGCTGCCGCGGACCACAGCCAGCAAGCCCTCGCCCTGGCCCGACATGTGCGTTCCCGCCGAGTCGCCGCCCGCCTCCGCCAACTGACCAAGATGCTCGTCCCGCACGGACGAGCAGCAGCGGTCGCGACGTTCCTGGAGCGCTCCGCTCGATCCCCCATGGGCGGCTACTGGCCGGAGTAGCGTAAGAAGCGTGACTTCCGAGCAGTTCGTGCCGCCCGCAGAGTGGTACGCCACCCTGCCAGCCGTGCACGTCTCGACCGGCGTCCTGATCGCTGATCAGGACGACCGTGTGCTGCTGGTCAAGCCGAATTTCCGGCCCTATTGGGCCTTGCCCGGCGGCATCGCCGAAGAAGGCGAACCACCGCACCACTGCGCGCAACGGGAAACCGCAGAAGAACTCGGCCTCCAGATCACTCCTGGGCTGCTGCTGGTGGTGGACTGGGCGCCACCGCAGGGCGACCGGTTCCGCCCGATGAACTTCCTATTCGACGGCGGCACCGCCGACCCCGCCGACCTGACCATGCAGACTGAGGGGCCGCGCGTTTTCCGGACAGCGTCCTGATGGGTGATCTGCGGGTAGATCTACGCCGCTTGCTGTCGCTCCAGGTACTCGATGTGGACCTCAAGTGGGGTCCGGTACCCGTTCGCGGAATG
>NZ_JBQQBP010000040.1:0-32255 GCF_052245875.1 Actinomadura sp. 3N407
CAGCGCCTACACCGACCTGGGGAGGCTGAAGGAGGCCGGGCTGCTGCGTCAGGTGCACGCGGCCTGCCCCGGCCGGGGCGTGGCCTACCAGATGTGCGTGCCGGACAGGCTGCCCGCCGACCTGCCCGCCGGGATCCGCGCCGAGCTGCGCAAGCGGTGGGCGCGCCCGTCCAAGGCGTCGAAGGTGGCCCGCGCCGAGGCCAGGCGCCCCCCGTCCCCGTCGGCGGCCGAGGCCGTTCGGGTGCGGATCCCCCTCGCTGAGGGGCACCGGCTGCTGGCCGACGTCGACATGGTCCGGGTGGGCACCCTGACCGCCCCGCCGCGCGAAACGCTGCGATCCCGTGGAGGACTGCACACGTGTCCTTTCCTTAAGAGGGCTCTCCCCCACCCCCGCCGATCGGGGTCCCGGCAGGGTGATCGGCCGCCCCCTGATCGGCCGGTGGGGGAGCCATTCGGCGATGAGGAGGGGTTGCTGGCCGACGTGATGGCCCGGTGCATGGCCCGGTGGGGCGCTGAGCGGCCCGCTGAGCGGCTCCCAGACGCCGGGGCGGTGTCCCGGTTGCGTCCGCTGCTGCGGTCGGCGCTGCGCTGGCATGCGTCCGCCGACGTGGTCCAGGCCGTCACCGATCAGACCCGGTCGGCCCGTGACGTCGCCGCGGTCGCCGCCACCCGGCTGCGCCGGATGGTCCTGGCGGCCCGCCGCTCGGCCCGTGTCGCCGTCGACGACGGGGCCCGTTACGGCGCCCTGCAGGACGGCCTGGCCCACGACCGCGCCACCGGCATGGCCGCCTCCGCCGAGGCCCGCGCCGCCGCCCGCCAGGCCCTGGCCGCCGCCCGTGACCGGCACCGCGCCATCGGCCAGCCCGCACCGGTTCCCGCCCCACGCCCCGCACGGACGGCGAAGCCGCCCGCGGCCGCCGAGGACCTCCTGGACCCCGGCGACCTTCGCCTCCTCCGCCAGGCCGCCGGCAACGCGGCCGCGGGCACCCCACGAACCCGCCACCTTTACTAAGTAAAGGCCAGCGCCAGGCGTGAGCAAGATGAGGAACAGGCGCCTGTTCGGCGCGGCGGGCTTCCGCCCGAGTGGATCACCCTCCTACCTTCGGAGGGTGATCATCCCCGCCCCTGGATCACGGGGCGGGGCGCTCCGCTCGGGGGGAAGGTGGCGCACGTGGGCGACGACGGCGAGACGGCGACCGACACCGCGACCGTGCCGGGCCCGGCCGCGCCCCCCGCCATCGAGGGAGCCCAGCGCCAGGCGTTTGCCGCCCGGCCCGCTCGGCGGCGCCGGGTGAACGGCGGCCGCGCCCGCAAGCACTCGGTGCGTTTCACCGACGCGGAGAACGACGTCGTCCAGGCGGCCGCCGACGCGGCCGGGCTGACGGTGCCGCACCTGATCGCCGAGACCATGCTGGCGGCGGTCACCGGCCGCGGCGCCGGACGCGGGCAGCAGCTCCCCTTGGCCGAGCGGCGGGCGCTGGCGGCCGAGCTGGCGGGCACGCGGACCCTGCTGGCCAAGATCGGCGTGAACGTCAACCAGCTCGCCGCCACCGCCAACTCCGGGAACATCCCGGCCGCCGGCGAAGTCACCGCGACCATGGACGCCGTCACCCGGATGCTCACCCGGCTGGACACGGTGATCACCCCCCTGGAAGACCGCCCCCACGGTGACCGCCGATGAACAACAAGATCATGAAACGGGGCAGGGACGTGGCCGGACTGGTCCGCTACCTGTTCGGCAAGGGCGAGGGCAACGAGCACACCGGCCAGCGGGTCATCGCGGCCGCCGCGGCACTGGACATCGCCGACGGCACCCGCCTGGACCGGCGGCAGGACTGGCCGCGGGTACTGGACCTGGCCCGCCACGTCGACGCGCACCGCCGCCTCGCCGGCGTCGCCCCGGCCGACGGCTGGGTCTGGCACTGCGCGATCTCCCTGCCGCCCGGCGAGCACCTGGACGACGCCCAATGGGCCAACGTCGCCCGCACCGCCATGCAGCGACTCGGGTTCGAGGCCGACGAACAGGGCGGCCGGGCCGGGTGCCGGTGGATCGCCGTGCACCACGGCCCCTCCGCCGGCGGCAACGACCACATCCACCTCGCCGTCAACCTCGTCCGCGACGACCTCACCATCGCCGCGCCCGGCCGCGACCGCATCGCCATGTCCCGCCTGTGCGGCGACATGGAACGCCGCTACGGCCTGCACGTCGTCGAGGGCCGCCCCGGACGCGGGATGCCCGGCTACACCCGCGCCGCCAAAGAACGCGCCGAACGCACCCAACGCCGCACCCAAACGCCCCGCAAACACGGCCAGGACGTCCGCCAGGACGCCGGTCACAACGTCGGCCAGGACGCGGGCCGGGCCGTCCCCGAGACCGCGACGCTGGCCCGCAAGATCCGCGCCGCCGCCACCGCCGCGACGGGCGAGGCCGAGTTCGTCCAGGCCGCCCTGGACGCCGGGGTCTGGGTCCGCCCCCGCTACGGCAAGGGCGGCGACCGCAGCCAGGTCGTCGGCTACTCCGCCGCGCTCCCCGGCAGCGGCACCGGGGCGGCGGGGCCGATCTGGTATGGCGGCGGGAAACTCGCCGCCGACCTATCCCTGCCCCGCCTGCGCGCCCGGTGGACGACCGCGCCCAAGACGACGCCTCCCGGCGCGCTGCCCACCTGGCAGCACGCCAACGACCTCGCCACCGGCCCCGGCGGGACGGGCGCGGGTACGCGCGTCGACGCCGCACCGTCCGCCGGCGAGCCCACCGGCGAGCCCGCCGGGCGGGATGCCAGGCAGTGGCGGCAGGCCGCGCGCCGCGCCGGCGCCGCCGCCCACGCCCTGCGCGACCTCCCGCCCGGCGACCCCGCCGGATGGGCGGCGGTCGCATCCGACACCGCCGGGCTGCTCAGCCTGCTGGCCGACCGCGTCGACGACGACGAGCTGGCCGCCGAGCTCGCGGCCGCCGGGTACAGCCTGGCGTGGTCAGCCCAGACGCCCCGCGACCACCGCGGCACCGGCCGCCGCGGCGACCACCGGGCCGACCACCGGGCCCCGGCGCGATCGGACCTGGCCGAGGTCGCCCGGGTGGTCCGCGTCGCCTCCCGCGCCCGCGCTGAGGACGCCGCGGTCGCGGTGGCGATCGCCGCGCTGGTCCTGGCGCTGCTGGCCGTGGTCCGCCTCATCCAGGCCTGGCACGACCACCAGCAGCACCGCCGCCAGGCCGCCACCCTGGACGCCGGATACCGGCGCTGCCAGCTCGCCGCCCGCGCCCACACCGGAAACGCCGCGGCGCCCTGGCACCGCCGCCCGCACGGCGCCGTCGGCGACGCTGCTCTGCGCCGCCAGGCCGACTCCGCTGAGGCCGAGCTGGCCCGCTTCGTCGAGGTCGAGGGCCGTGCCGTCGTGCTGCTGCAGCAGGCCCGTGCCGGTGACGGTCCCGCCGCCTCCCGGCTGCGCGAGCGGGCCGCCGCGCTCGCCGCCGCGGCCGCCGCCGAGACCGAACTGCCCGCCGCCCGCGACCGGGTCGCCGCCGCCCGCGCCGATCAGGACGCCGCCCGGACCCGCCTGGCCGAACTGGCCCCGCTCGCCGACCTCGGCCGCCTGGCGCTGCGCGCACACGGAACCAGCCGAGCCCAGCTCGCCCGAGACCAGGCCGCCGCCCGCGACCAGCTCACCGCCACGACCACCGCCGAACAGACCGCACGCACCCGCCTGGCCGACCTCACCCGGCAGGCCGCCGCCCCGATCACCAGCGACCACGGACGCCCCGCCCGCCCGGCCTGGCGGGACGGCGCCGCCACCGCCGAACACACCGACCTGACCACCAACTGGCCCGAACGCCTCGCCGCGGCGATCGCCGACGACGTCGACACCGCACCCGACCGCGCCGCCGGCCTCACCGCCGAAACCCGCGCCGCCGTCCGCGCCACCCGCCGCATCGTGCACGCCACCACCCGGCTGAGCGGTCCCGCCACCACCGCCGACGCCCGCGAACGCCTCGCCGCACTGCGCACCGAACAGGCCATCCGCGCCACCCTCCCGCCCGACCGCGCCGACCACGAACAACAGCAGCGGCGCCAGCACGCCACCGCCCAACGCGCCACCCGACCTGCCGCCCGGCCCGCGGCCGCGCCGTACGACCCACACCGCCACGGCCCCCACCACGACCCCGGCCGCGGCCAAGGGCCCGGCCTCGGCCGATAACCGCCCCAAAGCCGGTTCCGGGCCCGGCCGCCCGGAGGCCGCTAGACGCTAGGACGCTGGTCAAGAGCCCGCGTCCCGCTAGCAGCCCCGCTAGGTCTAGCGGCCATCCCCGCTAGGCCACAGTCCATCGGGGGCAACCGAGCAGCCGTTGGCGTTAGCGGGCCGTGCGGGCTCGCGGTACCGCCAACCGCTGTTGGCCCGGGACTCCTAAAGCTCCGGCGAAGGGCAAGGTAGCGCCGACACCTGATGGGGGTCTGGAGGCGCTCTCGGGGTAGGGCACCGAAGGTGTATGAGGGCTACGTGCAGTACCGCAAGGGCCACGGCTGGGGGCGTCCCAAAGGGCGCTGCCTGGTCTGCGGAACCCGGAAGGTCATTCTTTTCCCTCTCGTCCACGACCACTGCCACCAGCACGGATGGGTGCGGGGCGCGATCGGCGTCGGCATCTGCACCCCGTGCAACATGGTCATGGCGACCATCGACCGGGGCGCCCTTCCCAACCCGCGCACCCACCGCCTGCCCGCCGATGCCTACATCGAGCACTGGCTGCGCTGCCCCGAGTGCCGGGAAATCGGATGGCGGGTCCGGGCTCACTGCGCGTGTGACCACGCTCCCGAGTACCGCAGCCGCTACGA
This sequence comes from Actinomadura sp. 3N407, assembly GCF_052245875.1. Lineage (NCBI taxonomy): Bacteria > Bacillati > Actinomycetota > Actinomycetes > Streptosporangiales > Thermomonosporaceae > Actinomadura > Actinomadura sp. 3N407. The sequence continues at coordinate 4,824 of NZ_JBQQBP010000040.1, forward strand.
GTGCACCGCACCCGTCACCGACCCGCCGTGCCCCTGGATCGGTACCGGCTTTCGACCACTGCCGCCAGCCGAGGGACCCGCCGTCCTGCCGCCATGATCTTTGCCCCTCGCCGGAGCTTTAGGAGTCCCGGGCCCTGTTGCGATGCGCGCAGGCTGGGCCTGCGAGGTTAGGCAGGTCGGCGGCGGGCGCGTTGCCAACAGGCCGCGGACGTGGATCCTGGAGGAGCCGAGCCGTCGCAGAGCAGCGGGAGGACACCATGGCCAGGACTCGCCGCGAGGCCGCCGAGAACCCACAGCACCACTTCCTGAGCATGGAAACCCACATCTCCAACGCCCTGCACAATGTCGAAGGCGATGCCGAGGATCAACGCAAGGCGGAGATCTTCGCGCAACTGGCCATCGCGCATGCTCTGGGAGCGGTCGCCGCGGCTGTGCAGGACCTCGCCGAACGCTGACCGAGGCAGACCACACTTCCTGGACGCTGGCATCTGCCCCGTCCCAGGGGGGTTCCGGGAGTCCGCGATCCCCCCCCGGAACAAAAGCTTTTGATTGGAGCAACCCCCGATGCCCCCACGCAACCCCGGCAGGCCGACACTGCGCCCTATCGGCACCGCCAAGGACTACCTCGCCCGTGCTGTCCGGGAGGACATCGGCGACCCGGCTGAGATCGCCCGCATCGCTGCGCTCGTGGCGATCGCCGAGTCCCTGGCACGCATCGACGATCGACTGGCGGGCGTCGACGAAAGCCTCGGCCGGCTGCCCGAGTCACTGACTCAGCTGAAGCACGCGATCAACGACAAGTAGCTCCCCGCCGGTACGCTCCGCGCCGTGGACCTGGAGAAAGCCGTCTCGTGCCCGCCGCTGGTCCAGCTGGCGGCCGGGGAGGAGCGGCAGCCGGCCTATCTGCTGGCATGGTTGTGGATGGAGCGCGGCCGGGAGTGGCGGGCGGTCGTCACCTACCCGCACGTGACCGGTGACCCGCCGGCGGCGCGGCGCGTGGTGGCCGACGTCTCCGGCCACTCCGTCAAGCCGATCGAGCCGCCGGCTGCCTACGCCGACGTCCCCCGGCTGCAGCTCGCCGCCGACGGCACGGTGGGTCCGTGGGAGCCGCCGCCACCCAGTGACCCCTGACCCCGGGGCGGGTTAGAAACCTCACCGGGGCAGCGACGGGGCCTCACTCGCGGCCCGAGCTGCCGAAAGTTAGGTGGGTTAGGTGCTCTCGGCGGGTTAGGTGCGACGGCCAGACGGGGGCCGTATGAGCGCCCGAGGATGGCCCGGCGACCTAACTAACCGGGGCCCACACCGGCCCCTTGCCGATGGGGGTGCCGATCAGGTCGGTACGGGTTGGGCAGCGCGTCCGCGCACGTCACGGCGGATCTGGGCTTGCCGGTGGTCCACCCGACTCCCCCTATGTGTGGGGCTCCCTGTCCGGAGGGACGCAGTCGGACCCGCGACCGGTACAGCGCGCTCATGGGCTGAGCTGTGGTGATGGTGGTGGTGGGGTCTTCTGTTCATAGACGGCACCCCGAAACCAACCCCGATCAGAAGACCGACCGGAACACCGGAAGACGGGGCGGGATAGATCGTCGCGGCGGCCGCCGCGAGGCCTTGGTGACGATTCGTTTCTCCAGTGGCGCTCCCCGGGCCCGGCAGGCCCGGGGAGCGGGCGCGGCCTACCGTGCCCGGGGGCCGCCACTGGGCTAAGCGCGGCCCGGAGTCGGGCCGGTTTCGGTCCTGTCAGGACGGACCGGCCCACCGGGAGAGATCACCAGGACGGCTACTCGTCCAAGGCGTACGGGTTGATCTCGGCGTACCTGTCGTCGGCCTCGGTCATGTCGAAACCCTCTTCCCACTCGCCGGTCTTCGGCCAGTTCACCGGCCCGCCGACGCGGAACTGAGGGTGCTCCCAGCGCGGCTCGGCGACGCAGAACGCGTGCGTCGGCGCCGGTTCGTCCCCGGTCTCGCGGACGAAGCGGTCGTCGTAGATGAGGAAGTTGCCCATGTCGTCGCGATCCTCGCGGATCTCTTCGGGCAGCGTGACCACGCGCGTGATCTCATCGGCTTCGTCGTCCACCTCGGCCATCACCGGCATCACGTACCGGACCCACCGCTTCGCCATCGCAGCCCCGCCTTCCACGTCTTGGAGTCGGCGGCACGCTAGCGCGCCCGGTCCCCGGCGGGCGGGCGAACCAGGGGGTTTCCGGGCCGCGCGGCGGCGTTCGTCTAACGGTCATCTGATGAACGTGAGCCAGGTGCCCGCGCGGTGGGCGCCCCGTGAGGCCGCTACGTCTGATCATGTCCGGTTCCGATGTTCATTTTGCCGTTCATCTTCCGGTCGTCCTCCGCTAGTGTTCATCTATCTTCAGTGCGACGTTTAATGAACGGGAGGTGGTCGGCGTGGCGCTCATCGGCCTGGTCCGGGTCAGCACCGACAAGCAGAACACCCAGCGCCAGCACGACGCCCTGGACCCGATCTGCCTGAAGGTGTTCGAGGAGAAGATCAGCGGCAAGCTCGCCACCGACGACCGGCCCGACCTGCTCACCGCGCTGTCCTACATCCGCGAGGGCGACCTGCTGACCGTCCAGGAGGTCGACCGCCTCGGCCGCAACCTGCTGGAAGGGCTGATCGTCCTCAACGACCTGTTCCAGCGCGGCATCGGCGTCAAGGTGCTGGAGGGCATCGCGGCCGGCGAGCACACCGAGCGCTCGCTGATCCTGGACCTGGCCCTGGCGCTGGCCGAGGACCGGCGCCGAGACATCGCCCGCAAGACCAAGAACGGCCTGGAGGCCGCCCGCGCCCGCGGCCGGGTCGGCGGTCGCCGGCCCGTGGTCGACGACGACAAGCGCGCCGCGATCCTGTCCCGCCGCGAGCGCGGGGAGTCCATCCGCACCATCGCCGCCGGGGTCAAGGTCTCCGTCGGCGTCGTCCACAAGACCCTGGCCGAAGCCCAGGCGCCGGACGAGCCTGACGAGCCGGACGCGCCCCGCGGCGAGGCCGGCGAAGTGGCCGCCCTGGACGGCGCGCCGGTCGGCGCCGACGAGGGCCAGGACGACGCGGCCGAGCAGCGCCAGGAGGAGGAGCGGCGGTGGCGGCGGGGGCTCAAGCCGATCGCCGCCGACGTCGCCGGCGCCGAGGGGTATCGGGGTGCGGTCTGGCCGGACGGGTGGGGCCGGTACCACGTGGTCGCGCCGGACGGGGAGCGGATCGGCTACGCCGAGCAGGGCGGCGGGGTCCGGGCCCGCGCCTGGGTGGCCCACGCCCATCAGGGGCGCCAGCTGCAGGGCGGGATGCCGACGCGGGCGCGGGCGGTCGCCGAGCTGGTGCGCCGGCACCGCGATCGCACGCCCGCCACCGACGCCGCGGCGGCCGACGGCCTGCCGGGCTGGCGGCTCGTCCAGACGCTGCACGAGCGGGACCGGAACCGCTACCGGCTGATCGACCCCGGCGGCCGCGCCGCCGGGACCGTAGAGCGGCACGAGGTGGCCGGGCGGCAGCTCTGGCGGGCGACCGGCGGCGATCCCGCCAACGCCGCCGCGCTGCACTGGCCCGTCACCCCGATCAGCGGCGACCTGGACGCGATCGCCGACGAGGACGCCTGGCGGACCCGCGAGGCCGCGGTACGGGCCCTGGCCGAGAACCACGCCCCGGAGCTGGAAGCCCCCTAACCGCCGCCAGAGCCTCCAACGTGCGCCCCAGCGCCGTCCCGCGGGATGCGGGGCGGCGCTTCGTCGTCTCAGCGGACCGAGCGGGTGTGTAGGCACGGGCCGGGCCGCGTTCGGCGCTCAGCGGCGCTCTCAGCGCCACGAATCCAGCGATCATGAAATCAAGATCAGAAACTTTCGACTTTCGATAAGTCCAAAAGACTTATAGATTTTGCGAAACGAAAGTGGTAGAGTGTGGGTATGACGGAGACGAGTTGGATCCCTGAGCCCGATGACGAGTCCAGGCCGTGCGGGTACAGCCAGTGCGACCGGCGGATCACCTACAGCGGGACCGGGCGGCCGCCGCGGTACTGCCAGCCCGAGCGGCGCTGGCCGGAGCTGGGCAACAGGACCTGCAAGCAGCTGGCGGCCGAGGAACGCGCCGCGACCCGGACCGCGCAACTGGACGCGGTGACCGCCGCCTACGCCGCGACCGAGGACCCGGTGCTGACCGCGATCGGCGAACTGTCGGGCGTGCTGGCCGACCGCGCCGCCGCCGGCGAGAAGGTCCTGGAGGCGATCGGCGGACGCCTCGCCGACGCCGAGCGCCTGGCCGCCGAGGCCCAGACCGCCCGGCAGGCGGCCGAGGACGAGCGGGACACCGCGGTGCGGGACGCGGCCGCCGCCCGCCGGCAGGCCGAGGACGCGGCCGAGGCCCGCCGGGTCGCCGAGCGCCTCGCCCGCGACGCCGAGACCACCCGCGCCCGCGAGGTGGATGCCGCGTGGCGCAAGACCCTGGAGGCCGAGCGCGGCCAGGCCGCCGCCGAGGAACGCGCCACCGCCGCCCGGACCGCCGCGACGCTCGCCGCCGAACAGCAGGCCCGGGACCTGGAGGCCGCGCGCAGCCGCGCCGAGGCCGCCGAGCAGACCGCCGCCGACACCCGCACCGCCCTGGAAGAGCTGCGCGGCGACCTCGAGTCCACCGGGGCGGCGCTGGAGACGGCGCGCAGCGAGCAGCAGACGATCCGCACCGAACTGGCGGGCGTCACCGCCGAGCTGGCGGCCGCGACCGCCCGCGCGCAGGCCGCCGAGCAGCGCGCCGCCGAACAGGCCGACCGGGCCGCGCGCGCCGAAGCCGCCGCCGACCGCGAACAGCAACGCGCCGACGCCGACCGCGAGCAGCACACCGCCCGCCTCCGCGACCTGGAGACCGCGCTCAGCCAGGCCCGCGCCGCCGCCACAGACACCGGCAAGGGGCGGGGCCGGTCCTGATGGCCACCGACGCCACCCGCCCTATGTCGCCCGGCGCCCCTGCCGCCGCCCGGACCGATGTCGCCTCTGTCGCGTCGCCCGTGTCGCATGATGTCGCCTCGCCGCCGCCCGCCGATGCCGCGTCGTGTCCGGTGTGCGGCGGGCCGGTCCCGGACCGGACCGGGAAGCCCGGCCGCCGCGCCGCCTGGTGCTCCAAGGGCTGCCGTCAGCGGGCCTGGCGGGCCCGGGCCGCCGGTGACCGGGCCGCCCGCGCGGCCGCCGAGCTGTCCGACCGGATCGCCGGGACCGGCTACGGCGACGTCCAGGCCGCCGGCGCCGCCCTCGGCGAGGCAGTGCTGGCGATGTGCGAGGACGGCGACCCGGACGACGTCGCCGACATGGAGGCCGCGCTGATGTCCGGCCACCGGTGGGAGCACGATGTCGCGCAAGCCGCCCGCCGCCTGGCCGCCGCCGCGACACGCGTCGCCGAGCTGGCCGACGCGCACGCGACACAGCGCGCCGAGTTGCGTCGCGCCCGCGCGGTGGTTCGTCGCCCGCCGGCGCCGCGCGGCCGCGACGACGAATCACCCAGCGGCGGCGGGATCGTCGCGAACACCGCGGCGAAGGCCTCGGCGACGAAACCCGCCACCACGCTCAGCGCGTCCGGGCTCTCACGGGCCCTGACCCGGCTGGGGTTCGCGCGGGCTGTCAAGGTGCCCGGCGGCCGCGGCGGCGTCCTGTCCCCCATCACCGAGGGCTTCAAGGTATGGGGCCGCGGCAGCGCGGTCGTGGTCGACCACCTTCCAGCCGACGCCGAGGACCGGCACGACCGGCTCACCGCGATGGCCACAGCGTTGACCGCCGCCGGGTACACCGTCACCCCCGCCAGTGACCGGGGCGACCTACACGTCACCCGCCCGCCAAGCGGGCCCGGCGGGATCGTCGCGACCACCGCGGTGGAGGCCTCGGCGACGAATCACCCCGCCACCCCGCCCGCTCTGGCGGCTGCCGCGATCGACGCCGACGACCTGTTCGACGCGATCGAGGACGTCCTGGCGGACGTCCGGGACGCCCCCGGCATCCCGCAAGACGTCCTGCAGGACGTCCCCGGCGTCCCCGGGACGTCCTTCGCCGCCGCGCTGGAGGACCTCGCCGCCGCTCACCAGGCCGCGTCCGGCGACGTGCCCGTCGACGACCTGGCGGCGGCGGCCGCCGTGGTGGTCCGAGCGCGGCCGCCGTACCTGCCCGCCCGCGCCGACGCCGCCCTGACGCGGCTGCAGGAGGTGGTCGCCAGCACCTGAACACCAAGCGGGCCCCGGAGGTGCGCCAACACCGCCCGGAGCCCTGAGCCCTCACCAGAGCTGACCTGGAAAGGACCTGAGTCCGATCATGCACGACCACGAGATCACGATCACCACGTTCGGCTACCTACACGGCCCCGCCCCGGCCGCGCACCTGACCGTCGACCTGCGCGAGCACTTCCGGGACCCGCACGTCGACCCGGCGCTGCGGAACCTGACCGCCCGCGACACCGCCGTGCACGAGGCCGTGCGGACCACCCCTGGCATCCTGGCCCTGGTGGACGCCGCCGAGCACGCGGTGCTGGCCTACCTGGACGGCCCGTCCGCCGGGCCCGTCACCATCGCCGTGGGATGCGCCGGCGGCCGCCACCGCGCCGCCACCGTCGGAGACCTGCTGGCCACCGGCCTGTCCGAGACCCACGGCCTGGCCGTCACGCTCACCCACCGCGACCTGGACAAGCCCGTCGTCGACCGGCCCACCGCCGAGCCCGCCGCGGGGTCCGCCGCCGGGCGGATGCGGGTGGTCGACCAGGCCGCGCCGATGTACGTCACCCTCGCCGACCGGCACACCCTGGCCAGCCTCCCCGGCCCGGTCGAGCCCGGCACGATGCTGGGCAGCCACCTGACCGCCGTGACCGACCCGCGGCGGCTCCCCGTCGGCGAGCTGGTGTTCGAGCACCACTACGGCAACCGGATCGAGGCCCGCACCCTCCTGGACGGCACCGCCACCGCCCGACTCCTGGCCGTCCGCGACCGCGGTCCGGACGGCTGGGAAGTCGTCGGCGATGCGCCCCTGGCCGGGCTGCTGGGACCGCAGGCGGACGAGATCCTCGCCACCGCCCGGATCGCCCGCGAGTATCTGCGCGGCGACACCGGCGCCTCGCCCGAGGCCGCCCGGTACTACGCCGTGGCCGACGCGACCGGTGAGGCCATGGGCGCCTGCCTGGATGCGGCGCTGGCCGCGCTGGCCGCGGCGGGCGTCGACGCCTGGTGGTGGTCGACGGCCGTGTCGTGCGCCTACGGCCACGAACTGGTGGCGATCGCCGCCCGGGACCTGATCGGCACCGTCCCGGCCTGGACGGCGGCCGCCTACGACACGCTGATGGCGCCCTGGCTGGCCGCCGGGTTCGGCGTCGACGCCCTGGGCGGGGTGCCGTCGTCCCTGCGGTCATGGTCGACCCCGCACCCGGCGTACGCGCCGGTGGACATCACCCCGCCCGAGCTGCAGCCCGGCGAGGGCCTGGACGCCAGCGTCGCTGCCGGGTGGGCCGAGCCCGCGACCGACCCTGCCGCGCTGCCCGACCTCGCCGAGCGCCAGGCCGCCGCGCTCATCGGCTACGGCCTGGACGCCGAGGGCCGGCCCCTGCATCCGGCGGGCCGCACCGGGCGGACCGGCCGCAACCTGGGCCGGTGGGGCGAGAACGCCGCGGCCGACCCGATCGTGGTCGCCGGCGCCGGCCTCGCCGACCGGCGGGTGCTGCTGATCCGCCGCGCCGACTGCGGAGCCTGGGCCATCCCCGGCGGGATGGTCGACCCCGGCGAGACCGCCCCGGCCGCACTCGTGCGGGAGCTGCGGGAGGAGACCGGCGTCGACCTGGCCGCGCTCACCCCGCACGTCCTGGCCCGCACCCTGGTGGCCGACCCCCGCGAAAGCGACCGCGCATGGGTCGCCACCACCGCGGCGCTGTACCGGCTGCCCGCACCGGTGGCCGCGGTCGCCGGTGATGACGCGGCCGACGCCGGATGGTTCCCGTTCACCGACCTGGCCGCGCTGGAGGAGGCGCTGCAGCGCGCCGGCGGCACCCTGTACGCCACGCACCGGCCGCTGCTGGCCGCCGCATTGGAACGCCTCGCCAGCGACTGACCGCGACCGGGATGGGGCGGCCTGCCGTCACACGGGCAGGCCGCCACCGGCCATCTGAGACCGTCCGGCCGAGTTTCGTCGGTGGCGCGGTCTACCGTGGTGGCCAGTGGCAGCAGCGTGTCTGCCCGCTTCCGACCGCTCCCCGGCGCCCACGCCGCCCGAGCGGAACGAGGACAAGGGGCTCCGCCTCGCACGCATCACCGTTTGAGCTTCGCCTTTCACACGATCGTGAGTACCGGCGGAGTGGCGTGGGGACTCCGCTGCGGAAAGGATCGTTCGTGACCAGCGACAAGGCACGCAAGAAGGAGATCCGGGCGCGGATGGAGCGCACCGGGGAGCCCTACGCCGAGGCCGCCCGCCACGTGGGCCGCGACCCCGAGGCCGCCCGCGAGATCACCCGCCCCGAACACCTGGACGACGTGCCGGGCGCGGTACTGCCCGCCCCGGTGGCGGTGATGATGGCCCGGCACCTGAACGCGGCCGGGATGCACCTGGGAGCCGCCAAGCGGCTGGCCGCCGACAACGGCGCGCCCGGCTACCGCGACCTCGGCCGCGAGGACGGGCCGATGGACACCGCGCACAGCCGCGCGTTCGGCTGGGTCTACCACCTGGGCCAGTTCGCCGAGCGGACGACGGTGGCCTCGAGCGCGGCCGAAGCCGTCCCGGCCCCGTGGGGCGACGCCACCCCCGCCCAGAAACGCGCCTACGAGGCGCTCTACCCCAACCGCGGGAGCGGATGGTGCACCCGCGAGGGCGGCGCCCTGCCCCAACCCGGCCAGGACGGCCAGGACACCGCCGACGACAGCCCGAGCGAGCAGGGGCGGCGGGTGCGGCACCTGCTGCCCAGCCCGGTGCCGTCAACGCGGCTGACCTACACCGCTCACGGCCGCAACCTGGTCAAGGCCGGCGACGTGGTGCCCGGCACCCCGGCCGCGCCGATCTGGGATGCGCACCGCACCCTCAACACCTACGCCTGCGAATGGATGGACCGGGCCGGGGACACCCCCGCCGACCTGGCCGCCGCGCTGGAAGGCTGCCGCGAGGTCCTGGACGAGGTCCAAGGCGTCGCCGCCGGGGTGCTGGACGAGATCGACCGCAGGGCCCGGCGCGGCACCCTCACCGGTGCCGACACCGAGGCCCTGGACACCGCCCGCGCCGCGCTGGACCGGGAGAAGGCGTGGCCGCTGCTGCAGGCCCTGACCGACGCCCGCGCCGCCCTGGACGGCGCCGCCGCCGAGCTGCCCAACCCGGCCGGGGTCCGCGTGCCCGACCGCACCGCCCGGCAGATGACCGGCCGCACCGCCGCGCAGATCCGGCACGAACACGGCCTGGAGGTCTTCACCAACCGCCACATCGGCAAGGTCACCGCCCCCAACGAGCGCCGCGCCGACGCCCTGGCCCGGATCCTGGACTGGATGCACGCCACCGGCCAGGCCACCTACGACCCAGCCGAGCACGCCACCAACGACCCCGGCCGCGCCGAAGGCTGACCAGGGCACTGAACCGTCGCGGCGGCCGCGCCTAGCTTGCCGCGACGAACCCACCGCAACCCCAGGAAGGCCCGGACTCCACCCGCACAGGGGGGGAAGTCCGGGCCTTCCGCACGTCTGACCGGCGGCTGAATCGTCGCGACGCCGGCAGCTCGGCGCCGAGCGACAAAACACCGAGCCCCTGGACTTCCACGCCAGGAGAGTCGGGAGGCGAAGTGTCGCCAATTGGCGACAGAGTCTCTGGCGTGCTGACGCCACCACCAGGGTGGGGCTCCGCCGTGGCTTCCCGCACGTCGTGCTGTCTCTCTGGCATCGTGTCGACCCACATCCGAGTACCGAGATTCGGGAAGCAACGGAGGGGCGTCATGCCACCTGCAACCGCCGAGCGCGCGATCGTCGACGTCGTCCTGAGCCAGAAGGGCGGCGTCGGCAAGTCCACCATCACCGTGAACCTCGCCGCCGTGATCGGCGAGAACATTCGCCCGAACGCCGAGGGCGAGGACGCCCCGGTCATCGCGGCCGGGATCGACCCCCAAGGCTCCATGGAGAAGTGGGCGGACGCGGTCGCCGAGGACATCCTGCCGTTCGACTACCTGTCGACCCGCGGTGACAACACCCTGATCCCCCAACTCAAGAGCGACCCGCTGGTGAAGCGAATCGTGGTCGACTGCCCCGGCTTCATGGACGTCGACCCGGAGGCCGAACGCTCCCGCGATCCCCTCGGCCACGGTGCGGCCGCCGACGCGTTGCGCGCCGTCTTGGACGTCGCCGATCGGGCCATCGTCCCGATCAACCCCGAGTGGCTCTCCTACGACCCGACCGAGTACACCATCGAGCGCGTCCTGCGTCCGCGCGGCATTCCGTACCTGGTTGCGATCAACCGGTGGGACCCGCGCGACGGCGAGGACGACCTGGTCAAGGTCGAGAACTGGATCGATGAGCACGGGTACCCCCGGCCACCGAAGCCGATCCGCAAATACAAGATCCACACCAATGCGGCGGAGAAGGGCCTGGTGGTCACGCAGTACGCGTCCAGCGGCACGGCGCTGCGCGCCCGTGAGGACTTCTACAAGCTCGCGATCGCCGTCGACGGCCTGGAAGCGCGGCGCTGATGGGCCGCCGCCGCGAGGTCGGGAAGACAGCCCGCCTCGCTCAACAGCTCACCATCGCGCCTGAGAGCGTGCCCGTCCCGTATGAGGCATTCAGCGACAGCCCCAACCTGGTGGACACCGAACGGCTGGACCTCGCCGCATGCGAGACCGCGATCAACGGGTTGCGGCTGGCCTTCTGGGCAGCCGGCAAGGCACTCCAGACGATCCGGGACGCTCGCCTGTACCGCGCCACCCACGACACGTTCGAGGACTACGTCGAAACCCGCTGGCAGATGGGCCGCTCCTACGCCTACCGCCTGATCCAGGCGTGGCCGCTGGCCGAGGCCTTGTCGCCAATTGGCGACACGACGCTTAACGAGGCCCAGATCCGCGCGCTGCTGCCGTTCGCCTCCCAGCACGGCCAGGACGCTGCGGTGACCGTGTACAGCACTGTTGCCGAGGTGGACGGGGCGCTGACCGCCACCGTCCTCGCCGACGTTGTACAGCAACTCCGGAACCGGTTCGACCCGGCGACCGCCGCCGAGGAGATCCGCGCCTACCTCGCCGGCGAGAATCAGGACCAGGACGACGACGTCGACCCCTCCGACCCGGCTGCGGTGTGGACGGCTGAGGCCGACAGGCTTCGCGCCACCGTGCGCCGCGCGGTCACCCGGCCCGCGTTCCGCGCCGCCGCACGTGCCCGCCCCGAGGAAGCCCGCGCCGTGGTGGCCGAGCTGCGCGCGCTCCTGGACGAAGTCGAGGCGGGCGCCACTGACCCCGACGACGACACGTGAGCCCCTCCCAGGGACCGCGACTGCCCCCGGGGTTTAGCGCAGCATCCAGTAGGCACCGACAGGGATCGCACCAACAGTGATCACTGAGAACACCCCAACCCACAGCTGGCGAGGCAAGGCAGTCAAATGGGCGAGTCGATCCACGTCTGGTGTCTGATGTGGGAGACGACCCCAGAGTTCGAATACGTCGCGTGGCGCGGCAAGCAAGAGGAACCACGCCACGAAGTAGCCGAATGCCGCCTGGACCTGGACCGGCAGTAGCCACGAGACGCAGAACACCACCCCAGTCGCGGCCAGGGTGATCAGCAACCCGAACCAGGTGCGGATGTACACCACGAGACAGCAGAGAAGGATCAGGATCGCCCACAGGAGGGCGACCGCGTGATGAGCGGCCAGCAGAGCGGCAGCTCCAAGCCCGAACAGAGTCGGGCCTATGTAGCCGGCAGCCAGGGACACTATCGCGACCGGCCCCGTGGTCTTCCCCGCCCAATCGACCCGGCCGGAACGGTCGGAGCGTAGGTGGACCGCACTGATCTCCTGGCCGGCCAACATCGCGACAAAGCCATGGCCCGCCTCGTGGGCGAGTGTGACGACATACTCGGTCACTCGCCACGCGCCTGGTACGAGCACCAATAACGCCGCCACCAAACCGGCCCCCACAACCACCCACAGCGGAGACGCCGGTTGGCTGGCCAGGGACCGATCCCAAACGTCGTGAACCACGTCCACGCCGGTGGTTGTGCCCTGCCCGGGAGCCGCACGAACAGGCGACGGGGGATGGACGAGAAAGCCCCGGGAGCTATGCCCCGGGGCTTTCGAGCGCGGACGCTATTCCGCTGACCAGTTGAAGGACAGTTCCCACTGGTGTGCCGGAAGGGAGATCACGTTGACCTCAACGATGCGGTCTTCAGCGGTTCGTGCGGTGCGCACGATGGACGCCACCCGCTGGTCTGGGTCCATGGCCAGGTCGCGGATCTCGCTCTCGCTTGGAGCGCGGAACCGCACGACCTCGTTGAACTCGGCCGGAGCATGTCCGAGTTCGGCGAGCCGGGAGTATGCGCCACCCGGCCCGGTGTCTTCCTCGGCGAGTGCCGTTCCGGCGGCGATGTCCAGCGGGAGGTAGGACGTCGCCAATTGGACGGGCGTGTCGTTGGCATACATCACGCGGCCGCGAGCCAAGACGGTGTCACCTGCATTCACCTCAAGGAGGCTGGCGACCTCATCGGGCGCGGGCACCTCGGAGACCGAGACAACCGTCTTGGGGGTCAGCCCCTTCTCTCGGAGTTCAGCCTCGAATGCCCCGCGGGCCTGACCGGCTTCTCTGGTCTCGCGACGCTGGCGCCCGGCTGTGTCGCGCCGGATAACAGGGATCTCATTCACGGTTGTCCCCCTTCCTCGCTCAGGGCGCACTAGTCCTTCAGAACGGAGGACTGACAGTGCGCGGTTGATCGTCGCACGCTTCACTCCGAACCGGTTAGCAAGTTCTGGCTCGGAGGGCAGTTGGGAGCCAGGAGGGAACTCGCCATCGGCGATGGCGGCTCGCAGCAGGGCTGCAACCTGCAGAAACTCAGCCTGAGGCTTGTTGATCGACACCTATCCCTCTCCTGTCCCCTTCATGCGTAGCTGCCCAGCTTAGACGCCTGTCGAACGTTCGATGTTCAACGTGCTTGACGTCGCCGCGGCGCCGGTATATACTAACATGCGAAACGTTCGAAGTTCTTCGTTTCCAGCCTACATGCAACCGACGATGTGTCCGGTTTCGGGGAACGCGGACGGGCCCCGGCGCTGCTACGCCGAGGCCCGCCATCACAGGTCGCCCGTCCCCAATCAGAAGGAGAAACGACCCGTGAACACCATCATGGCGGATCCGGTCACGGAACGCCTGCTCACTCCTGCCGAGGTGGCGACGCTCTTCCGCGTTGAGCCGCGCACCGTCGGCGAATGGTCGCGCAGCGGCCGGCTGGAGTTCGTTCGGACGCCTGGAGGTCAGCGCCGCTATCGCGCGTCGGCGGTCCAGGCGCTCCTGGCGAGCGCCAGCGCTGAGGGGGTGCAGGCATGAGCAACGCAGACCTGCCGCTGCCCCTGCCGCTGCTCATCTTCTACGGCATTGTCGGCGTCTTCCTGCTGGTCACGTTCGTCAGTGCCTGCTGGATGGCGGCGACCACGACCCGTAGCCGGCGCCGTAGCCGGAGGTGGTGAGCGTGAGTTCCAAGAAGCAGCGGGACGAACAGACCGCCCCGGATGAGCTGGTCGCCGAACTGCAGCGGCAGCGTGACTTGGAGGCCGCGCGCCGCTCTGACGAGTTGGAGCGGGTGCGGGCCGAGGCTGGGCATGGCCGGGCCCGCGCGGACGTGGCCGAGGATTCTCGGCTGGCCGAGCTGGCGCGTGCCGAGCGCGAAGCCGATGTGCGTGCCGAGGCGGAGCTGGCCCGGATGTACCGGGAGTTTCGCGCGTCCGGTGAGCGCACCCGGATCCGGTCGGCGATGGCGCGGTCCGGGGAGGCCCGGGCGCTGCGTCTGGAGTGGCTGCGCAGGCTGAACCTGCGCGTCCTGGTACCGGTCCTGATCGGATTCGGCGTCTGGTCCACGACCGGCGTCCAGCAGGGCGCGGCCCGGATCATGGACGTCCAGGCCGACAGCCCTGTGTGGTGGGCGCTGTGGGGCCTGGAGGCGCTGCTGATCGGCGCGGTGTGCTGGATCATCATCGCCCGGGCCCGGCTGGCGGCCTCGGGCGGGAAGCTGGCGGTCCAGGCCGAGCGGATCGGCGTCGGCTGCCTGACCACGAGCATCCTGCTCAACCTGGTAGCGGCGATCCCCGCCGGCGACGCGGACGTGTCCGGGTGGGCGGTCATCGGCTCGATGTTCGCGCACGCGCTCGGCCCGGTCGGCGCCGCGATCACCGCGCACCTGATCGGCGTCATCGACCGGTCGATCGCCTCGGCCGACCCCTGGCACGAGAACGACAAGGCGGTGCCGCGGCTGGCCGAGATGGACCTGCAGCGGCCCGCGACCGTGCGGGCCGAGGCCCGTCCGCAGGACCGTCCGCACGAGAGCCCGGCCGAGTCCCGCACGGACGAGTCCGCACGGCAGGCCGTTCCGGCCCGCACTGCGGAGCGTGCGGAGCGGCTACGTGAGCCCGCATCCGCGCACGCACGCCGTCCCGCACTCCAGTCCGCACGAGAGTCCGCACGCGGCCAGGACCGCACCCGCACGACCGTCCGCACGCCGTCCCGCACGCCGTCCCGCACGGCATCCCGCACGGCATCCGGTGCGGAAGGCGATGCGGTGGACCGGGACGCGATCGTGGCCGAGCTGGCGGCCGAGATCCTCACCGCTGGTGAGGCGGGCGCCAAGTGGTCCCCGGACTACTCGTCCCTGCAGTCCCGCACGGGCCGCAAGCGCCGCTGGTGTGAGGCCGTGGTTCGCGATGCCCGCAACGCCGCGCTGCGCAGCAGTGCGGACGACGCTGCGGACGACGCTGCGGACGACGCTGCGGACGACGGTGCCCCGCACGCGGACCCGCACGAGGTCCCGCACAGCGGTCCGCAAGGCGGCGTTCCGCAGGGCCCGCGTGCGGATGGTCCGCAGGACGGGCGTGCGGAGTCTTCCGTGCGGACGTCCGGCGAGCTGGCCCTGACGGGTGCGGACGGGGGTGGCCGGTGATGGCGACCACGCTGCACACGTCCCGTACCGACTCGGCGGAGACGCTGCGGAACGAGTTCGCGCTGCTGTCGGTGGAGTACGCCGAGCTGCTGGCGCACGTGCGGGCGGCGGTGGCCGCCGACCGTGACGGCGAGATGGCCCCGCTCACGCACCTGGCCGGATTCCTGGAGGAGCGCGGGCAGCTCCCGCCGGACGGGGTGCCGGCCTCGCGGCTGGTGGCCGAGGCGTTCGCCCGCACCGCCGACGCCGACCGGCGGTTCGGAGGTGGTGGGTCGTGACGCACGAGACCTACGACTGGCAGGCCGCACTGTCGGACGACCTGGCGCACGCCATGGCGCACGGCGCCGAGTGCGCGCTGACCGACGCGGCCAGCAACCCCGACGGCATGTCGCCCGGCGACCACGCCCTGGTGGGGATCGGTTTCGCGTTGCTGGCGGTCCGCGCGCAGGTCGCGCAGACCGGCGGCGACGTCGCTGACCAGCTCAGCGCGATGGCCGACGACGTCCGCGACCTGACCGACGCCGTGGTGTCCGACTCCGCGGCGGCCGCCCGGCGGCCGTGGTGGCGGCGCCTGGCCGACCGGCTGAGCGACCGCGTTCACCGGCCCGGCGAGGTCGCCGTGGCCGTGGAGGCCTGCCCGGACGGCGAGGGCCTGGACGACGCCGACGTCGCGGCGCCTGGCGCCGTGGCCGCCGGGGCGACGGTGACGCCGCTGCGCAGGACGGGGGCGGACGATGTTCGGCGCTGATCCTGCGGTGTTCGCCGCGGTCTTCGTGACGCTGTACGCCGCGCACCAGGTCGGTGACCACTGGGTCCAGACGCACGTCCAGGCGTGCGGCAAGGGCGCGCCCGGGTGGGCCGGGCGGTGGCTGTGTGCCCGGCACGTGGCCACCCTCACCGCGACCAAGGTCGTGGCGTTGGCGCTGGTCACGGTCGTGCTGGCGCTGCCGCTGAACCCGTGGGCGGTGGCGGCCGGGCTGGCGGTGGACGCGGTCAGCCACTACTGGGCTGACCGGCGCACCACGCTGCTGGCGCTGGTGGCGTGGCTGGACCGCACCGTGCTGCCCGGCAAGACCGCGTTCGCGCGGCTCGGCCAGCCGCGGCCCGGCCACGACGACGCCCCTCACCTGGGCACCGGCGCCTACGCGCTGGATCAGTCCTGGCACGTCGGCTGGCTGCTGGTGGCCGCGCTGCTGGCCAGCCTGGGGGTGAGGTCATGACCTCGGCTCCCTGCCACTTCGAGGCCGCGTTCGCCGGCGACGACCTGCGCACGGTGGCCGAAGCGCGCCGCTGGACCCGGCAGGCCCTGGCCGAGGCCGGGCTTCCCGACGACACGGTGTGCGACGCGCTGACCTGCGTGTCCGAGCTGGCCACCAACGCCGCCCGGCACACCGCCTCCGGGCGGCCGGGCGGCAAGTACCGCGTCGTCATCGAGGTCACCGGCCGCCAGGCGCACGTCGAGGTCGTCGATCAGGGCGGCGAACAGGCCCCGGACGTGCGGCTCGGCGGCGCCGAGTCCGGCCGCGGGCTGTGGATCTGCGCGCAGCTCGGCGTGCTGTGCCACGCCGCGGCGCCGTCCGGCGGCCGCCGGGTGTGGGTCGATCTGCCCCACCCCGCTCAGGCCGCGTCCGGCCTGGTCAACGATGCGCACGCCCCGGACGGGGGTGAGCGCTGATGAGGCCCTGCGAGCGCGGCCGCGGCTGCTGGCACCGGTGTGTGGGTTCTGGTGCCCGGACACCGGCACGTGCGGGAGCACGCAGCAGGTGCGCCCGTACACGGTCGGCCCGCGCTGCCGCCGCCATACGCCCGCCGCGCTCGCAGGGCGCCCCGAACCGGACGACCTACTGCAGCGCGCGCGGGCCGTGCCCGCTGTGCGCCGCGACGACCACTGAACTTCCCCCTGACCTGGACCTTTGAGGAGGTCGCCCCCATGACCACGATCCCGACGATGATCCCGGCCGCGGTGCGGTCGCGGATGGAGCGGGCGGAGGCGCGGCGGGCCTACGCCGAGCTGTCCGACTCGCTGAACGAGACGTTCGATGACCTGTACACCGCCGCCGACCACGACGAACGCGCCGCGCTGCTGGACTTCGCCGCGCAGGTCACCTGCCGGCTGGCCGACCTGCACACCGCCGCGTGGGGCCCGGACGCCGACGCCGACGGCCAGCCGATGGCCGATTCGCTGACCAGCAGCGCTGCGCTGCTGGGGCAGGTCGCCGCGACCGAACGCGCCGTGATCGGCGCCGGCCCGCCGCTGCAGCGCTGGATCGGTGACGCCGTCGCGCTGCAACAGGACCAGTACGCCGCCGAGCTGATGATCTGGGTGCGGCTGGCGCACACCTGCGAGCCCGGCCAGCGCGCGGCCTACCTGCACAGACTGCGCGACCTGACCGCCGGGCACCTCGGCGACACCGCCGCCGAGATCCTCGCGGTCCTGGCCGAGATCGAGATCCGCCGCGCGGCCGGCCAGCGCCGCCCGGAGCCGCCCACCTGGTGGTTCACGGCGCCCCGGATCGTGATCGGCGCGTTCTTCGCCGCGCTGGCGGCGATCGTGGCCGTCCCCGGCCTGGAGGACGGCACCCGCGACGTGCTGGCGGTCGCGCTGCTGGCCGTCGTGGCCGTGTTCTTCGGCGGCCTGTGGCTGATCGCACGGCGTGGGAGCGGCGCCAGGTGACGGCCGGTCCGAGCGCATCCGCCCCCCCCCGGCGGGTGCGTTCCACCGGCCGCCACACGGGCGGCTGACCTGCACGAACACCTTAACGAACCGTCTTGACGAGCGAAGGAGATTTGCGATGACGGGAGCCCCGCAGTGGTCCGGGGAGATGCTGGACCGGCCCGAGATGGTGGAGGCGTTCTCCACCCAGTTGCGGCGGGTGCTGGCCTCGCACGTCGACTACGTCGCGCGGATCCGGCGTGACGCCGAGGCGATGTGGGACGCCAACCCGCCCGAGGGCTACAGCACGTTCGAGGCGTGGTGGCGGGCGCGGTGGGTCAAGGGTCCCCTTGCGGAGATCCAGGAGCACCTGGAGGCCGCCGCCGCGCTGACGTTCAAGCTGGAGGCCCGCTACCGCAAGGGCCGCCACGAGATCCCCACCGCCCGGCAGACCGCCCGGCAGGCCAAGGGCAAGGCGCCTGAGCTGGACCCCGGCCCCGGCCCGGGGTCGGGTCGCTTCGGTGACCGGACCCGCTCGGCCGCCACCGGCGCCGCCGCGCCGGCGCCCGCGCAGCCCCAGACCCAGGCCCAGTCTCAGGCCCAGTCTCAGGCCCAGGGCGGCGGCGGCTTCATGGACATGGTCCGGGAGGGGCGGTCGGCGTGACCAGCACCCCTGAGCCGACCACGGCGCAAGCCGCCAGGTCCCAGGCCGCCGCGTCGGCTACCGCGTCGCGGCGGGCATCGATGACGCCTGAGCAGCGGCGGCGGGAGAACCTGCGCGCGTTCTGGCAGCAGCGCTACCAGGCGTGCGCCGACGATCCCGGCGAGCTGGCCCGCGTGTCGTTCGACCGGGCGCGGGCCGCGGCCACCCGCGCGCAGCGCGCCGGCGTCGCGCCGATGGCGATGTACGAGCTGGCCGAACTGCTGCACAAGTGGGCCGAGCAAGTCGAGGCCAAGCACCAGGAAGCAGGTCACGCACCGTGACCACGTTCATGTTCATGTCGCGGGCGCCGTGCCCTCCAGCGGGCGCCCAACACGCGACGCGCGTACGCGCGTCGCGCGAGTGTCGCCGAGCCGGTCACTGTCTGTCAACCCGAGCGGGGAGGAACCCGTGAGCACCCACGACAACGAGCGGGGCGGTGACGTCGTCCCCTTCCCCCGTCCCGTTCCGCCGCCGACCCCGCCGGAGGAAGGACCAGGCGGAGACCGGCCAGAGCCCCCGGCCGACCCCGCCGGCGACAACCGCACCGGCGAGGGCGGCCAGGGCGGCGGGGGCGGCGGGGGCGGCGCTCCGCAGATGCCCGCCGGGCCCGAGATGGCCCCGCCGCTGCACATGACGATGATGCCGACGTTCGACGTCCCCGAGGGCGAGGACGGCTCCGAGGGCGCCTACGTCGGGCCCGCGCCGGAGAACCCCGATCAGCCCGGGGCGCGCGACTCGTTGGCCACCGGGATGGCCCTGGCGACCGCGCTGGGAGTGGCGGCCGCGCAGGGGATGTGGCACCGCGCCCGGCACCGCCAGGCGCAGGCCGACGCCGCCCGCACCCGGGCCGACAAAGAGGCCGCCAAGCAGGGCGGCACGTCCCAGACCAGCAAGACCACCAAGAGCACCGGAACCAGCGGCGGCGGCTCCAAGGGCGGCGGCTCCCTGCTGGGAGGCGGCGGCAAGAGCGGCAGCGGCCGCGGCACCGGCGGGTCCAAGGGCACGGGCGGTTCCAAGGGCAGCGGCGGCACCGGCGGTTCCAAGGGCGGCTCGTTGCTGGGAGGCGGCGGCAGGAGCGGCACCGGGTCCAAGACCTCCGGAACCAAGGGCACCGGCGCGACGAAGGGCGGCTCGCCCCTGGGAGGCGGCAAGACCGCCACCGGCAAGGGCACCGCCGGGAAGGGCACCGCGGGGAAGGGCGCCAGCGGCACCGGCGGCTTCAAGGGCGCCGGTTCCAAGGGAACCGGCGGCACGAAGGGCGGCAGCGGTTCCAAGGGCGCCGGTGCGGGGTCCAAGGGCGCGGGCGGCACCAAGGGCAGCGGCGCGAAGGGCGCGGCCAAGGATGGCGCCAAGCACGCTGACGGCTCCGGGTTCCGGTGGTTCCGCCGCTCGAAGGACGCCGGTGGTTCCAAGGCGGGCGAGAAGGCCAAGGCCGGCGGCAGGGACGCCCACGGCAAGAGCGGCGGTCAGGCCGCCGGCAAGGGTGCTGGCGGTACCGGATCCAAGGACACCCGTGGGGCCAAGAGCACCGGCGGGCCGAATGCGGGCGCTGGTGAGAAGGCCAAGACCGGCGGTAGGGGCGGCTCGGCGGCCGGGAGTGCCAAGCCCAAGTCGGACGCGCCCAAGTCGGACGCGCCCAAGTCGGACGCGCCCAAGTCGGACGCGCGTAAGCCGGGCGGGTCCAGGCCGGGCGGCGGGCCGACGCCAGGACCGGCATCCGGCTCGGGTGGGGCCAGGAAGGGCCGCGGGACGGCCCCGCCGCCTCCTCCTCCGCCGCCACCGCCGGGGTGGGAGCAGATGCGGCCACCGCCGTCGGCCGCCGGGCCGCCGCGCTGGTGGGCGTCCGCCGGCCCCGAAGCGACCTGGACGGACTCCCCCCCGCCTCGGCCTCGGCCCGACTCGGCCAGGCCCGGCCAGGGCCAGCCCGGCGCTCCCTCCGCACCGCGCGCGGTGAAGGCGCCGCGGCCCGAGCTGGGAGCGGGCGCCGCCGGATCGACACAACCCCGATCGACACAGGCAGGAGAAAGCGTGAGCACACCGATGACCGGGCCGAGGCCCAACACGCAGTACCGGGACGCGGACCTGACGGTCTTCGACGTGATCGAGGCCGACACCGACATGGCCACCCAGATCACCGAGGGCGTCTCCGAGGCACAAGCGACCGCGGAGGGCTGCGACCGGCTGTTCACGCGGCTGGAGGCGCTGCACGCCAAGGTCGTGGAGCTGCGCGTCCCAGGCTCGCTGGAGGGCCTGGTGGTGGGGCTGATGGAGAAGACCGGGACCGTCAAGGCCAAGGCGGAGGCGATCGCCGCGCAGCTCCCGGCCGCATCGGAGGCGATCAGCACCGCGGGCACCAACGCCGAGTCCAGGCACCGGCCGCTGGCCGACGCCGTCGCCGACGCGGGCCACACCCGCCCGGCCGAGCGCGACTACCACAACGACTGAGGGAGGGCCTCATGGCAGACAACGTGGAGAAGACCCCCGAGAGCACCGGCGGGGCGCTGGAGAAGGCCGGGAACGTGCTGTCGGACGCGGTGACGTACACGATCGTCATCGGCCAGCTGGCGATCGCCGGGGCGCGGCTGGCGTGGCTGAGCGAATCGGTCCGCTCCACCTACCGCTACGTGGAGCGGTGCGCCCGCGGCGTCGACCGGCTCGCCGATCAGATGGCCGGCCTGGCGGTGGACGCCGACACCGTCGCCGAGCACCACGACGCCGCCGCCGTCATGCGGTCGGTGCTGTCCGACGCCGAGGACATGGCCGCCTCGCTGGAGGACCTGTCGACGCTGTTCGGCCACACCGCCGACGCGCACCGCGCCGACTACGGCACCGTCGCCGACGCCGCCAACAACATGACCGTGCCGATGGCCGAGGCCGAGTTCTACAGCAACCGCTGACCTGCGTTCTTGGAGGGAGATCGTGATGAACACCCGGACAACCCCGCCGC
Source organism: Actinomadura sp. 3N407 (assembly GCF_052245875.1). NCBI lineage: Bacteria > Bacillati > Actinomycetota > Actinomycetes > Streptosporangiales > Thermomonosporaceae > Actinomadura > Actinomadura sp. 3N407. The sequence goes on from NZ_JBQQBP010000040.1 coordinate 26,222, forward strand.
CCGCCGCCGCGGCGACCACGGGGCCGACCAAAGGGCCGGCGGCGGGTCCGGCGTCGGTGACGGTTCAGGCGTCACCGCAGGTGGCCGACGCCTGGGGACGGATGCGCCGCCGGGTGGACGGCGTGCGCAGCCACACCGGCCGGGTGGCGACGGTGGCCGGGACGGGCGCGGCCGCGGCCGTGGTGGCCGCGCCCGCCATGCTGCCGGTCGCGCTGGCGGCGACCGCGGCGACCACCCTCGCCGGGGTCGGGATCCTGCGGTTGCAGATGCCGCACGCCGGTCACCAGAAGGCCACCGCGACCGTGCTGTACGCGGCGCCCGGGGTGAGCCTGGCCGTGCTGCTGATCGCCGAGCGGATCGCCGCCGGCGCCGCGTGGGGCGGCACCGTGCCGATGCAGGTCCTGGCGCTGACGGTGTGGGCGGCCGGAACCTGGCTGCTGCGTCCTGCGCGCGTCGCCCGCCGGATGGCCTCGCCGCCGCCCCCGCCCGCCACGGTGGTCCAGGTCGACCACGTGGCCCACGCGCATCCGGCCGCGCGGTGGTGGGCCGAGCGCGTCGCCGCCGACGGCGGCCCCGCCGCCGGCACCGCCCTGGAGGCCATCGAACTGTCCGGCGACACGGCGATGACCGCGATCATCGCCGCGACCACGCCCGGCGACCCGGTCCCGGAGATCTCCATCCGCCGCCTATCGGCGCTGCTGGACACCCCCGAAGACCAGATCAGCATCACCGCGGTCCCCGGCCGCGGCGCGGGCGTTCGGCGCCTGACCGTCGGCACGCCCGACCGCCGCGACGTCGACCCGGTCACGGTGTGGGCCGAGAAGATCGCGCCGCTGGCGATGCCCGGCGCCGTGCTGACCGGCATCCGCGTCGGCAAGCCCGGCGCGGTCCGCCTGGACAAAGCGCCCGACCAAGAGCCCGACCAGGAGCCAGACCAGGGGCCAGACCAGGGGCCGGAGCCGGATGAGGAGGGTGTGTGATGCTGCCCGCCACTGACGAGGTCGTGGAGCTGATGCTGGAGGCCCCGCAAGGGCAGATCATCACCTACGACCTGCCCAAGCTGTGTTCCGCGCTGGACATCACCGACCCGTCCCGGATCGCGGTCGAGACCGACGGCGGCCGCCGCGCGATCGTCACCGTCTACCCCTCCAACCCGCTCGCCGAGGTCCGCGCCGTCACCCGCGAGGACCTGGTGATGGACCGGCACGGCCGCATCGCCGTGGGCCGCTACCACAACGGCCGGCCCGCCCGAAGGAGGCTGTTCGACCCCGCTTCCGGGTCCGCGCAGCGGTTCCTGCTGTTCGGCACGACCGGCGCCGGCAAGTCCCGCACGCTGCAGATGGAACTGGCCGCCGAGAAGATCAACGGCATCGTGTCGTGGCTGGCCGACCTCAAACACGGCCAGTCCGTCCCCGAGGCCGAGGACAACGTCGACTGGTTCGGCACCACCCCCGAAGAGGCGATGCTGGCGCTGCGGTCGGGTGCGGGGGTCACCAACGAACGGATGGCCCGCTACAGCGCGATGGGACGCACCGCGTTCGTCCTGGGCCGCCCGGACCCGCTGCTGCACATCCGGATCGAAGAGGCCAACCGGCTGCTGGAGAAGGGCTCCCCGTACCGGGAAGAGGCCACGTTCCTGATCCGCGAGCTCGGCCGCACCGGCCGGTCCGTCGGCGTCGGCGTCGGCCTGTCCGCGCAAGCCTCCCACCTCGAAGAACTCGGCGGCTCCGACACGCTGCGCGCGATGCTCAAGGAAGGCGAAGTCACCCTGCTCAGGTGGTCGTCGTCCATGATGCGGCAACTGGTGGCCGACGGGCTGCTGCCCGCCGGAGTGCAGCTCATGCCGATCCCCAAGACGCTCCGCCCGGCCCGCCTGGTCTCCCAGTTCGACGACGTCGACGGCGACGACGAAGACGACGCCGAGGGCACCCAGGGCACCGCCTACATCCTGTCCGGCCCGCACCCCACCGCGATGATGCGGCACTGGCGCGTCGGCTCCATCGAGCCACTGGAAGGCATGGACCCCGAGATCCTCGCGCTGTACGGCGACGACGACCCCGCCCGTCTGGAGGAGGCGTCCTGGGACGCCGCCGGCGACGCCTACGCCTACCGCTACGACCGGGACGCGATGGCCGCGATGTGCGCCGCCGTCGCCGACGAACAGACCGCGTACACCCCCGGCGGCGGCCGCGCTCCCCAGGCCGCCTACGGCACCGGTGCGCCCGCCCCCGGGCCCCGCGCCCGGCTGCTGGAGGACCGCATCACCGACGTCCTGCAGGCCGCCGAGGGCCCGCTGAGCGCCGATGAGGTCCTGGACGCCGTCCTGGCCGACGGAGGTAAGCCCGTCAAGCTCGGCAGCGTCCGCAACGCCCTGACCAGCCTCGCCGACGACGGCGACGTCGTCCGCGCCGGACACGGCCTCTACGCCGCCCCCGGCGCCACAGAAGACCCCAGCGAAGACCCCAGCGAAGACGCCGTGCCGGGCTGACCGGCCCGGCACGGAAACGGGCCCCGGCGCACGTCAGCAAACACCCGCCGGGGCCCCTCGGCCCAACCAAGGAAGGAACCGAATGTCCAGCATGACATCACCCGCCGCCAAGGGGCGGCGGTGTGACGGCCACAGCGTCGGCGTCATCGTCGTCGACGACTACGGCCGGATCCTGATCGGCGACCGCGCCGACGGCGCCGGCGCCGCCCCGATCGCCGGGCACGTCTACGACGCGCACAGCGGTCCCCGTTCGGCCGCGGCCGCCGAAGTGGCCGAGGAGGTCGGCCTGACCGTCACGCGGCTGACCTACCTCACCAGCGGCTGGCGGGCCAACCGGTGCCGCCGCGGCGACGGCCCGGACGGGCCCGGCCACACCTGGTACCTCTACCGCGCCCGCGCGGCCGGGGAGCTGCAGGTCGATCCGGACTCCTACCGCAACATGCGGTGGGCCGGGCCCGGCGAGCTGCGCACGCTCGCCGTCCGCACCCTCGACTACGCCCGCGGCCAGGTGCCGCCCGCCGAGTGGGCCGAGGCACCGGGGATCGAGCCGGTGTGGGTGCTGTGGTTGCACAAGGCCGACCCCGATGCCCTGCCGGTCGGCCGCCAGGACCTGGACGCCATCGAGGACACCCTGGCGACCCGCCCGTCCAACCCGGCGATCGACACCACCGGGGGGACGTCGTGATCGACGTGCGGATGCCCACCCCCACCGCGCCCCGCCTGGTGGAGGCGCTCCTGATCGCCGCCGGCATGGTGCCGTGCCCCACCGACCCCGGCGACCGCCAGGTGTACCTGGACCTGGCGCACGAGATCGGCGACGGCCTGGACGCCGCCCACACCCGCCGGGGAAACGTCGCCGCGGCCGCCGACGCCGATGGTGCGACGAAACCTGGCCCGGTGGCACCGGGCGGCGCGGGATGAGGAGCCCCGCCGTGGTGGCGTTCCACGACCCGTCCGGCGCCCGCCACGGGCTGCCGACGTGGCCGTGGGGCGCCGCCCCCGCCCACCTGCTGACCCGCGGCCAGCTCCGCCTGCAGGGCCTGCGTCCCGGCGGGCAGGCCCCGGCCGGGCAGGTCCGGTGGCGGTCCCGCAAGGCCGCCCACGCCGGATGGGTCCGCGAGGCGCTGCTGTACGACGTGCGCCTCGCCAAGCCGCGCCGCACCCCGTCCGCCGCGCAGCTGCAGGCGCTGGCCCGGGCGCTGGCCGCCCGCCGCCACTGCCCCCGCTGCCGCACCGACCGCGGTTACGTCCTGCCCTCCCGCCTCGGCGTGTGCCTGGACTGCGCCGACCCGGCCGAACTGGCCGCCCTGCACTGACTTCCACGAAGGAGAACCAGATGACGACCAACACCGACTCGGCGGCCGCCAGGCCCCCCGAAGACCTCACCGACCTGCCCGGCCTCGGCGCGTTCATCGCCGCCCGGCTGCGCGAGCACTTCCCCCGCGAGACCGAGCAGCAGCGGCAGCTGCTGGCGCTGGCTGAAGAGGCCGGTGAGTTCGTCGGCGCCTACCGCCGCGCCGCCGGGATGGCCCGCCGCACCGGCGGCTGGGACCACGTCCGAGACGAGCTCGCCGACGTGGCCATCACCGCCCACGTCACCGCCTACGTGCTGGACCTCCGGATCGAGCCCACCGACACCAGCCCCGCGATCCCGCACCGCACCGGCCAGGACGTCCACCACTGCGTGATGGACGTCGCGGCGGCCGCCGGCTGGGTCGCCGACGTCTACCTCGAACCCGAGCACCGCTTCGCGCTGGACGCCGCCCTGTACGGCCTGATCCTCACCGTCGAACGCGCCGCGCACGTCCTGGCCATCGACCTGACCGCCGCCGTCCGGGCCAAGGCCCGGGTCATCTGCAGCCGCGGCTGGCGCGACCAGCCCACGGCCACCGACCCGGCCGCCGACTCGGGCGGCCTGGCCGAGACCAGTGCGGACGGTGATCAGGACGGCGGCCGCGAGTGGGCTGCGGCGATGCTGGACGTCGCCGACGCGCTGACGTACGTGATCGAGACCAGCCCCCACGGCGACGTCGGCCGGTTCCAGCGCGCCCACCACGTCCTGTTCGGCCCGGTCCAGGCAGATGACCAGGACGACGCACCCCAGGAGGCGCTGCGATGAGCGGCCCGGCAACCCTCCCGGCGCCGCTGGCGCCAGCGAAGATCCGCGACCTCGAACTGCGCGCCGAGGCCGTCCACCCCGATGAGCCGACCGCCAGCGCGCGCGACGTCCTGGCGCTCATCCGCAGCGTCCGCGACACCGACGCGGCCGCCGTGTCGCTGGGCATGCAGACCGCCCGCGTCCGCGAGTTGGCCACCGAATGGATCGCCTCGCGTGACATCCAGATCGCCGCCGCCGGACGCATCCTGCTGGCCGCCCTGGACGGCCGCCAGGGCGCCTACACCGGCCTGATCTGACCCCTGACAGGGCCCGGCCCGCTGTCTCCGTGGCGGACCGGGCCCCCTTTCGGCCCGCCAAGTCACACCAGCCTCAAAGGAGACGCTCATGCCTTGCGTCACAACAATTGATGCTCTCCCGGCGCGTCGCCGTGCCGTGATGCTGCATCAAGGAGTAGAAGGGGCCCATGCCAGCGATCACCAAGGGCGAGCGGTTCGCGATCACGGCCAGGATGCCGACGTTCGCCGAACAGCATCTCCGTCAGCGCGCCAAAGACCTGGACGTTCCGCTCGGGGACTTCCTCGGCTACAGCGTCCTGCTGGCCGAGGGATTCGACATCCCACCCGAGTCGTTGCGCGCCACGCCGCAACTCGTGCGGCTCTACCCGAGCGATCAGTGGCGCGAGGTGACGGCCCGGCAGCCGGCGGACGTTGCCGCGCGGATCCGCCGCGAATTGACCGAGGTCTTCCCACCGGAGGAGGAACAGCTCCCCTTGACCGGCTGACCACTGATAGCAGGACGGCCCCGGCATCCCGTAGCCGCGGGATTCCAGGGCCGTTCACAAGCGCCGAGCCCCACACGGCTTCCAACCAACGGGCTCGGCATTCCAGAGAGGACCCATCCGCCTTGTCCGCTTCTGGGGCCTTCTAGTGCCCTCTACGGTAACCCAGCCCCGAGCTGGGACACAGCATTACCCGCCCCCTTCCCGTGACATCTCCCGTGACAACGGCCACGCGCCCCGATTTCAGCCTGGAGATTCCCTCCGGAAGCGGTCTCGCCGCGGCTGCCCGAACAAGGAGCCGAGGCGTACGGCGTCCTACGGGGACGCCGATGCGCAGCCGTCGCTGCCGCCGGCGTTGTGGTGGCGGCTGGTGGAGCTGCTGCACGCGCGCGGTGAGGTGTCGCCGTTCGCGCGGCGGATGGCCAAGCACGCCACGCACCACGCGTCCGGGCGCGGCCGCCTGGACGAGGTCGAGGATTCGCTGATCCCGGGTTACAAGGGCCGGTACGGCATCGGCCGACGCAGCGCCTACACCGACCTGGGGAGGCTGAAGGAGGCCGGGCTGCTGCGTCAGGTGCACGCGGCCTGCCCCGGCCGGGGCGTGGCCTACCAGATGTGCGTGCCGGACAGGCTGCCCGCCGACCTGCCC
>NZ_JBQQBP010000041.1:0-30136 GCF_052245875.1 Actinomadura sp. 3N407
AAGACGCTCTTGGTCAGGCAGTTGGTCAGACAGAGGCAGGGAAGGTCCTGTTCCGACACGATCGGACGGGGCCTGACCTGCAACTTCTTAGCACAAAAGAAGCTCCCGCGACTGGACTCGAACCAGTCGAACACCCGTTCGCCCTGGAAGCCAGCCCCACGAACCTGGAACTACACGACCATCGACGTCCACTGAAGTCCAGCCACTACCTCGCCCGTCGTCAGGCAGTTGGACAGGCAACACCCTCACCGCCGACATAGCCGGACAACGACTCCGGACGGCCTGACCCATGACGGAGACGGCCCGGTATGAGCCGTGGGCACCAGGCCCTTGCACTTGGCCACAGCCGCCCAGGTATGCGCCTGCAATGGAGACGGCCTGCTCCGGATCGTGTACCCCTGGCCCCCTTTGGCTGGTGATGCTGGTGTGGTTTACCTGCGATGGAGACGGCCTGGTGCGGGCCGTGGACATAGCCGGGGACACGATGCCGGTGTTCACCAAGGGCCTCCTGCAACAGAGACGGCCTGGTGTAGGCCGTGGTCACCTGGGCGTCCCGTACGTGTGGGGCGGGACGGCATGCCTGCAAAGGAGACGGCCCAGGGCGGGCCGTGGACACCTTCACCGAGGCCCACCCCGCGTTGACGATGTTGCGCCTTCAACGGAGACAGCCAGGTGCAGGCACCTGGTCGCGGCGTACAGCTCGACGAGGCGCTGGACCTCCCTTTGACGGAGACGCCCCAGTGAGGGCCGTGGACACCTCATGGCGCGGCCGATCTCGTCCGGCTCCAACATGCGCCTTCAACGGAGACGCCCCGGTGCGGGCGTGGCGCTCCCAACGTTCGCGATCGGCGACGTGGAGGACGTCCTGCGATGGGGACGGCCCGGTGCCAGCCGTGGACACCTGCTCACCGTCGTCCGTGAGTTCCTGCTGACGCCCCTAAAGTGGGGACAGCCCAGTGCGGGCCGGGGACACTTTTTCCGCCGACGATCGTCCCGGCCGACAGGTTTGTCCTTGAACGGGGACGGCCCGGGGCGGGCCGGGATGACCGGCAGCGTCGGCACGACGGACGTGCAATGGATCCTTCAACGGAGACCCCGGTGCGGGCCGTGGACACGCGCCCAGAAGCAGGTTCGTGAACGGCAGAACGCGTTCCTTCAACGGAGACGGCTCGGTGCGGGCCGTGGACACCGTGGGTGGCAGCGGCAGCAGGCCGCGCAGCCTGGCGGCCTTCAACGGAGGCGGCCCGGTGGAGGCCGTGGACACTAGCGCTGGTGAGTCCCCGCTTGCCATTCCTCGTCCCTTCAAGGGGGACGGCCCGGTGCGGGCCGTGGACACCAACACTCCACGACATCGAGCCCGCGTGCGGGAGCCTTCAACGGAGACGGCCCGGTGCGAGCCGTGGACACCGGTCGACCTGCTCGTATTTGACCTCGGCGGCCTGGGTCCTGCAACGGAGACGGCCTGGTGCGGGCCGTTGACACACAGTCGTCTCCGGAGCCCGACGAGTGGCTCGACTTCCTTCAACAGAGACGGCCCGGTGCGGGCCGTGGACACCGCCGGCGACGGCCAGGCGCTCGAGGTGATGCTGGTGGACCTGCAACGGAGACGGCCCGATGCGGACCGTTGACACCTGGAGTCACCGACACCGATGTGGGCGTCGACCGCATTCCTGCAACGGAGACGGCCCGGTGCGGGCCGTTGACACGCTGGAATCCCTTGTGGATCACGAGGCGTTCCTTCCTGCAACGGAGACGGCCCGGTGCGGGCCGTTGACACCCCTGCTCGGGCAGCGGGTGCCGGTTGCACACGTCGGCCCTGCAACGGAGACGGCCCGGTGCGGGCCGTTGACACGGCGGCGGTGGGGCAGCCGGGTGTACACGGCCACGATCCTGCAACGGAGACGGCCCGGTGCGGGCCGTTGACACTCGTCACCGTCACGGTCGGTCCCGGCGTCGCCAGGTCGGTCCTGCAACGGAGACGGCCCGGTGCGGGCCATTGACACCAGTAGTTGCTGTCGCTGGCAGGGATGTTCCAGTACTCCCTGCAACGGAGACGGCCCGGTGCGGGCCGTTGACACCGCGGACGGCACGATCAACTTCCTGTCGGACCGGATCCTGCAACGGAGACGGCCCGGTGCGGGCCGTTGACACGGCAGTTGAGCTGGGGAAACCCAAGAACCCCGCCTAGTCGCCGGATGCAACTCGGGTGGTTTGTTGTCGTTATGGCCTTCTTGGGGTTCGGAACCTCCTGGGATTCGGTGAGCACTTGAGGTTCCGAAGCGGCTGGTTCGATGTTCAGTTTTCAAGAAGCGATGGCGGAGTGCCTCGTTCGGCGCTACGGCGTGTCAGGGCTGTGGTCGAGGATGACGATGGGGGCAAGGGCGCCGGCGTTCTTGCGGCCTGGGATGAGCTGGCGTTCGGCGCCGTGGACGCGGAAGACGCCCAGGGACGTGTATCCGCGCCGATCCACGATCGGGGTGCTGGTGCGGTTCCTCCATCCATGCGGGTTGGGTCGTAGTGCTGGGTGCTCGATCAGCGCGCGTATGGCGTGGACGCCGAGGGGCGGGTTCCAAAGCGGCCAGGTCATGATGTTGCGACGGCCGAGGCGATGCCAGAGGCTGGCAGTAGCGGTGATGCCGTCGCCGGTGAGGCGTAGGAGGGGGAGGGCTTGGGTGGCGAGCCAGGTGGCTCCGGGTACGCCAGCTTCGGTGGATTTGCCACTGGGGTGATCGGCTGCGCCACGCAGGACGCGGTGGTCGAGGTATTCGCCGGTGAAGCCGTCGATGCGTCGCCAGCCGGTGAGGGCTTCAGTGAGGTGTTCGGGGTTGTCCCGGACGACCTCATAGGACTTGCGGAAGAAGGTCCAGACATTCTGCTTGCCGCTGGGCGCCATGTACGGGGTGAGCGCGGCTCTACCGTTGCGGTCGACGGCCAGGTCGGTGACCAGGAAAGGCAGCCAATCCAGGGCCTCGGGCCCGAGGGGGTCGACGACGGCCATCAATCGGGGGAACTCCTCACGGGGGACACGCATCGGGTCGGATTCGCCTCCCGTTGGCCGGGGCCCGTTACGGCTCTTCGTGGTGGGACGCAGAGGGAATGTAGCGGGAGCCCGCGGTAGTGCACCTTCGGGATCGATCCTCATGATGACGCTCTTGAGCTGGTTGGCGACATCTTGGAGCGTAGTTAGAGGACTGTGCAGGACCGCGCTGCTGGTAGAGCGGGAGAAACTCATCCGTACCTGGCCTGGTAGCTCGGCGTCCAGGAGACGGAGCAGGCCGAGGGCGGCGAGGTAGCCGAGGGGGTCGTCGCCGCGGAGGGCGGGGAGTTCCAGGCTCATGTCCCCTCCCGTTCGGTCTCGTCGCGTTCGGAGCACCATATGTCGGAGAGCCGCACGATCGTCTCCAGGAGGGCCAGCCCCCAAGGCCCGTAGCGCTGGTTGAGTTCGGCGAACCGCTGTGGCGCGTCCCAGTCGACGGTCAAGTCGGTTTCGAGCTGGTGGCCGTGCACTGTGATGGTGCGGGGCTCGGGGTCGCTGATCGGTGGGAGCAGCGGGCGGCTTCGGCCGTGGTGTGCGGCCACCAGATGCCGCACGAGTTGTGGATCCAGCTTCTCGTCGTACTCGGCGAGGTGGAGGCTGGCGACCTGGGCGGAGAGGGCTTCGTGCCGCATCCCTTCGGGATAGCCGGCCAAGAGCCGGGCCCGGCGGAACGCGGCGCGGTCGGTGGCGTTGAGCCCGGACTTGGCCAGGAGATCCTGCTCCCTCAGCCGGATCGAAGTGCGGAGCGGGCGGCCACGGAGCATGGCTTGGAAGCGCGGATCGCGTTTGCCCTCGTCATGCCATCCGGCGGCGGCTTTGACAGCGTTGATCAGTTCTGGGGTCAGGCGCAGGTTGGTGGCGAATTCCTCGGCGCGTTTGGCGACTGCTTGCTGATGCTCGGCCAGGCCGATGGCTTCACGGATGCCGAGTGCCGAAGAGTCGAGCGGGCCCACGTCGCCGCTCCAGCCTCCGCCTTTGCGGGATAGCAGGAGGGTGGACTGCGTGACGCTGACGGTGCAGCGTTCGGCGAGGCGCCGCAGGTTGCGGGTCAACGGGAGCTTCTTGTCCTGATCGGGGCACGACTCCAGCAGTCGTTTCAGTGCGACGCGGTAGTCGTCGGCCGGTGGACGGTCTTCGCTACGGGCGTCGCTGGTGGCTTGCCGCACCAGTTCGGCGAGTCCATCGGCGAGCCAGGGGTGGTAGTCAGCGGCGACCTCGGCCAGCTCTTTCCGTAGCCGGAGGACGGGCCGGTCGCGACGGCCGACCAGGTCGGCAAGATCGCGGACGGGTTTGGTGGAAGCAGGGTTCCAGCCGTATTCGTCACAGCCGCCCCAGGCCGCCGGGACGACGATGAGGTCACCGGGGCGGATCGCTCTCGGTTCGATGAGCTCGAAGTCCCCGCGGTAGCGCAGTACGTGACGCTGCTGAGGAGACGAAGGATCCTCGGTGTCGGGCTCGTCGGCCTGCCCCTCCATGTCCCCCACCGTGTCGGTGGAGTCGGGACGCGTCAGCCAGCGGCGCACTGCGTGCACCGGCACCTGGACGGCCTCCTCGATGGCCGGTGGCAGCGGTTCGACGATCTCAGCCCATCGGGCGGGGTCGTCCGCTGGGAGACCCGACCGCCACACCAGCGTGATGTCCGGGGTGCCGTGTCCGAGACCGTGCAGGTAAGGGGCAACGGGAGTGTCGGGGTGCGGGGTCGGCGAGGTCCTCGTCCAGGCGGACAGCGTCGTGGAGAACAGGACGGGGACGTAGGGCGGAGGTTGACGCATCTGCTCTTGGCGACTGGGGTCGAGTTCCCGCAGATACCGGGCGAGCGCCTGGGGCGAGACGTCACATCCGCCGTCCAGCGGTTTGGGAGTACGGGCGGCCCGCGCCGACAGCGGCGAGGTGAGTTCGGTCAGCCACTGCCAAGTCGTCTGGCGTGTGGGCCCGTACACCGCGTCGTCTTCGCCACAGGTGGGGTCGTGGACGACGAGCGCAGGCGCACGATCAAGTCCGGCGGTGCGGTTGAGCCGGCCGAACCGCTGGATCAGCGCGGCCAGCGAAGCCGACTCGGTCACCAGCGCGTCGGCGTCGATATTGGCGCCGACCTCGACGGTCTGAGTGGCGCAAACGATCAGTGGCTTTCCCGCCTCGCGGGCCCGGCCGACGCGGATCCGCGGATACCAGCGGTGCATCAGGTACTCGCGATCTATGGGGCGACTGCGTCCGGTCAGCAGGACCGTATCGGCCCGTCCGCCGTCCGCCACTAGGTCGTGGATCGCGCGCGCTCGCGCGACCGTGTTGCAGACCACCAGCACCACTCGGCCGGAGTCGACGTCACCGATGAGGAAAGTGGCCCAGTCGGCCATGAGCCGAGGTATCGCCGTGTGCGCGTTCTTCTTTGTCACCGACGCCTGGATGAGTGTCATGGAACGGCGGGCGCGCAGTCGGGGCCCGGCATGCTCGTCCAGCATGTCGTCAGCGGTAGTGCCCAACACGACGTCGCCGGGGGCGCGGCGGGTGGTAGCGGACATGGTCAGGACCAGCGGACGGCGGGCCACATGGCCCTGATCGCGGTCGAGCGCAGTTGTGATTGTCGCTTTGAAGGGTTCGGCCAGGTGCGCCTCGTCGAGGACGATCAGGCTGTCGGTTCCGGTGAGGGCGGCGTCGATCGGCCGGAGGAACTCCCCTACGCCGTAACCGCGGAAGAGCAGCCGACTGCCGATCTGGTCGATGGTGCCGACGATGATGGCGTGCCGGTCCGGACGCTCCAGCCACCGCCACGACCAGGTTGCCCCTCCGCGCATCCGGGTGACCTGCAGCGGCGGGCCATCGTCACCCGGTTGCGCGAGCACTTGGGCAACCGCTGCGCTAACCGGGCCGGACGGATCCCGGAGCGCCTCAGCCAGGGTTTGTGCGTGCTCGTGAGCTTCATCCACGACCAGCCGGCGGTCGACCACGAAGAACACTCGGCGCCTTGCGATCTCAGGCCGGGCCGCCGCGACGAACGCCGCAACATCGATGACGGTCGTCTTGCCCAACCCGGTCGGCACGTCCAGGACGTCCGGCCAAGCACCGTTGGCCAGGATGAACTCGACCAGGTTGCGCTGCCATGGGTAGGGGTGCCTGCCATGCACCTCGTGCAGGAAGTCGGCGAAGTCGTCCGCAGTGAGACCGTTCATCGACTGCTCCGTTCTGGGGCGAACAGGCCCAACCCGAGGTAGCGCATCGATCCCACGATCACCGGACCCATCTGGGGTTGCTCGAACTCCACCCGGACGTGCAGCAGCTTGCGGCGCGGCCGCCCCGGCGGGAAGGTGCCCGGCTGGGGTCGGTTGAGCGCACCGCGCATCAGGGGGGCCGGCGCGATCTCGATGTCCTTCGGCCGGGGATACCCGGCGCAGACGAAGGACTCCGCGATCATCTCGAACGGGGTGTCTCGGCTCTTGGGGTAGCGGTCCAGCATCACCGAGGTCGCAGTCACCCACCGCCGGGCCCCGTCCGGCGCGGCCGCCCACCAGTCGGGATCGAGCCGCTTGGGATGGGTGCGATACGGGTCGTACTCCACCCGCAGGGGCCGTCGCTGGCCAATGGCAAGTTCACTGAGCGGATCGTCCACGACGGCGGCCAGAACCTGGTCGGCATCCTGCGGATTCATATCCCGGGGCAGGGCGAGCGCCACACCGAGGATGTGGCCGTCGGCGTGCGGGTGAGCCACGTCCGGCAGCGCCAGGTAGCCGACATGGTGTCCGTTGGCACCATGCCCGTGCACCTGGGCGGGCAGATCGGTGCCCAGCCGCTGCATGACCGCTTTCCGCAGCGTCGAGGTGAGTGTGAGCAGCCGGTCGCCAGGCGGCCGTTGCGTCTTGGAGGCGCACCCGAACACGATCAAGTCCTGGAATGGCCCGGACGGCGTCAGCACCGGCTCTGGACTTTCACGGCGATAGGTCAGGGGCCGACCCACTTCCCACGCGCGGCCGCCGTCTTGATAGACGCGATCGAGCTGGTCGAGGTAGCCCGGGTAGGGCACACGCAGATTGGCCACGAACCGCTCGCCGCTCAGCGTGGGCATGAACACCACCCACGTGGGCCGCCGTTCTGGGGCCGTACCCGACACCGTCAACGTGACAGGTGAGGTCGCCCGCCCTAGATAAGGGACACGGTGAGCAAGCGCCGCCAGTCGGCACAGGGTGTCCATGTCCGGAGTCGCCTGCTGCCACACCACGGCGAACTCCGGGTCGTCCGGAACGGCCGTCGCACGTGCCTTGTGCCCGTTGGTCCGGCCCGGCCAGCTCTGGCTCCCGCCCTTGCCGGACACCGCGTTTGTGACGACGTAACCGGCTTGAGATTCCCGTCCCGCTCGTCCCGATGCCCACACCTCGGGGGCGCCCGCTGCTTCGAGCCAGCGCAACACCGTACGGTCAGCTTCATCTCGTGCGGAGGCCACCAGCGCGCAGAACAGACGGGCCGGATGCGGCGGCCACTCGGCCTCTTGCGGCCGCACCGCGGCAGCTTCGTAACGGCCCTCCCGCAGGCGGGCCGTGATCACCACAGGCATCGCGGTTTACTCCTCCGCCGGGGCCTTGGCGGCGGAGTACTCGATCGCCTCGCTCAACGCCTTCGACGGCGTGAGCGCCACCGTCTCGGACGCCATCACGATCCCCGCCGACGCCGTCCGGTCCCGCAGCTCGTGGAAGAGCTCGATCGCCTCGTCCGCTGTCAGCACGAACTCCTCCACCTGACCGCCATCGGTCTCGAACCCCAGAACCTCGTTCTCACGCACCAGGTCACAATCCGACCGGAGCCACACGGACGGACGACCGAACGCCAGCCGGTCCCCCGCCAGCGCCAAGGCTGCCAGCGTCGCTCGCGCCAGCCCCGCCGCCTCGGCCGAAGCGGCGCCGAACCGCAGCCGCTCCAAGCCGGCCAGCGAAATCCACCCGTTGCGCATCGCCCCAGCAATGGAGACACCACCATGCGCGTCGCTTGGGGCGATGTTGCCGTGACCGATTTCGCTCAGCTTCTGGCCCTTGACCTTCTCCCCTGTGGCCACATACTGCCAACTGTTGCTCGCCTTGGCCTTGTCGTCGATACCACCCTGCAGGTTCAGTGGGTCCATCCGGGTCGTCTTCCGCGCTCCCTCCTGCGGATCCACGCCCACGATCGAGGACGTGTAGACCCGTGCGAACCGCGCCCGCCGCCCCTCGCCCCGCGAGTCCCATACACCGAACAGCAGCGATCCCGGGTCGCGTTCGAACAACGGAGTCGCGTCGGTGGCGGTCACCTCCCGCATCCGCCGCCCGATCACGCTGCGGCCGTACGGCTCGCCATCGATCAGGCTGTCGCGCAGGTAGGCGTCCGCGGCCCGGTGCGGGAACTGCAGCGAGGTCAGCCGCACCGGTCCCCGGCTGGTCGACGTCTTCAGCTCGAACAACGGCAACTCGATCCGTCCGGCGTCCCGCGCCCCCAGCAGCGCCTCCTCGACCCGATTCGCCTGCGAGGGGACCTGATCGAGGACAACCACCTCGGAGACCTGCCCGTCGAGCCACCGCTTCTCGAACAGGTACGACCCCTCCGGGTAGGACGGCGGCATCACCTTCCCGCCCGCCGCCGGCCGGTAGCGCGCGGAGAAGGAGATCCCCGCATCCGTTCGCCGCTCCCCCGTCGCCCGCACCAGCCGATCGGCGATCCGATCTACGCTCATCGACTTCCTCCTTCATCGACGCTCCGCCGTAAACGACCGAAAACCGGATAATCCGGATGCAGTAGCGCCTAGTAGGAGACACAGTGCGCAGCACAACCAGCCGAGCGACGCCTCGTCAACGCTGTGCTTTCTGCATCGGTCGGGAAGCGACCGTACGCCTCGCCTCCGACGTTTCTTGGCGGAAGGCCACTTCCGGTCCCCGTCAGCGAGGTATCCGGAGCAGCAGCACGGGGCTCATCGTCGACGTCTAGATCACGTGCACGGTAAATGCCCAAATTTCCCGGTAAGCCAAGTACGCCGCTCACCGACTAGGAACATCGGCGAGATAGGTCATCAACGACTGGAAGATCTTCGGCAAGCTCCGGATCTAGTCCCGTTACGCTGGCGGCGTGGCGAGATAGATCCGCGCCGGCATCACAACAACGATGTTCCGTCGTGGATGCGCACGAACGGGCCGTCGTTCCTCAATGCGTCCGTCACACGAACGGCACGGGCCTCGGGCATCGCCTCGGTTGCCTCAGACGGTAGAAGCCAGGCGACCGAGGTTGCTTCATCAGACGGGTGAGGCTCCCCGCTGACCGGCCGACAGAGGATGGCCAGGGAGACGACGCCCTGGTTCATGTTCTTGTAGACGCCGGTCAACCGCTCGGGCTCGACCTTTACGCCGGTTTCCTCGAATACCTCACGGACGACGCCCTCGAACGGCGCCTCGTCCAACTCCAGGACGCCGCCGGGCGGTACCCACCGGCCGTCGTCGGCACGCTTGATGGCAAGAATGCGTCCGTCGTCTCGGACCACGACCCCGGAGACACTGACCGAGTGGCGCGGCAGATCCGCATCCAGCGTCATTCCTCGGCCGCCCATTCGTAAGTCAGCTTCCACAACTGGCTCGGGAAGACGTTGATCACTGCCTCCAGCGGCCTGCCCGCTCGGTCGAAGGCCAAACGGACGACCTCCATGACGTGCTGTGCGCCGCTGATCCTTAGAAAGTCCGCTTCTTCCTCCGTCGGCCGCCGGGACTCGATCTCTTCCACGAAGCGGACCACTTGATGCCCACGGGCGGCCAGGCGCTCATAGAGGCCGGACGGGCCGGTGTCCGGATAGGCGATGTCCACGTCGCCGGCGACGGACATCGGGATGTACGAGGCGGCCAACTGCACAGGTCGCTCGTCTGCGAACATGTGCCGCTTGCGGATCAGCGTTAGCTCTCCGTCCACCAGGTTTAGCCGATCCGCTATGTCTGGTGGCGGCTTGATCGCTTCCACCTGTTTGAGTTCTGTCCTGGGTGTCAGGCCAGCCTTGTGCATGCCCTCGGCGAAGCTGCTCCCTGATCCATGACCGCGAGGTGGGATCCGACGGACCCGCTTGACCGTCGGGATGTCCAGGACGAAGGATCCGACGCCGCGCTCCGTCCTGATAAGGCCTTCCGTTTCCAGGAGCCCGATGGCCCGACTGATCGAGGTCTGGTTCAGGCCATACTTGCGTGCTAGATCAGGCTGACTCGGCAGCGCTTCCCCTGGGCGGTACGTGCCCCGCGCGATGCCCTCGCGAAGATCGTCGGCCACCTGGCGGTAGCGCGACCTTGGATGCTGCAGGGGCACGGAAGACTCCTCTGAGCGGACGCCTATGCGTTAAACCCTAGCGCGTCGCTCTTCACCTCGATCTTCTTGCACGTCAGAGCCCGTTTCTCTCAACCGCTATGGAACCTATGACATATGTGTTAGCCTCCAGCGTGGACGGCTGAGGACATCGAAGACCCTCGCCGGACTTAGAACTTCAGATGGCGTTGGCGGCCGAGTGCGGAACCAGTAGGTGTCCGGGTCGATTCAGTCCCCGGATCGCTTCGGCTGCGGCAGCGCCCCGTTTCCCCAGGCAGCGCCTGTGCTGTCTGTCCGCCGCGGATTTTCGCCCTGGTTGTGCCGGGGGCGCCGTGGCGGGCGGAGAACACACGCCCTGTTTGCTCCCCTCGCCCACCTGGAGGCGTTCATGACATCGAGCAACGGCCGTCGCACGCTGCTGGCCAGCCGACTTCCCCTGGATCAGATCTCGATGCCGACCGGGCGTAGTCCGCGGCTGGTGTGCCCGGACTGCGGGACCTGGCAGATCTGGAAGCGCGGACTGGTGAAGGCGCATGCGATTCGGCCCGATGAAGCCGCGTCCCCAAAATGTGTCGGCTCGCACCAACGGGTGTTAATCGACCTCACCTCCGATCAGCTGCGGGAGTTGCGCCGCGGTGCGGCCGCTCAAGCTCAGGCGATTGCCCGAAGCGCGCGAGAGGAGGGATATCAGCAGGCCCCGCCGATTGCCCGGGCGGTCCACCAGATCGCCGCCTCCTGAACCTCTCGACTTGTTGCGCCCCGGCCCGATGGCCGGGGCGCTTCTCTTTGCCCGATCCCACCGACCGGAGATGGCCTGATGACGAAGATCAGCGTGACGTTCGAGATCGACGACACCAAGTTGCGCGGCGCCTCCGATACGCATCTGGCCACGCTGTGGCATGTAGTGCAGGCGAACCCGGCGCCTCACGGCGACAAGCACGCCGGCGAGATCGCTGAGCGCATCGCGCGGGAGATCGTGCGGCGCTGGCTCGGCGGGGTCGAGCCAGAGCTGTGGCGCCACCAGGGCCGGTCCTACTACTGGTCGAACCTGTGCCGGTTCGCCCGCTACGAGGCGGGCGGCGCGCCCGGCACCCCCGAGTGGGATGCCGGTACCTGGGTGCCCAGACCCGCCCCCGACACCGGTTCCTGCGACGGCGGGGCGAGAGGCGACCGGTGAGCGCCCCGCGGCCCCGGCTGGTCAAGGTGCGGCTGTCCGGTGAGGCCGCCGATGTGGCGGCGCTGGCCGAGCTGCTCGCCGAGCTGCTGGGCGACCGGTGTGCGGTCGGTGAGGTTTCGGCCCCCTACCCCAACCGGCGCGGCAGTGGCGTGCGCGGCTACCTCGACGTCGTGTGGACCGGCCCGGCCGAAGGCTAGGGCCCCCGCAGGGTTCCCCCGAGACCCGGGACGCCTCGACCGCCAAGCAGTGACGTCCCGGGCCCCTCCCAACAGGAAGGAAGTCCAGACGATGGCCGACAACCCCACCAAGGGCAAGTCCTCGACGTGGCCCAACGGTGAGCCCAAGAGCGTCCGCGACGCCGAGCGCGGCAAGAGCGCGCGGGACGCCTACGAGGCCGGGAAGAGGAAGTAGCCGTGATCATCCCGCTGCGGTTCCCCGACGGGAGGCTGGACTACTCCCGCCTGGGCGAATGGTTCGCGTTGTGCGACGCCTGCTCCGTGCGGACCCTGCTGTCGGACGTGGACAACTGGCTGGTCTCCCGTACCACCCGCGGCCGGGTCTACTGCCCGGGCTGCGCCCGCCGCGCCGCCGAGCGGCTGCTGGCCGAGGTGTTCCCGGCCGGTCCCCGTCACGCACGCCCGGGCGGTGGTGTGCGCATCGCCGTGGCGTGGCTGCGGAAGGCCCTGCGCGGCCGCGCCTACCGGCCGCGTCACGGCCGCTGACCTGCCACGCACCGTCTGAAAGGGATGACGACCACCGATGATCGAGATCAGGGCGGCCGGGCACGATCGGCCGATCACCGTCGACGGCCCGCACGACCCCGAGGGGACACGCGCGGTCGCGGCGGGGATCGATGCCGCGTTCCGGCTGCTCAACTACGCCACCTGGAGCCAGAACGGGCTGGCCTACCCCAGCGACGTGTACAGCGTGCTGGGTGAGTTGTCGGCCGCCGTGCACAAGCTGCCGCAGGCCCTGCGGCAGATGAACGAGTTCATCGACGGCCAGGTGACCAGTGGCCAAGCGCGGGAGCACCCGTCCTATGGCCGGTACGGCGGCGACGCCGACGCCGCCGCCCGAGCCCTGCACAGCGTCACGCGCGAGGCGTCCACCGCCGCGGCCGGGCTGGGCCGCCTGCTCGCCGAGGCCCAGTCCACCGTCCGCGGTCTGGAAGCCGCGCACGACTGAATCGACGGCCGGTCCTGACGACCCGCCAACCCCCCGGCCGGGGGGCGCATCCTGCCGCTCGCGGCCTCGGCCGGGGCCGCTTTCCTGGAAGGAACCCCTTCGTGAAGATCTCCGAACTACGCGCCCTCGGCGCCCGCTCCATTTCCGCCGGAGGCGTGTGATGCCGACCTCCGAGGAGTTGCAGGCGGCACCGAAGGCCACCGTCGTCGAGCCGGGCGTACAGCTCGGCCGCGTTCCGATGTGGGAGCTGTACCACTACGAGTACGGGCAGCGCACCGGCAAGTCCATCGCGCGCGGCGACCAGCTGCACGAGTGGCTGGCCGACCTGGAGCAGGCCGGGCGAATGATCGGCTTCGGCTGGGAGATTCGCGGTGCGGATGAGCCCACCGACTGGCCGGGATGGCCCATCACTGAGGACAAACAGGACGCAGGGCCGTGCCGATGAACGGTATGCCTGCCCGACTGCCCTCCGATCTCACCGACCGTGCGCCCGTCACAGGGCCCGAGCCTGCGGCCGGGTTCTACATCTCGGTGCGCACCAGTGCCCGGATGGGCGAATCGGCGCTGGTGCTGGGCCCGTTCCCAGACCATGACGCCGCGCACGCCCATGTGCCGCTGGTGCGGGCGTTCGTGGTGTCCCAGCACCGGGGCGGGGAGTGGTGGCGGTTCTCGGTCGCCCGGGTGACCGCACCGCCGGGCCGGGCGCTGCCGACGGGGACGTTGAACGACCTGATTCCCGCGGCCGCTGACGGGCTGGCCGCCTGACGGGACTGCTGACCCCGAGTCCGGGCGGCCCCGCCCCGCTGCGACAGGTGTTCGCGCGGGGTGGGGCCGTCTCACCCGGTGCCAGACGCCCGGACCCCTTCGTCATCCGATCCCCGCGTGGGGAGAAGGGAGCGCTGTACGCGATGACGAACCCGATGACGATTCCGGTCGCGGTGACCGGCCCGCCCCCCGTCCCGGCCGCTCTGGTCTCCCCGGCCCACGCCGCGACTAATGCCGCGACCGGCATGGGGGCGGGCAGGTGCGGCAACTGCGGAAGCGTGCGCAGTGTGCGGGTGCTGCCCGACGGGCGGCACCGCTGCGGCTGCGGACACCGCTGGACCCCGCCGACTCAGCCGACCGTGAACGCCCACTCGCGGCTGGAGGCGCGGTGACCGCGATCACGCATGTCGTGCAGTACTCCGGCGGGATCGGCAGTTGGGCCGCCGCGCAACGTGTTGCCGCCGAGCACGGCACCGGCAACCTGGTGCTGCTGTTCGCCGATACCGGTGTGGAGGACGAGGACCTGTACCGGTTCCTGGCCGAGTCCGCGGCCCAGCTCGGGGCGCCGCTGGTGCGGGTGGCCGATGGCCGTACCCCGTTCGAGGTGTTCACCGATCAGCGGTTCCTGGGCAACTCCCGGGTGGCGCCGTGCTCGGCGCATCTCAAGCAGCGCCCGTGCCGGAGGTGGCTGGAGGCCAACGCCGACCCCGCCCGCACCGTGCTGCATGTGGGGATCGACTGGGCAGAGACCCGGCGGACCCCCGCGATCGTCAAGGGCTGGGCGCCCTGGACGGTGCGGTTCCCGATGTGCGACCAGCCGCACCCGACCAAAGGCCAGATGCTCGACTGGGCCCGCGCCCTGGACGTCACCCCGCCCCGGCTGTACGAGCTGGGCTTTGCCCACAACAACTGCGGCGGCGCGTGCGTGCGTGCCGGCCAGCGGCAGTGGAAACACCTGCTGGCCACCTTCCCCGACCGCTACGCCGCCGCCGAAGCGAGCGAGCAACGCATCCGCGCCGACCTCGGCGACGTCGCGATCCTGCGCGAACGGATTCGCGGCCAGTCCCGCCCGCTCACCCTGACCGAACTCCGCCGCCGCCAACCCGACACCCTGCTATGAGCCGCCGAAGCTCCGCGCGGTTCTGGGATCCGCGCGGAGACCGGTACGGCATCCCCACCTATCCGTGGCGGCTGGCGCCGCCGCACCTGGCGACGCGCCGCCAGCTCGCCGCCGCCGGGCTGCGTCCCGGTGGCCAGGACGTGGTGGCTCAAGTGCTGTGGCACCGGCGCCGCGGGCTCGGCGTGGCCTACCTGTACGACCGGCGGCTTGCGCTGCCCAAACGCACCCCGACTGGAGCGCAGCGCGCCGCGCTGGCCAAAGCCCTGGCCGCGCGGCGCACCTGCCCGCGCTGCCGCACCGACGCCGGTTACGTGCTGCCGCGGCGGCTGGGCTGCTGCCTGGACTGCGCAAGCGACTGGGAACGCGACGCCGCCTGACCACCGCCGCATGGGCCGCTGGTCACCCCTTCAACCACCCACCGGAAAGCCGACAGCCATCCGTCGGGAAAGCGAGCGCACCCCATGGGTGACATGGAAAAGGTCGTTGCAGAGTGCCGCGCCAAGCACGGTGTCCAGGAGATCAGCGACGCGTGCGCGCGTGTGATCGCTTCTCTTTATCACGAGGGGCAGCGGTCGCTTTCGTACTCGCTGGCGAGTACGGGGGCGATCACCGATCACCCGGAGCAGGTGTGGCGCGAGATGTTCGGCACGCTGTACTCGGGTGCCTCGGCTGACGAGAAGCTCGTCATGGACATGATGGGCACCTACCTGACCCGCGCGGGCCAGCGCCGTCCGGTATGCGGCTGGTCTGGGCTGTGGCTGTAGGTCGACGTCTCATGGCCTCCAAGGCGCGCAAGAAGCAGCTCGCGTGGCAGGCCCGCAACGGCCACAGCCACCAGTCCCGTCTCGCCGCGGTCCGTGAACTCGCCCGGATCGGCGAGCAGGAGCGGCGGCTGAGAGGCGGCCGCTGATGTCCAGGCGGCCGCCGCACAAGCCGCCCAAGCCCCGTTACCCGAATCCACCGATCGACCGGCGCCCGCGCCGGGCAAGGTCACCGCCAAGACCCACAACGGCGGCATCCGGATCACCGACCCGAACAGGATCGGCCCCGACCGGTTGCGCATCTCGGCCGACTCGCACAACGGACGGGTCCGCACCCCGCACTGACACCAGCCGCACGCGTTCCTTTCCCCCGTGGCCTTTCTTCTGGGCCGAGAACCCTTCCCAGGGAGACGACCATGACCAATTCCGTGTTCACCGCCGCAGACCTGGACCTGATCGCGCGGGCTCTGAATGCGCGGGCCGACACCTACGCCCGGGTGGCGGGGAGGGCGGTCACGGTGCCCGACTACGAGATCGCGACCCGGGCCACACGCCGGTACCGCGCCCTGGCCAAGCGGGCCAGCGCAGCCCGCAACGCAGCCCCCAGCACAGCCCGGACCGCGCCCCGCACCGCACACCCCTGCAGCCCCGGATTCCTCCTGGAAGGAGCACCGGCCCCCGATGGACAGCATGGATGACAAGGCCGACTGGCCGACCAATCCCGCCGAGGACGGCCCTGATGAGAGCCGCGGCGATGCCCGCCCGGACGACACCGACCGCCAGGCGGCCGGGCTGCCCAGTGGTGGGCGTATCGCCCTGAGCAAGCGCGGCGAACTGGCCTGCAAAGCCGTCCTGATGGTGGTGGCAGCGCTGTACGTGGTGCTTATGTGGGTGTCCTACACCAACGCCCGCACCGCGCTGCTGGAGGCCGGGGAACCCAGGCATCTGGCGGAGCTGCTGCCGCTGGGCTTCGACGTCGCCGGCACCGTCCTGGTGGCGCTGTCACTGGTGCTGGCGGCCAAGGAATCGCGCGGCCAGCTGGTCACCCGGGTCTACGGGATCGTGCTGGTGGTGGTCAGCGCCGGAATCGGCGCCTGGTACGGCCGTGCGATCAGCGGCGCTGGCGAAGGCGGCAGTTGGTTCGACTGGATCAATTGGTTCGTGGCCGCGCACGCGCTGATGGCCGTCACCCTCGCCGTGTTCGCCGAAAGCGTGGCCTGGCTATTGCGGGCGCGGATCGACGCCGCGATCGGGGTGGAACGCGTCCCGATGGTGCTGTGCCTGACCAATCCCGGCGCGTGGCGTGAGGCGAACATGTACCGGCTGCGGCACCGCTCCCCGGTCTCCTCCGCCCTGGTGCTGCGGGCCGAGAAGATCAAGGCGGTTTCCCGAGTGGTGGAAGCCGCCCAAGAGGACGCCGGGTACAAAGGCGCGAAAGCCAAAAAGGTACGGGCGGCGATCATGCGCGCGTGCCGGGACGGCACCCTGCCCGTCGAGGCGATCGAACGGGCCTGCGAAACCGGCCTGGATGAGACGGCCTCCCGCCGTCTGTTGGTCGATGCCGCCAAGGCGATGATGGCCAGCACCGCGACCGACGCCATTTCCGGGACCGACCCCCTGACCGAACTGCTCGGCAGCCACGACCAGAAAGCGGCGGGAAAGATTCCCGAAAGCACCGCACTGGACGTGACCTGGAGCGATGCTGGCTCCGAGAAAGTTCCGGGAAAGATCACAGAAACCACGGGAAAGATCCTGGAACGAGGCCACAACGTCAGCGACGAACGCATGTCAAGCATCGTCGCCGAGGTCGAGCAAGCCTCCGGCAAACCCATGAAGATTTCTGAGATCGCGCACGCGCTGAGCATCAGCACTGCCAGAGCAGCGACCATTCGGAAGATGACCCCGAAAGCCATCGAAAACGGCACCGGACGACATCGGTAACCCCCGCCAAGCCCACAGCGGGCGTGGAACCGGGTGAACCGCGAACCTGCCACTTTCCCCCAATCCATCTGGAGGCCCGTGGAGAAAATCAGGACAAAGACCATCCGCGGCCGGGATCTCCGCCCAGGCGATGTTCTCGCCTCCGGTGATGAGGTCACCGAGGTCCACCACGACTCGGAAGGCACCTGGATCGAGACCTTCCGAGGAAACTGCGGCTACGCCGACGGGCAGACCTGGCGGGTTCAGCTCCCCAGGCCGCCGCGCTGATCACCGACAGGAACTGAACTGGCGCCGGGTGCCGTGAAGCGCCCGGCGTCAAGGTGCTGCAACCACCAATCAAGCCGACCAGACCGGGCGGGGCGTTCGTGCCCCGCCCGGTCCTTTTCGTGCTGCACAGAAAACGAAAGTTGTCTCTTCCATCAACCCGAAAAGGGGATCTTGTGATGTTCAAGCTGCTCTGGCTGCCGGTGTTCTGGGCCGTGGCCGCCATCATCGCCTACGAGTGGAACCTCAACGGCGTGTTCCTGGTCGTCGCGCTGGGCGTCGGCACCGCCGCCGCGCTGTGGGCGACCTCCGGCGACAGCAATGAAAGCGGCCAGTAGTGGTGGCCGAGCCGCACACCGTGCAGGGGGCGGGCCGGGCCGCAGATCCTGCGGACGGCCCGCCCCCGCCCGTCGTGGACGCTCCCCATCGCGCCGGTGACACCCGGCGCGTGCCGATCGGCGGCCTGCCCACCGGTGACGCGCCCGCCCGTGACGCGGATGTGCCCGAGCGCTGTGCCGCCGAGGCGGTCTCGCAGAGGGGTGCCGGTGGCCGGATTGGGAGGTTGTGCTCCCGGCTGGTGGCCGGTGCCCACCCGCCCGACATCTGGGACGACCGGCCCGGGCTGGCCAAGCTGGCCGCCTACGCCCGGCACGGCGCCGGCGCGCCCGAGAGCGGGCCGCTGCGCACCGGGCAGATCTGGTGGTTCCGGCTGGTGTGCCTGCCGATCACCGCGTGGGCCTATTGGAAGGCGTGGGCGCTGGAGCGCCCTTTGCGGGGCGTGCCGTTCCTGATCGTCCAGGTCTGGTGGTGGCTGCTCAACATCGCCGTCTTCTTCCACCTGCTGTGAGACACCCAAGAGAAGGGAGCCGATCAATGGATGCTGTTGCCGATCTGGTGGCCGGGTTCGGCGGGGTGGACCTGCCGGGCATCGTGCTCAACCTGGTGTTCCTGACCATTCCCGGGCTGGCGCTGGCCAAGGGCCTCAAGCGGTTCCGCACCCCCAACCAGGACCCCGGCGGGTTCCCTGGGGGCGGTGGGCGCGGCGGCCAGGCGAAAGCGCACCTGCAGCGGGCAGGCGGGCAGGTCGCCTCCTTCGTCACCATCGTCGCGGTCCTGACCGCCGGGCTCGGCCTGGTCCCACTCGTCAGGGCGGGCTATGAGCTGGTCGCCGGTGTCGACGAGGCGGCCCCCGCGGTGGTCGGTGTCATCGTGCTGGCGGTGCTGCTGGTCAAGGGACTGGTGATGGCCCGCGACCTGATGGACGGCAAGGTCGACCGGCCGCTTCTGTGGCTGGCACCGGTGCCGCTGCTGGCGCTGCTGGTCTGGGTCGCCCCCGTGGTCGCCGACCAGATCACCGACCAGGCCGGTAAGACCGTCCGGATGGTCGTCGACCAGGCCAAGACCGACGTGCAGAACCGCGACGCCGAGCAACCCACCGACGACAAGAAGGACGACGAGCCGGACGGCGGTGAGCAGGGCCGATGAGCAGGGTCACCGCCGCCGCCGCGGTAGCGGGCACGCTCGGCGTGGCCTGCATCAACCCCGGCGTGTTCCGTGAGGTCCCGATGCTGGGCGAACTGGCCACCGCCGCCGCTTCCTTCACCGACGCCGCCGGTGCCGGTGAAGGAAGCGGCGGGGGCGGCAAACCCGGCAAAGGCGACCCCGGCACGGACGGCGAGGACGAGCCGGACGGCGCCAACGGTGACGGCGGCCCCGGTATCCCGGCGGCCTACCGCGCCCTGTACAAGCGGGCGGCCGAAGACTCGTGCGTGGACTGGCAGGTGCTGGCCGCAATCGGGTACGTCGAATCGCGGCACGGCGCCAACACCGGCCCCAGCTCGGCGGGGGCGCTGGGGCCGATGCAGTTCATGCCCGCCACCTGGCGTTCCTACGGCCGCGACGGCGACGGCGACGGCCGCAAAGACGTCCACGACCCCGCCGACGCGATCCCGGCCGCCGCCGGCTACCTGTGCGCGCACGGTGCAGCCACCGACCTGCGTGGCGCCCTGTGGCACTACAACCACTCGCAGCGCTACGTCGCCGACGTCCTGGCCGTGGCCGACCGGCTGCGCTGACCGCCCGGCCGACCAGCACCCGAAAGGAGGGACCCAAGAGTGAACCAGCGACTCCAGCGGCTCGGGCGGGACCTGCACACCACCGTGGAGTGGCGGCTGCGCCCCCAGATGCTGCCGCACTACCTCACCGCCGCGGTGCTGGCGGCGGGCATCACCGTGGCCAACCTGCCGGCGCATGTGTCGGCCACCAGCACCGCGCTGGCCGCCGCATGCCTGACCGCCGCCGCGGCAGGGGCGGCGATGTGGCGGATGCGGTCGACCCGATGGCGTCCGTGGATCCCACGCGTGGCCATCACCGCTGCCGCTGCGGCCGGATGGCTGACGGCCGCCGCAGCCACCGGCCTGGGCCCCGTCCTGGCCGCGGCGCTGATCGCCGCAGAGATCATGCTGGCCGCCCGCTGGTGGCAGCACCACCGCCCCGGCTACCCCGACCCAACCCAGCCCGCCCACCACGCCGACGACCAGCACCAGGCGGCCCAACCGGCCTGCGACCCCACCCCTGAACCGGCTCAGGATCCGGCCGGGCCCCCCGTCCGGCAGGTGAGTACCACCGTCGACCTCAATACAGCACTGCCCGTCCCTGCGGATTCGTCTGCAGGCGGCCCCGCAGACGACTCTGCGAGCGGTTCCGAAGACGGCGGGACCGACGATGACGCACCCCAGGTGATCGTCGACGAACTGCGTCGGCATGGCGTACGCGCCGCGGTGGTGGGGGCGACAGCGGGCCCGCAGGTGATCCGCTACAGCCTCGCGCTGGGCGACGGCATCAAGATCTCCAAGGTGCGCGCCCTGGTGGAGAACCTCGGCGTCGCGCTCGGGCGCGCCAACCTGCGGCTCATCGCCCCCATGCCGGGACAGCCGGGCGTGGTCGGCCTGGAGGTGCCCACCCCCCACCGGCGACCCGTGCACTTGGCCGATGTGCTGCGCTCACCGGCCGCCACCGCCCAGCACCATCCGATGACCGTCGGGCTCGGCCAGGACGTCGAAGGCCGCCCGGTGGTGGTCAACCTGGCCTCGATGCCGCACATCCTCATCGCGGGCGCCACCGGCGCGGGCAAGTCCACCGCACTGAACACCATCATCGCCTCGGTCCTGGTCCGCGCCGCCCCGGACCAAGTGCGGATGATCCTCATCGACCCCAAGCGGGTCGAGCTGACGATGTACCAGGGCATCCCGCACCTGATCACACCGATCATCACCAACCCCAAGAAGGCCGCCGAGGCCCTGGAATGGGTCGTCGGCGAAATGGACCGCCGCTACGACGACCTGGCCGCCTCCGGATACCGGCACATCGACGACTTCAACAAGGCGGTGAAGGCGGGCAGGCTGACCGCGCCGCCCGGCAGCGAGCGCGTCTACACCCCGTACCCGTACATGCTGGTCATCGTGGACGAGCTGGCCGACCTGATGATGGTCGCGCCACGCGACGTGGAGGACTCGGTCGTCCGCATCACCCAGCTCGCCCGCGCCGCCGGCATCCACCTCGTCCTGGCCACGCAGCGGCCGTCGGTGGACGTCGTCACCGGGCTCATCAAGGCCAACGTGCCGTCCCGGCTGGCCTTCGCGGTCTCCTCCCTGGCCGACAGCCGCGTCATCCTCGACCAGCCCGGCGCCGAGAAACTGCTGGGAGCCGGGGACGCGCTGCTGGCACCGGCCGGCGCCACCCAGCACATCCGCCTGCAAGGCGCGCTCATCACCGGCGACCAGATCACCCAGGTCGTCCAGCAGGCCCGATCCCAGTACCCAGCCACCCCGCACACCGACCTGAACCCCCCGGGCACCGACGGGCCGGGCCCGCAGACCGCGACCGACCCGCTGACCACAACCCAAGAGCAGGTCATGCAGGTGATCAGAGCGGCACCGGCGACCACCGCCCAGATCCACACCCGCACCGGGCTACCCGAACACCAGGTCGAAGAACTGCTGAGCCAGCTCACCCGGTTCGGCTACCTGGTCAAGCCCGCAGACCACTACGAGATCCCCTAACCCGGGGCGACACCCGCCCCGGGGCGACGGACGACACCGCCGCCCCGGGGCCGCGTCCTGCGCGAAAACACGCCCCCCGATCCGCTCAGGAGGTACCCCGGTGGCCAACTCCACAGGCCGGTTCGTCCGCATCGCCCTGGTCAGCGTGCTGGCCTACCACATCAGCACCATCGCCCGCGAAGACGCCAAAGGCGACGACACCGACGGCAAACGCCCCCAAGCCGCATCCGCGGCCGGGGCCGGTCTCGGTCGGCGCATCGTCGCCGAGGCCAAAGCGCAACGCGGCGTCCCCTACTCGTGGGGCGGCGGCGGTCCCAGCGGCAAAAGCCGCGGGATCTGCTGCTCACCCGGCGGATACGACGGCCGCGACACCAACGGGTTCGACTGCTCCGGACTCGTCCAATACGCCGTCTACCAGGCATCAAAGGGCCGCATCACCATGCCGCGCGTCGCCCACGAACAGGTCCAGCGCGGAAAACCCGTCACCCGGGACTCGATGCGGCCCGGCGACCTGATCGGCTTCGACCACGGCCAAGGCGTCACCCACATCGGCATCTACGTCGGTGACGGCCGCATGGTGCACGCACCCCAAACCGGCGACGTCGTCAAGATCTCACCCCTGGCATCCCGCAAAGACCAGCGGTGGACCATCCGCAGACTCCGATAACCCAGCCCACCGGCCATCACCCCCACCCTGCCCCGAACCCGCGCCCCGGGAACCGCGCAACCGGTCCCCGGGGCCTCTTACTGCCCGAGGAGACCCGCTGATGCGCGCTCAGACCGTCATCACCATCGAGCCGATGCCCGGAGACTTCACCCGGATCGTCTTCACTTCCCACCTGCCCGGGGATCGGCGACCGCTCGTACAGGCGAGTGTCGAACTCCCCAAGGACGGCGTTCATGGTTTCGTCCTCGACCTGTGCCAGAAGGCAGGGCTGCCCCGCCCATGGTGACCCGCACCTACACCCGGACCCGGACCACGGAGAAAGCCCTGCCTGACCTGAGAAACCGCATCGTCACCCCGTCCACCGACCCCGACCGGTGGACCGACGAGGAGAAGGACTACTTCAACCGGGGCCTGTGCTCCTGGGATGTGGGGGCGCAGTACTTCGGGCAGACCGATCACCTGTGCGGCGCAAAGTCCAAGCCGGGCGCGTCGTTCGTGATGGACCCGGCGACCATGGCCGCCTTAGAGGAGGAGTGGAAGGCCGCGAAGGTCGACGAGTGGTGCGCCGTCGCCGGGCTCCGCCAGGCCGCCCCGGACTGCGCAGCCACCGGCCGCCCGAACGCCGCACCGATCGAATTCGTGCTGACCGACGCCGAGCGCAAGGCCACCGGCAGCAACCCGGTCCGGCGCGCCCTGACCGCCTACCAGCAGGCCGCAACCCTCTACGAAGGCGTCCGCGTCCACCTCGCCGATCTCCGCAACCGCGCCACCGCCCCGACCTGACCAGCGAACGGGTCTGACCAGCGCCAGAACCCGGACCGGCTAAAGGCCGGTCCGGGTCTTGTTATGCCCGCCACGTCCCACCAGCCCTGAAGCCCCTGCCCGGCAGCCCGGCGCGGGCTCCCTACCTCGCCCCGGCTCCAGGAAGGCGCCGTCATGTCCAACCCGCACGACTTTCCGCCCGTCGAGCAATGGCCGATGGTCACCCCGCCCGACTGCCCCCTGTGCCAGCGCCCCGCCGACGTGGTGTGGATCGGGCCCGCCACCTACACCGGCGGCGCCGAAGTGAACGTCTGGCACTGCCGCGGCTGCCGCCACGACTGGCACATCCCCGTCACCCGCTGGCCCGTCGAGAGCGGCCCGGACTGCCCGTACTGCCTCACCAAGGTCACCTGCTGGGCCGCGCACGCCCCAGACACCCCCGGCGACTTGTGGACGTGCGAGAACGCCCACGAGTTCGTCCTGACCCCGGACGGCGACATCGTCCAGCCGAAGGACGCGGCATGAGCGAGCACAGTGCGATCGAGTGGACCGACGCGTCGCTCCGAGCTGGGCGTGACGCGTCGAACTCAGCTGCGCGCGAGGCGTCGCGTCTGTCGCCGACAGACGCGACGCCTCGGCGGGATGCCCGGCCGACACCCGTCGCGCCCGACGGCGAACACGACACCTACCCGGCCCCTGGAGTGATGCCGCATGACCGCACTGGCGACCGAGGGGGCGCCGCTGTTCTACCTCGGAGCGCACCAACCGCACTGGCTGTGGAACGCCACGTTCCCGCTGTTCGTCTCGCACCGCCAGCTCGCGCGCAAGGTGGGGCTGCGTCCCGCGACGTGTGAACGGTGGGCGCTGGACTCGGGAGGCTTCACCTACCTCAAGGACCACGGCCGCTTCCCGATCAGTCCACACGAGTACGCCGCGGCGGTGCGCCGCTACCGCGACCACATCGGCCGGCTGGACTTCGCCGCGCCGCAAGACTGGATGTGTGAACCCGAGGTAATCGCAGGCGGGTGGCGGGGGCGGCTGTACTTCGTCGGCACCGGCCTCTCGGTGGCCGAGCATCAGCGCCGCACGGTGGCCAGCTATCTGGAGTTGCGGCGGCTGGCGCCCGATCTGCCCTGGATCCCGGTTCTTCAAGGCTGGAGCCTGACCGAGTACGCGAGGTGCGCGGAGCTGTACGCCGATGCCGGGGTGGACCTGTCCGCCCTGCCGGTGGTGGGGCTGGGATCGGTCTGCCGCCGCCAGTCCACCACCGAGATCCGCGACATCGTGACCGTGTTCGCCCGCCGCGGCCTCAAGCTGCACGCGTTCGGCGTCAAGACCCTGGGCCTGGGCCTGTACGGGCACCAGATCGCCTCCGCCGACTCGATGGCTTGGAGCGAGGCCGCCAAGCACGAACCCGCCTGGCCCGGCCACACCCACAAGAACTGCGCCAACTGCCTGCCCTGGGCCACCGCCTGGCGTGCCCGCCTGCTGGACCGTGTGCAAGACCGGCTAGCCAAGCGCGCCGCCCGTGGCGAGCAAGGCGAACTCTTCGATGCCCTCGACGGCGGCAGCAACGATGCCGGAAAGGCGGCATGACCATGACCAGCCCTGCAGCATCACAGCCCAGCGCCGAGGTGCTGGCGCGCTACGCGCTGGCGTGCGCCGCGCGCGGCTGGCACGTGTTCCCGCTGGCCCCCGGCGACAAGGAGCCACCCCGCGGGATGCGGTGGACGAAGGTCGCCACCGCCGACCCCGAGGTGATCCGCCAGATGTGGGTGCGGCGGCCCTACAACATCGGGATCGCCTGCGGACCGTCCCGGCTGCTGGTGATCGACCTGGACATGCCCAAGCCCGGCGAGCACCCGCCGCCCCGGTGGGCCCTGCCCGGCGTCAACGACGGGGCCGACGTGTTCGCGCTGGTGTGCGAACAGGCCGACCAGCCGATGCCGCTGGAGACCTTCCAAGTCCGGACCCGGCGCGGCGGCTTTCACCTGTACTTCACCGCCCCGACCGGTGTCCGGCTGACCAACACCTCCGATGACCGGGGGAACGGGCTGGGCTGGAAGATCGACACCCGCGGCGACGGCGGATACGTCGTCGGCCCCGGCTCCTTCGTCGACCTGCCCGACAGCACCGGCACCTATACCCCGATCCACACGCCGACCCCGGCGCCGCTGCCGGGCTGGCTGGCCGAACGGCTCCGCCCGGCGCCGCTGCCGCCGCAACGCCCCGTCACCGTCGAACTGGCCTCCGGGCGCCGCGGCGCCTACCTCGATAAGGCGGTCACGGCCAGCCTGACCGCGGTCGCCGACGCGCCCCAGGGCCGCCGCAACGCCACCTTGTACGGCGCCGCCGTCGCCCTGGGCCAACTGGTGGCCGGGGGCGCCCTGGACCCCGAGGACACCGAGCAACTGCTGACCGCTGCCGCCGAGCGCGCCGGGCTGGCCCCCATGCCCGCCCGCCGGACCATCCGGTCCGGGTTCCGCGCCGGCACCCAACGCCCCAGGAGCGTGCCCGCATGACCCACCAGGGTGCACCCATGCCCGACCGCCCGAGCCTGCACGTCGGCTCCGGCCCCGAAACCATCCGCGTCCTCAAAGCCGAACTCGCACGCGGGACGCTGCCCGACACCTACGTCTCGGCTGGGTCTCTGGTGCACATGGAGACCGTCTCCGGCGGGCAGACGTCCCCGGCCGCCGATGAAGACTCACCGCTGCCGGTCACCGCCAGCCCGGTCACCCCGGCCACGCTGGCCGGGCTGCTGGCCGAACACGCCTACGTCTACCGGCTCCGGACCCGCAAGACCGGCAAGGGCGACAAGGAGCTGGAGTTCTACGAAGAGGAGGTCACCCCGCCCCGCGACATCCTGGCCTCGGTGCTGGCCGGCAAGACCTGGCCCGGCCTGGCGCCGCTGCGCGGCGTCATCGGCGCCCCGGTCCTGCGCCGGGACGGCACCCTTCTCCAAGCCCCCGGGTACGACCCCGCCACCGGCCTGTACCTGGCCTCCAAAGTCGCACTGCCGACCGTCCCGGACCGGCCCACCGCCGAACAGGTGGCCGCCGCCCGCGACTTCATCCTCAACCGGTTCCTGTCCGACTTCCCCTGGTCCAGTCCCGCTGACCGGGCGAACTACCTCGCGCTGCTGGTCACCCCGATCCTGCAGCACTTCACCCGCTCACTGACCCCGTTCGCGCTGATCGACGCCACCATGCCCGCCTCCGGCAAGAGCATCCTGACCGGCGGGCCCGGCATGCTGTATGGCCAGCGCGTCATCCCCTGGGCCTACACCGAAGAGGAACTCCGCAAATCCATCACCGCCGTACTGGCCGAACAAGTCGGCGTAGTGGTGTGGGACAACCTCGCCGAAGGCACCGTCATCGACTCCGCCACCCTCGCCCTCCTGGTCACCGTCGGCGTGTGGTCCGACCGCCAGCTCGGGGCGTCCCGCAACATCGCCACCGTCAACGACCGGCTGTGGATGGCCACCGGCAACAACCTCCAAGTCGGCGGAGACATGGCGAGCAGGACCGTCCGGGTGCACCTGGACCCCAACATGCCCCGCCCCGAGCAACGCGACCAAAGCCGCTTCGGGATCCCGCACCTGGACCAATGGATCACCGTCCCGGCCAACCAACTCACCGTGCTGTGGCACCTGCTGGTCATGGTCCTGGACTGGACCGGCAACGGGGCGCCGCGCGCCGACACCGTCTCGATGCGGCAGTTCACCCCCTGGGCGCAAGCCCTCGGCGGGTTCCTGGCCCACCACGGCATAGAAGGCTTCCTGGCCAACGCCGCCGACGTCCGCGGCATCGACGAAGACGAAACCCGCTGGCACGCGTTCATGGCCTGCTGGCACCACCTGCACGGCAACCAGCGCATGACCGCCGCCGAACTCCGCAACTCCGGCGAACCCGACCGCATCGGCTTCAACGAACACGACCGGTGGGACGGCCAGTTCATCACCACCCACACCGGCCGCCTGCCCAACGCGCTGTCCCTCGGCCGGCTGCTCACCGGACAGACCGGCCGGTGGCGCGGCGACTACGTCATCCGATCCGGCAAACACGAGCGCGGCAACCGGAACGTGTTCTGGGTCGAACACCACGACGGAGGGTCTCAAGCGTGACCGGTCCCGGAACCCGCTGAAACATCTCGGCATCTCGGCATCTCGGCAAACCTGGCACCTACCTGCACAAACACCTGCCGAGATAGAACCCCGCGCCGAAAGTCCATCTCGGCAACTCGGCAGCCGGTGCCGAGATAGCCCCCAATGCCGAGATAGCCCGAGCACGCTCGCCACCATCTCGGCACCCATCACCGCAGCTCACGGCCACAACTGCCGAGATGCCGAGATGCCGAGATGTTTCAGCCCCGCCCACGTAGCGCAACGGCCGCCCCCACCTCGGGGGCGGCCGTTCGTCGTTCACATGCCCCAGACGGCCCAGCGGACATATCGCCGACCGCATCGTCCACCACGCCCTGACGTACGACCTCGCCCGGCCACGCCGCAAGACCAGCACCCCGCGCTGACATCCGAAGACGTGGACGGCCCCGGCTGGTGAACCGCCAAGCACACCCACGCCGAGGCCGCCACCCTCCACAGGAAGGCACACCCATCATGGACGTCGACATCGCCGCCCCGCAGCCGCACCAGAAGGCTCTTTACCGGGTCATGGACGCCAAGGTGATCCTGTCCCTCAGCCGCAGCGCCATCTACGAAGAGATCCGCAGCGGCCGGCTCCGCTCCGTCACCCGAGGCCGCACCCGCCTCATCCCCGCCTCCGCCATCACCGAGTACGTCAAGCTCCTGGAGCGCGAAGCAGACAGTGAGGCCGTCTGATGGCCGAGACCTCGACCGATGCCCCGGATCCGGACGAGGGCCGCCCCGGGGAGAAGGCCGCCAAGCAGCCTCCGCGGCCGCGTGGGGACGGTGGGCTCCGGTGGAGTGAGCGGCGCCAGCGGTGGATCGCTGAGATCACCGTTGGGCACACCCCGGCGGGGAAGCGGATCGTCCGTTCGGCCAGTGACCGGAGCAAGACCAGGGCGCTGAAGAAGCTGCACGCGAAGCTGCGTGACCGCGACGACGGTCTGCCGAGTGAGGACACCAGGTACACCGTCCGGCAAGCCGTCGAGGACTGGCTGGAGTTCGGGCTGGCCGGACGGGCACCCAAGACGGTGACGACCTGGGAAGGTCTCGCCAGAAACCACATCATCCCTGACCTCGGGGCGCGCAAGCTCCGGGAGCTGTCCGCCGACGACGTGGACCGGTGGCTGGCGAGCAAGGCCAAGATCCTCAGCACGAAGACGCTTCGTGAGCTGGTCTCGATTCTCAAGCGGGCCGTCGCCCGCGCGCAGGCGCGGGAGCGGGTCCGGCGGAACGTCGTGCTTCTGTGCGAGGTCCCGAAAGGGCAGCCAGGGCGTCCGTCGAAGTCCCTGACGTTCGACCAGGCCGTTGCGTTCTTGGATGCGGCTGCGGCGGATGGCCGGCCGGACATGCACGCCTACGTGTCGGTGTCCATGCTGACCGGGGCCCGGACGGAGGAGATGCGGGCGCTCCGCTGGTCGCACGTCGTCGCCTACGACGCCGAACGCCAGGCGTGGGTGCCGGTCGACAAGGCCGGATGGAAACACCGGGAGTTCGCCGTGTACGTGTGGCGGGCGGACCGCCACGGCGAGGACACCAAGACCAAGAGGTCGCGGCGCAGCCTCAAGCTTCCGGCCAGGTGCGTCTCAGCCCTCCACGAGCTCTACAGCGCGCAGACAGGCGCCCTCCTGGACGCAGGGGGTGTCTTCCCTCCTCCTCCGGACCGTCTCGTGTTCCCCAAGCCGGATGGGCGCATGCAGGGGCCGATGGACGTGCTGCGGGCCTTCCGGAAGGTGGCGGACCGCGCCGGCCTGGAGGGCTCGGAGTGGACGACCCGGGAGCTGCGGCACACCTTCGTGTCCCTGCTGTCGGACAACGAGATGCCGATCGAGGACATCGCGCGGCTGGTCGGCCACAGCAGCACCCGCGTCACGGAGACGGTCTACCGGCACCAACTGCGGCCCGTCCTGGAGAGCGGCGCCACCCAGATGGACCGCATCTTCCCCGAGGCGCCTTCTTAAAGGCTCCACCGTCGGAACAGAACACATATGAGGAGGGAGGCACATAGAGCCGATCACCCTGGTCCCGCACCCGGCCGAGGGCCACTCCAGCAAGTAAACGATCAGTGTCGCCCGGGCGATCTCCGAGGCCGTACGGATGGCGCGTCGCACAGGGGTCTGCGAGACCTTTGGGCGGCTACCTCGGCAATCCGGAGCGTAAGTGGCAGTTGCCGAGGGTAACTGCCTTGCAGGGCTGAACTGGGAGGTCGTCATGTCCGGGATGGGCGGCGGGTACAGCGGAGGCAAGGCACCACCACCTGAGTCGCCCGGCGGGGCACCACCACCTGGAGCGCCCGGCGGGCAACCACGGCCAGGGAGCACCAACAGCCTGGCCATCGTTTCGTTGATCCTTGGCATCACTTGGCTGGGCTGGATCGGCAGCATCTTGGCGGTCGTTCTGGGCCACGTGTCGCTGTCACAGATCAAGAAGACCGGCCAGAGCGGCAAGGGCATGGCAATCGCGGGACTGGTTCTTGGCTACATCGGCATCCTGACCGGGGCGCTCGTCCTCATCTTCCTGGTGGCGCTCGCCAACAATGTGACGGAGGAGAAGCAGGCCCGCGTGGTGCTGGAGGCCGACGGCTCTGGGGGCGCGGCCCAGGCGAACATCACCTATTCGTTCGGCCAGGACATCGCGCAGGACAACGGCCAGTCACTGCCGTGGCGAAAGGCAGACTCCCGGGAGGTCGGCGCCCTTGACGTCCTTCAGGTCGATGTCCAGAACCAAGGCGAGCGTGGCTCGGTCACCTGCCGCATCAGCGTGGACGGCGAGGTCGTCGCCAGCAACACCTCCACCGGTGCCTTCGCGATCGCAACATGCTCGTCCACGGGCCCCTAGAAGACGCTCTTGGTCAGGCAGTTGGTCAGACAGAGGCAGGGAAGGTCCTGTTCCGACACGATCGGACGGGGCCTGACCTGCAACTTCTTAGCACAAAAGAAGCTCCCGCGACTGGACTCGAACCAGT
>NZ_JBQQBP010000042.1:0-26096 GCF_052245875.1 Actinomadura sp. 3N407
ATTCCGCGAACGGGTACCGGACCCCACTTGAGGTCCACATCGAGTACCTGGAGCGACAGCAAGCGGCGTAGATCTACCCGCAGATCACCCATCAGGACGCTGTCCGGAAAACGCGCGGCCCCTCAAAGAGTCGATCTGAGGGGCCACGACTGAGGGCGGTCATGAGCCGTGATCGAGAATGCGCCGCAGGAGGGCCACATGGTCGACTCCGGCCTGTTCCAGCACCTCCACCGCGACCGGTGGTGGCGTCCGTCCGAGCGGCACCGGCCCGGCGACGAGACCGGACCGTGGCGGGCTTTCGCCACCGCTCAACCGTGACACCGGTGTGCTGGACGGCGGGACCTTGTACAAGCGCCATCCCGGCCACATGGACGGTGAGCCGACGACGACGAGGTGCGGCGGACGCCAGGCGACGAAGGCCCACCGGCTCCCGGCGACGGCGTGCACGAGAGCCGTGTCCAGGTGCCGTCCGAGCAGCGTTGCGATGCGCGCCGCGACCGGGATCGGGTTGGCGAACCCGCCGGTGACCCGGTAGACGTCGCCATCGGGCTCCAGTGTCAGGTTCTCCATGGCCAGGTCGGCGATGATCGGGATGACCGGGTCGTCGGCACGAGCCAGTTCGTGCAGGCGTTCCCACTCCGCGCGGCCCAGCACGTAAGCGTGCGGCAGCTTCGGGGGAATGAGCAGGTCCTCTGCAAGATCCGTTTCCGCCGAAGACACCTGCTCCCGGACCGCCTTCCAGGTGCGGGCGGCGAGGATGTCGGCGGGAGTCCCGCCGGTGAGCGACGCTTCACTGAGCACGAGGCCCATGCAGACCGCGGTCACCGCCGTCATGTGCTGGACGGCCTCGTCCGGTACCCCGTCCTCGGGGCGAGGCTTCAGGCTCTGGGTCAGGCGGGCGAGCGGCGCGCGCCAGGAGTCGTCGCCGAGTTCCCAGACACCGTGGCCGAGCAACTGCACGAACAGCCGGGCGATCAGAACACGCAGCATGATCGGTGCCGGCTCTGTGTCTGCGGGAACGGCCCGTTCCACGGCCCGGGCAGCCCAGTGCCGCCACTCACGCTTGCGGTCAGGCGGCATCGGCGGTTGTGGCGTCTCCCCGGGCTCGCCTTCCGGCTCCGTCGCGTCCTCATCGTCGTCGACGGCGACGGCGACGTCGACGTCGACGGACAGTCCCCAGCCCAAGCCTGCTGTTAGGCCGGGTGCCGCCGTCCCGCCGAACAGTTTCAGAGTGAGGGGCCGCCCGATGGTCTGCTCACATTCGTCAAGGTAGGCGGCATAGCGGTCATGAACTGTCGAGACCTGCGCGGGCGCGGCGGTTCGGTTCGGCAAAGCGGTGCGGTGTTCTGCGAGCAGGTCGGACAGCCGGAGCAGGTCGTAGCGGAAGCGACGGCCCATCTCCTCGTCAGTGAAGATCTCCTCCTCGGTATAGCCGTGGCGGAGGCGGGCCGGTTCTCGTCGGCCTGGCGACGCGCGCAGCGCGTGGGGTGGACGACGAAGACGGGAGGCGACTCGCTCCGGCCGCCTGTGCGCGGGTCGACGATCCGCACCACGGCGCCCGCGAACTCACGGACGGCGAACTCCTGGGCCGTGATGCCGGCAGGGATGGTACCGATCCTTAGCCACGATCCGGGCGAACCATCAGGCGACACCTCAACGACGACCTCGACTTCATAGGGGTGCCCCAGGGTCACCTGAAGGAGGCCCGCCCCTCTGAGCAGCGCGCCGAGCACGAGCAGCCCGGGGCGTCCCTCCACCTCCCGGACAGTGCGCCGCCCCCGTAGGTGCCCGAGTTCGGTGGCGGTGCCGTCAGGCATGAGCGGAGACGCGACCGGGGCGAGGGCGCCCAGTTCGCAGTTGCCGCCGTCCGCGGTGGAGTTCAGCAGAGCGGCACCGGTGAGGTTGGCGCTGCCGGTCAGGGCCGTCCACCGATCGTCGGACCGCCATTCCAGCAGCTTGCCGTGACGTGGCCGCTGCTCGGCGAGCAGCCGCAGCTCGGCGTCCGGCCCGTCGGCGAGCGCCTCGAGGATCTTGTCGCCGTCGTAGCTGCTCCAGCGTTCCTGGACGCCGATGGTGAGCCGCGCCGGGGCGAACCGTTCGATGATGCGTGCCAGGGCACGGCCGTTCCTGTCGACAAATGGCGCGTACAAGTGCAGTTCGTCGACCGGACCGGCCGGGAGTTGCGCGAGGAGCCCGGTGCCGAGGTTGTGCAGTACCCGCGCCGGGTGCTGCGAAGTCTGGAACTCCGCCAGCCGGGCCGCGATCTCCTCCAGCAGCTCCGCCGCGTACTGCGGCACCAGCACCGGCCCGCTCAGGGCGGTCAGCCACGTGCCCAGTTCCCGGAACAGCTCCGGAGCGCCGGTTTCCTGGCCGCGCAGGACGGTCCACAGCTCGTCGTTGTACCCCCAGCCGGCCATGGTGGGGTTGCCGGACCCGATCGCGGCAACGGCCTCGTGGGCTCCGATGAACAATGCCAGTTTCGGGTGGAACGAGCCGCCGCGGCAGGCCGCGAGGCCGTGGAAGTAGGAGCGCCCGGCCATCCGTACGTCGACCGGATCGTACAGTCCCTGCCCCGCGTCGCCGATCACTGTGATGCGGGCGCCGAGCGCCCGCGCGGTCGGGATCAGCGTCTTCTCCAAGAAGGGCAGGTCGACGGTGAAGCCCAGCAGCAGAAGCTCGTGCAGTTCGGCTGCGTCGGTGCGGTCGCGCCATTCGCCGAGCAGGGTGAGCGGCGAGGTGAACTCCCAGGTCACTCCCCCACCTCCAGCAGTTCCGAGCCGAGGGGCGTGAGCGACGCCGTCCCATCGTCAGCGCGGGCGACCAGGCCGAGCTGCTGGGCGAACTCCCCGGCCTGGTGGAGGCGCGTGCCGATGTCGCCGTCACCCTCGTCACCGGTCTTGTAGTAGCGGCCTCCGCGTTCGTGCACTCTGGAGAACACCTTCATCCGCCCGTTGGCGTCGGGCCGGGTCTTGGCCAAGGCGACACGGCGGGCCTGTGCGAGCATGTCGTCCACCAACCGGACGGCGAGGTCCCGCATCGGCCGGTCCGCGAACTCCTTGATCAGCCGCCCCATCCACAGCGGGTTGAGGATGTCGTGCTGCGTCCCCAGGAACGTCGTGCGCGCCTCGCCGGACAGCTCACCGGCACGGCGCCCGCCCACCAGCAGCAACTTCACGTTCAACAGCGGATCACGGCGGTCGGCCTCCTGGATGAGCCGTCGTTCGGCAGGTGCCGGGTGTTCGCCGGCCATCGTGTCCGGCAGCTCGTCGAGGCAGGCCCGCAGGGACGTGGCGGGCATCGGGTCCGCCAGCCACGCGCGCAGCTCTGCAAGGCTCCGGTCGGCTTCGCCGTCCTGCGGACCGATCGACCGGACCAGCGCCGCCCACAACCGCCGCCAGGCGCCCACCGAGTAGTTCCTCAGCAGCAGCCCGCGCCACCCCAGGACGTTGTCGATGCCCCGGAGCACCGGATCGGTCTCGGTCTCGGGACCGAATGCCACAGCGGACCGGGCGCACACCTCCCAGCCGAGGGCCGCGTCGCCGCCGTGGAGTTCCACCGCCCGCCCGAGCATCCGGAACGTCGCCCGGCGACGCCGGTCGTCCGGTCCCCACTCCTCCGGGTCATGGCGCCCGTGCCGAGTAGCGGTGAACAGGCCACGCATCCAGGAGACCTCCGGCCGTTCAGGGACCTGCATCGCGAGTGGCGCGAGGACCCGTAGCCGTTCGACATCCAGGACGTCGGCTTCGGCGGCCCGTAGCAGCGGCGCGAACAACGCCGTCACCTCCGCCGGGCAGGCATGCCGTCCGGGCTGCGGCACGTCGCCCCCGTTGACAGCTGTGCTGAGGACAGTGCTCGGCCCGAGGTACTGAGACCAGAACCCCGAGCGCCGCGGCGAGTACGGATGATCGCCGTCCATGCGCGCGGCCACCTCGGTGTGGAGGGCGTCGGCGTCAAGGGAATGCCTGACCTCATCGACGGCGTGCGCCATGCTCGGCCATCCGTCTGGATCGTCGTGCACGCGCGAGACCCCGGCCAGGACGACCTCGCAGCG
The DNA here is from genome assembly GCF_052245875.1 of Actinomadura sp. 3N407. Lineage (NCBI taxonomy): Bacteria > Bacillati > Actinomycetota > Actinomycetes > Streptosporangiales > Thermomonosporaceae > Actinomadura > Actinomadura sp. 3N407. Next base: position 4,052 of record NZ_JBQQBP010000042.1, read on the forward strand.
CCGCAGCAGCCGAAGACTCGCCGCTTCGTCCAGGTCGTGTTCGGCTCTGTACGCGCCAAGCGCCGCGTACAGGGCGTAGTAGCGGACGTACCGGGTCACCGAGGAAATTCCTGGAACGAGCAGTTCAGCCGCCCGCAGGACCGGCGCCTCCACCCGCAGCGGATACCGTCCAGACCGCTGCTCGATCCCCCGCCGCGACCAATCGGGACCTTCCACAGAAGTCATACGCCCCCCTTCGCCACGGAAGTTAGGGGAAATGCCCCGGACATGACTACGGCACAGCCACATGCCACACCAAACCGTTATCGATTCGGTCCAGACGTCACTAATACGGCAGGTAGTTCTATCCCGAGCTTGACACCTCACGCACTTCCGCGGTCGGTCGGATCCGCCGCCAGGAGAGACTACGTCCACCGGCAGCGCTTCAGCACCGGGCTGGCCGGTAACGCTTTCAGGTCGTTGTTCGGCGGCGGATCCGGCGGAGTTGTTCTTGGTGCTGGCGCAGAGCAAGAAATGGAGAACCTAAGGATATCGTCGCAACAATGATGCGGTTGCGATAGTGACCGGATCGAGCGCGATCCAGAATCGGGGGGCGTAGAGCCCGATTCAGCAGCCGTGGCGCGGCATGCCTTTGGCAGGCAGTGTGGCTTCCGGCCTCGCGAGCGGTTCCAGTCCGACCGGCAGGCGACTCGGGTCCGCAGGCGGCCTCCTCGCCAGGCGGCCCCGCCCTCCTCTCGTCCCGTGACAGTGGTTGTTCCTCGTCGCCCGTGCAGGCCCACGGAGCACCCTTGTTGGACGGCGCCGTCCGCCGCGCGGCGGACGGTTGTCCACATGACTGCACGCGTCCGTCCGCACCGGCGCGTACCGTCCAGGTAGCGGACGTGGCGCAGGATAGTCCCGCCTTTCCGGCCACGTCGATGGCAGATGTCGAAAGCCTGTGCCTCTCGGATGCCGGGCGCACCAAGTCCACCGTGCCGCCGTCCGATCCGCCGACGCCGTCCGCCGTGCCGTACCGACCCTTGAGGCGGAAGGCGGCACAATTTATCGGAGGCATTGCTTCGCAACACTTCGGGCGTCCTCATGAAGGTGGAGGGCACCGATGTGGCTGTGGTCGTCGGGGGTCCTACGGCGAGCCAGTGGAAGCAATCGCACCCGCGGTCAGCAGCCGGAGCCGACCAGTCTGCTCCATGATCTCGACGATGACATGCGGATCCCGTCAGCCCCTCGACGTCCTGCTCACATAGACCCACCCACGGGTTCCCAGACCTGAGCCTTCACGCCCCTCAGCGCCACCTGCCACGTCATCGCCTGAACAGTGGACCTGCGGACGCAGCTTCGGACCGCGCTCGGTCCGAACCCGTATATGTCACTTACGCCATTACTTGCCCCGTGCCGCCACAGCCCGCGGCAAGCGGGTCGCGACGGCCTCGCGAGCGCGAAGAGGGCGACGCTGAACGGTCGGCGCATGGCTGACGTTGATCAACCGACACGCGTTTGATAGTAGCGTTCCAACTACTCTCTGTGTAAAGTCCTGGGCAAGGTCGTCAAACTCTCGTGAAAGGCGCTGTCCGGCCCACGAAGAGGGCTGCGCGGGCGAGCCTGCATGGCGGCGCGTCCGGCGGCACGTTGACGAGGCGAGGTATGCCCTTGCAGAACGACCGGGTCCCACATCGTAGTGAGCGCAGAGCCGAGGGCGTCCGGCTGTACACGCCCGCCGAGGCGGCGGACATGCTGCAGGTCCGGGAATCCTGGCTGAGGAAGAAGGCCAGCGCGCGGGCCGTCCCGTGCACGTTCATCGGCAAGCACCTGCGGTTCAGCGACCAGGACATCGACGCGATCATCGCGGCCGGCGCCAAGCGGCCGATCGCCCAGCGGCGGCGCGGCCGGGCCTGAGCCCCCGATTACCGAGAAGGAGTGTGTCATGGCGTATGCCGAAAAGCGTGGCAACAAGTGGCGGGTCCGATACGTGCGGCCGGACGGGAGCACCGCGTCGCAGTCGGGCTTCGACACCAAGCAGGCCGCCCTGCACTGGGGAGAAGAACAGGAAGCCGGTATCCGGCGACATAGGTGGAACGATCCCCGTGACGGAGCGGCGTTACTGGCCGACTGGGTCGAGCTGTGGTGGGCCGGGCAGGACCTGGAGGCCACCACCGAAGCCAAGTACCGGTACCTGATCGACCACCACATCGTCCCCGCCTTCGGGAACCGGCCGGTCAGCACCTTCACCAGTCCCGAGGAGGTCGTCGCCTGGGAGAAGCGCACCCGCACCAACGGGTTCTCCCACCGCACGGCGGCCGACGCCCGATCACTGCTGGGCACGATCCTGGGCGATGCCAAAGAACGGGGCATGGTCGCATCCAACGTCGCGGTGAAGCGGCGAGGGCGCGGACGCAAGCGCACCCGGCGGACCATCGCCGTGCGCGGCCCCGAGAAGGTGTGGGCCACGTCCCTGCAGGCACTGCTGCTCGCCGAGCGGAGCTCGTTGCTATCGGGACGCGATGACGACTTCGTCATGATCATCCTCACCGCCTACACCGGCATGCGCTGGGGCGAGGTCCACGGGCTGGAGCGGCCCGCGTGCCGACTGGACCGCATCCAGATCGACTGGCAGTTGCGCGAACTGGCCGGACGGCTGGAGATGGTGCCGCCCAAGGACGACTCGCACCGGCCCGCGGACCTGCCGCCCTTCCTGACGGCCCTGGTGTCCGACCAGAGCACGCGGACACGTGGCCTGCGCCTGCCAAGGGCGGACGCCTGAGTGCGGGGGGCGCGGGCAGTTCCTGTTCCTCAGCCCCGACGGCGGGCACCATCGGCGGTCCAACTACGCCCGCCGGATCTTCCAACCGGCGGCCGACGGATGCTACCCCGGAGGAACCCGGCAGGCCGGCAAGCGCATCCTGGTCGAGACGACCGCATGGCCTGGGGTGCCGATCCCACCCTGGCCCGACGCCGTGCCTGGGCAGCCGTTCGTCCCGCCTCGCGGTAAGGGAATCCGCGTTGTGGACGAGGACGTCTCCCCCGCGGTCTGGCTGCCGCTGGTCGAAGGGCTCACCCCGCACGGGCTGCGACACAGCCACAAGACCTGGATGCTCGAAGACAGCATCCCGGAAGTACTTCAGGCCGAGCGGCTCGGGCATACGGTCCCGGGCATCCGGGGCGTCTACTCGCACGTCTCCGACAGCATGCGGGACGAACTCAAGGTCAAACTCCAGCGGCGGTGGGAGCAATCGCTGGCGCAGCGGCTCAAGTACGGAACGACATCGCCGGTCCCGGTACTGAACCGGCTGCTGGAGGCCGCCCGGACGAAGGGCACTGCCCGAGGGCACCTCGCCAGCGCATAGAACGGAAGCATCGAGACGGGGGTGGGCGGTCGCCGTCCATCCCCGTCTCCGTGACTACGGACTGTAACGACGAGCGGGAGGCTTTCTGGTGACCTCGTCCGGGTGGGAGGGAGGTGATCTCCCAGAATCCTCCCAGTTGATCACCCAGGCCCTGCCGCCGATGTGCGGGAGGGCCTGTGTAGTAAGGGTGGGCGATACTGGGTTCGAACCAGTGACCTCTTCGGTGTGAACGAAGCGCTCTCCCACTGAGCTAATCGCCCGGGCGGACCCCTGGGTCCGACGTCGGAAACTCTAGCGCATGTTGGGGGCGCCTCGTGCAGGCGTCAGGTCCAGAAGGTGGGGTCCTCTATGTCCCAGGGGAGCTTGAGGCCGTAGATGGCCAGGTAGGCGACCAGGCCGGCGGCGACGAGGATGGTGGTCACGGTGCCGAGGATGAGGTTGCGGCGTCGCTTGCGGGGGTCGAGGGCCTTTTCCTTGGCGCGGTCGGCGGCGGTCTTGGCGCGGTGGAGGGCGCGCTGGGCCCAGGCGAACTCGGTGGCGAGGATGGCGAGGCCGACGACGATGCCGACCAGGCCGGGGCCCGGGGTGACCATCATGATCAGGCCGCCGATGAGGACGGTCGAGCCGATGGCGAAGACGCCCGCTCGCCAGGCGGTGTCCAGGAGTGGGTTGCGCCGGACGCGCTCGCGGAAGCGGTGGCGACGGCCCGGCCCCTCCGGCCGGGCTTGTTTTTCCTGATTGATTGTCACGGTTTTACCCCAAGCCAGTAGATCGGCCGCCCGGGACGGTAGATTACCGCGCCGATCCCCCCACATGGGGGTCTCAGGGGCCGGAAAGATCCGCTTTTGCGCAGGTCAGACGTTGGTTTTGCTACGGTGAGATGGATCACAAACGCCGGGGACGCCGGAATGTTCGGCCGAGATCAGGCAGTTAGGCGTCATAGATCGCGGGGATGTCCGGGTAGAGGGAGAACCACTCACCGGCCGCCCCGCGAGCCAGCGGGACCGACGTTAGAGGGAATGGCCATGAACAGCAGTACCACCGTCTCAGCAGAGCTGGGCCTTCGTCTCGTCGTCCCCGACCGCACGACCGTGCCCCTGCTCGCCGGGCTGGAGTACGCGGCCGACGACCCGTACGCGATCCGGATGGCGTTCTACGTGGGCGACGACGAGCCGGTTGAGTGGATCTTCGCTCGCGAGCTTCTGACGGTCGGTATCGTGCGCAAGGTCGGGGACGGGGACGTGGAGGTCTGGCCGGGCGCCGATGACGGCACACTCCACATCGCGTTGTCGTCCCCGTTCGGTGACGCGCTGTTCGAGGTGCCGCTGTCGCCGCTGGCCGACTTCCTGCACCGCACCTACCAGGCGGTGCCCGCGGGTGAGGAGAGCGAGTTCATCGACATCGACGCCGAGCTCGAGAATCTTCTCTGGCCGTCGTAGGTCACCCGGAGAGGCGGGCGATGTGGCGCATCTTGTTCATCGCGTCCAGGGCGGCGACCTTGTAGGACTCGGCCAGCGTGGGGTAATTGAAGACCGCGTTGACCAGGTAGTCGACGGTGCCGCCGCAGCCCATGACGGTCTGGCCGATGTGGACGAGTTCGGTGGCGCCGGTGCCGAAGACGTGGACGCCGAGGAGCCTGCGGTCCTCCGGTGAGACGAGGAGTTTCAGCATCCCGTAGGAGTCACCGATGATCTGGCCGCGGGCGAGCTCGCGGTAGCGGGAGATGCCCACCTCGAAGGGGACCTTGGCCTCGGTGAGGGCGTCCTCGGTGCGGCCGACGAAGCTGATCTCGGGGATCGTGTAGATGCCGATGGGCTGGGTCTCGTGGATCTCGGAGACGGGCTCGTCGCAGGCGTGGTGGGCGGCCAGGCGGCCCTGTTCCATGGACGTGGCGGCGAGGGACGGGAAGCCGATCACGTCGCCGACGGCGTAGATGTGCGGGACCTCGGTCCGGTAGACGTCGTCCACCTTGATGCGGCCGCGGGGGTCGGCGGACAGGCCGGCGGCGTCCAGGCGGAGTTCGTCGGTCATGCCGTGCCGGCCCGCGGAGTACATGACGGTGTCGGCGGGGATGCGCTTGCCGCTCTCCAGGACGGTGATCGCGCCGCGCTCCATCCGTTCGACGGACGAGACGGTCTCGCGGAACCGGAATGTGACGGCCAGGTCGCGCAGGTGGTATTTGAGCGCCTCGATGATCTCCAGGTCGCAGAAGTCCAGCATCCGTTCGCGGCGTTCGACGACGGTGACCTTGGTGCCGAGGGCGGCGAACATCGAGGCGTACTCGATGCCGATGACGCCGGCGCCGACGACGACCATGGTCTCGGGGATGCGGTCCATGTTGATGATGCCGTCGGAGTCGATGATCGTCCGGTCGTCGAAGTCGACGGTGTCGGGGCGCGCGGGGCGGGTGCCGGTCGCGATCACGATGCGGTCGGCGGTGACCTTCTGCTCGCGGTCGCCGGCGCTGGTGATCCCGATGGTGTTGGGCTCCAGGAACCGGCCTCGGCCGGGGAGCACGGTGACGCGGTTGCGGGCGAGCTGGCTGCGGACGACGTCGGTTTCGCGGCCGATGACGTGCTGGGTGCGCATGCCGAGGTCGGTGACCGTGATGTCTTCCTTGACGCGGTAGCTCTGGCCGTACAGTTCGCGCTGGTTGAGGCCGGTGAGGTAGAGGACGGCCTCGCGGAGCGTCTTGGACGGGATCGTCCCGGTGTTGATGCAGACGCCGCCGATCATGTCGCGGCGGTCCACGATGGCGACCTTGCGGCCCAGCTTGGCGGCGGCGATGGCCGCGCGCTGCCCGCCGGGTCCGGAGCCGAGGACGAGAAGATCGTAGTCAGTCACGTCCCCCAGTCTGACGGCACGGCCGTCGCACGGATAAGGGCTTTCGCTGGATAAGTCACTATTCATGTGCGCGGTGGGCCGATCAGGCCCCCGGCGAGGGTCTCCAGGCCGGCTTTGATGCGGCCGAGCGTCATTCCGCGCGTGCGGCGCTGGTGGAGGAACAGGTTCGCGGCGAGGGGGGCGAGGAGGGCGTCGGCGAGGTAGGCGACGTCGGCGCCGGGGTGGATCTGCCCGAGGAGCATCGTCAGGTGCCGGTGGTAGAGGTGGTACGAGCCGTCCCGGAAGCGGGCTTCGGGCGGGTCGGACTCGGCCATGAGCAGCAGGTCCGCCTGGGCCTCGGTGCGGTCGGCCAGGGCGTGCAGGAAGGCGCGGAGGCGGTCGCGCGGGTCGGCGCCGGGTCCGAGCGGCGGCGGGCCCTGGATGAACGCGGCCTGGAACTCGCGCTCACGGTCGTCGATCACGGCGTAGACGAGCCGGGCGCGGTCGCCGAACCGACGGTAGACGGTGCCGACGCCGACGCCGGCGGCCCGCGCGACCTCGTCCATGGAGACGGCCTCGGGCCCGCGGGCTTCGATGATCCCGGCGGCGGCGCGGAGGATGCGGCGGCGGTTGTGCGCGGCGTCCGCGCGTTCGGCGGCCGGACGGCCCGTGATCGGCAGTTCCCGCATCCCGTCCTCTCTCGGCACGGCACACCAGCGTATCGGAGTTGTATCCGGAGAATTCTCCGGTTAATCTCGCTAAGTGGAACTTTCTCCGATTGAGACCCTGGGGGTTGGGATGACGGCGGACCTGGCGGGACGGGCGGACCTGGCGGGACGGGCGGCGCTGGTGACCGGCGGCGGACGCGGCATCGGCGCGGCGATCGCGGTGCGGCTGGCACGGGACGGCGCCGACGTCGCGGTGACGTACGTGCGGGCCCCGGACCGGGCCGCGCGCGTCGTGCGCGAGATCGAGGCGGCGGGCGGGCGCGGGCTGGCGATCGCCGCCGACGCCGCCGATCCCGCGGCCGTCGCCGCGGCGGTGGACCGGGCGGCGGCCGAGTTCGGGCGGCTCGACATTCTCGTCAACAACGCCGGGATCGCGCCGTACGGGCCGCTGGAGGACGTCCAGGCCGACGAGCTGGACCGGACGCTCGCGATCCACGTCCGGGCGGTGTTCGTCGCGGCGCAGGCGGCGGCGCGCCACCTCGGGCAGGGCGGGCGCATCGTGTCCATCGGCAGCAGCCTCGCCGAGCGCGTCCCCTACCCGGGCTGGACGCTGTACGCGATGAGCAAGTCGGCGCTCACCGGGCTCACCCGGGGCCTGGCCCGTGATCTCGGGCCGCGCGGGATCACCGCGAACGTGGTGCAGCCGGGCTCGACCGACACGGAGATGAACCCGGCGGACTCCCCCGACGCGGAGTTCGAACGCGGGTTCACCGCGCTCGGGCGGTACGGCCGGGCCGAGGAGATCGCCGCGATGGTCGCACATCTGGCGGGTCCGGGCGGCGCCTACGTGACGGGTGCGTCGATCGCGGTGGACGGGGGGTACACGGCGTGATGGCCTGGGTGTTCCTGCTGATCGCCTCGCTGATGGAACTGGTGTGGGCGGTCGCGCTCAAGCAGTCGGACGGGTTCACGAGGTTCTGGCCCACCGTCATCGGGCTGTCGGTGGCGCTGCTGAGCGTGGTCGTCCTGACGCTGTCGCTGCGCGACCTGCCGGTCGGGACGGCCTACGCCGTGTTCGTCGGCCTGGGGGCGCTCGGCGTCGCTCTGGTCGGCATGATCGTGCTGAACGAGAGCACGTCGCCGACCCGGCTCCTCTTCCTGGCGCTCATCCTCGTCGGCGTGGTCGGCCTGCAGTCCGTGGAGAGCTGACGCGACGAGGGCCGGGCGGGGAGGGCGCCTCAGGGTCTCCGGGGTTGGGGCAGAGTGGAGTCATGACCAAGGACATGCTGGGGATCGACATCGGCGGCTCGGGGATCAAGGGGGCACCGGTCGACCTTTCGGACGGCTCGTTCACCCGTGACCGGTTCCGTGTCGACACGCCGCGGCCGTCGAAGCCGAAGGCGGTCGCGAAGGTCGTCGCCGAGGTCGTGGAGCACTTCGGGTGGGACGGCCCCGTCGGCGTCACCTATCCCGGCGTGGTGATCGACGGCGTGGCCGTGTCGGCGGCGAACGTGTCGAAGCGCTGGATCGGGACGGACGCGGCGTCCCTCCTCGCGGACGTGACCGGACGGGAGATCACGCTCCTCAACGACGCCGACGCCGCGGGGATCGCGGAGATGCGGCTCGGCGCGGGACGCGACCGCCGCGGCACCGTGGTCCTGCTCACGCTGGGGACGGGCATCGGTAGCGCCCTGTTCACCGACGGGGTCCTCGTCCCGAACACCGAGTTCGGGCACATCCAGGTCAACGGCAAGGACGCCGAGGTGCGCGCGTCGGCGAAGGCGCGCGACGAGGAGGGCCTCGGGTGGGAGAAGTGGGCCAGGCGGCTCAGCGAGTACATGACGCACCTGGAGGCGCTGATCTCCCCGTCGCTGATCATCGTGGGCGGCGGGGTGAGCAAGCGGTCCGAGCACTTCGTCCCCCTGATCAAGGGGGTGCGGGCGACGGTCGTCCCGGCGCGGCTGGTGAACAACGCGGGCATCGTGGGGGCGGCGATGGCGGCGGCCGCCGCGCATCCGGTGGAGACCGCCGGGCCCGCCCCGCGCGAGGTCCGGGAGGCCGGGGGATCGGGCGGGGCGCGGCGGCGGCGCGGGACGGCCGAGGCCGCGCGCTGAGTGGCTCAGGACGTTCTGAGCCGGACGGTCGCGATCTCCCAGGGGCGTAGCGCCAGTGCGGCCGTCCCGTCGTGGACGTCGAGGGGCACGCCTGGACGTCCGCGCAGGTCGACGCGGATGGCCTCGGTGAACGGGCCGCGCAGGACGGCCGTGGCCGGCTCGGCGCACTGGGCGACCATCCGGGCCTCGATCCAGCCGTCGCGGGCGCGCAGCGAGGTCATGGTCACGCCGTCGCCGGTGATCGCGATCCCCGCGCGGGAGGGCGGGGCGGCGGTGGTGGCGTGACCGTATCCGGCGCCGGTGAGAAGGTCGTGCCGGTACGCCTCGGCGGCCTGGAGGACGTCGGCGCCGGGCCGCCCGCCGTCATAGGGCATGATCGCCAGGTCGGCGGTCCGCTCGCCGCGGCACTGGGCCCGCGGGGTCGGAAGCTGCGGCCCGGCGGGCTGGTCGCGGTAGGCGTTGCGGTCCCGCGACAGGTAGCCGATCGAGCGCAGCAGGGTCAGGGCCATCTCCCGCCCGCCACCGATGACCTCGTACTCGGTGACGTGGTCCAGCAGGACGGCGAGCCCGCCGGCGGCGACGAACCCGGACGCGGGGAACGTCGGGACGGGACGCTCCCCGAAGCCGCCCTCGGCCGTCAGCCCCCGCTCGGTGATCGCGAACTGCCCCTCGGCGAACGACGATTCCGCCTGGCGCGGCAGCGACATGTGCAGCCGGACGCGGTGGTCCTCGCAGCGGTTGTCGAACGTGACGCGCAGCCGCAGGAACGGCTCGCCCGCGCGGAGTTCGGCGCGGGTGGTGACGGTCACGTCCTCCTCCGCCGCCGAGCGGGCGTCGCCCGGCACGTCCCCTGAGGCGGGCCACCGGTAGGTGCGGACGATGTCGTAGGCGGCGAGGAGCGGCCCACTCCGAACGGGTCTGACGTCCACGGACAGGGGGTCGCCGACGAGCCGGTCATCGCCGGGCGGGGCGTGGTTGTAGGAGTCGCCGAGGTCGCCGCCGTCGACGATCCGGCCGATGCCTTCGACGACGTGGCCGGACGGGGTGCGCAGCCCGAGCGCGCCGTCCTCGTGCACCTGCGCGCGCAGCAGGCCGTTGTCCAGGACGTTCCCTTCGGCCTCGACCGGAGCGTCCGGCGCCTCCGGGGCGTCCGGGGCGCCGCCGGGCGCGGGCACGGGCTGGACGGTGGCCAGGCCCAGTGCGGGCACGTCCACGAGGGCGGCGACGGTGCGGCGCGGGTCCGCCAGGATCCGGACGCGCCAGTCGCCGTCCGCGTCCCGCAGGGCCTCCCGCACGTCGCCGATGTCGAACGGGACGTCGGCGCGGGACGTCACGTGGAAGGTGAGCGTGCGGTCCTCCCGCGACACCGACCAGTCGCGGATCTCCTGCCCGAACAGCACCCGCCCGTACACCCGCTCCAGCAGGATCGGGAGCCGGGATGCCGGGTGGACGGCGTCGTCCAGCACGGTCGGCGCGATCTCCAAGGTCTGGACGGGCACCGGCCGCCCGTCGCCCGTCACCAGGCCGGGCTCGCCCTCGCACGGGATGTCCACCGTGATCAGGCCGGTGCGGGGCGCCGGGGTCGGGTTGAACACCAGGTGCGAACCGACCGGCACCGAGGCGGCGCGTTCGGCGGTGACGAGGTCGCAGACGGCGCGGCCGAGCTGCTCGGCCTCCGCCATGTGCGCCGCGACCTGCTCGGCGGTCTCGTCGCTGCCGCAGCCGGTGACCGAGTCGTGGCAGCTCACCTCGATCAGCCGCCGCCACGCCAGGTCGAGGAACGTCTGCGCGTCCCCCGCGTACCAGAGCGCGGTCAGCGGCTCGGCGTACCGCTCGACGAGCCGCTCGGCGCGTCCCATCATCTGCTTGAGCCGGACGCGGGCGGAGATCACGCCGGGCAGGATGTTGGCGCGGGCGTGCGACCGCAGCTCGCCGCGGACGTGCGGCAGGCCGTCCACGGACGGGTCCTCCCCCGCGAAGTAGCCGGCGAGGGTGTCCAGGCGCATGCCGAGACCGGCGTCCGCGACCCGGTCGGCGAGGTCGGCGGCGGGCGCGGTGTGGTCGGCGCCGTACATGGCCAGCAGCGGCCCGCCGCGCGGATACCAGCGGCCCATCGCCTCGGCGAACCCGGCGACGCGGCCGGGCAGCAGCGACGCGCCGTCCGCGAACTCCTCGAACATCGACGCGGCGTTGCCGTAGCCGCCCTCGGGGAGGTACTGGGTGCGGATCGCCGTCCCGTCCGGCGCCTCCCACGCGAACGCGCTGGCCCGGACCTCGCCGGGGACGCCGCGCCACACGCACGCGTGCTCGATTCCCGCGAGCTTCAGGATCTGCGGGGTCTGCGCGCAATGACCGAACTGGTCGGGCAGGTAGCCGACCATCATCGTGGCGCCCAGCTCCCCGGCGCGCCGCATCCCGAGCTGGAGGTTCCGGACGATGTTCTCCCCCGAGCACAGGAACTCGTCGTGGAGGATCTGCCAGGGCCCGACGGCGAGCCGCCCCTCCCGGACGAGCGCCGCGACCCGTTCCCGCCGTTCGGGACGGATCTCCAGGTAGTCGTCGACCGCGGCCATCTGCCCGTCCAGCGTGAAGTGCCAGCGCGGGTCGGCCTCCATGCCGTCGATGACGCCGTCGAGCAGCGACACCAGCCGGAGCCGGAAACGCTGGAACGGCAGGTACCACTCGCGGTCCCAGTGGGTGTGGGGGACGACGACGATCTGGTCGGGCCGGTCGGAGTCCTCCACCCGCCCCGTGTTCGCCCGCCCCGTGTTCATCCGCCCCGTGTTCATCCGCACAGTGCGATCACCTCGTTCTCGTGGGTCTCCAGGCGGTGCATTCCCACACCATCCGCCGCTATCCGGACACGATCGCCCCGGACGGCGACGCGCCCGCCGTCCGGGCGGACGAGCACGGTTCCGTCCGCGCCGACGGCGATCAGCTCGTCGCCGACGCGGAGCAGGACGGGGGCGCCGGGGTCGGCCGAGATCGACGTCCGGCCGGCCGCGAGCGCGCCGAGGACGTCCTCCCCTTCGGCGAGGACCCAGGTGACGGGCTCGCCGAGGCTCTTGTGCTGCGCCGGGTCGTGGAAGTCGCTGCCGCCGAGCGGGACGACGCCGCCGGGCCGCCACACGTCCGCCCAGGCCAGCGGGGCGCCCCAGCGCCGGTCCCACCAGGACGGATGCCAGATCTCGGCGAACCGGGGCCGGTGCTCCTCCGGCAGGGGATGGCGCCAGGCGCAGTCGCCGCTCAGCGGATGGTTGATCGACATCAGCCCGCCGCGGGCGCCGGCGAACGCGGCCCAGTCGGCGCTCGGACGCCGGAAGTCGACCCACCCGGTGTCGCCGAACACGTTGGCGTGCCCGAGGTCGGTGGTGACCTCCTGGCCGGGCAACAGGACGACCCCGGCGTGCGCGGCGGCGGCGGGCAGCTCGGGGTGGTGGCTGACGGTGTTGTGGTCGGTGACGGCGAGGAAGTCGAGGCCGCGGGACGCGGCGAGGCACGCCAGTTCGTGGACCGTGAGCGTCCCGTCGCTGTGGACGGTGTGGGAGTGCAGGTCACCGGCCAGCCACCGCATCCCCGCGGGGGCGGGGAGGTCCCGGCGCGGCGGACGTTCCGGCCGGGGAGGCGGCGGGTCGCCTGCGGGATCCGCCGGGCTCCTCGACGCGGTGACCGTGACCTCGTAGGGGACGCCTTCCGGCGGTATCCGGTGCAGGCCGAGCCAGACGTGCCATGCGCCCGGTTCGAGTTCGCCTGGCAGGTACCCAGGCGTCGCCCACTCGGTGCTCACCGTGTACCGGCTGCGCGCCCCACCGGACCAGCCACGGAACCCGTCCGGCCCATGGCAGCCCAGGTCGATGACACCTCCGCCGTAGGCGAGCTCCACCGTGACCGATGCCGTGCCGGGCGGGACGTCGAAGGGCAGTTCGCGGAGCCCTTGTTCCAGGCGGTCCTCCAGGCTCCATCGCCCCCGGTGCACCGTCATGCAGGTCCCCCCTCCTTGGTCAGCGGTGTCATCCTCCGGTCCTCCGATCCCGTCACCAGCTCGCCGTCCCGGTAGAGCAGTACCCGTCCGGGACGGGGCAGCGCCCATCCCGTGTCGCCCGGTTCGGGTTCGCGGCCCTCCCCCACGACGACGTGCAGGGGTACGTCCCCCACGTCCAGAGTCACCAGTGAACTCCCGCCCAGGTGCTCCACGACGGACACGCGGCCGGTGAACGCGCCGTCCGCCGCGCTGTCGCTGTAGTCCAGGTATTCAGGCCGTACCCCGCACACGACCGATTCCCCGTCGGTGATGTGCGCGCGCGCCTCGGCAGGCACGGGCAGCTCAGTACCGGCGACGGTGACGACCTCGTCCCGCACCTGCCCTGGCAGAAGGTTCATGGGCGTTGAGCCGATGAACGACGCCACGAACAGGTTCGCGGGACGCCGGAACACCTCCACGGGCGTGCCGAGCTGCCGGATGCGTCCCTTCTCCATGACCGCGATCCGGTCGGCGAGCGCCAGCGCCTCCGCCTGGTCGTGGGTGACGAACACGGTCGTGACGGCGAGTTCCCGCTGCAGCCGCTTGAGGAACGTGCGGGCCTCCAGGCGGAGCCGCGCGTCGAGGTTGGACAGCGGCTCGTCCAGCAGGAAGATCCTCGGTTCCGCGACCAGCGCGCGGGCCAGCGCGACCCGCTGCTGCTGCCCGCCCGACAGCTCGCCCGGACGGCGTCCCTCCAGCCCTTCCAGCCCCAGGTATCTCCCGGCGTCGGCGGCGCGCTCGTGCCGGTCGGCGCGGCTCCGCTTCTTGATGCGCAGCGGGTAGGCGATGTTGTCCAGGACGGTCATGTGCGGGAAGAGCGCGTAGTCCTGGAACACCATGCCGACGTCGCGCCGCCCCGGCGGAAGGCGTGTCACGTCCTTGTCGCCGAGGCGGATCGTGCCGCCCGTCGCCGTCTCCAGCCCAGCGACCGTGCGCAGCAGCGTCGTCTTCCCGCAGCCGGACGGGCCGAGCAGCGCGAAGAACTCGCCGTCCGCGACGTCGAGGTCGAGGGCGTCCAGGGCCCGCACGCCGCCCGGATAGACCTTCGTCAGCTCCCGGATCGTGATGGCGGCCATCAGCGCTTGATCCCTCCGTGGAAGCGGAAGCCGTACCGGCGGCTCACGAACAGGTACATGAGCACGACCGGCAGGGCGTACAGCAGCGAGAAGGTGGAGATCAGGGCAAGGTCCGGCTGGCCGCCCTCGGTGTAGAACGTGTACATGATCACCGAGGCGGGGGCCTTGTCCGGGTCGCGCAGCAGCAGGAACGGCATCAGGAAGTCGCCCCACACCTGCGCGACCGTCCACACCGTGACGGTGGCGAGGCCCGGCCGGATGACGGGGACGACGACGTGCCGCAGGATCTGCAGCGGCGACGCCCCGAACACCCGCGCGGCCTCCTCGTAGGACGTGGGCGTGGCGTCGGTGAAGTCCTTCAGCAGGAAGATCGCCGCCGGGAGCAGCCCTCCGGTCAGCACCAGGATCACGCCGAGCCGCGAGTCGATCAGGTTCAGGTTGAAGGCCAGCAGGAAGATCGGCACCATCGCGGCCGTCCCGGTGATGATGGACGACAGCAGGAGCAGGACGTAGAGGAGCGCGTCCCGTCCCGGCACGCGGACACGGCTCAGCGCGTACGCCGCCAGCGCCGCGGCCGTCACCACGAACGCGGCCGTCCCGGCGGCGAGCAGCACCGAGTTGCGGAGCGACGCGAGCGCGTACGGGTTGTCCATCAGGACCTCGAAGTTGCGCAGGGTGAACTCGGGCAGCGACGCCGAGACGCCCGGGTTCGCGTCGAACGGGGCGAAGGCCAGCCACAGCAGCGGCAACGCGAAGAAGCCGAGGACGGCCGAGACGAACGTGGCCAGCCCGATCCTGCGCAGCACCTCCCGGACGGTCTCGTTCACGCGACCGCCCCCTTGGTCCTGCGGGCGCGCAGGGCGCGAAGGTAGAGCAGCGCGATCGCCAGGTTGATCAGGATCATGATCAGCGAGATGGCGGCGCCGAATCCGAGCCGGCCGTCGCCGAGCGCCGCCCGGTACACGTACACCGACATGATCTCCGAACGTCCGTCCGGGCCGCCCGCCGTGATGAGGAACGGGGTGAAGTCGTTGAACGTCCACAGGCTGATCAGCAGGAGGCTCGTCAGGATGTGCCCGCGGATGCGCGGGAACACCGCGTCCCGCAGTGTCTGCAGCGTCGAGGCGCCGGCGAGACGGGCGGTCTCCAGATGGGACGGTGGAACGTTCCCGAGTGCGGCGCCGTAGAGCATCATCGAGAACGCCGTGCCGCGCCAGACGTTGAACACGATGATGCACGCCATCGGATGGTCGAGCAGCCATGCCGTGCCGGGCGTGCCGAGCAGCGCGTTGAGGGTGCCGCCGTCACGGTCCAGCAGCGCGATCCACAGGAACGCGATGACCGAGGACGGCAGGATCCACGCGAGCAGCACCAGCCCCTCGACAAGGCGCCGCACCGGGCCCGACCGGTCGCGCAGCACCCACGCGATCGTGAACCCGAGGACGGTCTGGCCGATCACCGCCGACCCGACGACGAACTGCAGCGTCAGCCACAGCGACCGGTGGAAGTCCTCGTCGGCGAGCACGTCGGCGTAGTTGTCCACGCCGACGAACCGCGGGTCGCTCGCCGCGATGCCCGTGAGCCGGTAGTCGGTCGCGCCCAGGTACAGCGTCCAGAGCGCCGGGAACACGAGGAACACGGCGACGAGCACCAGCGCGGGCGCGACGAACGCGGCGGCGCGCCCCCGTCCCAGCCCGGCCGCGTCGTCCCCGGTGGACGGCACGGCCAGGCCGGGGCGACGCAACTCGACGTCAGCGCGGGGTGACGTTGGCGGCGCCACCGACGATCCCCTTGAGCTTCCCGGTGTACTCGGCGGCGGCCTCCGCCGGCCTCCCGCCCGACACCACGGCGGCCGTGGCCTCCTGCAACGCCGTCGACACCTGCGGATACACCGCGAGCCCCGGACGGTAGGACGTGACGGGCAGGACCTTCTCCGACACGAACGTCAGGAACGGGTCGCCCGCGAGGATCTCCTTGTTCACGTCCGTGCGGGACGTGATCTCGGGCGTCCCCGCCGTCCGCGCCTTGATCATCTCCGGGGAGTTCATGAAGGCCAGCAGCTCGAACGCCTGCTGCGGGAAGTCGGTGTTCGGATTCAGCACGGTCACCGAGCCGCCCGACATGCTCACGAACGACTGCCCGCGCACGCCCCGGCCCGGGGAGATCGCCGGAATCAGCGCGTAGCCGACGTCCTGGTCGCGGGTCTTCATCTTCGCGACGCCGGTCTCGGGGTTGATGACGTCCCGCCAGAAGTAGTCGCCCTCCGCCAGGATCCCGATCTTCCCGGCGGCGAACTCCTCGAACGACTTGTCGCGTCCCTTGGCCTCCTGCTGGAGCTTCGGATCGCCGAGCCCGTCATCGCCGTAGATCTGCGCGTACAGGTCGAGGACCTTCGTCAGGGCCGGGCCGCCGCCCGTCCACTTGCCGTCCGCGTAGATCTCGGCGCCCGCGCCGGCCAGCATGGGCAGCACGCCCTGCATGGTGGTCGCCTCGCCCATCGCGGTACCCGCGTTCAGCTGGATCGGCGTCACGCCCGGGAGCTTCTTGAGCGCCTGCGCCGCCGCGATGAGGTTCGGCCAGCTCTCGGGCTGCCAGTCGGCGGGAAGACCGGCCTGCTCGAACAGCCTCTTGTTGTAGAACAGGAGCCGGCCGTCGGTCGCGGGCGGGATGCCGTAGCGCTCGTCCTCGAACATCGCCAGCTTCTGGACCGCTCCAGGGATCTGCGTCCAGCCGTCCCACGCGGTCGCCGGGGAGCCCACCACCTCCGGCAGCGGCTTGATGTAACCGGCCTGCGCGAACTCGCCGACCCAGATGCCGTCGATGTCCATGATGTCGGCACCCGACTTCGACTTCAGGTCGAGCGCCAGCTTCGTCTTGTACGCCTCGTCGTCCACGCCCTGGCCGCGGAACGTCACCTTCGCGGTGACGCCCTTCGCCTTCTGCGCCGCGACGAACTCCGGGATCACCGTCTTGGTGATCCACTCCGCCTCTTCGGTGTTCTTGCCGCCCTCGATCGCGTTACGGGTGATCGTCAGGGAGAAGCTCTTGGCGTCCCTGCCCCGGTCGGGATCCGTCGAGGATCCGCCGCCGCCGCACCCGGCGAGCATCGCGCCCGCCGCCACGACGGCGGCCGCCGCGCCGATCCGGCTCCTGGAGAAGTCCCTACTGGAAAAGACCATGGGGGTGACCTCCTACAAGCGTCACCCTCAACGTGAACGAAGAATTCGATCACGTAAAGACTCCGGAGATCATTATCTGGATCAGGGGTCCATCAGTTCGGCGGCGCGGGCCGCGAACGCCTCCATCGCCTTCGCGGTGATCGGGCCCGGCGCGTCCGGGAGGACCGTCCCGTCCACCGCGCGGATCGGCTGGACGTCCCGCGTCGTGGACGTCAGGAACGCCTCGTCCGCCCGGTACAGGTCGTCCAGCGTGAGGTCCTCCTCCTCGCCGCCGCACCACTCCAGCGTCAGCGCGCGCGTCACCCCCGCGAGGCAGCCGGACGACAGCGGCGGCGTGACGAGCCGGCCGCCCAGGACGACGAAGATGTTGCTCCCCGTCCCCTCGCACAGGTTCCCGGCGGTGTTGCCGAAGATCGCCTCACCGCCGCCGCGCTCCTTGGCGTAGGCGAGGGCCAGGGCGTTCTCCGCGTACGACGTGGTCTTGAGGCCGGACAGGGCGCCCCGCTCGTTGCGCGGCCACGGCACGACCGTCACGTCCGCCGTCGCCGGGAAGGGGTCCTGCGGCCCCACGATGATCGACACGGTCGGCCCGGCGTCGCCGCGGTTCGACCCGAGCGGGCCGGGACCGCTGGTGTAGGTGATGCGGATGCGCGCCAGCGGCCACTTCGGCGCCGCGGCCAGCACCTCCAGCGTCCCCTGGGCGAGGCCGTCGTGATCCGGCTCGGGCAGGCCGAGACCCGCCGCCGAACGGGCCAGCCGCCGCAGATGCCGGGTCAGCGCGAACGGCTCCCCGTTCGCCGCCTTCACCGTCTCGAAGATCCCGTCACCGACGAGCATGCCGTGGTCGAACACCGACACCACCGCCCGCTCAGGGTCGAGCAGTTCCCCGTTCAGCCAGATCCTGGCCTGCTCCGTCACCGGAAGCCACCTCCAAAAGCCGAGCCGCCTTCAGCTCGGTCTCATGCCACTCGCGGAGCGGATCGGACCCCCAGGTGATGCCGGCGCCGGTGCCGAACCGGAGCAGGCCGCCCTCCGCCCAGAAACTCCGGATGCCCACCGCGAGGGAGCCGCGCCGGGAGTCCGCGTCCACCCAGCCGATGGCCCCACAGTACGGCCCCCGGGGGACGGGTTCGAGTTCTTCCAGCAGCTTCAGCGCACTCGACTTCGGGGCACCGGTGACCGAACCGGGAGGAAACGTCGCGGTGAGCAGTTCGGGCCACCCGCCCCGGCCGACCCGCGCCCGGACGGTCGACACCAGATGGACGAGCCCCGGGTGCTCCTCCACCTCGCACAGGCCCGGCACCTCCACCGACCCGACCTCGGCGACCCGGCCCAGATCGTTCCGCACGAGATCGACGATCATCACGTTCTCGGCCCGGTCCTTGGGCAGCAGGTCGGCCGCCGTCCGCCCGGTCCCCTTGATCGGACGCGACTCGACGACGTCCCCGTCCCGCGACAGGTACAGCTCGGGCGAAGCACACGCGACCTCCAACCCAGGCAGCTTGAGCGTCATCGCATACGGCGCCGGATTCCCCGTGACGAGCCTCTTACCCAACCCGGCGATGCTCGCCCCGGCGGGAAGCCTCGCCGACAAGATCCTGCACAGATTGGCCTGGTAGACGACACCGTCCGCGATCTCACTCCGGATCCGCTCGACACCGGCCACGTACGCGGCCTCATCCAGCGAACTGCTCCACTCCCCCGTCCCGGGCCACACGCCCCCCGGATGCGGTGCTGGTCTCACACTCTCGAACCGAGCACACGTGACCTTCCCCTCGTAGGTCACCACCACGGCCCACCAGCCCCGCGAATCCAACGCCTCCGGGTCACTGGTCACATCCAGCAGACCGGTGGCCAGCAGACCCCCGGCATACGCGAAGTTCACGCCAGCACGCACCCGAACGAATCCGCGAGTCCGCTGTACCCCGCCTCGGTCACCAGCAGCGCCCGCCGCGTCGTCCCCCGCTCGAACCAGCCCAACTCGATCATCCGAGCCGTCAGCGCCGCCCCCAGCGCCCCGTTCAGATGCGGCCGCCGCTCCGTCCAGTCGAGGCACTGCCAGGCGAACCGCCGCCGCGCCCTCCGCAGGCCCGCGACATCCAGGCCGAGCGCCTCCAGCCGTTCCTCACCCTTCACCGTCACCTCGTAGGCGTCCTGCCCGTCGGTCTCGATGAGCCCCCCGTCGACCAGCGCCGCGAACAGCGCCACCCCGGCCTCGCCGGCCAGATGGTCGTAACACGTCCGCGCCTCATGCAGCCGCCGCGCGTCCCGCGACTGCCTCAGGCTGCGCACTTCCACCGGCGGGCTGATCCGGGACAGCGCCTCGATGACCTGCGCGATCTCGCTCCCCCGCAGCCGGTAGTACCGGTGCCGGCCCTGCTTGACGACCGTGACGAGCCCGCCGTCCAGCATCCGGCCCAGGTGCGCGCTCGCCGTCTGCGCGCTCACGCCCGCCGTCCGCGCCAGCTCCCCGGCCGCGAGCGGCCGCCCGTCCAGCAGCGCGGTCAGCATCGCCGCCCTCGCCCGGTCCGCCAGCAGCGCCGCGACCGGTGCAAAGTCCACATCCAGGACATACTCCGCGCCCATACCCCGACTCTAAGCGCCCCACCCTTCGACCACCGCCGAAGCGTCCCGCCGCGCCCCGCCGGAAACCCGGTTTGGGGAACCGCCCCGGACGCGCTAAGGTTTTCCCGTCGCCGCAGGGCGCACGCGGAAGTGGCTCAGGGGTAGAGCATCACCTTGCCAAGGTGAGGGTCGCGGGTTCAAATCCCGTCTTCCGCTCTGAGGGGCCTTTCAGGCTATGAACCAGAAGGTCTCCTTCTGGTGGAGTGGCCGAGAGGCGAGGCAACGGCCTGCAAAGCCGTGTACACGGGTTCAAATCCCGTCTCCACCTCAACGCCGTACCTCCCCCGGAGGCCACGGACGGGCGATTAGCTCAGTGGGAGAGCGCTACCTTGACACGGTAGAGGTCACTGGTTCAATCCCAGTATCGCCCACCACAGACTCCCCAGGTCAGGCACCATGTCCGGCCTGGGGATCGTGCATTTCGGGGCCTGTTGGACGCGGAATCGGGAGCACATCGGGAGCAGACCGCTCCCTGCGATGATCGAAACTACCCACACGCGGGTCGGGGTCACTGGTACGCGTCGGGTCGGGGTCACCGGGACCAGTGCTCCCGGCCGTGCTCCCGATGCATACCGGTGGGGTCGGGGTCATACTCATGGCCGGCTACCCATCAGGTCGGTCCACCGTTGCTGGAGCCGCTCCCGCAGACTCTGCCGCATCGGTTCGGTGGCGTGACTGTAGACGCCGGCGATGCCGGGCATCCGGTGTCCCATCCGCTCGAACTTCAGCGCCTCCTCGACACCGAGCTCGTCCAGCATGCTCTTGTTGTGGTGGCGCAGATTGTGGTGGCGCAGACCGTGGAAGACCACCCGGGCAGGATGGGCGGCCAGCCGCGTTGGGTGTCGCCGTCGCAGGCGGGCCGCCACCGGCGCCGGGCGAAGTTTGAGCGCCGGTGCCAGCGCCCGTCGGCGGTGACGAACACCTGCTGGTGGTCATGGCCGTCCATCACCTGCTGCAAGAGCGTGGCCAGGAAGGGCGGCAGATCGATGCGGCGGGCTGCGGTTTCGGTCTTGGGCGGGCCGAGCCACATGGCGCCGCGGACTTCGTGCAACGCACCGGTCTCGGGATCGATCTGCAGGTGCAGCTGCTCGGGATGGCAGTTGCGCTTGGCCAGGCCGGTGATCTCACCCCACCGCATCCCGGTGAACGCCGCGGTGATCACCATCACCTGCGCCGACCGCCCGCCCAGCTCCTTGACACGGTCGGCGATGACCAGGATCTGGTCGCCGGTGGGCACCGGGCGCTTGCGCACCTGCCGCATCGCGGTACGCGGGTCGTGTCCGGTGCGCGGCTCAGCCGTTCGCAGGCCCTGGATCGGGTTGACGGCGACCATGCGTTCCTCCACCGCCGCCCCCCAGCAGCGACATCAACGTCACGATGCCCCGGACGGTGGCCGGGCTGTAACGGGCGCGCAGGCCGGTCGCCCACTGTTTGACCGCGCTGCGGCGGATCTGATCGACCGACACCTGCCCGAACTCGGGAATGATGTGGGTGTCGAGGTAGTGGTCGTACCTGGCTTGGGTGCTGGCGGCCACGGTGTGCGTGGTGCGCCACTGCTGCGCCCACTCGGCCAGGCCGGTACGCGCGGCGTGCGGATCGATGAAGGATCCGCGGCGGTGGTCGGACTCCAGGTCTCCGGCTTCTTGGAGCGCTTGTGTCTTGGTCCGGTACTTGTCCGGTGACGTGCGGACGACGCCGTCGGCGTCGCGATAGCGGACCCGGTACCACGGTCCGCGTTTCTCCGCCCAGGCCATGATGATCTCCTTCCGGATACGTGAGGGCCGCGCCCGGGTGGGGCGCGAGGGTCGGGGTCATCCACGCTCGCCTTCGGTGTACGGACGCGCCATCACCCCACTGGCCCTGGGCCGCCAACTCTGAAAACCGCCCTCCGTGGCATGAAGGAACCGGTCACCCCGACAATGTCGCCGAGCGCGCGGCCGATCAGCTCCCCTCGACGTCAGCGCCACGAACGTTCGGCGTGAGCGGTCCACAGCCATGAAGGCGAATTCCCGGGCGACGACGCACTACCGAACGCTGCGTCGTCCGGTACCCGCCCTGGGTTCAGAATGCAGTCGAGCAGCCGGTGATCAGATGCTGACGCCGAAGTCGGAGGCGACACCGCCCAGCCCGGACGCGTAGCCCTGCCCGGTCGCCCGGAACTTCCACTCGGCGCCGTTGCGGTACAGCTCGCCGAAGAC
>NZ_JBQQBP010000043.1:0-22764 GCF_052245875.1 Actinomadura sp. 3N407
AGCTCATGAAGGCTCCTCGGGTTCGGACATGCACTCGCCGAACGCACGTTGTCGCTCGTCGGCGACGACAACCATGGTGTGGCCCCGCAGGCGATTTCCATGCTACAGCCGCGCATTCCTGCGGCGGCGACGATGGCGGTGCCGTCACGACCCCTGGTGCGATCGGCATCGGCACCGATGGACTTGAGCACATTGGAATCACCCCGGGTCCAACAAGTCGGCCGCCGGGCGACCGGACGTCCGGAACGGACACGCTCGACCAGCAGACGACGGCCGTAGCCTCAGGTGATCGGGGCGGCAGCGGTGCTGGCCAGCCTCATCGCCGTCATCGTCGCCGTGCTCGGCGCAGTCATCCCCGGCGCCTCTACCGCAGGGCCAGAGACGAGTATGAAATCGGCTGGCACCTTCTTACCGCCGTGGGGAAGGTCGAGCTTCGACCACAGACGCGGATCCGGCCCCGGGATCAGCTCGGGCCGCAACCACGCCGGAGCAGCCGGGCCCATGCAGTTCCTCTCCGGCACCTGGACGGCCTTGCCCCACCGCGCACCGATGCCCGGCACCGGCCGGAACAACCCGCGTCACGGATGCTGAAAGCCGCCCGGTAGCTCGATCACACCGTGATCGGTCTTTCCTCGCACCGACCCACCGTTCATCCGGTGGCGTGACCGGCGTTCGCGGTTGTTCCTTGGCGGGGGAAGAGGCGGCGGAGCATGTCGGTGATGGTGACGACTCCCCGGACTTCACCGTCTTCGGTGACGAGCGCGAGCTGGTTGCCGGACTCCCGCATCTGGGTCAGTGCCGTGTAGACGGGGGTGTCAGCCGGGAGGCGGTACGCAGGACGTGTCAGCGACGTGATGGCGGCGTTGTCAGGTTCGGTGAGGGTGTCGCGTACGTGCACCACTCTCCAGTCGGTTCCGGGACCGATCACGAGGATGCGCAAGTGGCTCGAAGCCAGGGCCGCGGCCTGGACGTCGGCGACGGTGGCATCCGCGGCGACTGCCGTGAGCGCGGCACCGGGCTTGATGAGCTCGGCGACCATGAGGTCCTGCAGGTCGAGCGCGCCCGAGAGCTGGGCGGAGTAGCCGGCGTCCAGAGCGCCGACGTTCGCGGAGTGCTCAAGGAGGTGACGCAGGGCAGCCGGGTCCTGTCCCGAGGCGACCTGGTCGGCGGCCTCCACGCCGACCTTCCGCAGGCACCAGTTGGCCGCCTCATTCAACGCGTTCAGCAGAGGCCTGGTCGCCCACATGAACGCGCGCATTGGAAGCGCCAGCAACGTCGCCGACTTCTCCGGATGGGCGATGGCCCAGGACTTGGGCGCCATCTCTCCAACCACCAAGTGCAGGAACGTCACGATGACCAGGGCAACCACGAAGCCGACGACGTCCGCCAGCCATAGAGCCAGGCCCCAGGTCTCGAAGAGTGGTGTCAGCCAGTGGTGGACGGCCGGTTTGGTGATCGCACCGAGTGCCAGCGTGCACACGGTGATCCCGAGCTGGGACCCGGCCAGGAGCACGGTCAGCTCGGACGAGCTGCGCAAGGCCGCCCGCGCGGATCCGCTCCTCGGCGCCGCGTCTTCCAGCCGGTGCCGCTTGGCTGCGATCAACGCGAATTCGACCGCGACGAAGAACGCGCTGAGCGCGATGATCGCGACGGTCGCGGCGAGAACGACCCACGGATCATCCATGGCCGTGCTCCTCTCCGGGGACCGTCACCCGCAGCCGGATGGACGAAGGCACGTGCTTATCGACCTCCAAGACCTCCGCGTTCACGAACCGGGCGGGCGGTTCGTCGGCATGCGCGAGGTCGGCGGGGTCGGGCGGGAGCTCGATGTCGAGGGTGGTGCCGACCTCGGGCAGCGCTCCGTACTCGGCGATCACCAGTCCGGCGATGGTCTCGTAGTCCCCGTCGGGCAGCCGGTGGTCGATCGTCCGCTCGACCTCGTCGATGTGGAAGTCGCCGGGGATGATCCAGGCGTCACCGGCCGCGGTGGCGGTGGCTTCGTGCTCGTCAACGTCGTGCTCGTCGGTGATCTCACCGACGAGTTCTTCGGCGAGGTCCTCCAGTGTCAGGATCCCGGCGAAGCCGCCGAACTCATCGACGACGCAGGCGAGTTCGTCGCGTCCGGCGGCCAGAGCGTCCAGCGCGGTGGGCAGTGTCATCAGGGTCGGCAGCACCGTCGGAGGACGCATGATCGTCGATACCGGCCGGGCCGAGTCGGCCGCGTCCAGGACGTCGTCCAGATGCACCACACCCACGACGCGCTCCTCCTCGTCCAGGACGGGGTAGCGGGAATGGCCTGTGCTCATCGCCCGCCGGACCACGCCGATCGGGGTGGTGCCGTCGACGGTGTCGACCCGTGAGCGCGAAATCATCGCGTGCTCGACGTCCCGGCGCGGGAAGTCCAGAATCCGGTCTAGCAGGATCGACAGGTCAGGGGGCAGGTCCCCGCTGCGGCGCGAGTCGGCGACGATGTGGGCCAGGTCGCGTTCGGTGGCCGAATGCTCCACGTCATGGACGGGCTCGATCCGCAGCGCTCGCAGCAGCAGGTTGGAGGACTGGTCGAACACCCACACCAGCCAGCCGAACACCTTCAAGTAGATCAGCGTGGACCGGGCCAGCCACCGGGCCACCGGCTCGGGACGGGCGATCGCCAGGTTCTTGGGGAACAGTTCGCCGAACAGCATCTGCACGAGCGTGGAGAAGGCCAGCGCCAGAACGGTCCCGATCGCCACCCCGGTCGCCGTCGAGACGCCCGCCGCGCCGACGACTTCGCCGAGGGCACTGCCGATCGTCGGTTCGGCGATGTACCCGACGAGCAGGCCTGTGACCGTGATGCCCAGTTGGGCCCCCGAAAGCATGAAAGAGGTGCGCCGGGTCACCGCCAGGGCTCGACCGGCCGCCTTGTCGCCACCGCCCGCCCGAGCGCCCAGCCGCGAGGGATCCACCGCCATGAATGCGAACTCCTGGGCGACGAAGTACCCCGTCACGGCGGTGATCGCCAGGACGACCACCACCCCCAGCAGCAGGGACAGCGCAGTGATCACCGGCCCTCCGGCCTCACGTCGACGCGGGTGGCCGCCCTGTTGGATCTATCGGATTTCATGTCTCTCTCTGGTCAGACCAATCGTCCATACAACGCCGAAGCGATCACGGGGTTCCCGGACACCCCTGAGCAGCTAGAACGGCGACCCAAGGCCTCCGGCAGGACTGACCACGACATTGACCGACGCTCACGACGCCCTACCGGCGGACTCAGGAGCCAAGCCGACGTCCAGCCCTTCGCTACGACGAGTGTAGTAAGAGCCGCGCTGAAGTCAGATCGCACCTCCACAACTTCCCCTAACGGCGACGGAGCCATCACAGTACTGGCCCCATCTACTACATCAGTAATAATTGAGTGCGGCATCGAGTACGCAACACACATGCCTCCCTGCGGCGTCAGGTTTCGTCCTCCCGCCAGGGAGCACACCGGACCGGCACCACGGGCCGCATCCTTGGTCCCCAATGAGTTTCCAGAATTTCCAGGCACTGCTACCCGCATGCGAAGGGGCCACCGTGCGCCGGCGGCGTGCCCGGTGTGCAGGACCGGGCCGCCCGGCCGCACCGGGCGGCCCGGCTGCCGGGTACTCCAAGGCGGGCCGACAGGCTGCGCCCGACGCGCCGTCGCCGAGCCCGCCGCGCTGTCCGACCGGACGCCAGGGACGCCTACATTCCGGTCGCTCCCAACCACGAGCGGGACGACGTTCCGGCCGTACGTCGCCCTGAGACCACTGGACAATAGGAAGAGGTCTTCCTATGTGGTGGTCATGCCTCGTCGCAAGCCTGGAACCTTGCTGCCGTTGGAGACCGAGATTCTGGAGGCGGCGCTCCTACCGGTGGGCTCGCCACACCCACCCGAACAAGCCGAGACGCTGGGTCGTGGACAGGTATTTCGGCAAGTTCAACAAGTTCAGGAACGATCGATGGGTGTTCAGGGACCGAGACCCCGGCGCCTGTCTGCCTAGTTCGCCTGGACCAACATCATCCGGCACGTCTTGGTCGTGGGCGCGGCATCCCCCGACCGGTCCCGCCCAGGCTGACTATTGGGCCGCGCGGCGCAAGCAAATCAAACCTCCAGTCGAGAGGTATACGTTGCGGCTGCTCACCAGGCAGGACGCACGTTGCCCGCTCTGCGGGGACCATCTGCTGACCGTCGAGCAACCACCCCAATCCCCCACCAGTGGGAACGGTGGTGGCTCCAGGTCGTCAAGCGCGCGATCGTCGCCGACTATCTCGTGCATCACGGCCGACTCGGCTCACCGAACGATGACCACACCTGTCTCGTTCACGCCTCCTGCCACCACGGGCACCGCGCCCGCCAACGCAGGAGCACAGCAAACCTGAATCGCCCTTCAGGGCTTGCCGCGACGAGTGGCACGCACGGTTCTGAGGGGCCCCGGTGCAGCAATGCACCGGAGCTACCCGGCGAGAAGACCGCCGGATCGCTACGACGGCCTCGGCGAGTTCGCCGGCCTGGTCCTCGGTTGGTCCATCTGGGTTGAGCGCCGATCGGCAACGGGGCCCGGTTCACCGCGCTCAGGGCCGCTACCAGCGCTCCTGAACGGGGCTTGGCAACGTGGGTGAACGCATCGCCGACGAACACAAAGAGTCACCAACATCACCCACAGCTACTTTGGGTCTGGTGACACGGACCCGAGCGGGGCCCCACCTACGGCCGGTTCAGCGACGTCCGCGATGGCATTTGGGGTCCACCGGGACAGGAGGATACCGATGATCAGGCCTGCCGCCGCGCCGATGTAGGGCGCCGGGTAGAACAAGAACAGGCCCTTCCACCCGTTGGTATCGGTCACCTCTATCCCGCCCCAGCCAGCGATCAAACACCACCGTCGCCAGCGCGTCCATCAGACGACCGTGACCCATAGTGTTAGTGACTAACTTTCGTTAGTGTCCAACAAGTGGGATTGAGGGAAACGAAACGCGACCGGACGCGCCGGACGATCCAGGAGCAGGCCATGCACCTGTTCCTGGAACGCGGTTTCGACACGACCACGGTCGCCGAGGTGGCCGAGGCCGCCGACGTGTCCGCCATGACGGTGTTCCGGCACTTCCCCACCAAGGAGCACCTGGTCCTGCAGGACGAGTACGACCCGGTGATCGCCGACCGCATCCGGCACCGGCCGGCCGATGAACCGCTCCTGCGCCGGATCGCCCTGAGCATCCTGGACGGCCTCGCCGAACTGCCTCCCGACCCGCGCCTGCTGCTCGCCCGCACCCGGCTGATCCTGCACACCCCCGCGCTGCGGGCCCGGCTCTGGGAGAACAACCACGCCACCCAGCAGGCCATCGCCGACGCCCTTCCCGACGAGGACCCCTTCGAGGTGCACGTCGCCGCGAGCGCCTGCCTGGCCGCCGCCACCACCGCGATGACCCACTGGGCCGAGGCCGACGACCGTCCCGACCTGCGCACCGTGATGGCCGAGGCCCTGGAGGTGCTCCTCCGATGATCGAGACACACGCCCTCACCAAGCGCTACCGGCACACGACCGCCGTGGACGGGCTCGGCCTGCGCGTCGAGCCCGGACAGGTTTACGGCTTCCTCGGCCTCAACGGCGCGGGCAAGTCCACCACGATCCGGATGCTGCTCGGCATGACCCGCCCGACAAGCGGCACGGTGCGCCTCTTCGGCCGGAACGAGCCGGACTGGAGACGGGTCGGGTACCTCGTCGACGGCGCCCACGCTTATCCCGGCCTCACCGTCCGCGAGAACCTCGAGATCACTCGCCGCCTACGCCGCGAACCCGACCGCGACGCCGCCGACCGCGTCACCGACCTGTTCGGCCTGACCCCCTACCGCGACCGGCGCGCCGGAACCCTGTCCCAAGGAAACGCCCAGCGCCTCGGGTTGGCCAAGGCCGTCCTGCACCGTCCCGACCTGCTCGTCCTGGACGAACCGGCCAACGGCCTCGACCCCGTCGGCATCGTGGAACTGCGCGGCATCCTGCGGCACCTCGCCCACCAGGACGGCACGACGATCCTGGTCTCCAGCCACATCCTCGCCGAGGTCGCCCGCACCGCCGACCGCATCGGCATCATCGACCAGGGCCGCATGCTGACCGAGTTCCCCGCCACCGACCTGCCCCGCTGCACCTGCGGCGCCGAAGACCTGGAGGACGTCTTCCTGCGCCTGCTCACCGACAACCGGCAGGAGCCGGCGTCATGAGCGCCGCACTCCGGACCGAGACCATCAAGTTCCTGCGGTCCCGCGCCCCCTGCGCCACCCTCACGGCGATCCTGCTCCCGGTGGCGCTCGCCGCCCTGTTCGCCGTGGCCTCCGACACCCCGCGCCTGGGCGCCAAGTCCCGGGCCTTGGGCATCACCCCGGACTGGCCCGGCTTCCACACCGCCCTCATGCAGATTGACGCCGCGGGCGGATTCCTGCTTTTCGGCATCCTGGTCACCTGGATGTTCGGCCGCGAGTTCAGCGACCGCACCGTCCTGGACCTGCTCGCCCTCCCCACCTCCCGCACCGCGATCATACTGGCCAAATTCACCGTCACCACGGCCTGGCTGCTCCTGCTCGCCGCCCTCCAGACCGCGGCCTGGCTCGCGACCGGAACCCTGCTCGGCCTGCCCGGCACCGCACACCAGGGACTACCTGACCTGCTTCTGCTGCTCGGCCTCACCATCGCCCTCACGCTCCCGGTCGCCCTCGCCGCCAGTGCGGGCCGCGGCTACCTCCCCGGTATCGCGGCGACCATCGCGCTCCTGGTCTCCGGCGTCTCCGCCGCCACCCTCGGCGCATCAGCATGGTTCCCGTGGGCGGTCCCCGCCACAGCCAGCGGCCTCACCGGTGCAGCGTCCCTCCCGCTCACCGGCCTGACCATCGCCGCCGCGACGGCCGCGACAGGCATCGCCGCCACAGCACTCTGGTGGCGCCAAGCCGACCATTAGGACGGTGGAACGATCGACCCGTCTGCAACCCACGCCTGATCACAGCCACACCGGCGGCCGGGAGAACGGCGGGGCGACGGCGCAGGCCCGGCTGGGCATGTGCCAGCGTCCGGGCTGTCGGATGACCAGTGTCGGCAGGAGGTGGTGTCGGTTTTCAGCGGCCAGGTTTCAGCGGCTGAGGTCGCGGTCAACGAACCGCCAGCTTCCGAGGCCGATGAGCAGAACGGTGACGACGGCCAGGACGGCAGCGTCGGCGAACTGGAGCCCGCTCTTGAGCGGTGCGCCGCCGATGTAGTGGGGAACGGGGTGAGGTGGTGCAGCCAGTCGGCCCCGATCTGAGGGGCGAAGCCATTGACCGCGTAGGCCAGCACGCCCGCCCCGGCGGTGATGCCGAACACGGTGCCCGGCTTTTGCCGGTGGCCACGCCGATACCAGGGGCCAGCGCTCCGAACACCAGTGCGAGCAGCGCCAGGTTGGCGGCCTGGGCGGTGACGCCGGCCACGGAGATCGAGTCCAGTTTCGCGCTGGAGCGGACGGCAGCATCGCGCCGAGTACCATGGCGGCGATCAGCAGTGCGCCGGTCGCGAGCGCGGTGAAGCGGTGCAGCAGCAGCCGGGCGCGGCCGATGGGGTGGGCCAGCAGCAGGTCCAGGTAACCCGATTCCTCATCGGCGGAGATCATGCGGGCGCCGGTGGCGGCGCCGTAGAAGGTGGCCAGCAGCGGCACCAGCAGTCCGAACACCGGACCCTGCAGGTAGCCGGCGGCCGAGGTCATGTCGTCGAAGCCGAAGCCGCGCATCGCCTCGGGCACGTTGCCGGCGGTGTCGGCGGTGATCTACGGGTAGAAGCTCGCGTACGTCATGGCCAGCAGGCCGGTCGCCAGTGCCCACACGGTGAAGATGCGCCTGTTGTCGAACAGTTTCTTGGTGAACATCGTGCCGCCGACGCGCCGGCGGATCCTGAGGTGCCGGGCAGGGCGTTAGTCATGTCACATCCGTGGAAATGCGTGGGAAAAGCCGGGGTCAGGCGACGTGGCCGCATGCGGCAGCGTTGACGGACTCGTCGGCGGAATATTCGCCGGTGTTGTAGGCGTGGAACAGCTCCACCAGATCCTGCGTGTCGGCGCGAAGCCCGCTCACGGTGTGCCGGGCGCGGCCTACGGCCAGCCGGTGCCTGTCGAAGGCCGGCGTCATCCGATACAGCGGGCCGACGGTGGTCTCGGTGACCTCGTCGAAGCGCTCGGCCAGCTTCGCGGGCTCGTCCGGGCCGGTCTCGCGGAGCACGTCGCGCAGCGCGCATGCGCGCAGCAGCCCGATCGACGCGCCCCGTCCGAGCGAGGGACTGGTGCACGCCCACGCGTCTCCGACGGCGAGCAGGCCGGTCGCCGCCGGGTAGTCGTCGACGACGTATCTGCGGTAGCGGTCCTCAATACCGGCGATCACCCACTCGCCGGTCAGCGGCTCGCCCGCATCCCAGTGCGCGACGGTGGGGAACATGCCTAGCGCTCGCTCCCATGCCACCCGTTCGCGCAGCGTGCGCAACCGCCGGTCGCGGGACGAGGCGATGAAGGCCACGGCCCAGGTGTCGTTGTCGCACGGGAGCGTAAGGATCGACACGCCCTCGAAGTGCTGCAGAGGCGTCCCCAGAGCCTCGGGAGTGCCTTCGTTTCGCGCGCGGAAGTGGCGGGCGTAGTAGACGAACACGGAGTCCTCCCGCTCCTCGGCGGGACGCCGGCCGCCGACCGCGTCCAGCATGCCCGGCAGTGGCGACCGGCGGCCGGTCGCGTCGACGACGAGACCGGCGCGGATCGCCCGCCCTCGGCCCGCCATGACCCCGGCGATATGCGGCATCCCCGGAACCAGCGGCCTCCCGGTGACCAGGCCGGTCACGGGGACGCCCCGGAGGACTCGCACGCCCGGGACGCGTTCCGCGACCGCGGCCATCGCGGCCTCCAGCGTCGGGCGCCGTGCCGTCACCGTCGCGAAGCGCCCGTCGCCCTCGCGGCCGCCGCCCGTCAACGCGGCGGGCACCATCCCGACCACGTTGACGCGGGCGCCGCCCATGGCCTCGAGTTCCTTGACCACCTCCGGCAGTTCCCGCTCCATCTCCGCGCGCCACCGCGGCAGCATGAAGTGCGGTTGCCGGAACTGGTTGAGCCCCGGCCTCTCCCAGTCGTCCCACACCCTGTCCGCACCGGCGCCCGGGCTCGGCGAAGTCGCGTTCCAGAACGGTGACGTGGTGCCCTTCACGAGCGAGCAACATCGCGGTCGTCAGGCCGTTGAGACCCGCCCCCAGCACCAGTACGTCCGGCATGGTGACCACCTCCCGATCGGATCGATGCGGGAAGCATCCGGCGCCGGGGTGTTCACCCTCCAGGTCGGTCCTTGCTCAATCAGTGCTCAATCGGCGCCCGGATCGGCGTCTGCGCTCGGCCCGGCGTCCCGGACGGCATTGAGGCGGGAGTCCAGTCGTATCTCGCCGATCTCGACCGCCCACAGCAGGTCGGTCAGGCGCTCCATGGCCCTGACCAGGTGGCGCCGGTAGGTGGAGAAGGGCAGATCGAGCACCTCGGCCGCCGCCTCCTGCGTCGGCGCGGCGCGCACGAAGGTGCGGTCGAGGACCCGGCCCAGCGTCTCGCCGCGGGCCTCGCGGCCGACCTGCCCGATCGCGCCGAGCAGCGTGCCGCGGAGGCGATCGACGCTCGCCCCCTCGAACCCGTCGGCCAGCGCCGACAGTCTCCGCACGTCCGGTCGCCCCCGGGCCAAGGCACGGACCAGACGTCCACCCGCCATTGGGCGCAGTCAGGATAACCGCGAGATCACCGGATCCAACCCCGATGGGTCCGCTATCGGCCGGGAGAGCACCGTGCCTGCACCCCCGCTCCGATCGGCGGACATCCGTCCCGTGCAGCCTGCAGAAGCCCCGGGTCCGGCCGCGTTCTGGTGGCTTCGCCGATCAGGTCCGGCTCACTGCTGCATACAGGTCAGGACGGCGGCTCACCGTTCGCGGTGGTAGAGCCGCATTGTTACGGGCGCGAATACCGCGGTGATACCCGTGCAGGTCAGGAATACGGTGCCGACCTGGGCCGCGACCGGACCGAACACCCGCGCTCGACCGCCGGTGGGGCGTACCAAAGTCGCCAACATGCGGATCGTCGGGGCGGCCCGGACGGACTGAGCGGGTCCGAGCGGGAGGAGCCGGCGTGGCTGCGTCGGCAGAAGGCCGAGGCGCCGTGGCCGGTCGTGCAGCCGGATCGGTGGCAGTCCGGCGTCCACAGGCAACTGTTCGAACTGCTCGGCACTACGGGGAACGACTCTGGGGACGGCGGTGGGTCACTCGCGGGGTTCGATGAGGAAGATGGGGTGACGGTCGGCCTCTTGTTGGAACACCGATGGATCGTCGTGGCCGGTGGCATCGAAGGCGTCGCGGACGAACGGCACGAGGCCGAATCTGCGGCGGTAGGCACGCAGGATCTCGGGTTTGGTGTTGTCGTCGATCTCGCGGAGCCGGACCCGGCGGAACCGTCGGCCGCGGCCGAGTTCGGCTGCGCTGTGGGCGCGGACGTTGTGGACCCAGTGGGTGTCACCGAATGGGGCGACCAGCCACTGGCGGCCGTCGCGGTGGTACAGGGCGACGGGGACGGTGCGTGGCAGGCCGCTGCGGCGGCCGCGGGTGCGCAGCAGCACCACCGGGCCCATCGGCAGGCCCCAGGTGAGCAGCCGGTGAGGGATGCGGCTGAACCGGGTCACCCGGTGCGGCAGGCCGGTGCTCGTCATGAGCGCGTCCGAGCCATGGCCGAGTCGTGCCGGGCCTGTTCGCGTTCGGCCAGGTTGCGCGCGGCCTGGCCGAGCATCCGGCCGTTCATCCGCACCGAGCGTGAGCGGGGCACCAGCCGGGTCATCAGGCGCATCATCCGGCCCGGGACGTGCAAAGGGCGGCCTTTGAGCAGGGCCGCCACGGCCTCGCCCACGGCGGCGTCGGCCGACTGGGGACGGATCGGAAGGGCGGCGCGATCGAGCCCGAAGGCATCGATGATCGGGGTGTCGACGTTGCCCGGCAGCAGCACGGTGACATCGACGCCGGCGGGTGCCAGTTCGTGGTGCAGGGCCTCGCCGAGGTTGAGCACGTAGGCCTTGGCCGCGCTCTCATGGGCCATGTTCGGCAGCCCGTGCACGGCTCCCAGCGCCGACACCAGCACGATGCCGCCGTGTCCCCGGTCGACGAACCGCCGTCCGAAGGCGTGAACCAGATCCAGATGCGCGATGGCGTTGAGGGTGAAGCGGCGGTGCAGGTCCTCCAGGGCCTGGTCCAGCAGCGGCCCGGGACGGCCACCGCCGGCGTTGGAGATCAGGAGCCCGACGTCGAGGTCGGCGGTCGCCTCGGCCAGGGCCGAGGCCGCCTGCGGGGTACTGAGGTCGACGGTCACCACCCGGCAGTCGACGCCGTGGGCCAGCGACAACCTGTCGCCGAGCACCTGGAGCCGGTCGGTCGAGCGGGCCGCCAACACTAGATCCAGACCTGCCGTGGCGAGGTGTTCGGCGAAGGCCTCGCCGATGCCGGATGAGGCTCCGGTGACGACCGCCCACCGGCCATAGGATGTAATTTCAACCATGATTTAGACTGTAATCTGGATTGGAATCCAGATCAAGGGGTTAGGCTGCCCGGTGTGAAGAGCCCACCGTCCGATCTGGCCACCCGTCTGCTGGATGTCGCCGAGCAGGTGCTGCGCACCGACCCGCCGCCCCGGCTGGAGGACGTCGCCCGGCTGGTGGGGGCCTCACGGGCCACGCTGTACTACTACTTCTCCGGCCGGGACGACCTGCTGGTCTTCATGCTGACCGCACATGCCCGGCAGGGGGCCGAGGCGATACGCGCCCAGGTGAACCCCGACGAACCCCCGCGAGCACGGCTGCGAGCGATGGTGGCCGCCATGGTCGACTACCTCGGGCACCGCCCTGGAATCTGCGCCGGTCTGCTCGGAGCTCTGGGCCAAACCGACCGGATGAGCGAGGTCATGCAGGCCAACGACACCTGGATCACCGCTCCCCTACGGGAACTGCTCACCGACGGCCGCAACGCCGGCGCCTTCACCGCCGACGACACCGCCGATGCCGCCAACGCCATCATCGGCGCCGTGCTGCTCGGCGTCCTGGGCCGCTCGATGACCGGGGCCGACGCCACCGACGCCCAATTCCAGCAACAGCTGACCCGACAGGCGGTTCGAGGTGTCCTCGAAAGCTGAGCGGCAACACGCCGCCCAGCAAGCGGACGCACCTGCAGGGAACAGCCGTCCCCAGCCATGGGCGATATCAAGTGCCGTTCAACACCCGTAGCGCCAGAGGTCACCGACCTCCAAGCCCAGATCGGCGCTGCCCTCGCAGACGACAACCCACAACTGCTCGACACCTATGGCGTCGGCCCCGACGCCGCCGCAGCGCTGGGACCAGTGCACCCGTAACTACATCGACCGGCGCACCGCTGAAGGCAAACCCGACGCGAGGCCATCCGGTGTCTCAAGCGATACATCGCTCGTGAGATCGACCACCTCATCACCTACCCACCCCGCGCGACGGCCCCCAGCCGCGGCTTGGCGTCCATAGGGGCATCAGATCCCGGAGGTGCGGTGACCGTCACACACCTTCCGTTACCCTACTCTTACGTGACAGTAGATTATTCGGTGCGTCGGACTGCCAGCGACCAGACCGGCAGCCCGACGCACCGTCGACTGCATACGTCGTGACCCTTGAGGCGAATCAGAACGGAGATGGCGTTGACCGACGCGCAGGCACGAGACGAAGAATACGAGCACCGGCGCCTCGCCAGGACGGTGCATTTGCTGACGAACGAGCTGAAGCGTTTCACCGACTCCGTCGACGGGTCTGCCAGAAATGTCAAGGAGCAGAAGGAGTACATGTGGGAGAGCTGGCGTGACATGGACGCCGCGGAGAAGGCCAACCACCGCACCGAGGTGAACATGGCGGTCGCCCTCGGCGACCATGCAGTGCAGGCCAGAAAGCGCATGGAACGCTTGCTGAACTCTCCCTACTTCGGGCGCGTCGACTTCTGCAGGAGAAGCGACGAGGAGGCCACGGCTCACTACATCGGTGTACACCATCTTCTGGACCCCGAGACCCAGGAAATTGTGATCCACGACTGGCGGGCCCCCGTGTCCAGCCTCTTCTATGACTTCGAATCGGGGGAGGCCTTCTTCAAGGCCCCCGAAGGCATCGTCCACGGCGAAATCACGGGTAAGCGCCAATACAAGATCCAGGGTGGGCGCCTCGAGTACATGTTCGACAGCGCGCTCAACATCGGTGACGACGTCTTGCAGCGGGAGCTGAGCCAGTCCGCCGATGACAAGATGAAGAACATCGTTGCGACCATCCAGCGGGAACAGAACGCTGTGATCCGCAACGAGACGGCACAGGTGCTGATCCTGCAGGGTGTGGCGGGCTCCGGCAAAACGTCGATCGCGCTGCACCGGGTGGCATTCCTGCTCTATCGCTTCAAAGACACCCTCACGTCCGACAACGTCATGATCCTCTCCCCCAACAAGGTTTTCGGCGACTACATCGCCGACGTGCTTCCCGAACTGGGTGAGGAGCAGACCGCGGAGATCGACTTCGACAGGATCGCCAGCGGTTTCCTCGCGAAGGTAACCGACTACGAAACGTTCAGCGAACAGGTGGTCAAGCTGCTTGACCACGTCGATGAAGCGGCGGCCGAGCGCATCCGCTACAAGGCGACACCCGAATTCGTCGCCCGCCTCGACGCATGGATCACCTCGCTCGTGGACGAGGAGTTCACTCCCAGGCCGATCGAGCAGAAGAACAAACGGCTCTCTGGCGAATGGGTCGCGGACGCCTTCAAGGAGGCACAGGCCCTTCCACTCTTCCTGCGCCTGGAGCGCGTGGCCTACACCGCTGCTCGCCTGCTCAAGAACGAGGTACTGGACAGAGGCGGCAAGTGGACGGCCGCTGACACCAGCGGAGTCCGCCGACAGGTCAGCGCCATGTTCCCCTATAAGGACGCGCTCACCATGTACAAAGCGTTCTATCAGGACCCTGCGCGTCGCGGCCTGTTCAAGCCGGCCGGCCGGAACAAGATCGAGTACACCGATGTGTTCCCGCTGATCTACACCATCATCAGCACGTCCCGCTATGAGAGCTATGGACACATCCGCCACCTCCTGGTGGACGAGATGCAGGACTACACATCCATTCAGTATGCCGTGCTGCGCAAGCTCTTCTCCTGCAAGATGACGATCCTCGGAGACTCCAACCAGTCGGTCAACCCGTTCAGCTCCTCGTCACTGTCAACGATCCGCCAAACCTTCCCGGAGGCCGACTGCCTGGAGTTGCGCAAGAGCTACCGCTCCACGACCGAGATCACGGAGTTCACACAGAACATTTCCAGGAATGAAAAGCTCATCCCGATCGAGCGCCACGGGCTGCCACCACAGATCATCTCCTGCACGCACCAACGTGACCAGGAGGCACAGATCCTGGCCCTCATCGAACGGTACGAGCGCAGCGATCACAACTCACTGGGCATCATCTGCAAGACCGTCGCCCAGGCGGAAGCACTCTCTGTCTCCTTGTCAGAGGCCGGAGTCCAGTTGACCTTTATCGATTACGACAGCAAGGCATTCGCCACCGGTATCATCATCACCTCGGCACACATCGCCAAGGGACTGGAGTTCGACACCGTGATCGTCCCGCACGTGGAGGACACGAACTACGCCAACGAGGTGGACAGGTGCATGCTCTACATCGCAGGCACCAGGGCCATGCACGAACTCCACCTGACCCACGAGGGGCGCCTCTCACGCTTCCTGGAGTTCGCGCAGGAATCCAGCCGTCTCGGCAACGATCACGCCGAGGCGGCGGAGATCCTCGATCGCGCGGCGGGCGCACGACTGAGCTGATCCTGTCTCTGCCGAAAACCTCATCCGTGCAGGTCATGCGGCATTCTGGTACTCGTAGCGGATCCGCCGGGGCGTTGGTTTCGACGTGTGTCCAGGCGGGTGATCTGTTCGACGGCGCCCAAGGAATGCCGAGCTGCTGGTGCTGCGCCGTGAGGGGCGCGGACGGAATGCACCCGTTCATGGACCGGTGGCTCAAACCCTGGACACGTGCCGCCCACCGGGCGCGGTGCAGCCAGCAGTCGATTGCCTCAGCCTGCTGGGCGGTGTTTGCGGAGTTCTGTGGAGAGCTCGGCGGAGAACTGGTCGGCGTCCGACAGGCGGGCGCGGATCTTCTCGCAGCGTTCCTCGACCAGGGAGCGGTAGACGGTCAGGCGTTTGGCGAGGTCGGTGCGGGCGGCGTCGCCGGTGTCGGGAGACTGGAGCCGGTCCAGGATGTCCAGCAGGTCGCGCATCTCTTCGAGGGTGAAGTCGAGCGGTTTCATCCTCTTGACGACCAGGAGGCGGGTGACGTCGTCGTCGGTGTAGAGCCGGAAGCCGCCTTGGGAGCGCGCCGCGGGCAGGGCGAGGCCGACCTCTTCGTAGTGGCGGATGGTGCGCAGGCTCAGGCCGGTCCGGTCGGCGACCTCGCCGATCTGCATGTGCCTGCCGTCCATCGGGCTCCTCCTCACGCCACCGGCCTGCCCTGCCGGGGGCGGATGATCCATATCGTCGGTCAAGCTTGCCATCATCTGCCTCGTGGCGCGGCCGGGGCTGCGCCGCGGTGCCGCGGGCGCCGGGAATGGCTGCTCGGGAACCCAGTTCGACCCGGTCATGGTCGAGGCGTTCCTGCGTGCCCTTGAGTCGTGCGGCTGGGAGAGCGAAGCAGAGCTGCGGGAAGCGGCCGGGAGTGCAGCACGTCCAGGGACGTGACCGCCCGGGTGAGGACGAGGTGAAGCCGCTAGCCGCCCGACGGCAAGCTGGCCACGTCGGAGACCGGCCTGGTCGGCCGCACGGTCGCCGAGGACGTCGTCGACGGGACGGTCATCTTCCCGGCCGACACCGGCCTGTCCGACGCGGTCGTGTCGCGCCTGGTCGAGGCGGGCGTGGACAAGGTCCGTACCCGCAGCGTCCTGGTCTGCGAGGCCGAGATCGGTGTCTGCGCCGCCTGCTACGGCCGTTCGCTGGCCGGCGACGGTCACCGGCCTGGTGGCTTCGACCGCGCCGTTGCCCACTGACCTGCGGGGTACGAGGTCGTCCCGGGCAGGCGAAGCGGACACACACCGCCTTCCTCGCCCCGAAATATGCCTCTTGTAAGAGGAGAGCGGGCGCCCCGACGGTTGGCTCGGGCGCCTGACGAGACGTTGACGCTGGCCACGGTGACGTTGTCGTCGATCTCAGCGGAGCCGTGCACGAGCGCTAAGAGTTGCGCAGCTGGTGGGCGAGGCGGGAGGGCTACATCGTGGAAAAGCTTGAGCACCGCGTTAGGGCACTCACAAACGCCCTAGACCGGCTCCAAGCCACGTGCGGCCTGGATCTTCAATGGTGATCTGCGAGGTTTTCGACGGCTCCGGCGCGGGTTTCCCGCTGCTGTGCGTCCTGGGGTGTGCCGGGGGTGTCGTGTACGTCGGCGACGACGCAGGTGACGTTGTCGGGTGCCCCTCGCAGGTAGGCCGCGTTGATCAGTTCCTGGACGGCCGTCGCGGGGTCGGCGCAGCCGGTGAGGAGTTGCTGCACCTTGTCCTCGGCCACGGTGCCCGAGAGGCCGTCCGAACAGAGCAGGTACCGGTCTGCGGGCTGCACGTCATGCATGGACAGGTCCGGTTTCGCGGCGCTGATCGCGTCGAGCGCCCTGGTGAGCACGGAGCGGTGCGTGTGATGGGCCGCCTGCTCGGCGGTGATGTAGCCGTCCTGCACCAGGGTGTGCACCATCGTGTGGTCGACGGTGAGCTGGTGAAGTTCTCCCGAGCGCAGCAGGTAGGCGCGGGAGTCCCCGATGTGGGCGAGTGCGATCCGCCTTCGGTCGAGCAGTATCGCGGTGAGCGTGGTCCCCATGCTCGCCAGGGCGGGTGTACGGGTGACGTTCTCCCGCAGTTCTCGTCCAGCGGCTTCGAGGGCCTGTTCCAGGGCGGCCATGGGCATGGTGTCGAGGGACCGGTCCATGCGGGCCAGGCAGTTGATCGCGATGGAACTGGCCACATCACCCCCGGCGTGACCGCCCATGCCGTCGGCGACCGCCAGCAGACGGTCGCTCGCCGACGCCGAGTCCTGGTTGGTCTGCCCGCCGCAGTCCGACGTCGGATCCGGCGGCATGCCTGAAGGTGAACATCTCGCGCCTTTCCGGCCTGTACGGGCGTGTGCCCTGGTGGGGAGGCGACAGGATCCGGAGTGGACCAGGCCGGCCGTTCATCGTTTTCGCTTTCCATCGAACGCGGTCTCTACTCTAACGTCATAGAAGGGTTGTGGTCAGTGCGCCCGCCCCGAATGCGAACCGTCGCGCACGGCGTTCAGCGCGTCATCTCTGGCCAGACGCTGTACGTGGCTTGGCCGTGTCGGCGACGGTCCGCAGCCTCGGAGATCGGTACGGGCGTATGTGGATGTCCCCGCGCCGCCGCGAGCACGCCCTGCAGGCGGCGGCGCGAGAACCGCGCACGATCGGCGAGTGTGCCTCCGGCCGATCCCGCACCCAAGGTACTCTAACGTAAGGTTAGATTAGCTGCGAACGGTCGTCAGGTGGTGGGCGGATGCAGATCGGCGAGGTGGCCGAGCGGACGGGGTTGTCGCTGCGCACGATCCGTTATTACGAGGAGGTCGGGCTGGTGACGCCGTCCGCGCGCACGCGCGGCGGTTTCCGCGTCTACAGCGAGGCTGATGCGGCGCGGCTCGAACTGGTCAAGCGGATGAAGTCACTGGAGTTCACGCTTGAAGAGACGCGGTTGCTGTGCACCGTGCTGAGTGACCTCGCCGCCGAGCCGGCACCGCAGGAGCGGCGGGAGTTGGTCGACAGGCTGAGCACCTGGTGCCAGGAGATCGACTGGCGGTGCGCGCTGCTGCGTGAGCGTCTGCAGATCGCCGAGGGCCTGGTCACCAATCTTGATCGTGAACTGTCGGCCCGGACGGAATCGGAGCAGGCGGCGCTGGAATGTCCGCCGGCCGCCTCCGCTTGGCCGTCCGGATGGACCGGTGAGGCCGAGTACGAGAGGGAGCGGCGGTGAGCGGCGGGACGGGCACGGCGCAGGACGTGGCGGCGGAGGCGGCGCGGCGGCGGACGTTCGCGGTGATCAGTCACCCGGACGCGGGCAAGTCGACGCTGACCGAGGCGCTGGCGTTGCACGCGGCGGCGATCGAGCAGGCCGGGGCGGTGCACGGCAAGGCCGGGCGGCAGGGCGTGCGGTCGGACTGGATGGACATGGAGCGGTCCCGCGGCATCTCCATCACCTCCTCGGTACTGCGGTTCGAGTATGACGGCGCGCTGCTGAACCTGCTGGACACCCCGGGCCACGCGGACTTCTCCGAGGACACCTACCGGGTGCTGGCGGCCGTGGACGGGGCGATCATGCTGCTGGACTCGGCCAAGGGCCTGGAGGCGCAGACGCTCAAGCTGTTCGACGTGTGCCGCCATCGCGGCATCCCGGTGATCACGTTCGTGAACAAGTGGGACCGGCCCGGCCGTGAGCCCCTGGAGCTGCTGGACGAGGTCGAGCAGCGCATCGGGCTGCGTCCGGCACCGCTGAACTGGCCGGTCGGCATCGCCGGGGACTTCCGCGGCCTGATCGACCGCGCCGAGGGCTCGTTTACCCGGTTCCGCCGCACGCCCGGCGGCGCCACCCGCGCGATCGCCGAACACGTCACCGCCGAGGAAGCCGCCGAACAGGAAGGCGAGACGTGGGAGACCGCGGTCGAGGAACTGGCGCTGCTGGAGGAGATCGGCGCCACCCTCGACATGGACGCCTTCGCCGCCGGAACCTGCACCCCCGTGCTGTTCGGGGCCGCCCTGCCCAACTTCGGGGTGGGCGCGCTGCTGGAGACGGTGTGCCGCCTGGCGCCGGCGCCCTCGGCCCGCGCGGACGACGAAGGTAGGGAGCGGCCGGTGTCGGCGCCGTTCTCCGGGCAGGTGTTCAAGGTGCAGGCCGGGATGGACAAGGCCCACCGCGACCGGCTGGC
This sequence comes from Actinomadura sp. 3N407, assembly GCF_052245875.1. NCBI lineage: Bacteria > Bacillati > Actinomycetota > Actinomycetes > Streptosporangiales > Thermomonosporaceae > Actinomadura > Actinomadura sp. 3N407. Next base: position 19,018 of record NZ_JBQQBP010000043.1, read on the forward strand.
CTTCGTCCGCGTCTGCTCGGGCCGGTTCGAGCGCGGGATGTCGCTGACCCATGCCCCGACCGGACGCCCTTTGGCGACCAAGTACGCCCAGACCGTGTTCGGCCGTGACCGCTCGACGCTGGACGCCGCCTATCCGGGGGACGTGCTCGGGCTGCCGAACGCATCCGGCCTGACCGTGGGCGACACCCTGTACGCCAAGACCCCGGTGACCTTCCCGCCGATCCCGGCGTTCGCCCCCGAACATTTCATGGTGGCGCGGGTTACCGACAACAGCCGGGCCAAGCAGTTCCGCCGCGGCATCGAGCAGCTCGACAGCGAAGGCGTGGTCCAGGTGCTGCGCAGCGACCTGCGCGGTGACCAGGCACCGGTGCTGGCCGCCGTCGGGCCGCTGCAGTTCGACGTCGTCACCGCCCGGATGGCCGACGAGTTCAACGCACCGGTCGAACTGGCCCGGCTCGACTACTCCACCGCCCGCATCACCGACAAGGAATCCGCCGAGACGCTGAACGGGCGACGCGGCGTCGAGGTCCTCACCCGCTCCCTGGACGGCTCGCTCATCGCGGTGTTCGTTGACAAGTGGCGCCTGCGCGCCATCGAACGCGAACACCCCGGCGTCACCCTCACCCCGATGCTCGCCGCAGGCGTCCCCGACTGAGCACAGACCTCATTGCGACGTTCGCATGGTCGCCAGTGCTCTCGTCTCGCCCACTGGCGGCACAGACCTCGGTCAGCGGTGCTGGCCTTGGTCGATGCGGTGACGAAGGAGTTGCTTGGCACGCTGGGCGTTCTTCCTGTCGTCGGCCTGAACTTCGCGGAAGAAGTCGGCTGCCGTCTGGTCGCCGTTGTCCTCGGCGTCCTTGATGTACTGCTCTAGTGTGTCGGCTTCCTGCAGGGTGTGGTAGAGCACGCTCACGATGTCGTAGTGCTCATCCCGGGTGGCGGTTGCGGCTTCGGCTGCCATCGTTCCTCCCTCGAAGCGTGGTGGTTCGTACGTGCGGCGTTACCCACGCGAAGCCGACATAAATGCCGATTCTGTAAAAACTACCCTTACGTGAGAGTGATCTCTGCTCGGTCTCTGCGAGGGCTCGAAGGAGGCGGTGCGCATCAACTCCGCCGTGTACGCGCTCGTTTTGGGCGTTCCTGGACCGACCCTGGCGCTGGTGGGCACCACAGGTGCTGACTCTATTCTTACGTTAGAGTAGGATTGGCGGGTAGGTGGTGGCCCGGACCAAGGGCCCTGACGCCTCGCCGCAAGGCTCGTTCACCGCATCCACGAGAACGCCGGGGCTCGCCCGGATGGCTCCGCGAATGGCCTTGTCGCAGAGTCCGACGTTGGTGCGAGTCACTCGTCCCATGACACCCCTTCCAGGAGGTCTGATGACCACTCGCGCTCTGTCGGCTACCACCCTGATCTGGCTGAGCGAACATGCTCTTCGCAGCTCGGACGCTGCGGGTGCCGGGGACGGGGTGATCGGCATCGTCCGCGGTTACGACAAGGCCAGCCGCTCGCGCGGTACACAGTTGCGCCGCCAATGTGCCGCCCTCGGTTTGGCCACCATCGACATCCCGCCGGTCCTGCGGCACAGAACCACGCTGCCGGACCTACGGCGAATCACGGCCTCGGTGTCCCTGCTCGTCGACGTCATGGGCCACGGCGGGGACGGGCGGCGCATGGCCGCGCTGCTTGCACGTCCCCTGCTCAGCGGCGACACCCACGTGACCACGGAGGTCCCTGTCATCGGCATCGAAGAGGACTCCGACCTCGTCGACGTGGCGCTCAAGACCGTGGAACTGCGGCCGCTCCACGACGATTCCCGTGTTCGGATGTGTCTTGACGGCCGATGGGTCGACCCCGCACCGGGGGCCAATGTGCGCATCACGCTCACCCGGAGCCCGACCTGGCGGCTTCAGTGCACGATCGACGAAGGCTCGACCAGCACCTCCGTCGAGGGGACGGCCCTGACCCTCCGACCATCCTGGGGAACCTATGTCCTGGGTCGTGACGAACAGCCCATCTCCGACCTCAGCGACCCGATCCAGATGGCGCCGCTCCTGCAGCGGCTGACTCTGGTGCCGCCTCGACGCGGTACTGCGCTCGCCGGCTGACCACCGGCAACCGTGGTTCGGCGCAGCAACCCTCTCTCTTAGGACAGCCGACTCTCGGATGCCGAACAGGCCTGGGAGCCGACACAGCCAGGGCCGCCCCTGCATACCGGAGCTGCCTGCCGAACCACCCATCGGAGATTACTCTTACGTTAGAGTAGATATCGGCGGAGGACCCCCTCGTCCGCCTCCGGTGTCCCGCGGTGCCGGCTCCCCCCCGAGCCCGGCACCGCGGTGACGCCACCATCGAGATCCAACACAGAGCGGCCCGAACCGGATGCAGTCGCGCCCAGTCGCATCCCAGATCGCACAGCGGAGAGAATCACCATGGTCGTGACGCGTCTTGAGATCGCCGAGACCATCGACAGCGTGTTCGGAGACGGCCCGGTATCACGGGACCAGATCATCACTGCGGCCCACAATGCCGGGGCCCGGCCGGACGTCCTGGCCGCGTTGGAGCGGTTGCCGGAGCGATCGTTCCCGCATCTGCGGGAGCTGTGGCAGCACCTGCCGGACCTGCCGGTCAGCACCTCCAACGGCTGACGGCAGGAACACCGCACGCGACGCCCACGTCTGGGACGCCTCCACCGTCGCCGCCCTCGACGCCGTCACCACCAAGTACGAACGGCGCGGCAAGACCGTCGAGATCGTCGGGCTCAACGAGCACAGCGCCCGCATGCACGACACCCTCAGCGGCGAACTCACCGCAAGCCACTGACGGGGAGCCCGGCCACGTCCGCGCAGAGCGAAGCCCCGGCGCCGTCCCGCAGGCGCCGGGGCCTCAGCGTCGTTGGGCAGGCGCCTCAGCGCCGGTCCGAGTCCTGGCGCCGCTGGGCGATCTCGGTGTCCAGCGCGGCGGTGAACTCGCGGGCCTGCTGGAGCTCCTCGGCCAGCCGGGCCGCCCGGAGCCGGGCCGCTTCCAGGTACATCTCGCTGCGCTCCAGCAGGTGGCCGCGCTGGTCCGAGATCTCGGGATCCTCCAGGATTTCGAGTGTGGCGAGCAGGTCCCGGACCTCACTGAGAGTGAAGCCCATCGGGCGGATCCGCCGCAGCAGCGAAAGCCGGGCCACGTCTTCCTCGGAGTACAGCGCCCCGGTGTCGGTGGGGACCGAGGGAATGACCAGGTGAAGCCGCGCGTAATGCCGGATGGTCCGCAGGCTCAGTTCCGTACGTGCCATCACCTCGCCGACGTCCATGCCCTCAGCGATCACCGCTCAGTCCTCCATCGAAGTACCGGTCAGATGTCGATCACCCTGGTGAGGACCATCGGCCGCCGCCGGAACCGCGCGCCGGCCCAGCCGCTGACCCTGCGGCGCAGCAGCTGCTGAAGCTGGCCCGCCTCGCTGATGCCGTCGGCCGCCGCGGCGGCGAGGACCTCGTGGATGACCGGTTCCAGGGCATCGAGTTCCTCGTCGGGGATGCCCGCGCCCCGTGCGTGGATCTGCGGGGCCACGGCGAGCTTGCCGGTGGTCGCGTCCACCACGAGGAACACCGACAGGAAACCTTCGTCTCCGAGGACTCGCCGGTCCTTGAGGGAGAACTCGGTGACCTCGCCGACCGACAGGCCGTCCACGTAGACGTAGCTGCACGGCACCTTGCCGGTGATCTCGGCCACGCCGTCGACCAAGTCGACCACGACGCCGT
>NZ_JBQQBP010000044.1:0-15399 GCF_052245875.1 Actinomadura sp. 3N407
CATGCGGACGATCTCGTCCTTGTGCTCCTGGGTGAAATGCCGCCTCTGTCGTGCCAACGGCCTTCCTTTCCGGTTCTCTCCCCAACTCTAGTTGGGGCCCTGTCCGGAAGATCCGGGGCACCTCAGTCCACCACGCCGCCCGCGCCCGGGGCGTGCCGGTTCCGGCGCCGGTCCGCACGGCAGGGGGGCAGGCGTGGGCCGACGACGAGCATGGCGTGCCGTGGACACTGCTGGAGTTCCTGCCCGGCCGCCCGGTGGAGCCGGTGACCTCCCACCTGGCCGAGCAGGCCGCCGCCCGCCTAGCGGCCCTGCACCGCCTGCCCGATCACCTCGACACCGACGCCGCCGCGGCCGCCGGGGTGCGGGTGGTGGCGCCCGACACCGCATGGGACCGGTGGCTGACCGCCCCCGACCAGACCTGGCACGAGGTCGCCGCGGTCGCCGGGCGGCACCGCGGCCTGCTGAACGCCTACCGGATCCATCTGGACCGCCTCCACCACCGCACCACCGACACCGCCGTGCTGCGCGCACCCACCGGGCAGGTGTGGGGGCACGGTGACTTTCACGGCCACAACCTGCTGCACCGCAACGGTCGCATCAGCGGCGTCCTGGACTTGGACGGCGTCGGCCGACGCCCGCGCATCACCGACGTGGCGTACGCGCTGCTCATGCTCGCCCGCGCCGGCAGCGGCGACTACCGACTGAACCCCCGCCTGCTGCGCTCCATCTGGACCGGCTACCAGAGCAACGCCGCCGCGCCGCTCACCCCAGCGGAAGCGTCCGGGGCGTGGGCGGCGATGCTGCTGTCCCAACTGCCCGACCCCGCGCATCTGGACGCGCTGGCGCGGACCGGCCGCGGCCTGGTTCCCGCGCTGGCCCGGCCGCTGGCGGCGCTGCGTGACCTGGCCGCCCAACGCACCCGCCTGACCGGGCTGCTGCTCGCCGAGGAGACGACACCGTGACCACGCTGCTGCTGCACTGCGGCCATGCCCGCGCCGCCGTCCACGCCGACGACGGTGCGTTGCTGGCGGTGCTGGCGGCCCAGTGCCGCCCCTGGATCACCGCCCAGCCGGCCACCAGGGTCCCGCCGGGCACCTGGACCGTGCGCATCGGCGACGCCGACGCCGGGGCCCGAGTGCCGTCCCGGACCGGCGCCTCCGTGCGGCTGCGCCCTGATCACCGACTGCTCCACCTCCCGGCGCCGGCTCCCTGCGACGACACCGAAGCCGCGGTGCGACCCGTGGTGCGGCTGCTGCGCGCCCTGCTGCGGCGCCAACTCGCCGCAAGCGGCGCGATGTTCCTGGAAGCCGCCGTCTTGGCCCTCGACGGTGGGGGCCTGGCACTGGTCGGCGGTGCACGCGCCGGAAAGACCACCACCCTGGTCGCCGCCCTGCGCCACCTGCACGGCACGCTGATCGCCAACGACGAAATCTCCCTCCACCTCGCCCGCTCTGAGCAGCGCACCGGCGCCGAGCCCGGAGTGCACGGGCAGCTGATCGCTCGCGGCTATCCCCGGGCCATCGAGGTCCGCCGGGACGCCCTGACCTACCTCGGCGCGGCCGCCGACCGCCTGGCCGCCGCAGCCGATCCCGGCAGCCCGCCGCAGGCGCTGTCATTGACGCCGCATCGCCTGGCCGCCGCGCTCGAGGCTCCACTGGCCGACGCGGTCGCACTGTCCGCGCTCGTGCTGCTTGCACGCGGCACCGGCCGACCCCGGCTACAGCGCCTCACCGGCCCGGACGCCGCCGCCGTGGCCGATCACCTCACGGTCGCCGACTCCTACGAGTCCTGGCTCCAACCCCACCTGCCCGCCCAGGACCCGGACCCGCGCGGCGCAGACCGCCTGCTCCAAGCGGTGCCGGTGTGGCGGCTGACGCAACCGCTGACGGACCTGCAGACCTCCGCTGACCTGCTCGCCGAACTGGCCCACCACCCGGAGGCATCGCGATGACGCGCCCAGCACTGGCCGTCGACCACCCGCCCATCGAACTCGCCCGCATCGCCTTCACCCAGCTCACCGGCGAGACGGTTGACCGCATCGCGCCGCTGTCGGGCGGCTGGGGCCACCTGTCGTGGCTGGTGCGGACCGCCTCGGGCCGCTACCTCATCAAAACCGGAGTGCGGCGCCCCCACCAGGCCGACCTGTTCCGGCAGGTCGCTGCCCAGCAACTCGCCGCCGCCGGCGACGTCACCACCCCGCTGGTCGTCGCCGTCGGCGACGGCAACGGCCCGCTCCAGCGACCCTGCTACGTGCAAACCTGGATCGAGGGGACCGACGGCGCCACCGCCCTGGCCCGCATGCACACCGACCAGGCCACACGGTTCGGTCACGGCCTGGGGGAGACCCTCGCCGCGTTGCACCGCATCAAGGGCCCCCGGTTCGCCGAGGACTGCGCCGGCACCGTCACCTACCCCACGTGGAAGGCCGCGTGCACCACCCGCCTGCAGCGGCTGATCACCGCGACCGAGCAGGCTCAGGCGCTCCCGGCAGCGGTCCTGTACCCGGTCGCCGACCGCCTCACCGCACTAATCAACGACCTGGACACCGCGATCACCCCCCGCCTCACCCACCGGGACGTGTACCTGCCCAACACCGTGATGCCCGCCCACCTCCCACACCAGGGCGCCCCGGGCGCCGTCGCGCTGCTGGACTGGGAAGCCGCCGCGTTCTACGACCCGGTGTGGGACTTCGTCAAACTCGGCATGTGGGTGTTCGACCGGCACCCCCAGTTGCGCGCCCCGTTCCACCAGGGCTACACCGCCTGCTCGGCACTGCCCGACGGCCACGACGAGCGGCTGACGGTGTACCAGGGCATCGAATATCTTGCGGCGTTCCCCTACTTCGGGGCGGCATGGCCCGACTCGACCATGCTGGACGGCTTCCGCGGCCTGCTCGCCGGGTGGATGGACCGGCACGGCCTGGCCGGAGCCCTCCCGTGACCGCCCCCACACCAGCCGAACAGGCCCCGGCGCCGAACCCCGCGGCCGGCGGTGCAGGGCCGGTCACGGTAGTGGTCGGCGGCAGCAGCGGAATCGGCGCCGCGATCGTCCGGCGGCTGCACCGCGACGGCCACCGCATCCTGGCCACCTACTACCGCCATCGCCGACGCGCCGACACGCTCTCCGCCGACCTCGACCCCGCCCGGCAGCGGCTGGCGTTCGTTCCGGCCGACCTGACCGACCCCGCCGGCCCGGCCGCCCTCCTCACGCAAGCCGCCGCCCGGTTCGGGAACCCGAACTACGTCGTGCACTGCGCCGCCGTCATCGACACCACCCCGCTGAGCGAGATGACACCCGCCCGGTTCGACGAGGTCCTGCACGCCAACGTCACCGCCGCTTTTGTGCTGCTGCGCGCCGCCGCCGCGCTCCCCACCCTGCGCGCAGCGGTCGTCGTCTCCTCCATCGCCGCGGCGTTCACCGGCCCCGACTCGGCCGCCTACGAGGCGTCCAAAGCCGCCGTGTCGATGCTCACGCGGTCGCTGGCGGCCGCCTACGCCCCCCACGTCAGGATCAATGCCGTCGCCCCGGGGGCGGTCGAAACCGAACGCTCGCTGGCCAACCCGGACTTCCCGCGCAGCATGCTTGGCGCCCGCATCCCGCTCGGCCGCCTCGCCACCCCGCAGGACATCGCCGGCGTCACCGCATTCCTGCTCGGCGACGACGCCGCCTACCTGACCGGGCAGGTGATCACCGCCGATGGCGGCCTGTCGGTCAAGCTCACCTGACCCGGAACCTGAACCGCCCACCGACCAGCACGGGAGGACCTTGCCATGGACGACCCGCACCCGAACGGACGCGCCGCCGCCGCACGGCTACGCCGGCTGGTCCCCGCCGGCGCACACGCCTACAGCAAAGCCGCCGACCAGTGGCCGCCCAGCGCCCCGCCGCTGCTCGACCGCGGCGAGGGCGCCCTGGTGTGGGACGTCGACGGGCACTGCTACGTCGACTGGTTCCCGGGCCTGACCTGCTGCCCCCTCGGCCACGCCCATCCCGCCGTCACCGACGCCGTCCACCGCGCCCTCACCCGCGGCACCGCGTTCCAACTGCCGACCCGGACCGAACTCGACGCCGCCGAGACGTTCCTGAGCACGGTCGCCGCCCCCGACGACATGGTGAAGTTCACCAAGAACGCCTCCGACGCAGTCGACGGCGCCCTCAAACTTGCCCGCTACGCCACCGGCCGCGCCCTGGTCGCCAAATGCGAACAGCACCCGTTCTTCTCCACCGGCGACTGGTTCATCGGAACCACCGCCGCGTCCGGCGGCACCCACCCCGAACCCGCAGCCCGGACTCTGAACTTCTCCTACAACGACACCGGCGGCATCGAGCGGCTCTTCGCCGCCCACGGCGACGACCTCGCCGCAGTCATCTTGGAACCGGCCCGGTTCACCCCACCCGACCCGGCCCACTTCACGCGGCTGCGCCATCTGTGCACCACGCACGGCACCGCCCTGGTCTTCGACGAGACCGTCAGCGGCCTGAAGTACCGGCTCGGCGGAGCCCGCACCCTCACCGGCGTGCACCCGGACCTGACCTGCTGGGGCAAGGGCATCGGCGGCGGCCTGCCGCTGGCCGCACTCACCGGACGACGCGAGTTGATGGAACTCGGCGATCACACCCGCCCGCTTCCCGGCCGACCGCCGTTGTTCCTGCTGTCCACCACACACGGTTCCGACGGCGCCGCCCTGGCTGCCATGGTCGCCACCGTCAACGAGATCGCCGCCACCGACGCCATCACCCGCGCCCACGCCACCGGCGCCGCGCTCCGCCGCGCCATCCATGAGGTATTCACCGACAACGGCGTCGCCGGCCACCTCCAGCTGACCGGCTACGACTGCTTCCTCAACATCGACGCTACCGGGAACTCCAACGTCGGCGCGCCGCAGCTGAAGACGCTGTTCCTAGACCTGATGATCCGCTCCGGCGCACTGGTGCGCGGCATCCTCTACCCGACCGCCGCACACACCGCCCAGCACCTCGAATCGACCACCCGCGCCGCCCAGCACGCCGCGGCGGACTGCGCACGCGCCCTGGACGGCCAGCCCGGCCAGCTGCTCACCGCCGCGCACCGGCCCCTGTAGCGCGGGAAGGTTCATTCACGGACGACGCTGTATCCGACACCGCCCACCTGCAGCATCGCGGCCACACCATCGGGATACCACGGCATCAGAGCGCTGGCCTGCTCCACCGGCACCCAGGCCGCGAGCGACACATCCTCGTCATCGGGACCAGCAGCCGGCTTTCCAGCCAGCAGCTCGGCACGGAAGACGTGGAACACGTCGTGCACCTTGCCGTCGATCCGCTCGCTGACGTGGACGACGGCGCCGACCTCGACATCGACGCCGGCCTCCTCCTTGGTCTCTCGGCGGGCGGCCTCAGCGAGGGTCTCCCCGTCCTCTCGCTGCCCGCCCGGCAGGCTCCAGGTGTCGAGATTGCGCACCAGCAGCACCTGGTCGCCGACCGTGTCGGCGACCAGGGTGTAGGCGACGTCGATCCGCTCCACCGGTTCCTCCAAGGTCGTGTTCGGTTCGCGAACGCCCACAGGCGCGCATCCATCTTCTTGTGCCCGAACGGACCGTGACCTGGTGTCAGGACGCCAGCGGGGACCCCACCTTCCGGTGGGCGCTGCCGTTCGGCCACGGCCACGTGCTCAAGCACCTACACATCGACAGGCAGCCCTGCACCGTCACCGTTCACGGAATCACCTGAAGCGGGTGACCGCCCGAGCTCGGGCCCGTGCCTATTGTGTCGCCTTCGTCCGCAGCCCGCCTCATGAACGCATGGAGCGTCGAGTGAACAACAAACGAGCCGGGCCAGCCGACACGTCGACCGTGCGTGCCGGCACCGGTGTCCGGCCTGCGGCTGGTCGAGGTGTATTCGGAGCGGTTCGGCCTGGACCGGGTCTCGCTCAGCACGGATCCGTGGACGGCGGCCACCGAACCCCAACCTCAGCAGCCCTGTGAGACGCGAGGATTAGAAGCCGACCGGATATGAGACTCACGGTCTCATCTGACCAGGCCGTGTACTTTGTCGCCGCGCAGGAGCGGCTTGTCATCGGGGCCCTTGGGGTAGGGGCCGCGGTAGATGACCTTGTGTTGCTGGAGGCTCGGGTACCACTGCCGGACTTTGTGCATCCGGACAATCCATCGGTGCTGCCAGTTCTTGCTGGCGGGCCCCTGGTCGATCTTGCGGTTGGTCCGGCGCAGCTGGATGACGCGGACGTCAGCGGGCATGCCAGAGCGGTCAGCTTGCAGGCGGGCGGCGTGGTTGGTCTCGACGTCGGCGGCGACGGCGATCCTCTGCGCGCAGAGCCGCCAGAACGCATACAGCATCCGGATGGTGAAGCTGTCGGTGGTGTCTTCGACGATGCTGTCCGGCTCGTACTCGCCGACGACTCGGTTTTCGTCGACCCCGTGGACCTGCTGCACCATTCGGGTGGCGTCCCGGTTGCGCTGAAGTCGAGCGAGGAACTCGTCCCGGGATCGACGCTGTTCATCGGTGGCCTGGTACCGGAACGCGTAGCAGCGGACGGCGTCCAGCAGCAGCGGCGGCAGGGGCGTGCCCTGTTCGCGGGCGGTGCGTGCCAGATCCAGGAAGCTGTCGGGTTGAACGGGCCCGTGCGTGTCGTCGTAGGACGATACGCGCACCGCGGGATGGTGCCGTATAGCGGCACCATCCCGGGTTGCGCCCCAGACGGTCGCTGGAGTGTGCCACGCGATCGCTTTCATGTCGGCGATGGTGGCTGCGGTGGTCTGGATCAGCACGGGATGCGGAAGCACGAGCAGGCCGCTGGGTGCCGGAAGGTCTTCGGCGTCCAAGAGTTCCAGGTCGTCGGGCTCCAGGGCCTGAGCGGCGGCGATGACCACGTCGCAGATCTGTGGGGACATGATGAAAAGTTCCGCGGCCGCCAAGTGCTGCGCCTCGTCAGCCACCACGCGCTCGGCGGCCGCGTTCCAGTCCTGGGGAAAGGGCGGCTCGTAGCCCATGCCTCCAAACAACAGCGCCGCGGCCACCTGCTTATCGTTCTCAACATGGGCAAGCTGATGCCGGTATCCCGCAACCAGCTTGGTCGCGTGCCACGTGCTCGCGATCGGCGCGTCTGCCAAGTGCGTCGCCGTGGCGATCCGAGCATCACGCGCCGTGCGTGCGGCATGCGCCTGGGTCCACTTGCGGGTACGGGGCCGGGCCATGTTTATCGCCTCCCGCGGCGATGATGACATGCGGCACCGACAGACCTCGTGGTGCGCATGTGCCGGTAGCCACCAGGCGCACGCCGCCGCCGGTCACGCCCCGGAAGGCCCGGCGTACCGTGCGACAAATCGGATCGTCGTTGGTCGGCTCTCCAGAACCGCTCCTCGCTGCGAGCCCACGAGTAGCCCCCTCATCAAGGACTTCGCGGAACCAATCGCCTGAGAAAGCGCACCGTGGGTGTCAGCCCGGGCGGTCCATCGCCCGCCGGATCTGCAGGGTTTGTGCCTGGGCGCTGGCGGCCTCGGCGGTCCGCTGGTAGCTGCAGATGACGCACTGGCCGATGCCGATCTCGGCGAGCAGGCCATCGTGGTTTTCGGCGACCAGGGACAGGTTGTCGCAGACCGGGCAGTCCTCGACAGTGGTTTCGTCGTCCTTGTGGTGGGGGCGGTGCAGCGAGGCGTAGTCGATGGCCGCGCGCCGCTGGACCTCCTCGTCGCCCAGCAGGAACAGATACTCGGTGGCGCGGCGCCGTTCGGCGCGGTCGGCGGCGGGCACCGCCGCCTCGTGCCGGCCCTGCAGTTCGTCCATCACGGTGCGCAGTGCGGGGTGCCAGTCGAGCTCTTCGAGGGCGTCCACGTGATCGGCGGTGAGGACGGCGCCGGTGTGCTGGCCGGTGTCGCGGGCGTGCCGAATCGCCTGGGTCGCTTTGATCGCGGTGTGCAGTACCTCCACCCGCACCGGGGTGACGTCGCCGGTCTGCCGGGCCTCAAGGAGCGTGGGACCGTGTTCCTGGTCTGCCGGTTCGTGCGGCACGTGCCACACGCCGGGCTCGCGGCTTTCGCCTTTGGCCTTGACCACCTCCAACAGCCCGGCGGCTGACCGTACCCGTTGGCCCTCGATCTCGTTCCCGGGCCAGGTGTGCGCCACGATCGCGGCCAGTCCGTTGGTGAGCGCCTGGTCGAACACGCCCTCCACCCCGTCGCTGACCCGGTCGTAGCCGACCGCGATGGTGCACAGCGCGTACTGCCGGGCGCGGCCGCGCTGCACCGCGGTGTCCTGGGCACCGCGCGGGCTCAAACGCCCCGCCCCCGTGTGCGTGCCGTCTCCAAGCAGGCCGAGGGATCGGGGGATGCGAGGGTGCGCCCACGGGAGTCAGGGCCGTGAGCCTGGAGTTCGTCCGCACCCTCGGGCAGGTCGCGGCCAGTGTCGCGCACCGAGAGCCGGGCGCGGGTGCCTTCGATCTTGGCGATCGCGACGCGCGCCCACGGGCCTGGATTTGAGATGTCGCGCAGGGCGTGGGCGGCGGCTTGCGCTCTGGATGCGAACAACGGCACCGGCGAATGATAGCCGCGACCTGCCCGCGCGGTCTGCGGCGTCATTACCCCCCGGAGCATCACCGCGAACCGCAACGCCCGCAGTTCGTCGCCGTCATGACACCCCCACCCAGCACGCGGCCCACTCTCACCCACGGCTGTGTCTGGGAGTGGGTGGGTTCGGTGTGCCGGTGGCCATAGCGTGAGGGGCATGGAGATCAGAGGGGACATGGAGGCGCCGTACCGGGTGGTGGACGCTGGGTTTGGGCCGTGGGTGGGCCGGGGGCCAGTCGGTCTCGAGGAGGAGGCGATGGCGCCCGGCGGCGCCGCGCGTAGGGCGAAGGCCCAGCGGCGGGCGGCCGATCCGCGCCCGGCCGTCTTGGAGGTGGAGCCGGCGCTGGTGGAGGAGGTGGTGTATCAGCATGGCCATACCCGCGAGGTTCTGCCGCTGGCGGAAGTGGAGGCGGAGTATGGGCCGGTGCGGCCGGTAGGGCCGCCGCCGGACGCGGACGTGATGCGGCTGCTCGAGTTGGTCCGCGCGGCGGGGGGCAGGGCGCTGGGCACGCTGGCGGCGGCGCTGTACGCCGTGGAGTTGCGGATCGGGGCGTCCGGGCCGCAGCCGGTGCCCGAGGGCGGGTCGGACGTGCCGGAGCTTCTGATGCCGGCCGATCCGCTGACGGCGGGACGACCCGGCTCACGTGAGGCGATGGACTTCATCGACTTCGTCTGGACGGTCGGGCCGACGATCAGCGGCGATCGCCTGGATGAGGAGCTGCACCGCGAGGCGACCGTGGTCTTCTACCGGTGGGCTACCGGGCCGGTCTTTGTGGAATTCGCTGAGAATATCGCGGAGATGCTGGCTCCGCTCATCGAGGATCACGGCATCGCCTCGGTCGCCGATCTCCTCCTCCTGAGTGAGGAGCGGATCGAGTGGGCGGTCTCGAAGACCTCACTGTAAACCGCTTCTTCGATTCCAGGCCCCGAGTGTCATTTCGGCGGGCGTCGCAGCAGCAGCCGCGTCAGGTGCCCGCCCGCCAGGTAGTCGCTGATGGCGTCCGCGAACGTGGTGAGCCTGGCGCCGTCAGCCAGCACGTCCGCCGTCTCGGGCGGGGTGTTCTTGCGGCGGCGGCGTGGCTTCCCTCCGGCACGGGTGTGCGCCTGCACCAGGTCGGCGTCGACCTCCGCCAGCCCCGTCACCGGCACGGCGGGCAGCCGGGGCCAGCCGCCCGCGGCCGCTGGGTCGACGTCGGCGAACGCGTCGAGGGGGTCGGTGCCGTCGGCGGTGGCCTGGCAGACCGCCGCCGCGGCCATCACATAGCGGGTACACGCCGCTCGGTATGCCTCCTCCAGCTCGGTGAGGTAGACGGCGAGCGCCTCGATGTAGGCGTCGGCGGCCTTGCCGAGCGCGGCCCGGTAGCGGTCGGCCGCGCGGTCGGCGGCAGTGCGGCACGTGGCGGCCGCGCGGTTGCGGCGCCGTACCGCGGCCTGCAGCGGGGCGGGTAGGGCGTCGGCGTCGACGTCCTCCGCGGGCACATCGACGCGAGCGGCGCTTTCGGGGAGGGTGTCCAGCGCGCGGCGGGCGGTCCGCGTCGCGGTGATCTCGGTGCGGAGCCGGGCCGTGTGCTGCTGCAGCTGGGCCAGGCGCTCGTCGACGGCGCTGGGCCACCGGCGGGGATGCCCGCCGGGTGCGGGAGCGTCCACGGCCGGGTAGGCGCGCGCGTAGGCCTCCCACAGCTGTTCGTAGTGGGCGCGGCCGGCGTCGGTGAGACGCGCCCGGTCCGGTCCGTCGTATCTGCGCGCCATCTCCACCAGCGGGTCGGGCTCCCGCTCGGTCAGGTGCCGCCAGGCGCCGCTGTAGCCCCAGACCTTCTTGCCGTCCGGCTCGGCCCGGTAGACCTCGGCGAGCATGCGCCACAGCCCTTCGCCGAGCATCCCCTTGCGGCGGGCGCCGGGCCGGGCCGGGTCCAGGCCGGCGGCGCGGCACACCGCCCGCCCGGACTTGGTGAGCTGCACCTCCAGCCAGTAGTCGGCGATCGGTGCGGCGGGCCGCCGCGTCTGGATCAGCCCGCGCTCCTCCAGCACTTTCAAGGTGGCGCCCGCGCCGGAGTCGCGGACTCCGGCGTACCCGAGCCGCTCCTGCAGCAGCCCCCGGTTACCGAACGACTCGCCGACCGGGCCGTAGTCCAGCCACCGCCATTCCGCCGCCGGCACCGACCGTTCGCCGCGGGTCCAGGCGCTCTTGGCGTCCCGCTCGACTTCCTGATCTACCTCGTAGACCACGCGCATATAGGTTCGTTGGCGGTCGTTGAGGCCGTCCCAGATGCGGGCGGCTTTCTGCGCGGCGGTCTCCCGCTTTCCCGGCCCGCTCACCGCACCGCACCAGCAGCGTGTTCGGCCAGGTCGGCCATGTCGGCCAGGGCCTGCTGGACTCGCCAACGGGCGGTGAGCCCAAGAGCCAGGTCGGTGTCCCCTTCGGCGGCGATGTCGGCGCGGGTGACCGCTACGGCACGTGCGCCGGAGCGGGCCAGGTCCGGGCAGACCGCGAGCGACAGCACCGCGCACCGCTCGTGCAGCGGCGCAGAGGTGCGGCACCGCCCGGCCTCGTCCACCACCACGACCGCAGCCGCCGCCTCGCACGGCAAGCCGCAGGTCTGGCAGCACCATACGGTCTGGGCTTGGACGAGGCGGGCGCCGTGGACGAGCTTCCACAGCGGCCCGGCCGCGGCCGTCACGGGGGTGAGCCACGGCACCGGGAACCCACCGCGCTGGGGCCGCGGCCAACCGGGCGGGCACAGGTCCGGCGCACCGGCGGCGACGGCAGCGTCCAGTTCCCGCCACACCGGCGCCCCGATCGCCAGGTTGGGGCAGTGCGGGTTGCCGCACACCAGCCACCCGCCGAGCGGATCCAGCAGCCGCGGCAGCGCGCAGTCCGGGCACGGCAGGTCCGGGCACGGTACCTCCGGCGCCGCTGTGGTCCCGGCCAGTGCGCTGAGCGCCGGCGGCTCGATGTGGACGGGGCAGGTCATCGGGGGCCTCCGTTCCATTGTCCGGGCGGCTTCATGGTCGGGCCGACGCGTCCGCGGGCGACCATCATCGGTCGTCGCGGTCGGCGCGCGCGGCCTGTTCGGCGGCGGCCGCGCGCTCGCGCTGCGCGTGCGCGTCGTCGCGCGCGGCCTCCAACTGGCGCCGCACCTCGGCCAGCGTGGCCTCGGCAGATGCCTGCGCTGCCTGCAGGCCGGCGCGAGCCTCCGCGGCAGCCTCCTCGGAGGCCTGCCGGGCCGTCTCGGCCGCCTGCAAGGCTTCGCGCGCCTCCTGCAAGGCGCGGCCGGTCTCCTCGGCGGCGGCCACCGCGGCGCGCTCGCGCTCCTCGGCGGCGGCGAGCTGGGCGCGGGTCTGCTCTAGGGCGCCCTCGGCCGCCCCGGCGCGTTCGGTGGTGGTCGCATGCCGCTGACGTTCGTCGACGAACTGCCTGCTCGCGTCGTCACGTTCGGAGAGCGCGTTCTGCAGCGCGTCCCGCAGCCCGGCGGCCTCCTCTTGGACGGCTTGGAGCCGCGCCTCGGTATCGGCGGCCTGCTGCTCGGCGACCCCGCGCAGATGCGCTGCGGCGGCGGCTTCCTGCTCGGCGTTCTCGCGGGCTTGCTGTGCCTGCCCGGCCTGCCGCCACGCCTGCTCGGCTTCGGTGCGCGCCTCGGCTACCTGTTCGCGCGCGTCCCGGCGGGCGGCGGCGACCTTCTGGTCGCGGTCGGTGCGAGCCTCGCGCGCGGCGGTGTCAGCGTCGCGCTCGCGTTGCTCGGCCAGCTCGGCGCGGGTGTCGGCCTCGGCCTTCTCGCGGCGCGCGGTCTGTGCGGCTTGGATCGCCTCCTCGGCCTGTTTGATCGCGTCGGCAACCGCGCCGTTCAGCAGTTTGGTGAGTGCACCGGTGTGCTCACCAAACGCGGCGAGCACCTGGGCGAGCTGCGCTGTCTCGCCGCGCAGCGTCCGGGCGGGCCCGAGCTCGGCGGTCTCGGTCTTCCGCTCGGCCTTGTAGCGGGCGGTGCGGTGCTCGGGGCAGCAGTACTCGGCGTCGCGGCGCGTGCCGCGCGGGATCGGCCGGCCGCAGTGCTTGCAGGGGCGGCGGCTGGCGGCCTGGGTGGCCGCGGTGCGGGTGGCGACCGCGGCGGGGCTCAGGTCGTCCTCGGGGACCGGGCCGTCGAGCAGTGCCAGCGGCTCGTCCTGGTTGGCGGGCTCGTCGTCGAGCCGGCCGAGCTGCTCGCGGTCGTCCTCGTCGGGCTCATCGCGGGGATCCGTCATGTGATCAAGCATATCAAGCGTTCCGTTCCCTTGCTAGAACGATTATGGCAACGGAACGGAACGTATAAGAAATAATCTTGAAGACATCACACAATGCTGATTGTGTTGGATCTGATGCTGTGCGACGCTGAGAGCGCCCCAGCCCATCGAAAGGGCCCGGGGGTGAAGGGGGCTAAGCGAGCCCCGTCCATTGACAGAAGGAGAGGCCCCAGATGGCCGAGACGCCCGGCGAAGACAACGCGACCACGACCGCACAGAAAGTGGTTCACCGTCATGACGCTGCAGCTACCGCTGGCAGGCTGACGCTGTGACCAGCACCTTCTGGCGCGGCCGTGCCCGGACACGCCAGCGCCGCGACGTTCCGCCCGGGGATCTGGACCGCACGCGGGTCCGCCAAGCCCTCCAGGACGCCGACCCGCGCGCGTGGGAACTGTTCCTCGCCCAGTACGAGCGGCTCACCAGCGAGATCACATTCCAGATCGGCCGCCGTGAGGCGTTCGCCGGCCACATGTTCTCCCTGCTGGGCTCCTGCTTCACCCTGACGGTCGCGGCGGTGACCGCCGCGAAGCTGACCGGGACCCCGCTGCTGGGCCTGTACGGCGGCGAGACCGCCGCGCTGCTGTTCCCGACCCTGCTGGCGTTCCTGCTCGCGCAGCGCGAGCACGCCGACTACCGGATCGGCCAGGCCGCCGCGTTCGTCCGCGACTTCGCCGAGCCGATGCTTCCCGACGGGCTGGGCTGGGACTCCATGCGCAAACAGCTATGGCCGGACCGGCCAGGCCGCGGCCAGGGCCCGGCGCTGCGCCAACCGGCTGGTCTGCAGGTTCGCTCGATACGTCTCGCCGTCGCCACCCTCGACGGGCTCGCCCTCACCGTCGGCACCGCGGCGATGGCCGCCACCACCATGACCGGGCCGTGGTGGACCTGGGTGATGCTCCTTCCCGGAATCGGCCTGCTCGCCACCGCCGTCCACGGCACCATCCGATCCATGCGGATGATCCGGCACACCCGCGTCAACGGGCCCATCGCACGCTCACCCCGAACAGAGGAGACCAGGCCATGACGGCCCCAACGCACGAGGACCCCGGCCGTGGGGACGTGCCCACGCCTCGCCAGGTCCTTGACACCTCCGTGACCGGTGCCGCCACCATCGGGGGCCTCCTTCGAGGGCTGCTCACCGAAGTGTGGGGCGCCCCCCGCGCCGCCAGCACGCGCCGCCAGGTCTACATCGCGCTGGCCAAGGCGGGCCACATCATCGGCACGTTCGACTGCCAGGGCCGACTGGACGACGTCGACGCCGCCGCTGCGGACCGGTTGATTGGCGCGCTCATTGACGCGCTCACCGTTCCACCGGGAACCCCGGCCGAACATCGAGCGCAGGCCGCCCTCGCCCGGTCCCGGGAGGCGCTCACCGCGATGGAGATCTGCAACATGCCCGGCCCGGACGGGAAGGTCAACATCACCGTCACCGATGTGCTGGAGGAATGGCGGGACTCCCTCGAGGCCCCGCCTGGCACACCCCACGACGCCGACACGGCCCGGTCATGACGGACAGGCCGATCGGGCGTGACGCCCTGCCAGGCGAGCTGGAGGGGCCGCCGAACCCGCCGTGGCTCGCGTGCCGCCGGTGCGGAGCCGACTGCACGCGGGCCGGCCACCCGCACGGCTGCCCCCGCACGCCGGGCTACACGCTCATCGCCGGGCTGGCGCTGCGGCCGTGCTACTGCGGCCAGACGATCGTGGCGGCCCCGGCCTGGCTCGCCACCTGCTGCGTCGGTACCCCGCCCGTCCGCATCCCCGGCGGGTGCGTCGACTGCGGCGACGACCACTGCAAGGTCTGCGACCCCGACGATGAGCCGGAGAGGGGGGACGGCGGATGGCGGCACGCCCGCTGCCACGACGCGCGTTTCTCCGCAGAGGAGGCGGCCCGGCGCCGCACCCAGCGCCACGCACCGCTGGGAGTGGTCGACGCCCGTTGACCCTTCAATCCGCGCCCCACCCCGGCCACCAGCAGAAAGGAACCACCCGTCGTGCCCAGCTTTGAGGACCTCGTACTGCAGAAGACGATCACCGATCACGGGCTGCGTCCCAACTGGGCCGGGAACATCCTCGCGGCCCTCGGCCACGCCGACGGCTGGGGGCGCGTACCGAACGGTGGGCTCACCCGTGAGGAGCTGGGGATCCTCCACTGCATCAAGTTGAGGGTGGAGGGGCGCGCCGACAAGCCCGAGGACGACTCACTTGAGTACGCAGGTACCCGGGGCCTACTCGGCTGGGTCTTGGAGATCATCCTGAACGACCCCCAGATAGCCGAGCGCGAGCCGGAGTTCTGCGAACTGGTCGCCGGGTTCGACCGCGCCCTCCGCGAATACCACTCCCGGGCGGCGTGCGCCCCCGATGTCGACACGCCGTGAACCCCTGGCCGCGTGCCAGCGAGGCCGCGACAGCAGCCTCTGCGCGGACAAGCGATCCGATCCCTGAAAGACATCCCAGGAGTGAACGATGTCAAGCAGCAAGCTCGTGATGATGCGACCAGGCGGTCGCCTCGTCATAGAGCGTGCCGGTTTTGAGGCAGCCGTGCAGGATGCCGACCAGCCGGTTGGCG
>NZ_JBQQBP010000045.1:0-14559 GCF_052245875.1 Actinomadura sp. 3N407
CCATGCGGACGATCTCGTCCTTGTGCTCCTGGGTGAAATGCCGCCTCTGTCGTGCCAACGGCCTTCCTTTCCGGTTCTCTCCCCAACTCTAGTTGGGGCCCTGTCCGGAAGATCCGGGGCACCTCAGCTGGTCGGGGTCTGCCATGGCGCGCAGCATCTTCCAGTGCGCGGGGCGCAGATCCTGGGCCTCGTCGACCACGATGTGTCGGTAGCGGTAGCCGAGGTAGCGCAGGCCGGAACTGTCATCGCTCGGGGTGGGGCCCTCGCCGTCGCCGCCTTCCTGAGCTTGGCGGCGGGCCTCGATCTTCGCCGCGCGTTCGATCTCGAAGCGTGCGGCGCGCTCTGCGGCTTGGCCCCAGGTTTCAACGCCGAGTTTGTCGAGGCGTGCGGTGAACTGTTCGATGAGTTTCCAGACGTGGTTGCGCTCGGGGCGGGTGAGTGCTCGGCCCCGTCCGGCGCGGCGAGTCTGGAAATAGGCCGACCGGGTGGGGACGGCCTGACCGAGGATGACCTGTTCCCATTCTTCCAGGAGGAACTCTGCATCCCATCGGTGGTCGTCGAGCTCGGCCAGGAGTTGGCGCATCTCATTCAGCGCCACCTGGTCGTAGATGCGTTGCTTGCCGCGTCCGGGGACGGTGTTCTCTCCCAGGACACGAGCGGCCAGCTGGTCGATGTGGGCGATATCGACGCGGGCGAGGAGCTCGTTGTCGACGAGGGATGCGAGGCGCAGACGCAGGTCGGTGGTGAGGTTCTTTGTGAAGGTGGTGAGCAGGATCGGCTTGTCATTGCCGGGTGGCAGTTGCTCTGCGAGGTGCTTGACTCGATGCAAGGCGACGATGGTCTTGCCGGTACCGGGGCCGCCGGAGATGCGGGCAGGGCCGTTGTAGTGGCGGTGGACGATGCGTTCCTGGGTGGGGTGAAGATAGACCTTCCAGGCGCGGAAGTCACCCTCTTCGATGATGGCGCGTACGGAGTCGTCGACGGTGGTGACCTTCGTGCGGGACAAGGCCATTGCGAAGTCGTCGAGGTTAGGTTGCTGATCGAGTTCGACCGGGGTGGTGATTTCGCGCCGGACCTCGTCGATGTCCATGCCGGCGGCGAGGCCGTACAGGATGTCCTTGGACAGCAGGGGGGCGCCTTCTACGAGCTGGTCGAGCTCGGCGCTGTCGGTGACGGTAAGGGCCAAGTCGATCAGCTGGTCGGCGACGCCGAGGCTGCGGAGTTGCTCGGCGTCATAGGCGGCGAGCAGCGCCGGGGCTTCGGTTTCCGGCTCGGATTCGGGGAGGTGGTTGGACCCCGCCGAACGGGTGGGTTCGTCTTCCGCTACCGGCTCGGTGGGGGTGAGGGTAATGCCGGCACGGCGCAGGGCGCTGTCGCCGACAACCGAGAGGTCGACGAACTCAATTTCTCCCGTGACGCGGTTGACGGCGACCTGAAGTTCTTCGTAGACCTCTCTGCGGTGGCGAACGGCGATGACCAGCCAGCTTTCGGTTCCATCCGGGTCAATACCGGTCGGGGTGAGCAGGGCCCGGTAGGACTGGTTGATGCGCGCGGACCAGATACGAGAGTCGCCCTTGAGCTTCTTCTTCTTGAGCCCTGGCAGACCAGGGTCGTTGCGGAAATTGTGGCAGAAGTCGTAGAACTGGGCCTTGACCGAGCGGTCGAGCCTATAGAGCTCTTGTTCGGCTTTGCGGTACAGGCTAAGCCGGGCGGTCATCGGGTGGGGCCTTCCGTGTCGGGAAGCCGGTCGAGCAGTTCGTCGAGGTGGTCGAGCCATTGGGTGGCGGTGCGCACCGTCCAGCCGTCTTCGGCGTAGGCGATGTCGCGGCGTTCGGCTTCGTGATCGTCGGTACCTTGTGGCGGGGAGACGACGGCGATCTTCAGGTCGGAGCCGTCCCACGCGAGGTCGGCCTGCCAGTGGCTGTCGCCGAGTTCGTAGCCGAAGATCGGGGCCTGTTTTCCGTGGTCGGCGAGCCGTTCAGCGAGCTGGAGCAGGTCCGGCTCCTCCTCGGGCTCCTCGCGCAGGATGATGAGAATGTCCTCATCCCAGGCCGCGTCCCGGGACGCTTGACCGAGTGTGGCGCCCGCTACCGGGGTCGCCCTGGGGGAGGGCGCGATGGGTTTGCCGACAGGCAGGGGCGCCCCGGGGGTGCCGTTGAGGGAGTCGAGTTCGCCGAGTCCGCCGCATACGGCGAGGACCTCGACCTCGAAGTCGGCGGCGCGGCTGGTTGCGAGTTGGACGCCGTCACCACCGGCCAGGGATAGAAACTGCGTGAGGTTGGTCCAGTACAGCCAGGACCGCCAGCGTTTCTTGTGCTCGTCGGTGTCCAGTACGGTCTCGGAGTCGTCGAGAACGGCGAGCGCCGTCCATTTCAACGCCTCGGGGTCGGCGGCGTCTAGGACGAACAGGATCGGCAGCCCGCTGTCGTCCTTCGTACGGAAAACGTGAACGGGCCCGGTTCCTGCGCCGTCGGGCCCGATGGATCCGGCGTCGCGGCTGCCTGCGCCGAGGGCGGCGAGTTGGCTGCGAAGGGCCGCCACAAGCTCGCTTCGGCTGCTGGTCGAGGCGACAGGGGTGGTATCGGGGTGGGCTGCCAGGCCGGTGACCAGCGCCTGGGCCCGGCGAGCCCAGAGGTCGGCATCTGGATCCCGCAGGTAGGCGATCAGGCTGTCGATCGGGTTGGCGAACACGGTCGGCGCGAGGTGGGCACGTTGCCCGCCGTACTGCTCGTAGGCCGCTTTTGCCTGTTCCTGGGCGGTGCCCTGGTACGGCGGCCAGACGGGCTCGGCCCGCTCGGTGTGCTGTTCGAACAGGTCGATGTCCGCCCAGGTGACCTGGAAGACGATCTCGCCGTCGGCGCGTAGCCGGGTGCGCTGCGCAGCGTCGTCGGCCATCCGGTTGTGTTCACGGCTGGCGTGGAAGCGGAAGCCTTCGAGGTAGACCTTGACGCTCTGCGCAGGGCCGTCAACACGGGTGAAGGTAAAATCGGTCCGGGTGCCGTGCAGTACCTGCTGGGCGGTCAGCCGCCAGTGCGTGACACCGGATCCCGCGGTAAAGCGGAGATGTCCACTGGCATGCCCGTCTTCTTCCAGGGCAGCGTCATTATTTGTCTTGACCCACTCCCGCAGCGCGGCCAGGAAACGGGCCTCCAGGTCGGATTCGATCTGGGCGTCCAGCCCGACCAGGCCAGTGTGGTCAACCTCGCTGGTCTCCCACCCGTCCGTGCCGTCCATCTTGAACAGCAACGTCTCGATCATGTTCAGCGCCGCTTGGCGTGAAACGATGTCCTGAACGTGCTCGGGGGTATAGCGGTGCAGGCAGCGGTGGCAGGCCCTGCGCTGTTCCTCGGCACACGGGCAGGCCTTGAGTTCCTCGTAGGCGGCAGCGAGCGCATCGCGGAACGCGGACGGGTCGGTGAGCCGGTCCAGGTAGCCGGTCCCGCCAGGTAGGGAGTCGAACAGCACGAGGAACCAGCGGCGCTCTCCGCTCTCACTGTCCGGCATGGAGGCGACGGTGGTGTCCAGGTGCTGCGGATCTCCGCCGAAGTGAAGATCGACACCCAAACGCAGAGCGGCCCGGAAAGAGTGCACCTTGGCGTCGACATCGGCGGTGGCGGCGGGGAGCAGCACCCGCAGGGCTTCGGTCTCCAGCCGATGGGCGAGCAGCACCGGCTCCTGACGCACCCCGTCCTTCTTCCCGCGGCGCAACGGGCACCACGGGCGATGGTGCTTGAGCCGTGGATTGCGGGCCGCCAGGGAATCGAGCGCGTCGGTATCGTGGTCGAAGACAGGCCGCCCATCGGCGCTGGCCGCGCCGCAGGCCGTGCACACGTGGAAGGGGTTCAGGCGCACCCGGTGACCGGCGAAGTCGTCCCGGCTCGGGGAGTCGTAGCGGACAGGGCCGACGTTGATCCGGCGGATCACGGCGCTGCGGCAATAGTCGACGCCGAAGGTCTGACGTTTGTGCCGCCAGGAGCCGGGCTCGATGTCCGACAACGGGATGTCGACCGCGTCCACGACCGTATATGTGCGACGCTCTCGGTCGTCCTTGTCGTCGCGGATCTGGGCATCGTCCCGGTTGTCGCGGGAAGTGACGGTGGTCGGCTCCACCACCTGGAACAAACATGAGCCGTCGTCGGCGATGTGGCCGGTCTTGCAGCGCGGACACGGCGAGCGGTCGGCGGCGGCGTTCTCGGTACGCACGTAGCCGCAGCCCGGGCACACTCGCCAGGTGCGCCACTCTTGCCGGCCACCGGTGGTGAGCTCCAAGCCGCTGATCTGGTGCTTGTACCCGTTGACGTAGAAGGTGTTGCCCGGGGCGAGTTCTTCAAGGGCGAGGCGACGCGGTCGTTCATAGGCCTTGGTAGTGGAGGTGAAACGCACCTTCCCCGTCTCCGCGTTAACGCCATCTTCGCCTATCAGCGTGGCCGACAGTGTGGTGGTGGAGTCGATCAGCGCATAGTTGGGCAGGAGGCCCAGATCGCACAGGGCCTCTTGGGCGGGTGTGTCGCCCAGGACCATCAGGCGCCTTCCGACGCCTCGCTGTTCGGCGTCCAGCTCTGCCTTCTGGCGGGCCTGATCCGGGTCGGAGTCGTGCAGCTCGTCGTGCGCGTCGTGGATTTCCCGCAGCCGGTCCTTCAGTGCCTGCCGACCGCGGAACCATTCCCGTTCGGCCTCCTCGATCCTGCCGCGCAGATCGTGTGTCGCGTAAGCGCGCAGGTCGGACTTGGCCTGCTCGTTGACGCCGGTGGGGAACAACTCGAGGAACCCCTCCGCCAACTCAGCGCCTTGGGCCAGAGCGACCTCGACCAGGTCCACCAGGTAGCCAGATGGGCCGAACAGGTCGGGTGCCTTGGACGGCAGCGCACGCAGCACGATGCCGTCCGCACGCACGAGCCGTCCTGCGGCGGCCAGGTCCAGCAGGTGCGCCAAGTACTGGCGGCGTAGGATCTCGATGGCCGACAGATGACAACCCGGGGGCACGATCGTGCCGGCGATCAGGTCCTTGGGGCGCTCCAAGAAGTAGAGGTCACGGCGGCGCCGGTCGGGGATCGTCAACAAGAACGCGTTTCCCGTGCGGCGCCCTGCTCGGCCGACCTGCTGCACGTAGGAGGCGGCGCGGCGCGGCAACGCGGCCAGCACCACCGCGGACAGCCGGCCGATGTCGATGCCCATCTCCAACGTCGGCGTGCACGACAGCACATTGGGATCCTTGAAGCCCCCACGCCGCTTGAACGCCCTCTCCACCTTCTCCCGCTGCGGGCGGTCGAGCATGCTGGTGTGCTCGGCGGTCACCACCTGATACGTGCCCGCCTCGCGATACAACCGCCGGTAGTAGTCCTTGTTGTAATCGCGATCACGATGGTGCACGCCCAGCCGCGCGGGCCGGTCCCCGGCCACCAGGCGGCCACTGCGGCAGCGATATGCTGGGCAGGGCTGGTCCCGCCACTGGTCGAGCAGGGACGGGTTAACTGTCTGCTCCCAGAAGCACACCGGGCAGCGCACATAGGCATGGCGCACCTGCTCGTCATCCAGTAGCTGCGCCTCGATGTGCCCGGGCTTGAGCCCGTAGATCCGCACGGAGGTATCTCGCGGCGTACGCACCGACAACAGCCCGAGCGCCACCAGCTCGGGCAGTAGCCGATGCCAGAACTCCGGAGCCAGCTCCCGCGGCAACTCCAGGCACTTTCCAGCCCATCGCTCGCACCAGGACAGGCGCCCCGCGACGAAATCGAACTCACTGTCGGTCTTGGTCGGGCTGAGCAGGAACATGGGGGCGGCGACCCGATTGGGAAAGGGCCGCATGCCCGGCGCCCGCTTCCCCCATATGTAGTAGCGGCTTGTGCCCGCTTCGTCGACGTACTTGTCCAGCCACTTGTGGGCGACCGCGCCCCTAGTACGGAGCCGTTCCAGGAAGATGCGCACAAGGCCCAAATAGCGCGCGTCATCCTGCTCGACGAGCGGCACCTTGCCGTCGGTGCATTCCTCGTGGGCCTGCCTGGCGAGCGTCACCACCGCATCGGTGTCCGCGATCCGCACCTGCGCGGCGGCCGTGCGGGTCAGTTCCAAAGTGCGGCCGTTACGGGACCGGAAACCGAACTCCATCAACGTCTCGAACGCCAGTCGCTGCCCGATCATCTGCCAGGTCGGTCGGCTCCCGCCGCGTCCCCGCCCTGACAGCAGAAGCTCAACCCCTCGGAATCCATGCAGATCAGGTGGTACGACCGCGGCAAGCGTGTCCTTGTCCGTCGTGGCCTCGACCACATCGGCGATCAGATCGTTGAGCGCTGTCGGCGCGTCGGATCGCAGGTGCTTGGCCAGAAGAGCGCGCAGGGAGAAGGTGTACGAGCGGTTGGCGACGAACCCGGCCCGGTGCGCGGCATCCTGCACCGAGTCGTTGAACATCAGAGTCTTATCCTCGTCGAACTCGACGTCGAGCTCACCGCCCGTGAACAACTGAGTGATGGACGCCGCCGCCATCGCGGCCGCCCCGGTCCCCAGGTATCGGATCGCATTGCGCTCCCCGCACGCCGGGCACCAGTCCTCCCACGCTGCAGTGTTCGCGGTCTCCCCGAAGTTGACCAGGACGAACGCCGAGTCACGGGCCGAGAGCCGGGGCTCGCCGGTGTCCTTGTCGTAGTCGTTGGCAGGATCGGGCAGCCGCAACCGCTTACGCGCCCCGTCCAACACCATCAGCAGCCCGCCCGCCCCATGCGACGCCAGCGTTCCCTTAGCGCCCCGACCGCCCGACGGAAGCGCCGCCGCCCCTGATCCTTCCTGCGCTTCCAGGTCGGTCGCCGCGATCAGGTTCCGTACCCGGACCTTGTCCTGTCCCAGAGAAGAACGACGAATCATGAACGTGTCGAACTGGATGTCGTGGTCGTCGCTCTCCGGGGAGAACACCGCCCAGCCCGAGCGCCCGCAATCACGGCAGTAAATCGCCGGCAAGAACAGGTTCGCGCTTTGCACCGACGTCGCCGTCGTCACCGGAGCATTCCGGCCGCTCTCCGCCGCGCTCGCATCCGCCGCACCCGCCGCATCCCACCGGAACTCTGCCCTGGGCCACGGCAGCACACCCCGCAGCAACCGCGACACCGACCGCGCCCACTGATGCACCTCGACATGCACAAAAGGCCACAGCTCACCCGGAGGCGAATCCGGATGGCGCGCATACGACAGCAGCGCGACAAAACGCGCCAATGCCTCGGCGGCCTTCTCCGGCTGCCGGGCCACGGACTCTGCCCAACCGGCCGCCCCGGACCGCCACATGATGTCCAAGACCTCGGCGCTGGTCTTCACCTCACCATCCAGCGCCTGCATCACCGCCCGAGTGAACAGATGCCGCTGGAGATTGCCGCCAAGGACGACCTGATCCAGGTTGCGCACGCCGGTCACCGCCTCGATGAGGTCCAGCAGTGCCTCATCGCCGTCAGCCGGGTCGGGCAGCGCGAGCAGCTCATCAGGGGTGGGCAGCCCCTGCATCGTCAACTCCGTCAGTGGAATGAACTCCTCCACCGGCAGCCGGTTCTCCCCGACGATCGAGTCCGCCGTGAACTCGGTCCCGAAGACATCGGTCGCCACCTCAAGAAGGCGAGCCACACCGTCCTTGTCCGTCCCCGAAGCGAGTGTCGCCGACGTCGCGACCGGACACATTTGTCCCAGCGGACGCCCCTTCTCCGACACCCCCACCGCGGCGGCGAGCCGCCGCAGCAGCATCGCCACGTCTGTGCCCTGAGCACCGTCGTAGGTGTGGAACTCATCGACCACCACGTAACGGATGTCGGCGTCCCGCCACAGCGGAGCATCGGCCTCGCGCTGCAGCAGCAGATCCAGCATCTTGAAGTTCGTCAGCAGGATGTCGGGTGGCGACAACTGCATGTCCGAACGCCACGTACGCACCTTCTCGTACCGGATCGCCGCCCGGTCCCCGATGTACAAGCCGGCCCACAGCTTGCCGAGTTCCGCCTCATGCTGGGTGAGCAGGTCGTTGATCCGCTGGGCCTGGTCCGTCGCGAGGGCGTTCATCGGGTAGAGGAACACCGCCTTGATCCCTGCCTTGCCCGCCTCCCGCTCCCTGCGGCAGTGGTCCAGCACTGGATACAGGAACGACTCCGTCTTGCCCGAACCCGTACCGGTGGTGATGAGCGTTGGCTGTGGCGTGTGCCCGTGCGCGGAGGTCAGCCGGGCGAATGCGGCGGCCTGGTGGGCGTACGGCGCCCACCCATCGCGCCGCCACTCGAGATGCTCGCGCCATTCGTCGTCGGCCAGGGTGAAGGGCGTGCGGATCCGCAGGTAGGGCCCCCGGAACATGCCCGAGGTCTCATCACCCAGGAACCGATGCAGCGCCTCGCGCGCACCCTCATCCGTCAACGCATACGTCGTCGACAGGTACTGCAGCAGGCTCTCCTTGAGCCCGCGCGCCTCCAGCGTCGGCCTCACGACTTCGGCACCTCCTGCCGGACCGGATCCCACTCCCCGCGAGCAACCGCCCCGTCCAGCCGCTCCCTGAAGTGTCCGTGCGCCTCGCGCAGCTCGTCCTCGCGCCTGGCCGGGTAGAAGGGAGCACGGTAGCCCTGGGGCACGGGCGCCTGATCAGGATCCCTGCCGGACTCCACAGCCGTTCGGTACGGCTCGAACTGGTTCCACGACTCTTTCGTCTGCCGCTGTCCGATTGTCCGCGCGCTCCCTGCGATCTTCCAACCGTCGGCGTCGAACCAGGTCACAGCCTCGTACTTCTGCAGTACGGGGAACCGGCCACGGTATGCCGCGATGAGCGCATCGGCGTCCATACCGAGCCACACGGCCACCAGGGCGTCAATCTCGACCAGTGCCGACCGGCGTGCACGTTCGGTGCGCAAAGGGGTTTCGGGACGCCAGTCCCGGGTCACCTCGTTCAAGGGCTGGAGTCCAGGCCAGTCGCAGGCCCAGGGTTCCTGGTCAGGCCACCTGGGATCGTAGAGGTCAGTCCAAAGATCGGCGTAGGCGGTGGTGAGGCAGTTGAGGCGAAGGGTGCGGAGGAGAAGGGCGCGTGCCAGGGGATGGCTGAGTGCAGGGGCTGGGGTCGCCTTGGCGCTCGCGGGGTGGAGGTCGCTCCGTCCACTGACGCGCAGGAAGTAGTCCAAGGGCAACGAGGCCCAGAAGCCGGCCACCAAGGCAGTGTGGCGAAGCTGGGGCATCGCGAGGCTGTTGACGGCGTTAACGTGAGCCGCGCCTCGTGGGATAAGGGCTCCGTAGAGGGCTCTTTCTGTGTTCGGTGCGATCTGTCGACGCCAGGCAAGTCGATAAAACATGGCGTACCGGCGCTGGGCTCGCCGCACCAGTGCGGCGTCGATCTGGTCCGGTGTCACCTGCTCTTCGGGGATGTGGTCGGCATGCGCAATCTGCTGGCGCGCTCGGGCAACCGCTTTGTCGCTCGCCCTCAGGCGCGCGAGAACCTGATAGTCGATCCACCTCTCCTGCTGGTTGAGGAACTCGCGATTTCGTTCCGGCACTCGTACATAGGCAGTGTCTGGCACGAAGTCAGGCGGGAGGGCTACAAGGTCGGCACCGTATGGATCGTTGCTGTTGGCGTTGTAACGCTTGAACACTGGTGTGGCGACACTCAATTGGGTGCCCTTGAGGATTACACGACGCCAATGGTTAGGCTGGTCCTCCAGACCGGTCGTGGGGTCGGGGCGGTTGTGGTCGATCAGGTTGGCCTTCTTGGCTCCGCTCTCGTCGTACCCACGCGTCAGCCGCGGAGACAGGGCTCCGAGTCGCACCGGGTACACCGCCAGCGCCTCAATCGCCAATGCTTCCGCCGTGCTGACCGGAAACAGTAGCCGAGCCTGTTCAACAGGTTGACCGGCCTCGTCCAATAGTCGTTGCCAGACCGCGAGTTGCCGCGTGTCCACGTGCACAACACGAGCCCGGTGAGGACGCTCGTCGAACTCCCCGTTGCGGTACCTGATCCCTGGTACCTCGCCTTCGCCGTTGTGTTGCGCGGAATACCGCAACGCGTCTGAAGAGACAAGCCAGGAGAGGTGATCGAATGAGATCTCGCCTTGCTGCCCGTAGATATGTACCCCAAAGTGGGCAGTGTCGCCGACTGGCCGGGGGAAGAATCGCTGCCCGGAGTTGACGAAGTCCCCATGGACCCGCAGCCTCCGATAGGTCGCTTCCCGAAGCTTTCCTTCCTTGTCTCCGGTGAAGTGCGTATCCGGATGGACCATCCCGGCGGTCCCCTCCGCGGACATGTGCGCCCATACCTGTAACATGAACGCTCGGTACAAATCCGGCTGAGTCCCCGCCAGTAGCGGATACATCTGTGGCGCACTAAAAACTGCTACCTGGGCACTGGTGTTAGTCAGTTCGTCAAGCACGTACCGTCGGGCCTTCTCCTTCCCGAGAACCGTCTGGCGTCGCTGATCCTTGTCCGCGGTCGATGCCATGCTCTCCAGTTCGAACCACGGTTCGTGCTCCGCCAGCACCGCTGACTCGTTCCAACGGGGACGTACCCAGGGCGGATTCCCCACCTGGAGATCGAAGCCTCCACCCTGTGCGAACACAAGGGCGAACTCCAGTTCCCAGTGCAGGAAGCCCTGCTCGTTCGCGATATCGTGGGCCGTGCGTAGCCAGGGGAAACGCTGCTCGGGATCTCCAGGATCCATGTGCATGAAGTGAGGTATTGCCTGTTCAAACTCCTTGAGCTCTTCCAGGCTGGTGAAGCTGTCGAGGAGGGTTCCTTCGAACTCGTTGGCTGTGCCGAGCATTGCCTCCAGGAAGTCCAACCAGTCATCAAGATCTTTGAGTGGGATGCGCGGGCGGAGCTTGGGAGTCTTCGATTTTGGTGCGGACTTCTTTGCCGTGGAACCGATTTGTTTTGTTTCAAAGATAGGTGACTCGTCGCTGGGCAATTCGAGATCACTGAGAGAGGTCTGTTCGGGGCCTATGGCGAACAGCGCCATCACCTCAACTGAGCGCAGCTCAACTCTGGAGGGAGCAGTTGGCTCGCGAGCTTTCGCCTGACCTGGCAGTGCGTCGGGTTCAAGCTCACCCCCTGTCAGTGGGATGCCCCCCAAGATCTCGCTGAGCTCGCTGGGATCGCTTACCTCGTTGGGCGCCGAGTACTCGGCATCGGTCCCGTCCAGCAATCCGGCCTTGTCGGTCGGCCAGAACCACAATGCACACCAGGCGTCCATGACCTTTTTCAGTCGCCAGTATGGAGTGTCTACGGCATTGAAGAGGTCTTCCAAAACCTTCTCTTTCGGTACCGCCTGTTCGGGTTGCTGGAGAAAAGCGTACTCCGGATCGGTTGGGTCAACTTTCCAGACGTCGACGCGTCTTGCGATCTCCCTCTCGGACAGTTCCATACGTTTGGCAACTGCCGACCACAGGAATTCGACTCGTCGGGCAGCATCCCGTAGGCGGGTGAACTGGGTCTTTGTTTCCTGCCTTGGCTTCCCGGTCTTGCGATCGAGCTTGGGAGTGCCGTCCTTGTTGAGATGTGCGGTGCTGCGTTTGGGGCGTTGTAGGATGCCTTTTTTCCAGGCAGCGAGCTGCTCCACGCCTTTGTTGGACAGCTCCTTGGCTTCCTTTGAGCCTGTGACCGCCGCCCATCCGGGGCTCGGCAACAGGAACTGGTGAACTGCGTCGTTGGGAAGAGACTGCGGCTCGCCGTCCCTGAGAAAGGACAGGGGGTTCGGGGCCAGAGTATCCTTTGCCTTGAGCCATGCCTTGTCCGGCGAAGCTACATCCGCCCCGGCGTACACGGCGCGTCGTGCGCCGATCAGTGAGTTGCCTCGGCGCAAGTGAAGTCCGAACCAGGGTGCGCGCATCCCTGGGTGCATGGTGTTGAGCCACAGTGACACTTCGGCCAGCTCGACTCCGGTCGCGTTGAGGTCTACCCCGTAGGCGTTGTGCAGGGCGATGTACGCCTTGACTTTCTGCTTCTCAGTGATCGCGTCTGCGGCGGGGATAGTGACGCCAAGTTCGTCCTGGCGACGGCGCAGGTACTCCTCTGCGATCTGGTTGATCGCCTCATTCAGGAAGGCCCCAGAACCGAGCGCCGGCTCGCAGATCTTGTACTTGAGCAGCTCCGACGCCCGCGTCTTGATGACATTGCCGTCGTCGTCGCGCTCCTGGTCGAGGCGGTGCCTCAGCGCGAGTTCGACGGTGACCTTGGTCAGTGACTCGGGGGTGTAGTACGAGGCGGAGGTCTCACGCTCACGGCCGGCGAGACGGTAGACGAAGGAGCCCTTCTCGTATTTCTTGACGCCGCGCAGGCCTTTGCGGGCATCGTCCTCTCCGTACTGGACGAGGGTCGTGTCGGGGTACTGGTCCATCGTGCGGGAGGGGATGAGCCAGGACCCTTCCTCCGGGTCACCGCCCTTGGCGACCTCGCAGAGTTCCTCTTCGGCGATGATGCCGGTGTAGGACATCAGTCCCTCGTAGACGGCGCCGAGCTGGTTGATGCCGAGGTTGCGGTACGAGATGAACCCGCCGCGTTCACCGCGCTTGCCCTTCTTCATCGTGAGCAGGCGTAGTACCTCGTGGAGGGCTGCGTTTCGCAGGCGGAGGTCGAGCCAGCGTGGGTTGGTGTCCTCATCGCTTGCGGGATCGGGGACTCCGGTGCCGATGAGGCGGATGGCGGCGGGTTCGAAGAGTTCACTGCGTAGAGGCTCGAAGCGCAGGCCACGATCCTCGCTGCGTCGGGCGGCCTTGGCCTTGCGGGTTTCGTTGTCGTCGCCGGGCTGGTCGTCGTCGGGTTCGGTGCCGTAGGGGCGGTGACCGAAGTTGACCTTGTTGAACAGGACGTCCAGAGACTGGAAGAGGTGGAAGCCGTTCCTGGCTTCCTCGTCGACGAGTTGCTCGTCGCGTGCGACCAGTTCGCGGAGGCGTGCCATGGAGTAGCCGGCCTCATAGGAGCCATCGTCGGCGGGAAGGATCCCGAGTTCGGGGCGGGCCTCCGCGTACAGCAGGAAGAGGACGCGGTAGAGATAGCGGAGGGACTCGCGAGTGAGTTCCCGGGCGAAGGGCAGCTTGAGGCTGGCGATGTCGCTCGGGGTGACGTCGTTCTTCGGTTCGGCCATCCGAGCCAGGACTTCGTTGGCGATGATCTCGACCGAGCGTCGCAGGCCGTAGCGCAGCTCGCTGGAGACTCCGGTGGCGTTGTCGCCGGAGGACTTGAGTAGGCCGTCGATCGCGCGGCTCTGGTCGTTCTCGCCAGGGCGGAGCATGTCCAGGCTGAACAGGGCCGCAATGGTGGCGAGTTCCCCGTGCTGAGTGCGGTCGTTACGCACCAGGGCCGCATCGAGGTTGGCCGCGAGGTAGCGGCCCTCGTTCCAGGACTGGCGGTCTGCGAGCAGGATCACGCCACCGCACAGCAGGAGGACGAAGCGAGGGTGCGGGCCGTTCGCCTCGCCGAGTTCGCTCTGGAAGAGCCAGGAGGCCAGGGCTGCCCCGGTCTCGTAGCTTTCGCTCGCGCTGACGCGCAGGGGCGTGAGCAGCCGTCCGGGACCGTCAGCGTCGAGGGCTGCGTCGTTGTCGGTGGCCCAGCCGCAGTCGAGGGCGATGATCCCGTGGCCGTGGTAGGCAACTGGCAGGGTGTGGTCGCGTCCGGCTCGGTGGACGGTGAGTTCTGCGGGGGACGACTCGTAGCCGAGGGCGTGCATCACCATCTGGTGCCATTCGGCCAGGCGTTTGGTCCATTCGGGGTCGTTGTAGGTGGTGAGCCGTGCCTCGTCCCCGGAGTCGCTCTCGGTCGTCTTGACGAAGTAGCCGCGCAGTTCATCAGCGAGGTAGGTGGTGCGCAGGGCGCGCAGCCGCTCGCGCGGTGTCTTACGGGGGTCGTGGTCGTCCCCCTCGCGCATGGCCCAGGTAGCGAGCAGGCCCTTCTTGAGGTCGGTGCCGAGTTGTTCGGCGAAGTAGTGCGCGGACAGGTACTCGCCTCGGTTGGTGAAGGAGTCGAAGTCGGTGCTCATCGCGCAGTGCCTTCCTCGGCGGCCGCATGAGGTTCCAACACGGCCAGCAGACGCAGCATTGGCTTGCCGACCGTCTCCAGGGACTCGACGAGACGGCGTCGCCGATCGGCGGTCTCGTCGATGGCTTTTCTGTCCGGTCGGGCGCTGGCGAACAGGGCATCCTGCTGCCAGCGATCGATCCGCTCGCGATACGGGGCGAGGGTCGTGGAGATCCGCCTGCGGTACTCGTCTGCGACATCGGTCAGGTGTCGCTGAGCCGCCTCGACGGCATCAGGCACCAGGGCGCTAAGTCCGGGCAGATCTTGGGGCGTGGCGCGTCCGGGCATGGCGGGGCCGACACCGAAACGCTCCAGCAGGGCCGTGGTGAGCGGCTCGACATGTGGGTGATCGGGCAGGCCGGAGACGGCGAGCCACTTCACGATGGTGGGCTTCCCCAGGGCGTTGGAGTGGATGCCCTGAACGAGGTAGGTGGTGTCAATCCCCTGAAAGTGTGGAGACTGGTTATGCCACCTTGGCCCCGGCGTAGTGGGCTGTTGTGGCCCTCCTCTTCTCGGTGATCTGCTGCTCGAACACCACCGGCGGTAGCCCGTCGTTGGCG
>NZ_JBQQBP010000046.1:0-14344 GCF_052245875.1 Actinomadura sp. 3N407
CCTCACCCACGCCCACATCGCCGGCATCAACATCAACTGGCCCACCACCCAACAACCCACACCACACACACCACCCACCCCACACACACCACTGCCCACCTACCCCTTCCAACACAAGCGCTACTGGCTCACACCGACCAGCACCGCGAAGCAGCTGGGCCAGGCGCACACCGGTCATCCAGTGATCGGGAGCACGACGGATCTGCCGGAAGAGCACGGGCACATCTTCACCGGGCGGATCTCCACGACTACGCATCCGTGGCTCGCCGACCACGCGGTGCTCGAAACGGTGCTGATGCCCGGGACGGGTTTCCTGGACATCGCGCTGCACGCGGCCGCGCATCTCGGCTACAGGCACACCGAAGAGCTGACGGTCGAGACCCCGCTGACGTTCCCCGGTACCGCGGCCGTCCAGCTGCACGTCACGGTGACCCCGGACGGCCAAGGCGACGGCCACACCGTCACGATCCACTCACGCCCCGCTGACCAGCCGGACCAGCCGTGGACGCGGCACGCGAGCGGCACGGTCGTCGCGGACGCTCCCGACGCCCGGCAGCCCGAGTTCGCCGGTGTGTGGCCGCCGTCCGGGGCGACGCCGGTGCCGGCCGACGACCTGTACGACCGGCTCGCCGGCCTCGGTTACGTGTACGGGCCGGCCTTCCAGGGGCTGCGGGCCGCGTGGCGGGACGGCGACGTCCTCTACGCCGAGGTCCGTCTCCCCGACGACGCCGACACGAGCGGGTTCGCCGTCCACCCGGCACTGCTCGACGCAGCCCAGCACGCCATCGCGCTCGGCGACCCGGACCGTCCCGACGCCCCGGTCCGGTTGCCGTTCTCTTGGTCGGGAATCACGTTGCACGCCACCGAGGCGAGCGTGCTGCGCGTCCGGGTGACGCCCGTGGACGACTCGACGGCGACGCTGGAGATGGCCGACGAGGCCGGCCGACCGGTCATCGTGATCTCCTCGCTGAAGCTCCGGGAACTGGATGTCGATCGGCTGGACACGTCCCGCCACCTGCACAATGCGCTCTGGCGCATCGACTGGGTGCGATCGGCGGCGGCCGACACGCGGCCCTCGGGCCAAGGCGCGTGGGCGGTGCTGGGCGACGGTTCGTCCCTCCTGGGCGACACCTTCGCCGACCTGCCGCGCCACAGCGGGTTGGACGACCTGCTGCGCGCCGTCGACACCGGCGGGGCCGTCCCC
This sequence comes from Actinomadura sp. 3N407, assembly GCF_052245875.1. Lineage (NCBI taxonomy): Bacteria > Bacillati > Actinomycetota > Actinomycetes > Streptosporangiales > Thermomonosporaceae > Actinomadura > Actinomadura sp. 3N407. The sequence continues at coordinate 1,205 of NZ_JBQQBP010000046.1, forward strand.
GAGGTCGTGCTGCTCCCCTGCGACGGCGGAACGCCCGACATGGACGATCCGGCGGCGCGCTCCCATGACGTCACCCGGCACGTGCTCCACCTGCTGCAGGACTGGCTCGCCGAAGATCGGCTCGCGGCGTCGCGGCTGGTGGTGGTCACGCGCGGCGCTGTCTCGGTGGACGCAGACGACCCCGTGCGCGACCTGCCGGGCGCGGCCGTGTGGGGTCTGCTGCGCGCCGCGTGGTGGGAGGAGCCGGACCGGTTCGCTCTGGTCGATCTCGACGGAACCGACGCCTCCATGCGGGCTCTCGCCGCCGCCGTCGACTCCGGTGAGCCGCAGGCCGTGCTGCGCGACGGCGCGGCTCACCTGCCGCGCCTGGTCGGCACCGCCCCGGACGAGGGCGACGAGACGGCGGCTTTCAACCCGGACGGCACGGTGCTCATCACCGGCGGGACGGGCACGGTCGGCGGGCGCGTCGCCCGGCATCTGGTGGACCGGCACGGCGTGCGGCGTCTGCTGCTCGTCAGCCGCTCGGGTCCGGACGCCCCGCGCGCATCGGAACTGGCGGCCGAGCTGGAGGCGACCGGTGCCGAGGTGACGGTCGCGGCCTGTGACACCGCCGACCCGGACGCGCTGGCCGCCCTGCTCGCCGGCGTCCCGGACGAACATCCGCTCACGGCGGTCGTCCACACCGCCGGTGTGCTGGCGGACGGCGTGCTCACCGCGCTCACGAGCGCGCAGGCGGACACCGTCCTAAGGCCCAAGGCCGACGCGGCGTGGAACCTGCACGTACTGACCGAGGAGCTCGACCTCGACGCGTTCATCCTGTTCTCCTCGGCCGCGGGCACGATCGGCAACCCGGGCCAGTCGGTGTACGCGGCCGCGAACACCTTCGTCGACGCGCTGGCCGCGTACCGGCGGTCGCGTGGCCTGCCCGCCGCGTCCTTCGCGTGGGGACTGTGGGCGGAGACCAGCTCGATGACCGCCGACCTGGACTCGGCCGGGAAGGCCAGGCTCACCCGCAACAGCGCGGCGCTGGACACCGAGCAGGGCCTCGCTCTGTTCGACGCGGGCCTGTCGCTGCAGCGGCACACCCCGCTGGTGATGGCCGCGCTGCGCCCGGCGACGGTCCGCGCGGACGACGAGACCATTCCGCCGATCCTGCGCACGATCGGCCGGGCGACCGTCCGGCGTGCGAGCGGACCGGGCGGGCGGGCGGCCGCCGAGGAGCTGGCCGAGCGGCTCCGCACGCTCGGCGAGTCCGGGCAGCGCGAGTCGCTGATCGATCTGGTCCGCACGAACGTGGCGGCGGTACTGGGGCACGTCGGGCAGGACGCGATCGAGACCGACCGCGGCTTCCGGGATCTGGGGTTCGACTCCCTCACCGCCGTCGAGCTGCGCAACCGGTTGAACGGCGCCACCGGTCTGCGCCTGCCCGCCACGCTGATATTCGACCATCCGACGACGGGCGCGCTGGCCGACCGCCTGCGCGCCGAGCTGCTCGGCACGCGAGCGGACGCGCCGCGGCCGAGTACCCCGCACGGCAGGGTCGGCGAGACCGGCGACGACCCGATCGTGATCGTCGGCATGGCGTGCCGGTTCCCGGGCGGCGTTCGCACGCCGGAAGCCCTGTGGCGGCTCGTGGCCGAGGGCGCCGACGCGATCGGCGAGTTCCCCGCCAACCGGGGCTGGGACCTGGACGCGCTCGGCGACCCGGATCCCGACCACCCCGGCACCTCCTATGTGGACCGGGGCGGGTTCCTCCACGACGCGGACATGTTCGACGCGGAGTTCTTCGGGATCAGCCCCCGGGAGGCCCTGGCCACCGACCCGCAGCAGCGGCTGCTGCTGGAGACCGCATGGGAGCTGCTGGAGAACGCCGCGATCGATCCGGCGTCGCTGCGCGGAAGCGGCACCGGGGTGTTCATCGGAACGGCCGCGCAGGAGTACGGGATCAACGCGCGGCCCGCGGACACCGGCTCCGAGGGCTACCTGATCACCGGTTCGACGACGAGCGTCGCGTCCGGCCGCATCGCCTACACCCTCGGCTTCGAGGGGCCCGCCGTCACGGTGGACACCGCGTGCTCGTCCTCGCTCGTGTCCCTGCACCTCGCGGTGCAGGCGATCCGCAACGGCGACTGCGACCTGGCGGTGGCGGGCGGCGTCGCGGTCATGGCGACCCCGACCTTGTTCGTCGAGTTCAGCCGCCAGCGCGGTCTCGCTCCGGACGGCCGGTGCAAACCGTTCGACGCCGCCGCCGACGGGACCGTCTGGGGTGAGGGTGCCGGTCTGCTGCTGGTGGAGCGGCTGTCGGACGCGCAGCGCAACGGCCACCAGGTCCTGGCCGTGGTGCGGGGCACGGCCGTCAACTCCGACGGCACCAGCAACGGACTCACCGCCCCCAACGGCCCCTCCCAGCAACGCGTCATCCAGCAGGCCCTCACCGACGCCGGACTCAACCCCGACGACATCGACGCCGTCGAGGCACACGGCACCGGCACCGCCCTCGGCGACCCCATCGAAGCCCAGGCCCTCATCGCCGCCTACGGCCGTGACCGCCCCGCCGACCGCCCCCTGTGGATCGGCTCGATCAAGTCCAACATCGGCCACACCCAGGCGGCCGCCGGGGCCGCCGGCGTGATCAAGATGGTGCAGGCCATGCGGCACGGGCTGCTGCCTCGGACGCTGCACGTCGACGAGCCGACCCCGCACGTGGACTGGTCGTCCGGCGCCGTGTCCGTCCTCGCGGAGGAACGGCCCTGGCCGGGCGGGGACGGGGTGCGCCGCTCGGCCGTCTCGGCGTTCGGGATCAGCGGCACCAACGCGCACGTGGTCCTCGAGTGGGATCCGGCGTCGGCCGCCGTCCCGGCGGCGGACGACCGGGGTGAGGCCGAGGGGGATCCGGTCCCCTGGCTGCTGTCCGGCAGAACCGAGCCGGCTCTTGCCGCGCAGGCGCGCGGACTCTTCGAGCATCTCGCCGGGCTGGAGGAGTTCCGTCCCGCCGACGTCGGCGTCTCGCTGGCGGCCCGCGCCGTTCACGAGCACCGCGCGGCGGCGACGGGCCGTACCCGCGAAGAGCTGCTCGCCGGGCTGGAGATCCTCGCGAACGGCGGCACCGCGACCAACGTGGTCGTGAGCGGCGGCGGTGATGGCAGGACCGCGTTCCTGTTCTCCGGGCAGGGCAGCCAGCATCCGGGGATGGGCCGCGATCTGTACGACCGGTTCGAGGTGTTCGCCACCGAGCTGGACCAGATCTGCGCGCGGATGGACGCGCGGATGGACGACTCCTTGCGAGCGGTGATGTTCGCCGAGGAGGGCTCGCCGAAGGCCGCCCTGCTCGCCGAGACCCGGTACGCCCAACCGGCGATCTACGCGATGGAGGTCGCGTTGTTCCGGCTGCTCGAGTCGTGGGGCGTCCGTCCCGATGTCCTGCTCGGGCACTCCATAGGCGAGATCGCCGCCGCTCACGTCGCCGGGGTGTTCGACGCCGACGACGCCTGCGTGCTCGTCACGGAGCGGGCACGGCTGATGCAGGCGGTGGAGGCGCGCGGCGCGATGGTCGCGATCCGCGCGGCCGAGGCCGAGGTGGCGGAGTCGCTGCGCGGCCTGGACGGGGTCGCCGCGATCGCGGCGGTCAACGCCGCCGACTCGACGGTGGTGTCCGGCGACGAGGAGGCCGTGGCCCGGGTCGCGGAGCTGTGGACCGAACGCGGCCGGAAGACGACGCGGCTGCGGGTCGGGCACGCGTTCCACTCTCCGCACATGGATGGCATTCTCGACGAGTTCCTCCAGGTCACCGAACGCGTCACCTACCGGCCGCCCGCGGTGCCGATCGTGTCCGCCCTCACCGGCAGGCCGGCCGCGGAGGACGATCTGGGCGATCCGCGCTACTGGACGAGGCAGGCGCGGCAGCCCGTCCGCTTCCACGACGGGGTCGGGTCGCTTCGTGAGCTGGGCGTCACGACGTTCCTGGAGGTCGGACCCGACGCGGTTCTCACGGCCCTCCCCGCGGACGAGGGTTCGGGTCATCGGATCGCGACGCAGCGCCGGGACCGGCCGGAGGCGGAAACGCTCGTCACCGCCGTCGCCGAGGCCGGGCTGCGCGGCGTACCCGTCGACTGGAAGTCGTTCTTCGCGCGGCTGGACGCGCGGCCGGTGGCCCTGCCCAACTATCCCTTCGAAGGACGCCGGTTCTGGCTGCCGGCGGCCGCCCCGGCCGCGGCGTCCCTCGGGATGGACACCGGTGCGCACGACTTGCTCAGGGCCTCGACGTCCCTCGCCGAGACCGGTGGCCGGCTGCTGAGCGGCCGGGTGTCACGGCGCACCCACGCGTGGCTCGCCGAGCACACCGTGAACGGCGCGGCGCTCGTGCCCGGCACGGCGTTCCTCGACATGGCCGTGCACGCGACGAGGGTCAGCGGATGCGGCCGGATCGAGGAGCTGACGGTCGAGTCGCCCCTGACGCTGCCGGAGAGCGGCTCGGTCGATCTTCAGGTGACGGTGTCCGGGCCGGACGCGAACGGCGCCAGGTCGATCACCATCAGCTCGCGCGCCGCCGCGACCGACCCGGGCGACGGCGAACGGCCGTGGACCCGGCACGCGTCGGGAACGCTGGGTGCGCACACGGCCGGGCCGTTCGACGACTTCCCCGCGGCGTGGCCGCCGGAGGACGGTGAGCCGATCGACGTCGACGGGCTCTACGACGCGCTCGCCGACATCGGCGTCGGCTACGGACCGGCCTTCCAGGGGCTGCGGGCGGCCTGGCGTGCCGGTTCCACGGTCTACACAGAGACCCACGTGCGCGAGGACGGCGGCGAGGCGGGCGGGATGCACCCCGCGATGCTCGACGCGGCGCTGCACGCGCTGGCTTCGGACCACCCCTCGCTAGGATCCGGGGAAGAGATCCTGCTGCCGTTCTCCTGGCGCGGCGTCGTCCCGCACACGTGGCAGGCCACCTCGATCAGAAGCCGACTGACCCGAACCGGGCCGGACACGCTCGCGGTGGCCATCACCGACGCGGCGGGAACCCCGGTCGCATCGGTCGAAGCGCTGGTGGTGCGCCCGGTGCCCATCGGCAGGATCAGCGCCCGGCGGCGCGAGGCATACCGGCTCGGCTGGGACACCGCCCCCGCCCGTCCGGCTGCCGCCCCGGCGTCCCTGGCCGTGCTCGGCGACGCGGCCGGGCTCAGCGGGGCGCTGGCCGGCGCGGACCTCCCGCCGGTGTTCCACGGCGACCTTTCCGAGCTCGTCCCGGCGACCGGTCCGATGCCCGGCGCGGTACTGCTGCCCGTCGGCCCCTCCGACGGCGCCGGCCCCGACGACGTACGCGGGGCCGTCACCCGGGTGCTGCTCGCGGCGCAGGAGTGGCTGGCCGATGAGAGAACGGCGGACTCCCGCCTGGTGGTCGTCACCCGGGGCGCGGTCTCCACGGGCCCCGAGGACGCGACCGCCGATCTGCCGGGGGCGGCCGTCTGGGGGCTGGTCCGCAGCGCCCAGAACGAGCATCCCGGACGGTTCGTCCTCACCGACCTCGACGGAAGCGCGGCATCGGCGCGGTCCCTCGCCACGGCGATCGCCCGCGGCGAATCCCAGGTCGCGTTGCGCGACGGTCGCCACCTGGTACCGCGCGTGGCCGCGACGCCGCTACCCGAACCCGAGGCGTCACCGCTCGACCCGGAAGGGACCGTCCTGGTCACCGGCGGCACCGGCGCCCTGGGCGCGATCGTCGCGCGGCACCTGGTGGCCCGGCACGGCGTGCGGCACCTGCTGCTGCTGAGCCGGCGCGGCGCTGACGCGCCGGGCGCTGACGCACTGCGGGCGGAGCTCTCCGGACACGGTGCCGAGGTCACCATCGCGGCCTGCGACGTCACCGACCGCGGGAGGCTCGCCGCCGTTCTCGCGGACGTCCCCTCCGGCCACCCGCTCACCGCCGTGGTCCACACGGCCGGAGTGCTGGACGACGCCGCCCTCACCAACCTGACCCCCGACCGGATCGACGCCGTCCTGGGGCCGAAGGCGGACGCCGCCTGGTACCTGCACGAGCTCACCGCGGACGCCGGCCTTGCCGCGTTCGTGCTGTTCTCGTCCGCCGCCGGAACGCTCGGCGCTCCCGGGCAGGCCAACTACGCGGCCGCCAACGCCTGCCTGGACGCCCTCGCCTGGCACCGCCGTGCGCGGGGACTCCCGGCCACCAGCCTGGTCTGGGGGCCGTGGCCGGACGCCAGCGGGATGACGGCCGACGCGCGGCGGGTCCGCCAGGCGGCGCTGGTTCCGCTGCCCGAGTCGACGAACCTCGACCTGTTCGACGCGGCCCTCACCTCGGGACATCCCGTGCTGCTCCCGCTGCGTTTCGACCGCGCCGCGCTGCGCTCGGCCGACGCGGCGACGCTCCCGCCGATGCTGGCCGGGCTCGTCGCCGCGGCGCCCCGCCCGGCCGGGCGTACGCCTCTGGCGCAGCGGCTCGACGGGCTCACCGGGTCGCGGCGGCACCGGCTGCTGCTGGAACTCGTGCGGGAGCACGCCGCCTCCGTCCTCGGCCACGACCACGCCGACGGCGTCGCCGCCGACCGCGGCTTCACCGAGCTGGGATTCGACTCGCTGACCGCCGTCGACCTCCGCAACCGGCTGTCCGCCGAGACGGGCCTGCGGCTCCCGGCCACGCTCGTCTTCGACTACCCCAGCCCCCGGGCGCTCGCCGAGCACCTCGCCGGCGTGCTCCCCGGCGCGGGCCGGGAGGCCCTCTCCCAAGCGGGGCGGCGGGTGGCGGCACCGGACGACGACCCCATCGCGATCACCGCGATGGCCTGCCGGTTCCCCGGCGGGGTGCGAACTCCGGAGGACCTGTGGCGGCTCGTCGCCGACGAGGTCGACGCGATCGGTCCGTTCCCGGCCGACCGGGGCTGGAACGTCGCCGACCTCTACGACCCGGAACCCGAGCGGGCCGGCAAGTCCTATACGCGTGAGGGCGGCTTTCTCTACGACGCCGACCGGTTCGACCCGCAGTTCTTCGGCATGAGCCCACGCGACGCGACCGCCACCGACCCGCAGCAGCGGCTGCTGCTGGAGACCGGCTGGGAGGCCTTCGAACGCGCGGGTATCGACCCCGAGTCGCTGCGCGGCAGCCGCACCGGCGTCTTCACGGGCGTCATGTACGGCGACTACGGCGGCCGCCTGCTGAACGCCTCCCCCGGCGAGTACGAGGGATACCTGGGGACCGGCAGCGCGGGCAGCGTCGCGTCCGGCCGTCTCGCCTACACCTTCGACCTCGAAGGCCCGGCGATCACCGTGGACACGGCGTGCTCGTCGTCGCTGGTCAGCCTGCACCTGGCCGCGCGTGCCCTGCGGGACGGCGAGTGCGACCTGGCGCTGGCGGGCGGCGTGACGGTGATGGCGACCCCGGCCCCGTTCGTGGAGTTCAGCAGGCAGCGCGGGCTCTCCCCGGACGGACGGTGCAAGCCGTTCGCCGCCGGAGCCGACGGCGTCATCTGGGCCGAGGGCGCGGGGCTGCTGCTGGTCGAGCGCCTCTCCGACGCGCGCCGCAACGGCCATCCGGTGCTGGCGGTACTGCGCGGGTCGGCCGTCAACCAGGACGGCGCCAGCAACGGGCTGACCGCCCCGAACGGCCCGTCCCAGCAGCGGGTGATCCGGCAGGCGCTCGACGACGCGGGCCTGCGGCCCTCGGATGTGGACGCGGTCGAAGCGCACGGCACCGGCACCCCCCTCGGCGACCCGATCGAGGCGCAGGCGCTCATGGCCGCCTACGGACGGGATCGCCCCGGCGACCGCCCGCTGTGGATCGGCTCGGTCAAGTCCAACATCGGGCACACCCAGGCCGCGGCCGGGGTCGCGGGCGTCATCAAGACCGTCCAGGCGCTCCGCCACGGACGCCTGCCCCGCAGCCTCCACGCCGTCAGCCCCACCCCCCACGTGGACTGGGCGGCGGGGAACGTCGCGCTCCTCAGCGAGGCGCGGGACTGGCCCGAGCATGACGGGCCGAGACGCGCGGCGGTGTCGGCGTTCGGCATCAGCGGCACCAACGCCCACGTCGTCATCGAGGCCCCGAGCGGCGCGGACGTCCCGTCCGAGGACGGGCCCGCCAGGGCGGACGGGCAGGAGCCCGCACCGGTCGTCCCGTGGGTGCTGTCGGCCACGACCGGCGCCGCGCTCGGCGCGCTCGCCGACCGGCTCCGCGACTTCGTGCGGGAGCATCCCGAGCACCGGCCCGCCGACATCGCCCGTTCCCTCGGGTCGCGGTCGGTGTTCGAACACGGCGCGGCGGTGGTCGGCCGGACCCGGGACGAGCTGCTGTCCGGGCTCGACTCCCTCTCGGCCGGCCGTCCGGCGCCCCACCTGATCCGCGGCTCCGCCGAACGGGACGGTGCGACCGCCTTCATGTTCTCTGGCCAGGGATCGCAACGGCCGGGCATGGGCAGCGGCCTGTACGCGGCCTTTCCCGAGTTCCGGCGTGCGCTGGACGAACTGTGCGAGCACTTCGACGGGCTGCTCGACCGGCCGCTGCGCGAACTGATGTTCGCCCCCGCCGGTTCCCCGGAGGAGGACCTGCTCCACGAGACCCGCTACACCCAGCCCGCGCTCTTCGCGCTGGAGGTCGCGCTGTACCGGCTGCTCCGGAGCTGGGGCGTCGTCCCCGACTACCTGATGGGGCATTCGGTCGGCGAGTTCGCCGCCGCGCACGTCGCCGGTGTCCTGTCCCTGCCGGACGCGTGCGCGCTCGTCGCGGCGCGCGGCCGGCTGATGCAGGAGCTGCCCGGCAGCGGGGCGATGGTGGCGATCGGCGCGAGCGCCGAAGAGGTCCGCGCGTCCCTGACGGGCCGGGAGGACGCGGTCGGCATCGCGGCGGTGAACGGCCCGGCCGGCACGGTCGTGTCCGGTGAGGAGGTCGCGGTGATGGCGGTCGTCGACGAGTGGGCCGCATGCGGCCGCAGGACCAAACGGCTGCTGGTCAGCCACGCGTTCCACTCGCCGCTGATGAAGCCGATGGTGGCCGCGTTCCGGGAGGTCGCCGAGGGACTGCGCTTCGACCGGCCCACGATCCCGATCGTGTCGACCGTCACCGGCGACGTCGTCGAACCCGGCACGATGGCGTCGGCGCGGTACTGGGTCGACCAGGTGACGCGGCCGGTACTGTTCGCCGCGGGCGTCCAGACCCTGCACGAAGCGGGAGTCCGCGCCTACCTCGAACTCGGCTCCGACGCACTGGCCTCGCTCGCTCCGGACTGCCTCCCCGAGCTGGACGCCCGGCCGCTGGTCGGCGCCCTGCTCCGCCGGGACGCGGCCGAACAGGAGTCGGTGGTCACCGCGCTGGCGCGGGCCCGGGTCGCGGGCGTGCGGGTGGATCTGGCGGCGATGCTGCGGGACGCGCGCCGGGTGGACCTGCCCACCTACCCGTTCCAACGCGAACGGTACTGGCTGGGCCGACCGGCCGCCGACGCGTCCTCGCCCACCGGTCTGGGGTTGGCCGGGACGACGCACCCGTTCCTCGGCGCGGAGACCGAGCTGCCCGACGGCGGCTTCCTGTTCACCGGCCGGATCTCGGCCGACGCCCAGCCGTGGCTCATGGACCACGCCGTCCACGGCACCCCGGTCGTCCCGGCCAGCGCCCTGGCCGACATGGTCCTGTACGCCGGGGAGCGGTCCGGCTGCCACCGGATCGAGGAGCTGACCCTGTCCACTCCGCTCGTCCTCCCGGAGACCGGGGCGGTGCACGTCCAGGTCGTCGCCGGGCCGTCCGACGGTTCCGGCCGCAGGAGCGTCACGGTCAGGTCCCGCCCGGCGCCTCCCGCCGACGACGCCGAGTGGACCGGGCACGCCGAAGGGGAACTCGGCCGCGCGGGGGACACCGCCACGGGTGACGCCGAACTCGAGGCGGCGGACGCGGCGTGGCCACCGCCGGACGCGACCCCGGAGGACGTCGAGCGGATCTACGCGCAGCTCGCCGATCTCGGGCTGGGCTACGGTCCGGCCTTCCGGGGCCTGCGGAGCGTCTGGCGGCACGGCACCGAGATCCTGGCCGAGATCCACTTGCCCGAGGCGACGACACCCGGCTTCCGCGTCCATCCGGCCCTGCTGGACTCCGCCCTCCACACCCTCGCCTACGCCTATCCCGACGTGGACAGGGCCGCGGGCGTACCGGTCCCGTTCTCCTGGTCGGGCGTCAGCGCGGCCGGCTCCGTCCCGGACGGTGTCCTCCGGGTCCGGCTCGGCGGCGGCGACGCCGGGTTCGCGCTGCGGCTGACCACCGAGACCGGTGGCGAGGTCGCGGCGATCGAGTCGCTGTCGGTGCGGCACCTGACCCCCGACCAGCTCGGTTCCGGACGGCAACGGCGGCACCGGGCCCGGTTCGCGGTCACCTGGACCGAGGCCGCGCCGGCTCTGCGGCGGGACGGGCCGCAAGCCCGGATCGGGTGGCTCGACGACCCCACGCCCGACCTGCTGGTCACTCTCGCCGATGTCGCCGAGCCGTTGGCTTTGACCGGTGACGCGCCCGCGCCGGACCTGTTGCTCCTGGACTGCACGGACCACGACGCGTCGGGAGACCAGGCCGGACGGACGCACCGGGCGGCCCGCCGCGTCGTCGAAGTCATCCAGACGTTCCTCGCCGACGACCGGTTCGCCGGTTCCCGGCTGGGCGTGCTGACCCGGTCGGCGGTGGCCGCCGCGGAGGGCGACACGGTCGAGGACCTGGCGGGCGCGGCGGTCGGCGGGCTGGTCCGCTCGGCGCAGACCGAGAACCCGGACCGGATCGTCCTGGTCGACATCGACGGCACCGAGGCGTCCGCACTGGCTCTGCCCACCGCGCTGCACACCGACGAGCCCCGGCTCGCACTCCGCTCCGGACGAGCCTACGCCGCGCGCCTCGCCCGCGTCACCGACGACGAGGGCGCCGCCGCACCGCTTCCGGCCGACGGGACGGTACTGGTCACCGGTGGCACCGGGACACTCGGCGCGCTGATCGCCCGGCACCTGGTGCGGCGGCACGGAGTCCGCCGCCTGCTGCTCACCAGCCGGAGCGGCGCCGCGGCGGCGGGTGCGGACGAGCTTCTCGACGAGCTGGCCCGGCTCGGCGCACACGCCACCGTCGCCGCGTGCGACGTGGCCGACCGTGCCGCGCTGGCCGACCTGCTCGCCGCCGTCCCCGATGAGCACCCGCTCACCGCCGTCGTCCACACGGCGGGAGTCCTGGACGACGCGACCGTTCCCGGTCTCACCCCGGACCGGATCGACACCGTGCTGCGGCCGAAGGCCGACGCCGCCTGGCACCTGCACGAGCTCACCGCGGACCTGGACCTCACGCACTTCGTGCTGTTCTCCTCAGCCGCCGGTGTGCTGGGCGCGGCGGGCCAGGCGAACTACGCGGCGGCCAACGCCTTCCTCGACGCGCTCGCCGAGCATCGCCGCGCCCACGGCCGTCCCGCCGTCTCCCTCGCCTGGGGGCTGTGGGCCGCCGACGGCGCGATGAGCGCGAGCCTCGGCGCGGCCGACCGGGCCCGCATCGGCCGGGGCGGAATCCTGCCCCTCGCGACCGAGGACGGCCTGGCGCTGTTCGACTCCGCCCTGGGCGCCCGCCGCGCCGCGCTGACGATCGCCCGGCTCGACGTGCCGTCGCTGCGCGCACAGGCTGAGCACGGCACATCACCGGCGATCCTGCGCGACCTGGTCGGCAGCGCTCCGCGCCGTCGCGGCGGCCTCGAGAACCGGCCGGTGTTGGAGGGACGCCTGGCCGGCCGCACCGAGGCGGAGCAGACCGAGCTGCTGCTGGAGTTCATCCAGGAGGAGATCTCGATCACGCTGGGGCACGCCGAATCCGGGGCGGTCGAACCGGACCGCGGTTTCCTGGAACTCGGCTTGGACTCCCTCACCGCGATCGAGTTGCGCAACCGGCTGAGCGACGCCAGCGGCCGGCGGCTGCCCGTCACGACGCTGTTCGACTATCCGACGCCGCGCAAGCTCGCCGCGCGTCTGCGCGAGCTGCTCGCACCGCCCGAGGAGCCGGACGGAGCGATTCGCAGGGCCATCGCCTCCGTCCCGCCCGAGCGCCTGCGCACGGCGGGCCTGCTGGAGGCCGTGCTCGCCCTCGCCGACGACGCCGCGCCCGGCGGCACGGGCGCCGCCGGCACGGCCGACCCAGCCCGCGATCGGGAGGGCGACGACGCGAACCTCCTCGACGCCGGTGTCGAGGACCTCATCCGGATCGCCCTCGCCGACACCGACCCGTAACCGACCCGAACCGACGGAGCCGACGAATGAACATGCCCGACGAGAAGGTCGTCGAAGCGTTGCGCACGTCGCTGCTGGAGAACAAGCGTCTGCGACGGCGCCTGCGGCAGCAGACGGCCGCGGCGACCGAGCCCATCGCGATCGTGGGGATGGCCTGCCGCTTCCCCGGCGGCGTCCGGTCGCCGGTGGACCTGTGGCGGCTGGTGGCCGAGGGCACCGACGCGATCACCGAGTTCCCCGCCGATCGCGGCTGGAGGCTCGACGACCTCTACGATCCCGACCCGGACGCGCACGGCAAGTCGTACGTGCGCGAGGGCGGATTCCTGCACGACGCGGCCGAGTTCGATCCCGGGTTCTTCGGGATCAGCCCGCGCGAGGCCTTGGCGATGGACCCGCAGCAGCGGCTGCTGCTGGAGACCAGCTGGGAGACGTTCGAGAACGCGGGCATCGACCCCGAGACGCTGCACGGCAGCCGCACCGGCGTGTTCACAGGCGTCATGTACGACGATTACGCGACCCGGCTGCGCCGGATGCCGGAGGGCATGGAGGAGCATGTCGTCACCGGCAGCGCGGGAAGCGTGGCGTCGGGACGGCTCTCCTACGTCCTCGGTTTCGAGGGCCCGGCCATCTCGGTGGACACGGCGTGCTCGTCGTCGCTGGTCGCTCTGCACCTGGCGATCCAGGCGCTGCGCAACGGCGAATGCGAGTTGGCGCTGGCCGGCGGCGTCACCGTGATGGCCACCCCGGTGGCGTTCACCGGCTTCAGCCGTCAGCGCGGCCTGGCCCCCGACGGGCGATCGAAGTCGTTCGCGGCCGCGGCCGACGGCACCGGCTGGGGTGAGGGCGTCGGTCTGCTGCTGGTCGAGCGGCTCTCGGACGCCGAACGCAACGGCCATCAGGTCCTCGCCGTGG
>NZ_JBQQBP010000047.1:0-13747 GCF_052245875.1 Actinomadura sp. 3N407
TTCATTCTGCGAACGGGTACCGGACCCCTCTTGAGGTCCACACCGAGTACCTGGACCGGCAGCAAGCAGCGTAGATCTGCCCGCAGATCACCATCAGTCAGCTGTCCGGAAAGCGCGGGGCCCCTCAGGACACTGAATCTCAACCGGACCAGGAGACCGCGCTCACGCAGACCCACGAAGAACGCGTCTTCGCTCTCGGCGACCGCAGCCGCTGTCGCCACCTGGCGGCGCAAACTGACGCGAGGCGGTTCCTCCAGGCCGGCGCGCTCTGCTCGTTCCAGTTCAGCCCGCGAGGGACGCGGTGCCGCCGTTCGGTCTGCGGGCGCAGTGCGAAACAAGCCGTACCGCCGCTCGACGATCTGACACGCCGTCCGCGCCTTGAGGTAGTCCCGGGTGACGTTCGGTCTACGACCGTCCTCACGTGCAAGCGTGGCCACGACATGGATGTGATCGTCCGCGTGACGCACGGCGATCCACCGGCACGCTTCTGCATCGCCGCGTGGTGCGATACCGGTCTGGTGCATCAACTCCTCGGCGACGTCGGTCCATTCCTCATCCGTCAAGGCACGGTCCGTAGGGGCCGTCCGGAGCGAGCATTGCCAGACCGGCTCCTTTGGCCGGCTTCGCCTCATCGTCTCCAGCGGCGAGCGCAGCACCTCGGCCAGCGGACGGAGATCGCGCTTCCCATCCGCGCGTCTTACTGGTTCCAGTGCGGCCGGGTGCCGGTACCCGGCAACAATATGCGGATCGACGTGCTCGTTCCGCTTACCCGGCCCGTACAGGTAGCGCAGCAAGTTGCCGACATCGGCTCCGCGAGTGACTTTCGCGATCACGGCAGACGTCTACCGAGTTCCACGATGACGGCCTCCGCTCGCCGCACCACCTGAAAGCAGTACTCCGCCAACCACGACACCGATTCCGGGACCTCGTTGTAGGCGTTGGCATGGCGCACGAGCTGGTTGAGATTGACCCCGACCGCGTTGACCTGACGACTGGCATTCCGCAGTTCGGCATGCATCGCCACAAGCGCCCCGTCCAGGGGCCGCTGTTCATGGATCGCGGTGCGCACCGTCTTGATGACGAAAGCGCTACAGGAAAGCCCAGCTTGCGCTGCCGCCTGATGGATATCTTCGTACTCCACGTCGCTGACGCGGATTCTCAGTTCCCGCTCTCGCCGCCGCACTCCGCCGAGCTTCGCTCGACGCTCCAACGGCCCCGGCCCGTCGCCGCCTCGCCCAACTGTCGCCATGTACCTCCGCTCCCGGCTTTTAAGGACCGCGCTCGGTCCCCACCCGGCCAGTGTGATCTTCCGGGCGGAAGTTATCCACAACAGGTAGCGCTCTACCAGCTATCTTGCATCCCGTTCTGGACCGTATGGGCGGCCAATCGATCTGGTGCGTTAATCTCGCGCGCGATCCGCAGGTGATGTGCAGTACCGAGCACTATCAAGAAATTTACCTTGCGGACAAGCCCTTCAATACCCGCTACAGCAAACAAAAACGAGAACCGCCGCAATCGTCGCCTGTGTCGGGTTTCCTCCAGCACGCCAGAACATCGCGGTCACGGCTGTGCTGACCGATGCCGCCGAACTTCTCGCGCATCTCGTCCTGCCACTTCAGAGCGAGGCTCGGCGGACAGACGATGACCGCCGTGCGGGCACGGTGACGCAGGAACAGTTCTTGGATCACCAATCCCGCTTCGATCGTCTTGCCGAGACCCACGTCGTCCGCGAGAAGGAGGTTGGCGCGGGGTGCCCCGAGTGCGCGGCGCAGCGGTTCGAGTTGATATGCCTCCACATTGACGCCGGACCAGAACGGAGCCTGATAGCGGTTGGGATCAGCGCTCGTGACGGCACCCCAGCGCATCGCGTCGATGAAACCTGCGAGGATCGCCGGGTCGTCGAAGGCATCGGCATAGATTACGTCCGGAAGCCCTTGTGCCGGGGTGATGGTGTGCCCGACTTCGAGCTCCCAGACCACGGAGAGCTGCTCACCGAGTCGGTCCTCGTCCAGCGATTGGAGGTCGACCACATGAGAGAGCTGCGCGGTCGCCTCATCGGCTGGGCTCCGAGGCAACCCTTGGGGCTGGACGCTCGCGACGGCCCAGGTCGAGCCCCGCACCTCGACGACCTGACCGGGCTCAGGAAGGGTCGGCTCAACCGACCCACTGTTCTTCAGACGCTCGTCAGTGAGCATGGCGGCTTCGACCCCAGTCACAACCAGAAACTTCTCGGCAGGCCCCCGCCGGGGCAAATTTTTTGAAGTTTACTCCTGGTCCGAGGGCCCCGTGTCAGAAGCAGCAAAGGTGTCCTCGTCCTTAGCGGGATCACCCGTGACGTACGTCCGCAAGGCCGCGCCACGGAGCCCATGATCGTCCTCTTCGCCGCAGGAGGGGACGGCTAGCGCCGGGACCATGTGTGTCCGCCGCTGAGATCGAACTGAGCGGGCTGGCCTCCTATCAGGCAAGGTGAGGCATCCGGGATCAGCATCGATGTCGAATTCGATCAGTCGATCTGATGCAGAGAGGGCCATCAGCCCCCGCAGGCTGCAAGAAGAAGGGCGGCCATGCTCGTCCCACTGAGGATCTTCCCGGCCTGGATCAGGCCGCGGATGTCAGACAGAGGCACCCATTCGATCCGGTCAGCCTCCCAGTCATCGATAGGCGGTCCAATATGAGCGGCGCCGTCTGCCCAAAAGATGTGGTGTTGAGAGTCAGAAATCCCAGGCGTTGGATGAATTACCGTGAGAGGACGCATGGGCCCCGGCCGCCATCCGGTCTCTTCTTCAACCTCGCGTGCGGCTGCGGCGGCTGGCTCCTCCCCGTCGCGGATACCCCCGATGGGGATCTCCCAGCCCCAGGCATCGGTGATGAACCGGTGTCTCCACTCCAAGAGTGCCCGGCCCTGCTCGTCCACCACGACCGCGCCGGCGCCACCGGTTCTGGACCGGATGATGCGGTGCCCCAGATGACGGCCGCCGGTGATCTCGACATCAGCGATGCGGATGTCGAGCCATGGATCGGTGTAGAGCGGCTTCTCGGAGTGGACGGTCCAGCGCACAGACGAACTCCCTTGATCGGTCGCGCGGCTCTGCTCGTCACGCTACTGGTCGTGCTGCGCCAGAAGCGCGGCGCGTTCCCGGAAGTCTCGTACGTCCTGGGAGTCGAACGCGGTAAGCGCACGGGACAGGCCTGCAAACCGGTCCTGGATGCGACCTGACTCCATACCCTCGGCGCAGTCCAGCATCTGGTGCCCCTTCGCCACAGCCGCCTCCGCGTCGCCACGCTCCCCCAGCACCTGCGCAAGCGTCGCCAGCCGGTGCGCTCGACCACGTAGATGCGTCCTTGTAGAGGTGCGTACCGCTTCCTCAGCATAAGCCTGGGCGGCGGTCAGATCGCCGAGCCGCCGTAGCACGTCCGCCTGCTGCGTCTCCAGCAGGCCTGGCTGCACGTAACCCGTCTCGGGTGGTTCGTTCTCCGCCCGGACCTCGATGCGCTCGGCCGCCGTCATGTGCTGGTGGCTGCTGCGCGCATCGCCGATGCGAGCGTACGCCTTGGCCTGCAAGGTATACAGGTCCACTGCCAGAGCGGGCGAGAGGTGCCCGCGGGCGCCACGCAGGGCCGTCTGCGCGTACTGCAGGACGCGCCGGAACTCCCCTCGGTACATCGCCTGGTTGGCGAGCAACGCGAGGCAGTAGCCGCCGAAGCCCGGGTGCCCAGACGCTTTCGCCATCCGCAGGGCGTACAGCAGATACCGCTGCGCCGGCGCCTGCTGGTCTGCGTCGTAGGCGGAGATCCCCGCCAAGGCGACCAGGCCGCCGGTGGCCCGGAGAAGTTCGCGTCCGGTGCGGTCGTCATACCCACCACGAACGAGCGGGCCGACATGAGTGTTGAGGTAAGCGACGATTCGGGGGCGCACGGGTACGCCACCGACGCGTCGGTACATCTGCTCGTATCGGTCCCGAGCGGCGCGCACCCGCGCGATATCGCCAGCACCTACCGCGAGCGGTCCACGATGGGATACGTCGATGTCGTCGGGCGGATTCTCCCAGGCGAAGACCGGCGCGACCGCAGCGTTACCCGCCAGCATGCGGGTCCGCTCTACGGTCTCGGTCCGCTTGTGGTCTCCCCGCCAGAGCGCGGCGACCTGCTCGATCGCCGTGTGCAAGGGGGCGTCGGACAGGTCACCAGGGCGGACCCGGTCCATGCCGATGTCAGCAAGTGTGATGGGACGACCGAGTGCAGTGCCGAGAACACGGCAGATCAGCAGAGGCCCCTCGCCCCGAGGAATCGCGCTGTCCCGGATCCACCGCCGAACCGATGCATGGTCATAGCGGGTGTTCCGACCGCGATTCAACCGGCTGGCCAAGCCTGCGTACGACATGCCGGCTTCGTCCAGCAAGGCGTCGAGCAGCAGATTAGCTTCGCCCACGACGGTTCTCCTCGCTGATGGCTAACCGCAGTGTAGGAGCGGTTCAGCGGCCTGAGCAGCCTTCTCCAGCACTTCTTTCACACCCCGTGTGAAGCCGTCACAATAGAGTGCGCCCGTTCGCATCTCCCCACACTCGTGCGGCCCGGCTTGGCTGAGGTTCTTAGCAAGCAGGGAGGGCACATGACCGGTTCTACGTCACCCCAGCCAGCGAGCGCCTCGGAGCAGCTCTCGAGACCGCAGCTCATCAGCTCGCCGAACAGAGAGCACTGCCTTACAGGAGCCCCACCGTAAGCCGGGGGACAGCCCATGGCGGGGCGGCCTCCCTGCGTTCGCTGCTCCTTAATAAACCCTCGGACCAGGTCAGAAGGCGCGCGCCTGGAACCGAGAGAACCAACCACGATGCGCGCCGGAGGTGCACATGACCCTCGCTCCCGACCTGGCCGTCACAACCAAAGATCCGCGCGACCTTGTCACACCCGAGATGTTCGAGCAGATGGTGGACGACGTGGTGACCTTCGACAAGGTCACTCGCCCCTACGCCGAGCGCGGCGTCGAACAGTTTCTCGTCTTCATGAAGGCGTGGGGCGACACGATGGCGGAGGCCGGCGGCGACCCCCGTGCCTGGGTGAAGTTCGCGCCCTCGCCCGCAGTCGACAAGATCTGGCACCGCTCCATGATGCGCACCCGCACCTTCGCCCAGGTGTGCGACATGGTCGCGGGCCGGTTCATGCACCACCTGCCGATCATGGACGAGGACATCCGTTCCGGGAAGGCGTCCGAACGCGGCCTGACGGCGATGCGCGCCACCGGGTACCACGTCGATCTGGAATGGTGGATGGACGGCGAGTCCTGCTGCCCGGAGAACTGCGCACAGCCGCCAATGAACGTCTGACACCACCACGGGGGTCGATCCATGCGTAGCGACTGGTCCGATCTTCCGCCCGAGGTGCTCGATGCGGTTAAGGCGCACACCGGCCCCATCTACCGGGTCGAGCCAGCGCCCGCAGGCAACCACGCCGACATCACCGCGACCGTCCACACCATGGACGGCCGACTGTTCGTCAAGGCCGCCCGCAAGACCGCACCGGACACCGATGGCCCGGAAGTCCGGTCGCTGCGCTGGGAAGCCGCGATCAATCCCCACGTCACCGAGTACGCCCCTCGCCTCCACTGGACCGTGGAGGCGGGCGGGTGGCTCATCCTGGCCTTCGAGCACGTCCAAGCCCGGCACGCCGACTACACCCCCGGCTCACCGGACCTAGACGCCCTCACAAAGATCATCCATAGCTTGCAGGCGCACCCGCTTCCCGACGTGCTGGAGCGTAAGCGAGTCGAACGCCGCTGGGAAACGATGGGCGATATGTCCGCACTCGCTGGCAACACACTGCTACACGCCGACCTCAACCCCGCCAACATCCTTCTCGGCGATGACGGCAACGCCTACGTGGTGGACTGGACGTTCGCTGGCCGCGGGACCGCATTCCTCGAGATGGCGCTACTCATCCCCTGGCTGTTGAAGGCCGGACACACCCCGGTCGAAGCCGAGCGCTGGACCTCCCAGTTCCCCGCCTGGACGTCTGCCGATCCGTCGACCATCGACCTGTTCGCCCACGTCTTCGCCGCCAAATGGCAGACCAACCTCGTCGCGAACAGCGAGACATGGGCGCTCGAACACGCGGCCGCCGCACGACGGTGGGTGTCGCACCGGCGCGGCGCAACTCCAAACTGACGGAGAGCTCGCAGCGCGGTCGCAGTAGGGGCCTGTCGCGACCAGCGACACTGGACTGGGCATTACAGCCCGTCTCCGTCGTGGCGTTCGGAGCTCGCAGTTGAGGTGGCGCCGCTATCCGTCGACCAACCAAGACTAGAGAGGATACTTAGAGAGCCCCGGCTGTAGCGCTCGGTGCAAGGGCTCTCGTGATACGCATGATGGGCTTGTCAGGGCAGGTCGTGTGCTCCGCGCTTGATGTCGGCGGCCAGACTGCGGAAGCGCTCGACCGGAAGGGTGATGCGGGGGCCGCTCGGGTCCTTGCTGTCACGCACGCCGACTGCCTGGGGGGAGCGCGCCAGTTCGACACAATCGGAGGTTGCACTGCCGCCGCTGTGGCTCGATTTGCGCCAATTCGTCATCGATGGTTCTCCAATTCGGCCGCCAGCAGCGCCCGGGACGGGCCGACCGGGGCGGCTATGTCGCTAATACGGTCATATCTTATGGCCACCTCTTCCACATCATGAGGGTCTGTCAGGAAACGCCCCCTCGTCACTGCTTCGGTGTAAGCCAGGTCGCGACCGTCTGCGCTGACGATCTTGAATGGTCCGTCCAACCCTGGGTGTGCCCTGTCCTGTCGTTCCACGATCCGTATGCTCACGGACGGATGGTCGCTCAACTCGACGAGGCGGGCGAGTTGTTCGCGCATGAGTTCCGGCGCGCCGATGGGCTGTGCTAGGACGGTCCAGTTCAGAATCGCCGTTAGATGCGGGGGGTTGGGCTTGTCGAACACGGCGGCCTGACGGCTGAGCCGCCGGTTCAGAGCGTCCTGCGGGTCCGCTACCGCGTTGCCGGTGAACGTGGCGAGTGCATATTCCGGCGTCTGAAACAGGCCGGGAACGTACAGCGTCTCCCACATGCGAATGCGACTCGCGCGTCCCTCGTACTCCGTGAGCCCGGTGAACCAGTCTCCTTCGTCGCCTGCTCCTGCGAGTGTGACCAGGGACGTAAACATGCCCTGTGTCTGCCACGTTCGGTCAATGATCTTTGCGTGCTTACGAGTGAGCTTGAGCAGTCCGGACTCATATCTGGAAACAGTAGAACGATCACAGTCCAGAATGTCCGCAAGAGCCTGGCCGGTGAGGCTGTGGGCCTCCCGGTATCGGCGCAGGTGCACAGCGATGAAGTGCCACAGCGAGCGATCCGGGTTGAGTGCATCGCGCAGGGACATTCATGATCTCTTTCGTTGCGGTTGCTTCCGGAACGTAGCGAGCTTAGTTCTATGAAGGCACTCTTGACCTCCAATGGCAAAACAAACAGTCCAAAGGTCGTAGAGATGTCTGCATTTACCTCCGAAATCCCGACAATCTTCCTCGACCCCGGTGACCGCGCGCCGGCGTTGGCGAGAGACTTCGTCGCGGCGCAGTTCCGGGAGTGGGGTTCCACGGACGACTTCATGGCGCGCCTGGTGGTGTGCGAGCTGGTGACCAACTCGTGGCGGCACGGAGAGGGCCCGATCATCCTGCGCGTCTTCCGCGACGTCCGCGCGGACTTGGCGGTGATCGAGGTGTGGGACCAGGGAGAGGGGCTGCCGGTGGTCGGCCCGGAGGACTCGGAGGCGACCTCGGGGCGGGGCCTGCTGCTGATGTCGCAGCTCGTGCACGACTGGGGAATCCGACCGATCACGGAAGGCGGAAAGATCGTATGGGCCAAGTGCGCCCTGTGAGCGCCCAGGTTGAGCAGTGCGTCCTGCGGTGGCGGACGCACCGGGGCGGCGCTACGGCGGAAAGGTTCCTGAGCGTGTTGGCCGTGGCTCTGGAGCCTCGGGGGTGGCGCCTCGTCCGGCTCTACCGCGCGCAGGGGTTTCCGCTTCCCCTGTTGTGGATCTACGCCGGCGGCCCCTACAACCACGTCGGGCTCGGGGTGGTCGCGATGGCGGTTTCGGGGAGGGCATGGGGATACCACGACGCGGAGCGCGGCCGGCGCGGTTACCTGGCTCCCTGCGGGGACGCCGAAGCCGCCGCTGAACAAGTCGAAGGCCTGCTCAAGCACCGCATGTTCCCAGGCACCTGGTAAGCCGCCGAGGGACGTCCAAGGGGCCGTGACAAGCGGGCTTCAGGACGAGGGAATGTCCTTCACGTTCTGCACCCTTACTCCCTTTCGGTCACCGGCCAACCCCGGCAGATGGGTGGCGTCGGCGGTCAAGATCAGGACATCAGGCTGTTGCCCCGCCGCCTCCGCACGGTCGGCGTACATGTGAACCGTCGCGGCGACCAAGGCATCAACAACCTCCGTCGAGTCGAACCCGGCGTCCCCAATCAACTTCCCGGCGGAGCGCGCAAGGTCCTCGGTGACAGGCTCAACGACGGTCCTGGTGCTGGACAGCACATGGTTCAGTTTCGTGTCCCGGTCGGAGCCGCGCAGGATCTCCGTCAGCACGGCACTGGACGTGATCAAGCGTGCCTGCTTGCGCAGCGCAGCAGCGAAGAAGATCGCAACGTTGCGGTCCGTGGCGGCCTTGTTGATGGCGTTGTTGTCGAGCACCAAAACCCCGCCGAGCCTCGCAGCCCGACGGCCTCGCACGGCGCTCACTGATCTTGCGCAGACGGCCAAGCGGCGAGGGCGGCCTGGATCTCGTCCTCACTGAACGGTCCGTACCGCTCTTCCAACTCGTCAACGAACTCGGCGAGGGCGTCGAGTTGGAGCTTGGCCGCGATCGCCTCATCAACGTAGGCAGAATCGGACAGGCCCAGCTTGCGGGCCTGTTCGCGGATCTCAGCCTTGCGGCCCCGGCGGATGGTCGCCGACAACTTCTCGGTGGCACCGGAACCGACCGCAGGCTTACGAACCTTCGTGGCCTTGCCGCGCTTCGCGACACGAAGGGGCTGCTTGACGGGAGTCTGCTTGGCATCCACAACTCAATCATACCAATGGTAGGAGTGAGCTGCCCTCGGTGAGGGAATGAGATCTCGCATGCGGGCGCCTGGATCCCTACGGCGGCATGCTCGTGACCATGGTGCAGGGATCCGCGCGCCAGGCTACGGATCACCCTGATCAAGCGGCGGACCAGGCGGGGGCCTGCTTCCGACTGATGGCGCTTGCCGTCATCGCGTCGGCCGCGTCGGTTGCGTTGATCAGGTGTCCTCGCTGATGCCTCCGAGTCGTTCGACGTCCTCGGCTGGGATGTCGGTCAGGAAGGAGACGCTGGAGATTGTCGACCCGTCGAGTTTGCAGAGCTTGTTGAGCATGGCCTGACGCATCTCCATGCGGCGGGACTCCAGATGGTCCCGCAGGCTCTCACCACCCGGTCCTTCTTGGTCATCCGAGGAAGTGGGCACCATCGGTGATCGGCTCCTCTGTGTCCGGGATCCCCCTGAGGGGCAGCGCTACACGGAGCGCAGATTCGGCCTTGTCTCGGCGTGCTGGGCGACCAACTGGTCAGCGAGGACGGCCTGGAGTTGGCTGATCTTCGCTTGGGCCTCGGCGAGTTGAGCTTCGAGGTCTGTGGGCGCGTCCTGGCTCCCTTGGGTCGTGCGGATCTTGGCGAGTGCTTCCAGGGCGGTTTCGTCGGCTGTGGGGAGGGTGTGTAGGTAGCGCTCGGTTGTGGAGATCTTGCGGTGCCCTAGGCGTTCTTTGACGACCTGGAGGTCGGCGCCGCCGGCTAGGAGCCAGGAGGCGTGGGCGTGGCGGAGGTCGTGGATGCGAGGTGACCAGCCGAGGTTGGCGGCGGCTCGGGCGGGGTGCCAGCAGTGCTTGCGGAACCAGTTGGCGGAGATGTGGGGGTCGTCGTCGATGACGCGGGGGTTGCGGGGGTTGTCCTTGCCCTGGGCGCGGCGCTTGGCGCGGTAGGCGGCGTAGGCAGCCCGGCAGTGGCGGCACTTGCACTTGCCGAGGCTGTAGGCCGTGGTCGTTCCGTGAGTGTAGGTCCGGCCGTTCGGGGCTTCGAAGGTGAGGATGTCGGGGTCGAGGAGTTCGAGTTTGGGTTGCTCGTCTCGGCGGCGGCTGAAGAAGAGGTCGTCTGGGGCGAGCTCGTTGGCTTCCACGTGGGCTTTGAGCTTGGCGACGATCTGGGGGCTGAGCTTGAAGCGGCGCCAGCGCTTGCCCTTGGGGTAGTCCTTCACCAAGAAGCGGCGGCCCTCCGGGTGGAACCTGGGGACGAGTTCGACGACGGAGCGGCTGACGGTGAGGATGCCCGTGGCGAAGTCGAGGTCCTTGACGCGGAGTTCGGTCAGCTCGCCCCAGCGGAGGCCGCTTTCTATGTCGGTCTCGACGAGGAGTTGGGCGGTTGCGTCTGGGAGGGCCTCGTAGATGCGGGCGAACTGCTCGGCGGTGATGATCTGGCGCGGCTTCTCGGGGACGGGGTCGGTCTTCACCCCGCGACTGGGGTGGTAGATGAGGACGCCGTCGTTGACCGCGGTCGTGAAGATGGCGTTGAGGATCGCGGTCTTGCAGTACTTGATGCTGTAGGCCGAGGCGCCCTTCTTCTTGAGGTGCGTGATCCACTCGCGGACGGTCTCTGAGGTGATGTCCTGCAGCTTCATGTCGCCGAAGTACGGCATGACGTGGGCGGCGAGCGCGTAGGCGTAGTCCTGGCGGGTCGATGCCTCGATGCGGTGGTTCGGGAACCAGCGTTCCTCTACGTAGGTGCGGAAGGTCTGCCGGGCACGGCGGGGGTCGCCTGCATTGCCCTCGGCGATGCGTGACTCTGCTCGTTGCCAGGCCCGGTCGGCCTCCTTGCGGGTACCGAAGGTGCCGGCTGTCTGGCGGACGCCCCGAGCGTCGTCGTAAAGCGCTTGGTATCGGGTCCCCTCTGGACCCTTGCGCTTGCGTGTGAAACCCATGCTCCCCCGAGCAAGATCATTTGTCACTCATTTGTCACTGGATCATGGAAATCCGAGCGACATCGACGAGGACAGGATGGCATACGAAACAGCCTCTGACCTGCAGTTTAGTGGGTCAGTGGCGATCTTCGGCGGAGCCAAGATCGCCGCTTCCAAACTGGCTACGCGGGTTCGATTCCCGTCGCCCGCTCCCACTGAGAAGGCCCAGGCAGGGACCGTGTTTCCCCACCTGGGCCTTGCCTTTTCTCATGATCGTTAAGGCTTCCGTGCACGTTGCGTGCCCGATGGCTCGGCCGTGCCCATGTCACTCTTGTCACTGCCGAGCGACCTTGAAGGCGTCATCACCGAGGGGCGCCGCGATCACCTTGTCCCGATCCTGACTGGCGTGCTGGTAGATCAGCGCCGCCCGCGTCGAGGCATGGCCCATGCGCGCCATCAGCTCTCTGAGGCTTGCACCGGTCGAGGCGGCGAGGGTGTTGCCGACGTGTCGAAGGTCATGGAAGTGAAGGTCAGGGAGGCCGACGTCAGCCCGGACCTTGTTCCAGATGAGCCGGAAGCCGGAGCGCCGGAGAGGGCCGACGAAGACCCGGCCGTTCGGACCGTCCTCGGCGAACTCGTCCAGGTGCGCTTGCAGGTCCGGGATGACCTCTGGAGGCATCGACACCACGCGACGACCAGCCCGCGATTTGGGCGTGTCCTCCAGGAGTTTCCCGCCGTCCAACTCGGCCAATGCAGTGACCACGCGCACGACGCCCGCGTCTAGATCAAGGGGCGGCCGCGCCGGGCCGCGCATCGCGACGCGTCCGCCAGACCTGTCTAGACCGCTCGCCGCGACGCCGCCTCAGCCGTCCTCTGGCTCCACCATGCCCATGGCGAAGGCGAACGTCTCCACGAACTCTCTGTATGCCCGGTCCGTCTCACTCGCTGCCAGGGTTGCCAGCTCGTCAATGACTCGCTGTTTGTCCGTGTCGGAGAGCTGATTGAGGAGGTAGCCCGCGTACTCCTGCTGCTTGAGCGCCGTGTTGTCGTCCAAGACCGTCTCGTCGCAGGTCTCGAAGAACCATGTGTACACGACCACTGCCTTAAGAGCTCGCGCAGATAGGTGCGTGGTCATCCGGTGGCGTTTGGGACGGGTGTCCCAGCGGTCGGTGATCCAGGCACGGCGGATCAGAGTCCCACTTGGCAGCTATATGCCGAGTGGGCTATATTGCCGCTGTGGCATCAATGTTCGAAGTGCTGGCCGAGTCACGCCGCAGGGAGATCCTCGATCTGCTGCGCGACGGTGAACGACTGGTCGGCGACCTGGTGGAGCAGCTGGAGCTGACCCAGCCGACGGTGTCCAAGCACCTGAAGGTGCTGCGCGGCGCCGGGCTCGTCGAGGTCCGGCAGGACGCGCAGCGCCGTTGGTATCGGCTGCACCCGGCGCCGCTGGCCGAGATCGACGCGTGGCTCGCGCCCTACCGGCGCATGTGGACCGCCAGCCTCGACGCACTCGAAAATCACCTGGACACCATGCCGGACGACCACAATGGGGGAACCCCATGACAAAGGACGCGACCCTGCAGACCTTCAACGGGGAGCCGACGCTGCGCTTCGAGCGGCGGCTGGCCCACCCGCCCGCGAAGGTTTGGCGGGCAGTGAGCGACCCGGCGGAGATGGCGCACTGGTTTCCCGCCAGGGTCGAGGCCGAGCTACGCCCCGGCGCGCCGATGCGGTTCATCTTCCCCGAGGAGCCGACGGTGGACGGCGCGTCGGACGGCGAGGTGCTCGAGGTCGACCCGCCGAGGGTATTCACGTTCCGCTGGAACGCCGACGTACTGCGATTCGAGCTGATCCCGGACGGCGACGGCTGCCTGCTGGTGTTCACGCAGACCATCGGCGGCGGCCGGGTGGGCCTGCTGGGCGCCGGCCGAACGGCCGCTGGCTGGGACACGTGCCTGGACGAGCTGGCCGGCCGGCTCGACGGCGCACCCGTGCCGGCACGGACCGACTGGCTGGGGCCGATGGAGCACTACATCGACAAGTTCGGCCTCGGCGAGGGCACGGTCGGCGACACCGGCGACGGCCATGAGCTGCACTTCGCCCGCGACCTGGTATGGAAACCGGTCGGCGAGGTGTGGCGGCTGCTCATTGAGGACACCACGCCCTCGATCGGCGACGAACCGCCCACCCGCGCGACCAATGGGTACGTGCAGGCCGGCAAGGTCACCGCGGTCGACCCGCCACGGCTGCTGGAGTACGAGTGGTTGCACGACGGGATGCCGGCCGGCAACGTGCGCTGGGAGATCTTCTCCGATCCCCAGCTGGGCGTCCGCGTCGAGCTGACCCAGACACTGCCGCGGCAGCTGGCCCACCTGCTTTCGACCTCGCTCGCCGCATGGCACGTGCAGCTGGAGTTGTTCTTCGCGGCCACCCACGGCGACATCCGCTGCCCGTGGCCGAAGGACCGCACCGACCAGCTGACCAAGCACTACGCGACTCAGCTGACCTAGCTCATGTTGTGTGAAGGAGTGCTGAACAGCTCGCGCGGATAGCGCGTAGGCGCATGGTCATCGGCGGCGTTCGGGACGGGTATACCAGCGGTGGGTGGTCCATGCGCGGCGGGTCAGGCTACGGACGGTGATGATGGCCTCGGCGAGGTCGAAGGGGTGGAGTACTGGAACCGCGCCCACTCGGTGATCTTCTTCGGCAAGGGCGGCGTCATCGCCTGAACCTCCCCGGAGAGGACGCCGTCAGGCCTTGCGTGCGACGCCTCCTACGCAGGCGACC
>NZ_JBQQBP010000048.1:0-9520 GCF_052245875.1 Actinomadura sp. 3N407
TTCATTCTGCGAACGGGTACCGGACCCCTCTTGAGGTCCACACCGAGTACCTGGACCGGCAGCAAGCAGCGTAGATCTGCCCGCAGATCACCATCAGTCAGCTGTCCGGAAAGCGCGGGGCCCCTCAACCACCTCGACCAGGTCTACGGCACCCAACTGTCACCCGAGACCGTCTCGCGCATCACCGACCAGGTGATGGAGGAGGTCAAGACCTGGCAGCGCCGCCCGCTCGACCCCATCTACCCCGTGGTGTTCCTGGACGCCCTCATGGTCAAGGTCAGAGACAACCACGTCGTGCACAACAAGCCCGCCTACCTGGCGGTCGGGATCGACACCGACGGCGACAAACACGTCCTGGGCATCTGGGTCCCCAAAGCAGGCGACGGCCCGGCCGGCCCGCGCGGCATCGGGGAGGGCGCCGCGTTCTGGCGCAGCGTGGTCACCGACCTGCGCAACCGCGGCGTCACCGACATCCTCATCGCCTGCTGCGACGGCCTGGCCGGGTTCGAGGACGCCATCACCTCGGCGTTCCCGCACACCACCGTCCAGTCGTGCGTGGTGCACCTGATCAGAAACAGCCTGCGCCCCGTCCCGCGCAAACACCGCGCCGCGGTGGCGGCCGAGCTGAAGAAGATCTACACCGCGCCCGACGCCGACGCCGCCCTGGACGCCCTCGCCGCGTTCGCCGACACCGAACTGGGCAAACGGTATCCCCAGAGCGTGAAGGTCTGGGAAGCGACCTGGGAACGGTTCACCCCGTTCCTGGCCTTCACCCCCGCCGTCCGCAAACTGCTCTACACCACCAACAGCATCGAGTCCCTCAACTACCAGCTCCGCAAGGTCACCAAGGCCCGCGGGCACTTCCCCACCGACGACGCCGTGGTCAAGCTGCTATGGCTGGCCATCGTCAACATCGAGGACAAACGCGCCCGCCAACGCGCCGCCCGCGCCCAACAAGACGGCACCGAACCGGCTACCCCGCCCGGCTCATCGAAGGCCAGAAAACCTACGGGTGGACCGAAGCCCTCAACGAACTCGCCTACGCCTACCCAGACCGCATCCAGTAAAGACAACCAGACCCACCACAAGATCATCTTTACACACTTCGAGTTACAAGCTCCTACCCGTATACGTCCTCTGATCTGCAAGAACAGTTTTTCTAGTTCAGTCAACAGGTAGGAGGGCGGGATTGGCGCGGCCGTACATCTGTCTTTTGATCATTTCTATGCGGTTGACGTGTCCTTCGACGGGTCCGGAGCTGTAGGGCAGGGTGAGTCCGGCGGTGACGGCGTCCTGGTCGCGGCGCAGCCCGGTGACGAAGGAGCGCAGTTCGGGCAGGTCGTCACCGGCAACGGTGGTCATCCAGGTCACCTACCGGGCCAGCGCCTTCACGGATTGGATGCTGTTGGTGATCTTGGGGATCTTGGGGATCGTCAGTCGGGCAGGGGTGTGTGGAGTCGTCGGCAGAGTTGCTGGAAGGGGCTGGTCGGACGTGGGGGCTGGTCCGGAGTGGTGCCGGGTGGGTAGCACTCGGCGAGCCGGATGATGTTGGTGCCGGCGGCGGTGAGGACGTGCTGGACGTGGGTTTTGGCCAGGCCGTGGTAGCGGCAGTGCCGCAGGCCGTGGGCGTGGACGGTCTCCGACACGGTGGCCTCACAGCCGGCGCGTGAGGCGTAGCGGTCCTGCCACTGGCGCGTTTGCTGCTCGGCCCGCGTCTGGGTTTGGATCTTTTGCAGGGGTTCGGGGAGCAGGGTGAGGTGGCGTCCTTTGCCGTCGGCGTTGCCGGTGCAGGCCAGGCGGTCGGTGCAGGCCCGGCAGGCTTGGCGGGGGAACAGCACCGACAGGTAGGCGCGTCCGTCGCCGGTGGCCGGTTTCCAGGGTGGGCTGGTCACCCCGCGTGGGCAGGTGAGGGTGTGCGCCTGCCAGTCGATGCGGAAGTCGGCCTTGGTGAAGCCCGGCCGCTGTGCGCCCCGAGGGTCGGCTCGCACCGGGCCGAGCAGGGTGGTGCCCCACCGGGTGGCGGCGTGGTGAATGGTGTCGGGGGTGACATAGCCGCCGTCGACCAGGTGCTCGCGCGGTGCCAGGCCGCGGGTGGCCAGGCCCTGATGGATGGCCTCCAGGGCGTCGATGTCCTGCTCGGGTGCGGGCCGGGTCACCACGTGCACGATGACGTTCGGGCCGTCATCGTCGCAGGTCTCGCTCTGATGGTCGCGGTAGCCGATCCACTCGGCCTTGTCCGGCGATGCAGCCGTTGCTCCGCCCTTGCGGCAGAAGCGGGCCTCGGGATCGTGCGGGGACAGGATCTCCAGCCCCGCCCACGGCACCCGGGCCGAGGCCGGGTCCGGCCGTCCACGGACCGCCTCGGGAGTGGTGCGGCGGCGTGGGGTGTCGTGGCGGCTCTGCCGGTCCCGGGTGGACTTGGGCCCGCGCCAGGCCAGGGCGCCGTCCTCCTGGGTCCAGTACTGCTGCACCCACACCCGCCGCAGCACCTGCACTTTGGGCAGCTCACGCAGCCGCAGTGGAGCGCCGGCGGCATACACCGCCTCCAGGATCTGGATCCCGTTGGCGCCGACCTGCAGCACCCATGCGGCCAGCTCGTCCTTGCCGCGGGGCAGCCGGTCATAGCGGATCGGGGCGGTGGTAACGCCGTGCCCACTCCGCCGTGACCAGGGCGGCCAGCCACTGCTCATCCGCGGCGGCCAGCTCCTCCAGCGCGGCACGCAGCGTCTCACCCACCAACTCGGCCCGGTTCAGCCGCCGCACCGCCGCCAGCACATGGGTGGAATCGGTGCGCACCCGCCCGCGCCGCTTGACCAGCCCGGCAGCCACCAGCCGATCCACCATCACCGCCAGCAGCCCATCGGCCCGGTCGCCCTCGGCCATCCGGTTCCGGAACTCACACAGCACTGAATGATCAAACCCTGGGTCGGTCAGCTCCAGGCCCAAGGCGTACTTCCAGTCGATCCGGCACCGCACCGCCAGCGCGGCCTGCCGATCGGTCAGGTTCTCGGCGTACTGCAGCACCGACACCAGCGCCAGCACCACCGGCGACAACCCACGCCGCCCATCGGCCGGGAACCAACCGACGAAGTCGTCATCGATGAACAGACCCGCCAGCCGATCACGGATCCACATCGCCGGCGTCCCACCGGGATTGCTGGCCCACGCCGCCCGCACCGTCTCCGCCGGGACCACCCGCCCGGCACCGCGTCCCATCGACACCACTGGCACCTCACCAACGGCGCGGACCGAAAGGCGCGGCATGCTCCCTCAGCCAAGCATCTCTGCCTCGAGATCGCCACAACCCCCAAGATCACCAACAGCATCCGGATTGTGTGCCAGAGCCAGTTTTCACCCGTCGTCGACAGTCGTAGCGACCCTCGCCGGTCGTCTCCTTGTCCGACTTGCTCAGGTTGACGCCAGGGCGAAAGAGTCAGCGATCACGAGTTGTCCAAACGACAACGTCGTAACTGCCGCACCTATCTGTGGTGTACCCCCTAGGGGGTACAACCCCGCCCACCTGGACCCGATGACCGGCCCGAATCCGAGGGCGTCCGGAGCTGGGCCAGAGCTTCTTCAGCAGCTTTCCTGGCGGTGAAGCCGCCGCGGCGGATCCGCCGGCGATGGCGTCAGGGCCGGATCGACGTCACCGTGTTGCCGATGTCGTTCGTCCTGCGCCGTATGTCAAGGCATCCGGCAGCGCCCAGACCACGCCGGGACGAACGAGCATCCGGGCCTCGAAGACGAACGGCATCGGGCTCGTTCGCATCTACGGGCTGGACCAGGAACCGTCGCCTGGACGCGGCTTCACTGCTCGGTCTCGAGGACGACCTCGTCGGCGAAGCACCAGGCCCAGGCTTCCCCGGGCTCGATGGACGCAGCAATGGGATGGCCGGTGGTGCGGTAGTGGGTTGAGGCGTGCCGGTTGGCCGAAGAATCGCAGCAGCCGACATTGCCGCAGATCAGGCACATCCGCAGATGCAACCAGGCATCGCCGGTCAGCAGACACTCCTTGCATCCGGTGCCGGTAGGTGTGACTTCCTGGACCTGTTCCACATGCTGGCAGTCGTTCATCCCGTCCTCCTGAGGGCGAGCTTGGCAGAGCGTTGGGAACCGAATGGGAGACGAACGATGAACCGTGTCCGCCCGGGATGGGAGTAGGCCTCAATCGTCCCGCCATGCCTTTCGGCGACGATCCGGTGGACGATGTGCAGGCCGAGCCCCGTCCCGGCGCCGGTGTCCTTGGTGGTGAAGAACGGTTCGAAGAGCCGGTGCCGGTTCTCCGGGGGGATCCCGGGGCCGTCGTCGACGATCTCCACGGTGAGGTGGGTGCGGTCGTGGCACGCGATGATCGTCAGGGTGCCCCTGGCGCCCATCGCCGCTATCGCGTTATCGATGAGGTTGGTCCAGACCTGATTGAGCTCGGCTCCCCTGGCTTGGATCTCGGGGAGGTCGGCGGCGTAGTCCCGATGCACGGAGACCTGGTTCAGCTTCGCGGACAGCATCCGCAGCGTGGAGTCCAGACCGACCCGGACGTCGACCTGCTGGACAGGGGCGCGGCCTAGCTGGGTGTAGGTGCGCACGTCGTCCACCAGAGCGCAGATGCGGGCGATGCTGCTGGTCAGGTCGCTGGTCAGCGCTTGGACCCGGGCACGAGCGCAGGTGTAGGTGAGAGCGCGGCCGATTCCCTCGGCGCCCGCCGCCGCGAGCAGGCCGTCGAGCCAGTGGGGGCCGGCTCCGGCGTCGGCGAGCAGGCCCGTCTCATCGCCCACCGGCTGGTAACCGTGCATGTCGAACCAGTCGCTGATCTGGTCCTCGCGTTCGGACGAGGCCAGCCCGGACAGCGGGTGGTGCGAGCGTCCCGGCAGCGGTGCGTCGAACTCGGCGTCGCGGCTGTGCCGGGCCCAGTCGATGGCCGCTCGTTCCAGCACGGCAGCGGCGGCGTCGAGTTCGTTGGCCGCCCGGCTCGCCGCGGCCGCGGGGTTGTTGAGCTCGTGCGCGAGCCCGGCCGCCATGGTGCCCAGAGCGCTGAGCGTGTCCCGTTCGCAGACCCGCGTCTCCTCGGCCCGGATGCGCCAGGACAGAACCGGAAGCATCTGCTGGGCGAGGCTGGGGCAGCGCACGAGCATCTCTTCGAACGCCGCCCTCCTCAGTTCGCCGACTCGGCTCGGCAGGGTGGCGGTGGCCGTGGCGACGAACGGCTCGCCGGTCAGCAACTGCACCTCGCCGAAGAAGAAGTTCGCCGCGATCGGCTTGTCCGGATCCATGCGGTCGTCAACCCGATGTCGGTTGAGCACCTCCTGCCGGTGCCCGGTCCCCCGGGTCAGCGTCAGCTCGCCGACGAGCAGAATGAACAGGCTGTCGGGGCAACTACCCTCGGTGAAGACCGTCTCCCCGGGAGACAGCTCGCGTACGGTCATCACGTCGGCGACCCAGGCGAGCTGCTGCTCGTCGCACGTGGAGAACGGGGGGAGCGTGCGCAGATCGGCGATGCCGAAGCCGTTCATGACGCCGCCAGGTACTGGTGGACGAAGGCGACGGCCATCGCTCCGTCGCCGACGGCCGAGGCGACGCGTCTCATCGCACCGCTGCGGACGTCGCCCGCCGCCATGACCCCGGGGATGCTGGTCTCCAGCAGGAACGGCGGGCGGCCGAGCGACCAGCGGCACCGAGCCAGCCGTTCGTCGCCGATGTCACCGCCGGTGGCGACGAAGCCGTGGCCGTCCCGGACGAGCCGGCCGGGCAGCCAGTCGGTGCGCGGCGCGGCGCCGATGAACGTGAAGACGGCGTCGGCGGCCACGACCTCGACGCCTTCCGCCGTGGAGGCGGAGACCGCCTCCACCCGGGTGTCGCCATGGACCTCCAGCACGCTGGTGTCCAGCCGCACCTCGATGCCGGGCGTCGCGCGGATCTGGTCGATGAGGTACGCGGACATCCGCTTCTCCAGGCTGTCCCCGCGCACCAGCATGACCACCCGGGCGGCGTACTTCGCGAAGTACAGGGCGGCCTGCCCGGCCGAGTTCGCGCCGCCGATCACGAGCACGGTCTGGTCGGTGCACGACATCGCCTCGGCCAGCGCCGCGCCGTAGTACAGGCCGGCTCCCTCGAGCCGGTTCGCGCCTGGGATGCGGAGCCGGTTGTAGCTGACGCCCATGGTCAGGATGACGGTCTGGGCGAGGACTTCGGAGCCGTCCGCGAGCGACAGCGTCTTGACACCGTCGTCGACCGCGAACGCGCAGGCCTCCTGCGGGGTCAGCAGCTCGGCGCCGAGCCGGCGTGCCTGCGCCGTCGCTCTGCGGGCCAGGTCTCCGCCGGACAGCCCGGAGGGAAAACCGAGGTAGTTCTCGATCCGTGAGCTGGTGCCCGCCTGACCGCCCGGGGCCTGGCCGTCGACGACCAGGGTCCGCAGCCCCTCGGAGGCGCCGTAGACGGCCGCCGCCAGCCCGGCAGGTCCGGCGCCCACGATCATCAGGTCGTAGGCCCTGCGCTTGGCGACGGTGGCCAGCCCCAGCCTGGGCGCCAGTTGCACGGGGGTCGGCGCGTTCAGTTGCGCGCCGTCGGGAAAGGTGACCGACGGCAGCCGGGTACCGGCCGCGACCAGATCCGGGCGGGCGTCGGCGTCGGTGAACCGGAAGGGCGCCAGATGCTGGGTCAGGAAGTCGCGGACGGCATGGGTGTCGGCGTTGAAGCGCTGCCCGAGGACGTGGATGCCGTCCCAGACGTCCGTCCGGCCGGCCTGCCAGTCCGACAGCAGGTCGTCCAGGACGGGGTAGAGCCGTTCCTCGGGCGGATCCCACGGTTTGATCAGGTAGTGGTCGAGCTTGGCCGTGTTGATGGCGCCGATGGCCGCGTTGGTATCGGCGTACGCGGTCAGCAGGACCCTGCGCGCGTTAGGGAACAGCCCGAGTGACCGGGTGAGGAATTCCACACCGGTGGTGTCGGGCATCCGCTGGTCCGAGAGGAGGAGAGCGGCCTGCTCCCCCCGCTCGGCCAGTTCGTCCAGGATGCGCATGGCCTCCGCCGCCGAGCCCGCGGTGACGATCCGGTACTGGTCGGCGTAGGTCCGGCGCAGGTCCCGCCGGACGGCGCGCAGGACGTGCGGGTCGTCGTCGACGGCGAGCATCACCGGTCGCCGGACCTGGAGCGTGGGTTGGGACGCGACGTTCATGGCGTTCGGGCTCCCGGGAGTGGCGGGGCCGGCCGGGGGCACCCGGCCGGCCGGCGAGCGGGTCACGTGGTCAGGTCGCCCATGTGGTCCCTGACCTGGTCGGCGTGGGCGGGGGAGGCGACCAGGCAGGAGAGGAAGTCCTGCTGTGCCTCCTCCTGGTGACCGAGGCGCAGGTGGCAGACGCCGCGCTGGTAGCGCGCCTCGGGGTCGTCGGAGGTGCCCAGCAGCCGGTCGAAGTCCTCGATCGCCGCGGCGTGCCGGCCGTGCCGCTGCCGCGCGAGCGCCCGGTTGAACCGGATCGCGGGGTCGTCGTCGAGGCCGACGGCCCGGTCCAGGTCGCTGAGGGCGGCGTCCAGGTCTCCGGCCTGGTAGGCCAGCGCGCCGCGGGTCGCCCACGCCTCGGCCAGCCCGGGCGCGGCTTCGACCGAGGCCGACAGCGCCGCCTTCGCGGCCGGAATGTCGTCGTCCTCGGCCAGCAGTCGGCCGCGCAGGCACAACAGGTGCGGGTCCGACGGCGCGAGCGCCAGGCCCTCGTCGACGTCGCGCCGGGCGTGGGCGCCCTCGCCCATGTCGCACAGGATTCCGGCCCGGTTCACGTAGGCGTCGACCATCGATGGGTCGAGCATGACGGCGTGGCCGAAGTCCGCGAGCGCCCCATCCAGGTCGCCCAGGTCCGCGCGGATGTTGCCGCGGTTGTAGAAGACCTCGGGGTAAGGCGGGCCCAGTCGGGCGGCCTGATCGTAGTCGGCCAGCGCCTCGGCCGGGTGGCCGAGGTGCTGGTGGAGGACGGCGCGCTCGAAGTAGGCGCGCGGTTCGTTCGGGTCGATCGCGATGGCCGCGGTGTAGTCGGCGATAGCCTGCTCGTGGTCGCCGAGCCGGCTCCGAACCTCGGCCTGCTGCATGCGCATCACCAGCCGCTGCAGCATGTGCTCATCCCGGCCGAACGTTTCGTCCAGTGTGAGCAGTCCGGTTTCGAGCAGGCGCAGCGCCTCGCGCGGGTCGGTGCCGGCTTCGATCAGTGCCAGGCCGAGTTGGTTCTGCGCCTGGACGAGTGCGCGCCGCCGATCGTCCGGCAGCTGGTCCGCTTCGGCCATCGCCTGGACGAGCAGGTCGCGGGCCCGGCCGAGATCCCGGCTCGCGGGATGATTGGCCGCGATCGCCGCGGCGGTGCGGTGCGCGCTGATCCGCGCCGGAGCCGACACCTCGCGGTCCTTGATCTCCGTCAGCAGCGCGTCGGCCTCGTCGAAGCGGTCGAGCATGATCAGGGATGCGCAGATCCAGGCGTTCACCGCCTCCCAGACCTCGGAGCGCCCGTTTCGGTCCGCGATGACCCGTGCGCGGCGGGCCAGGTCCAGCGCCGCGTCGTAGAAGCCCATGCGAACGCAGTGGTCGGCCGCCTCCACGAGCGTGTCCAGGCCGGCCCCGGCCGGGTCACCGCCGTGCTCGCGGTGGAAAGCGAGGGCGCCCAGCGATGCGGGGAACTCGCCGGCGGCCGCGAGCTCGGCGGCACGGGCGTCGTGCAGGGCCGCACGCCGGTCCGCCGACAGCCGGTGGTAGGAGGCAGGGGCGTCGCCGGTACCGTCTCGCTCGACGTACGCCTCGGGGTCGTCCCCCCGTGCATCCGGCGTCCCGGAGTTCCCCTCGACGACCTGAGCGGTCGCCTCCAACGCGGCCAGCAGCGCAGCCGTCGCCGGAGCGTCCGGTTCGGGAAGGTCCGTCGAGGCGGTGACGACCGTCAGCACGGCGGGGTCCAGCCTGCGCAACAGGACGGCCAGGAACTCGTGGTCGGTCGGGTCGGCCTCGTGCACGTTGTCCACGACGAGCGAGAGCGGTCCCGTGTCGAGCGCCAGCGCGTAGTCGTGGAAGAATTGGGCCAGGCCGTTGGCGATCGACATCGTCCGGGCGGCCGGGTGGAACTGCGTACGGCCGATCGAGGGCTCACTCGTCATCAACGGCGGCCGGTGCTCGATGCAGGCGGAAAGCTCCGGAGCGGCGGCGACGATCTCGGTGCCGTGCACGGCGGCGAGCTCCGGCCACCGGTCCACCGCGGCGGGCACCACGGCCCGCAGCAGCGTCCCGGCCGCGGTGTACGGGCCGCGCAGGCGCCGGTGGGCGTCCGCGGAGGCCAGGGTGGGCGTCGGCGGCAGGGCGGCGATCGGCTCGGTGCGGTCATGGTGCGCGATCGAGCGGATCCAGTAGTGGGAGTGGTCGGTCATGATGTTCCTAATCAGTCTCACGGAGTCGGCCGTCGCGGCAGCGGTCCCGCCATGCGACGGTCGCGGCGACGGCCAGTTGCGCGATGATGAGCGTGAGGAAGAGGGCGGAGTCGAGGAGGTGTCCGCCGGACGTCAC
>NZ_JBQQBP010000049.1:0-8868 GCF_052245875.1 Actinomadura sp. 3N407
GCGCCGTCATCCAGATCGGCATCGTCATCGGCGGCGCCGACGGCGACTTCGACGACAACGAGAAGGCCGTCGTCCGCGAGGCCTGCCACGCCGTGGGTCTCCCGCCCGCCGAATTCGAACTCTGACCGCGCCGGTCCGCTTCGCTGCCCGGCCGTGGTGCCGGGTGCCGCCGCCGCGCGGCAGGGATGCCGCCTGCGCGACGCGCGGGCGGCGGCGGTCCGCGTGAGCGATGGGATGGCGGTCAGTCCTCGTCCTCGGCGCCCTCATCCTCGTCGTCCTCGTCGTCTTCGACGATCTCCTCGATGACCTCGTCGGCGACCATTCCACCGACGACCCCGGCGGCCACACCCGCGACGCCGGCGGCGGCCACCGTGCCCCAGCCCGGCCCGCCATGACCCTCATACTCGTGGTGGTGGTCATGCGGGCCATGGCCGAGTAGGAAAGCGCCGCCGTGCCGGTCGGCCACGGCATGCAGCCAGCCGGAGATCTCCGCCGCCCAGTCCAGGTGCAGGGCTTCCTCATGGCTCACCTGGAACCGGCCGAAGGCGTCGGTGCCGGAGACGAGCAGGCCGCCGCGTTTGTCGGCCTCCAACACCACGGCCAGCCCGTGCGGGCTCGCGAGGAACGTCAGTTCCACCTCGTTGATCCGGCCCTGGTGCGCCGGCGGCGGGTAGAACTCGATCTCCTGGTAGAACGGCAGTTCCTGGTGGAGACCGGCGATGTGACCGTACTCGACATCGGCGCTCTTGAAGGCGAAGCCCAACTCGGCGAAAGCGTCCAGCACCCGCTGCTGCGACGGCAGCGGGTCGACCTCGACCGGGTCGAGGTCGCCCTTGTCAACGGCCTTGGCGACGGCGAGTTCAGTGCGCACCCCCATCGCCATGCCGTGCAGATGCTGCCCGGACACCTCGGTGAGCGGCGTCTCCCATGGCACGTCCAGCCGGAACGCTATGACTCGGTCCTCCTCTTTGGCCAGCGTGAACGGTCCTGATACGTCCGCCCTGTGAAATTCCATGCCACCGGTCTGCTCGTGGTCACCGCCCTCGACCTCGACCATGGTCGCCAAGGCCAGGCTGATCCGCTGGATCTCCACGTCGTAGTCAGCTGCCCTGATCCGCACCTCACCGGCGAGCTGTTCGCCCGGTCGGCATGCCGGGGCGGCCAGCACCGTGTCCACCGACGGCCCGCCCACCCCGAACGTCCCCAGCATCCGTTTGAATACCACGTCGCCCTCTCGTCGCCTGTTGGATTCTCACCAATATTATTACGACTGTAGTAGGTCGTGTGGTCGTCTCTCCGCCACAGGCTTCACCATCCTCGATGTGGGCTCCGGCGACGGCCGTGCGGACTCGGCGGCGGTGTGTCATCGGGTGCGTGCCGGGTAGACGTGATCAGGCTGCGTCGGCGTGCATGGGCGCGATGTTCCTCTGGTATCCGCGCAGTCGATGTCTTGGGAGGAGGCGGGTGCCCGGCGATGGCGCAACCGTGGCCGTTGGGTTTTGCGATCATCGCCTTCGCGGTGGCGGCTGCGCTGACCGTCCTGTGCAGCATCCGGATGGCGTCCCTGGGCGACGCACTGGCGGACCGGACCGGCTGGGGAGAGGCGCTTTTCGGCGCGGTGTTCTTCGGCGCGGCCACCTCACTGTCGGGAATCGTGATGACCGGCGTCAGCGCGGCCTCCGACCAGCCGACGCTGGCCTACGGCAACGCAGTCGGCGGGATCGCGGCCCAGACACTGGCGATCGTGGTCGCCGACGCCGCCCACCGGCGCGTCAACCTCGAACACGCCGCCGCGTCCTTGCCGAACATGCTGTTCGGCTGCCTGCTGATCGTGCTACTGAGCGTGGCGCTGCTGGCGACGTTCAGCCCGCAGGTCACCGTGCTCGGCGTCCACCCCGCCTCACTGCTCCTGGTCGCCCTCTATGCGGGCGGCCTGAAACTCCACCATGACGCACAGCCGATGTGGCGGCCGGTCACCACCCGCGAGACCCGGATGGACGAGCCGGACGATCACGGCGCGCTCTCCCGGCGCAGCCTCACACAGCTATGGGCCGAGTTCGCCGCCGTCGCCGCCGTGGTCGTCATCGCCGGCTGGGCGATCGCCCAGGCGGCCGAAACCCTGGTGGCCTCGACCCGGCTGAACGCCGGCATCGTCGGCGCCGTCTTCATGGGCGTGGTGAACGCACTACCCGAATCGATCACCGCGGTCGCCGCGGTCCGGCGCGGCGCCCTCACCCTGGCCATCGCCGCGGTCATCGGCGGCAACAGCCTCGACGCCCTCAACCTCGTCGTCGGGGACGTGGCCTACCGCGGCGGGTCGCTGTTCCACACGGCCGGCGCCGACCAGCTCTTCCTCACCACCGCAGCGCTCCTGATGACCGCCGTGCTGCTCGGCGGGCTGCTGGTCCGCCAGCGCCGTGGCTGGGGACGGCTCGGATTCGACGGAATCCTGCTCATCACCGTCTACGCCGCCACCATCGCGGTCCTGGCGGCCTGACCGTCCCTCCGCGCGATCCAAGCCCTGATCGCGGCGGCCACCGAGAGGCGGACTGCGCCCGCCTCGGATTCCGCGACAGATCTCCAGGGCGATCAACTGTGCCTAGGACATTGGCCGGGCTCCACTCTGCCCTGGCCAGCCGAGTCCTGGTCCGCCGCCGGTCCGCCCGGCGGGACGCGCGCGTCGCGCGGGTGGACGGGCGCATCCGCAGGCCGGTGATGGCGTGCCGGTCGACTTCGGTGACCTCAATGCTCCAGCCGGGGACGTCGACGTGGTCGCCGAGGCGGTCGGGGACGCGCGCCCGAGCAGGGCCGGCACCAGGCCCGCGATGGTGGTGTAGTCGCCGGGAGGAAGGTCGGCGATCTCCACGCCGACGTCCGGAAGGTCGTGGACGGGGAAGGTGCCCGGAAACAGAAGCGTCCCGTCCGGCTCGGTACGCACGGCCATCACGTCGCGGTCGGTTTCGTCGTAGATCTCCCCGACGATCTCCTCCAGCAGATCCTCCAGGGTCACGATGCCCTCGACACCGCCGTACTCGTCCACGACCAGCGCCATCTGCTAGCGCTCGGCCTTGAACCTGCGCAGCGCGTCCGAGACCCGCACCGAACCGGGGAAGACGACGGCGGGACGGGCCAGGTCCGCGACGGGGACGGAAGGATCACCGGCCATCAGCTCGCGCAGTTCGCCACGCCGACCATGTCGTCCAGTTCCCCGACCGAGATCACCGGGCGCGGGAATGGCCCGAGTCGGCCAGCGCGATGCGGGCCCGGCCGACCGGCTGGTCGCCGGGCAGCGTGAACACCTCCCGGCGCGGAACCAGCACCTCCCGCAGCATGCGCTCATGGATCTCCAGTGAACCGGAGATGATCAGACGCTGCTCGGCGTTCAACCCCGGTGCCCGGCCGCCAGGTCCCGCAACTCCTCAGGACCGATTCGTCCATGCCTGCCGGCGATTTCGGCGAGCCCGCCGGCCGCTTCGGCCAGTGCGGCCAATCGTCGCTCTTCCGAACACGGACCGGCCGCCTCCAGCACGCGGGCGTATAGCGCTTCGACCTCGGCCATTTGCGCACCCAGCCGCAGTGACCGCTGGTCGCTCATCGTCTCGTCGCCCCCGTACATGGCGTGCGCTCGATGGTGCGTCTTCGACTTCCAGGATGACGGCCCATCCGCCGGGAGACGAGTCATTTCTCGGCCAAGACGATGACGCGGTCCGAGGCAGAGAGCGTGAGCGGTGCGGACTTGTCAGGGTTGAGGGCTACACCGTGGGCGGGCAAGGGTGGAAGGACGTCCGGAGCCGGTACCCGAGCGCGGTTTCCCCACGAGGCGGGCCGCATCGAGCACGATTGCGAAGTTAGTGGCCGCGCCCGGGCGCACGACCGGGTCGAAGCGTCCGAGATCTCCCCGTCCGCGAACGTTCGACCACCGCGGCCTGGTGCGGTTC
This sequence comes from Actinomadura sp. 3N407, assembly GCF_052245875.1. Lineage (NCBI taxonomy): Bacteria > Bacillati > Actinomycetota > Actinomycetes > Streptosporangiales > Thermomonosporaceae > Actinomadura > Actinomadura sp. 3N407. The sequence goes on from NZ_JBQQBP010000049.1 coordinate 3,939, forward strand.
GTGGCCTGTGTCGGGCCGGTCGTCGCACTGTTCGACCTGGCCGCGTTCGGGCTCTCCTGGTGGATGCTGGACGTCCGGGTCGGACCCGTGTGGGAGGAGATGTCCCACACCGGCTGGTTCACCGAGAACCTCGTCGCCCAGGGTGTGGTGATGCTGCCGCGCAGCCGTGGCCGGGAGCTCGGCGTGCGGCCTGGCCCGTCTGAGGTGCGGCCGCCGCGCTGGCCCTTGCCGGCCTGGGCCTGCCCTGCTTTCCGCTGGCCGGCATCCTGAACCTGAGCCCGTTGCCATTGTCGGCGCTGCCTCTCCTGGCGGCCGTCATGACCGGTTTCGTTATCGCGTCGATCGTCGTAGGTGCGCTCTACCAGCAGGTTTCGGCCGCCGGCTCTGGTGCCCTCATCTGGGCTCCGCGCGCCGGCCGATGCGCCTCCGCCCGTGAAGACAAGTACGGCGACGGAGCAGAGCGGCAGGCCCACTCGCGGACGGTTCGCGGGATGCGCGTATACCTGAACGGAGTGATGTGCCAGGATGCGCGACATGGGTTTTGCTGACCGGTATCTCGCTGAGGACGAGTCCCTGGTCCATGCCACGCGCCAGCACTGGACCGAGCTGATCGGCGAGTTCGTGATCCTCTGCCTGGTCTGGATTGTCGCCGGCGCGCTGCTGTGGGTCGCCCCGTCCGGCGAGGATTGGGGGCAGATCGCCGACTACGTGGTCCTAGGCGTCGCCGCGATCCTGTCGCTGTGGTTCTGGCTGATCCCGCTGCTGCGGTGGCGCGGCACCATCTACATCGTCACCACAAGGCGCATCTACAAGCGCAGCGGATTCTTGACCAAGACCGGGCACAGCATCCCGTTGATCCGCGTCAACGACGTGTCGTTCCGGGTGACGCTGTGGGAGCGGATCTGGCGATACGGAACGCTTGATATCCAGTCCGCCTCCGAGCACGGCATGCTCCGGCTCAAGCGCGTCCCCGACCCCGAGGGCCTGAAGTCCAAGATCTACCGGGCCGTGGACGAAGAGCAGCGCCGCCATCGGACGGGCTCGGGCGCCGCCGACCACGGATGAACCCTTTGGGATGGGCAAGCGGTGCTATCGTCCCCGCCCAGAAGGAAGCCATGATCAGCTGGCCTGTCCGAAGGTCGCCGTGATCCGGCCGCGTCCCACCGTGTGCTCGGCAATGACCGCCAGCGCCTCCTTCAGGGGTTCCCTCTGTCTCACCTGCACCCTCTCACCGAGCGCGTAGACGGTGAAACGGTAACGATTCCGCTCCCCCTCAGAGGGGCACGGTGCCACATAAGCCGTCGTGTCACTGGTGTTCAGCGCTTCCACCGCCGCGACCGGACGCGCGCCCTCGACCAGTTCGCGGGTGTGCCCGTCGATGTTGACGATCACCCAGCTCACGTAGGCCCCAGCCGAGGCGTCAGGAGAATCGACCACGATCGCGAACGCGACGGTCGAGCCTGGCAGCACTCCAGACCACCGCAGCGGCGGCGTCCTGCCCAGCCCGCCGTAGGCCGGACAGGCGTACCGGGCGGGCAGCGCCTCCGCGTCGACGAACGCCGGGCTGGTCACCGTGAGCTCGGCGACCTCCACAGTCTCGGGCGCAACGAACCCAACCTGCCCGCAGCCGCTCACCATTGCCGCCGCACCGGCCAGGCGGGCCGCACCGGCCGTCGCGAACATCCGTCCACGCGCCCGCCCCTTCACTGGAAGGCCCGTCTTACTCTTATCGGTGGACTCTTCCGGGTAGCGATCACAGATTCTGCTACCTCCGAATCCCTGTGGCTCCCCGGGTGAGCGTCGGTACAGGTGACGAGGTCCAGCCAGTGCAGCGCTGGACCAGGCCGCGACGGTCAGTGTGACGTGACGCAGGACTCATATTCGTCGAATCGCCAGGCTGGAGCCTCACCGAACTGCTACAAGAGTAGTAGATATTGCCGAAGTCGTGGGCCCCACGTTGTCCTCAGCGAGGTGATCATGGTGGCGACGACTCGTTCACCGAGTGCATCGCCGCGATGCGGGACCGAGCCGGCCGGGGAATGTCCGGGTGTTGAGCAGCAAGGCCATGGCCGTGGAATCTGTTCGACTTCGCGGTCATCGGTGTCTCTCTGGTCCCGCATTCGGGACCAGAGGGAGCCGTCATCGACCAGGCGGTCCCAGGATGAGCAGGTCGGGACGGGTCGCGCGCCACCGTTCGTCAGCTCAGGGCCAGCAGCGGCAGCAGGCAGGCCGCGGCGGCGTGGTCGAGTTGAAGGGTCGCGCCGGTCAGCGAACTGGTGACGAAGCCGTTGCCCATGAACAGCAGCGGGCCCGTGACCGTGTTCCTGTCCGGAGGCGTGCCCAGCAGCGCCTGCACGCGCTTCACGACCCCGGACTCGGCGAACGCGGCGGCCGGTCCGGCGGGCAGAGGGTGGGCGAGGGCGGCCTTGGCGATCGTGCGGGCGACGAAAGCGCGGTCACCGACCGCTTCGGCCGCCTCTTCGTCCGCCCACCGTTCGACCGACAGCCGCAGCCGCTCATCCAACGGCCGCAGTGGCGGCAGGACCGCGGAGACCAGGGCGCCGCACGCCACATAGCGGTGGTGGCGGTGCCGCAGGTGGGACGTTTCGTGCTGGAACACCACATGGAGTTCTTCGGCCGTGAACCCGCGCAGCATGCCCCGCGACAGCAGCACTCCGCCGTGCCGGCCCGGGACCGCGACGGCGATCGGAATATCGGTCTCCAGCGGTTCCCGGGCCTGTACCTGCGCGGTCCGCAGTTCGGCCATCCAGCCGGTGGCGGTCCTGCCGATGACCAGCAACCCGGCGGCGGTCAGCAGCACCGCCGGGACCCCCACCATGCCCGGGACCGGCGTGTCGTCTCCGAACAGCGCCCACTCGGGGACGTGCGCGGCGGCGGCCGGCGCCAACGTCGCCGCATAGTTGATCGACACGAAGACCCCGGTGCCGAGCGCCGCCACGACGGTCATCGCGCAGGTGGTGGCCAGCAGCCGCGCCGACCAGGACGGATGCAGCGGTAACGGCATCCGGCCGAGCACCGTGCTCAAGGCCAGCATGATGGCCAGCGGCACAACGGTGAACCAGTTCACTCGCGCTCCCCCGGGCCCTCGAGCATCTCCCGCAAGTGGCGTGCCTCCTCGCTGCTGAGTGTCCGGACGAACCGGTTCAGCACGTTCACGGGATCGCTCGCGTGCCGCAGATGCTCACGCATCCGTCCCGCCACCAGCTCGGACTCGTCCACGGCAAGCCGGTAGTGGTAGTGCCGGCCGGTCCGGGTCCGCGAGACGAGACCCTTCTCGTGCAACCGGTGCAGGATGGTGTTCACCGTCGTGTACGCCGGTTCGCCGTCCAGCCGTGCCACCAGCTCCGCCGTCCTGGCCGAGCCGCCCAGCGCCGCCAGCGCGGCGAGAACCTCGGCCTCCAACTGCCCCAGCGGTCTGCGCGACGGATTACGCGACACCGGCCCCACCCTTCGTGCGGAGGACGTCGGGTTCCAGGTAGACCAGCCGCGCGATGGGCACTGCCTCCCGGATGCGGGCCTCGGCATCGTTGATGGCCTCGGCGACCTCCCGGGCATCATCCTGCAGATCCACGGCGACCTTCGCGGCCACCAGCAGCTCCTCCGGCCCCAGATGCATGGTGCGCATATGGATCACCGAGGGAACGTCCCGCCCCCGCACGATCGCCTCCCTGATCAACCGCACCTGCTCGGCGCTGGCGGACTCACCGATCAGCAGGCTCTTGACCTCGGTGGCCAGCACGATCGCGATGACCGTGAGCAGCACGCCGATCGCCGCCGTGCCGATCCCGTCCCAGACGCCGTTGCCGGTGATCAACGTCAGGCTCACGCCGGCCAGCGCGAACACCAGGCCGGCCAGCGCACCGGTGTCCTCCAAAAGGATCACCGGCAGCTCGGGGGACTTGGACCGCCGGATGAACTGCACCCAGCCCGCCTTGCCCCGGCTCCGGTTGGATTCCTTGACGGCCGTGCGCAGCGCCATCGACTCCAAACCGATCGCCACCAGCAGCACCGCGATCGGCACCCACTGCCACTCGGTGATCCCGTGCGGGTCACTGATCTTGTGCCAGGCCTCGTAGAGCGCGAACAGCCCGCCCAGGCTGAACAGCACGATCGCCACAATGAACGCATAGATATAGCGTTCGCGCCCGTACCCGAACGGATGCTCCTCGGTGGCGCGCCGCCGGGCACGTTTCCCACCGATCAGCAGCAACGCCTGGTTGCTGGAGTCGGCCACCGAGTGGATCGCCTCGGCCAGCATCGACGACGAGCCCGTCAACACGAACGCCACGAACTTGGTGACCGCGATCCCCAGATTCGCGCCCAGCGCGGTGACGACGGCCTTCGTACTTCCCTCGACGCTCACATACTCCCCTGATACATCAGGCCGCCGCCACTTACCGGCGGCGTTCCTCGGTCGCCCGGCCAACGCGCAGGCGGTGATCGCCAGCAGCGTCTCCTGCAAGGTCCGCCCTGGTCGGCCACCGATCGCGTTCGTCCCCCAGCCGCCGTCCTGCCGGTGGACGCGGGGGACTTCAGTTCATCCCGGTCGGGGCCACCGACGACCATTTAACTACACCTGTAGCAGACCGGCGGAACTCGATGCCGCATCTCTGCCGTGCTCGGTTCGCGTGCCCTCGTCCGCACCGCGGGACACCCGGCCGGACGGCGTCGACGGGATAGCCCCAACAATCCAAGCCAATAGGCGGACCCGACCGGACGGCGGTCGAAACCGGCAGAAGACCATCTTCCTGGCCCGCGCCGCCCGCGCGGCAGCGAGGAACTGAAGGGGTGGAGTACTGGAACCGCGCCCACTCGGTGATCTTCTTCGGCAAGGGCGGCGTCATCGCCTGAACCTCCCCGGAGAGGACGCCGTCAGGCCTTGCGTGCGACGCCTCCTACGCAGGCGACC
>NZ_JBQQBP010000050.1:0-8311 GCF_052245875.1 Actinomadura sp. 3N407
GGCCTGCCGGTCTCCTGCACGATGCGCACCGCTCCGGCCCGGAACTCCGGATCGAACGAGCGTCTCTCGGTATCCAACGACCCAACCTTCTCCCAGGTTCGGTCTCCACGATCTCAGGGGAAGCGCACTCCAGCCGCGTCTTCTCCTTGCGCAACTGCTCCAACTCGGCCTGCTCCGGCGTCTTCTCCTTCTTGGCGGCCGGGCGGCTCGTTCCCGCAGCGGTCAGTTCGCCGGCGTCGCGCTGGCGACGCCACAACTGAACGCTGGACTCATAAAGTCCTTCACGGCGCAGCAGCGCGCCCTTGTCGCCATGCTCGGCCGCGTCGTACTCCTCGACCATCCGCAGCTTGTAGGCGGCGGTGAAGCAGCGCCGCCTGGGCCGGCCGGTCCGCGGCCCGCCACCGGAGGGAAGATCGTTGCTGGTCATCGTCACTCTGCTCAGTACCCGTTCTCGCCCTGTTCACATCAGTTAGGGAACTTCATCCCCTTGTGTCCTACCTGAGCCTGACACAGAGGGCCGCGCCATGTCCCTGCGTCTGCCGGTCAGCCACACGGCCAGATCCTGCCGCCGCCGGCACCGCCCGGCGGCTTCCTGTACACCACCGCGCTCGGCCTGGGCTTCACGGACCGGACGACTGAAGATCGCGGAGCCGCCCCTGTCGAGGCAAGACAAAAAGCGCAACTGTTGTTTAGCGAACGCAACGAAGCCTGTTCTCTCCGGCGTCCGTACGGTCCGGTGATCCCTGAGAACCAGCACAGTGGGAGTAGAAATGGGTTTCTGCTGGACCATCGGCCGAAGAGCCGGGCCCTTGCTCGCCGTGTTGGTGGCGGCGGCCGTCCTGAGCCCGCTCCCCGCCTCGGCGCTGAGCGACGGTGCACTGGTGACGGTGCAGACCGGGACTGTGCGCGGCAAGATCGAAACCGGCGGGCGTACCTTCTTCGCAATCCCGTACGCGGCGCCCCCGACGGGTGAGCGTCGTTTCCGGCCTCCTCAGCCCGCGGCGGAGTGGACGGGGGTTCGCGATGCCACCCGGAAAGGCGACATCTGCCCGCAGTCAGTCCCGCTCGGCAGTGTGAGCGAGGATTGCCTGCAGCTCAACGTGTACACGCCTCCAGCCGCCGAGTCGAAGGACCTGCCGGTGATGGTCTGGTTCCACGGCGGCGCCTACGTCCTGGGCACGGGCGCCGGTGAAGACCCGGCACCCCTGGTCGCGAAGGGCGACGTCATCGTCGTGTCGATGAACTACCGCCTTGGCCCCTTCGGTTTCATGGCGTTGCCCGGGCTGGCCGAGGAGTCCAAGACCACGGGGAACTATGCACTGCTCGATCAGCAGGCGGCGCTGCGCTGGGTGCGCGACAACATCACCGCGTTCGGTGGCGATCCCGGCAACGTCACGATCTTCGGCGAGTCGGCGGGCGGGCACAGCGTGTGCATGCAACTGATCTCCCCGACGGCGGCCGGGCTGTTCCACAAGGCCATCTCCCAAAGCGGCGGATGCGTCGACACCGCCCTCGGGCCCAGAGCCGCCAATGCCGCCTACGAGACCAGCCAGGACTTCGCCACGTCGCTGGGCTGCGCGGACCCGGACCCGGACACGGTCGTGGCGTGCCTGCGCGGCAAGTCCGTCGATGACCTGCTTTCCACCGCGGGGAACCCACTCGGCACCGACGGGCCCGGCTGGACGCCGGTTATCGACACCAGCGTCATCAAGGAGCCCACCGAGGCAGCCCTGCGGGCGGGTCGCTACCACAAGGTGCCGATCGTCAACGGCACCACCAAGGACGAGGGACGGCTGTTCACCGCCCTGCTGATCCACCTGTCCAAGCTGCGCCGCGCCAATGCCGACGACCTGAGGACCGAGATCGAGTTCCGCGCTGGAGACGTGAGCAGGGAACTGCTGAACGCCTACCCGCCCGCCTCCTCCGACAACGCCGACCTCGCCATCTCGCAGGTGACCACCGACGGCGCCTTCTCCTGCCCCGCGCTGTTCACCGCGCAAGCAGCCGTAAGCAACGCCGGGCAAAAGGTGTTCGCCTACGAGCTCGCCGACCCCGGCCCACCGCTGTCAGGCCTGGACCCGCTCATGCCGCTAGGCGACTACCACGGCTCCGAGCTGCCCTACCTCTTCGACACGTTGGAGGGCATCCCGGTGCGCCTACTGCTCAACGACGATCAGAAGAAGCTGTCGAATCAGATGCTCACCTACTGGACCAGCTTCGCCGCGACCGGCGACCCGAACAGCTCCGGCACCCCGGCATGGCCGACGTTCACCTCGCACTCGCCACAGACCCAGCGACTGACCTCGAGGGGAACCGCACCAATCGCGACGTTCGCGGACGACCACAAATGCCACCTCTGGAACTGACGTCATGTCATGCGCCTGAAATCCGGATCGGTACGAGCGGCAAGTGCCTCGCGGTTACCTCAGGTTCCCCGCGATGCGCGGACACGCGCGCGTCGAGCCCGCCACAGCGGGCAGTGATCAAGGCACGCCGACCAGCAGCGCCAGCCACGGGTTCGGGGCAATTCACCGGTGCCAAGCTCGCCTGCTGGGTGATGCTCAGGGCCGCGAACGCGCCCACGTTGCCGACGCGACCAGAGCGAACCAGGCGGGGTGGTCCACCGCGGCCCGAGGACTTCCGGCACCCAGCGAAACCCCGTAATGCTCGAACAGCGGGAAGGTGTTACCGAACTGGTTGCCGTAAAATGCCCGTTGTGGCTCACCGATCACCTTCGGTTGAGCACCGCCGATCATGCACGTGAGCTCGGCACTGCATGCCAGCGCCTCGGTGACGATCCGGCGGCGGCGCTCCGCGTCGGCACCTGGGCCGAAGCCGCTGACGACGGGTTCGAACTCGGTAGTTCCCTCGGCGCCGAAGACGGGTGCTTGGATGACTGGCACGTCGTGCTCTGGACGAGCGGTGTGCCTGAACCTCCGGTACTCGTCGGTCAGTGAGTCCCACAGCATGGCGAAACGTCGCGATCGACATGCGGAGCGCCCACGACAGCGTCGAAGTGATCGCTCATGACCCGTCTGAAGGAGACTGCGTAGCCTTGCTCCCGAACCGCCTCGGTCGCTTCGTTGACCAAGTCCTCGTCAACCGTGCTCAACAGGTGTCGCGAGTTCTCCACCCACAGCGTGCGCCGCTCCTCGGTCGACCAGGCGCCGAATCCCGGCCCCATCGGCGCGGCGAACGGAAACGACATGCCCAACTGGGGCGACCTGACATTTGCCGCGGTCAACACGACCACGGAACCCCCGACCAAACTCGCGAGGGTGCACTCGACGTCCAGGCTCTGCGCCAACTCCTGTACAGCGTCACCGAGCCTGGCCGCGAGACGCAGCTGGCCACCAAGGTGGCTCGCGTCGAACTCCAGCCTCGGAACCGTGAAAGAGCCGTAGCCGCCCCGGAGGAAGAGCAGTGGCAGGCCGCTACCACTCCCACCGATGCCCAGGTTCTCTACCTCGCCCACGACGAACATATGGTCGGCGGCGGGGAGCGCAGATCGTGGCGTCGAACCAGGCGACGGCGTCTCGTAGGACCGGAATTCCGTGCTCGTCGTAGTCCCAGTCGCCCACGGAAAGCGGTCGGCGCCGGAGCTGGAGATGAGGCTCCTCTGGATCGAGGTGGCGGCTGCTCAACCCCGGCCGCCAGCTCCTGCTCGTCCTTGCCTACCTGTGCAAGGACGAGACGTTCACCGAGATCAGCGCGGGGTTCGGGGTATCGACGAGCACCGCATGGCGGTACGTGGAGGAGACCGTCATGCTGCTATCGGCCCGCTCACCCAAGCTCGCGCAGGCGTTGCGGAAGGCCAGCAAGAACGGCCTGACCCCCATCTGGTACTGCACGGGACGCTCGTCCACGCCGACCGGGTCCGGGCCGACCGGCCGTACTTCTCCGGCCGAAGCCTCGGTCGTCATCACGCCCTACATGGGCAAGGACAAACCCCGAGTCGCAAAGCAGGCGAACCGTGCGCACGCCAAGCTCCGCGGCCAGGCGAACGAGCGAACGCCCAGCTCAAATCATGGCGGATCATCCGGAAGCTGCGTTGCAGCCCCAGCCAAGCAGGCCACCTGGTCCAGGCCATCGCCGTTCTGCAGAACTACGAAACCACCCGAGGATGGAAGGGGTCAGTCATGCCCATTCCTCTCCAGCGGACGGTCGCCATGGATTCAGTCGGGTCTTGTTCGGACGAGCCCCGTGGACATGAGCTGATCGTCCAGTCGGCCCAGGTCACTACCGTCGGTGACGACGTGGTCGTCCTCGCTCGGGGATACGGCGGGTTCACCCTCCGCACCGCACTCGGGGCGCGGACGCATGGGCACGAGCGGCGCGTCGGCGCCATGGGCGGAGCGCTCGATCATCGGTCATCACCCCAGCCTTCCCCGTTACCGTTTTCGCGTCCCCGCCACGGTGGGGAGCCAGGTCACCCGGCCCGGCATGACTCAAGCCCCCTGTCGCAGGCATGATCCGGGGGGTGTTGTCACCGGGCCCGGGTGGCGTCGGTGGACCGCTCATAGGGACAAGGCGACCTTCCGTGACGAGGTCATCGTCTCGCCGTAACGTGGATGCCGGCAGCCGTCGCCAGGCCTTGTGACCAGGCCAAACACCCCCGATCGAGGTAGACGTGAGCGTCGAGTACGCGGTGTTTCTGGGGTTGGACGTGGGCAAGGGCGAACATCACGCCTGCGCCCTGGACCCCTCCGGCAAGAAGCTGCACGACAAGCCCCTGCCCAACGACGAACAGCGGCTGCGTGCCCTGTTCACCCAGCTCGGCCGCCGCGGCCGGGTGCTGGTGGTGGTCGACCAGCCCGCCTCGATCGGCGCGCTGCCCGTCGCCGTGGCCCGGGATCAGGGCTGCCAGGTCGCCTACCTGCCCGGCCTGACCATGCGACGGCTGGCCGACCTGCACCCCGGCAACGCCAAGACCGACGCCCGCGACGCCTACATCATCGCCGACGCCGCCCGCACCCTGCCGCACTCGCTGCGCCGCGTCGACACCGGCCAGGAGGCCCTGGCCGAATTGGAGGTCCTGGTCGGGTTCGACGACGACCTGGCGGGCGAATCGACCCGGCTGGTCAACCGGATCCGCGGGCTGCTGGTCACCATCCACCCCGCCCTGGAGAAGGCCATCGGCCCCAGGTTGCACCACCCCGCCGCGCTGGAGCTGCTGATCACCTACGGCGGCCCGGACGGGCTGCGCGCCGCCACCGCCGACGAGCTGCTGGCCACCGCCCGGCCGCTGGCCCCGCGCATGGCCGGACGCCTGGTCGAGGCGGTCAAGACCGCGCTGGACGCCCAGACCGTCGTCGTTCCCGGCACCACCGCGGCCGCGACCGTCCTGCACCACCTGGCCCGATCCCTGCGATCGGTCCATGACCAGCGCGAACAGGTCGCGGCCCAGGTGGAGGAGATCCTTGATGCGCACCCTCTCGCCAAGGTCCTGATCTCGATGCCAGGTATGGGGATCAGGACCAGCGCACGGATCCTGCTGGAGATCGGCGACATCGCGGCGTTCGCGACCCCCGGGCACCTGGCCGCCTACGCCGGACCGGCCCCCGTCACCCGCCGCTCCGGATCCTCCATCAAGGGCGAACACCCACCCAAGGGCGGCAACAAGGCTCTCAAACGCGCTATGTTCCTGGCCGCGTTCGCCTCCCTCTCCGACCCGCTGAGCAGGGCCTACTACGACCGCAAGAGAGCCGAGGGCAAGAAACACAACGCCGCCCTCATCTGCCTGGCCCGCCGCCGCTCAGACGTCATCTACGCCATGCTCCGCGACAAGCAGCCCTACCAGCCCTCACGCAAACCCGCCGCCCGAGCGGCTTGACGAATCCCATAGGGACACCCCCCGTGTCGACCGCAGGGCGTCCAGCCCGGCACGGGATCTGCCGCCCGCGGAGGGTGCGCTCGTGCAGTGATGGGCCGTCGGACTGCGTTCGATGCCACCGAACCACCTCGTACCGGCTGCCGGATTAGTGGGCGGGTCTCCGTTCTCACCGATGGCGCTGATCAGGCGCCTACACGGTCGAGGAACGCCTCTACGACCTCGACGACCTCGGGCGCCTTCTGCTCCATCAGCGGGATCGGGCCCCCCTCGATCTCCGCCACCTCCACGAACTTCGCGTTGACGTAGACCTTGGCGACCTTGTCGGTGTGCGGGTAGGACACCGGGTCCTCGGTGGCGGCAAGGATGAGCGCCGGTGCCGTCACCAGCCCGACCCGCTCCTCCATCACATATCGAGCGCAGGCGTAGTGGCCCTCGGCCGGGTCGACGCCCGGTGCCAAGCAGTCGCGGATGAAGCGGTTGAGGATGTCCGGGCGATTCTTCGGATAGAGGGGATACCGCTTCGCCCACAGGGTCACCAGGTGACTGCCGTCCTCCAGGATTTCGGCGACGTCAACGTCGACCTCGGAGCCACCCTCGCGGGTGCCGCCTGTGTCCATCTCCCGGGTCGTGGCCTCGCGGTACTCCGCGTCGGCGTACGCGCCGGCAGAGAGGACAACAGCGGTGACCCTGTGCGGCACGGCCAACGCGACCTCGGAGGCCACGAACATGCCCGTGTGGTGGCCCATGAGGGCGAACTTCTCAAGTCCAAGGGCGTCGGCGAGCGCGACCACACCGGCACGGCCGTTCCAAGATCGTGAGTGGTGGATGAGCTGTGCCGTATCGCGGTATGTCGCGATCTGATCACTGGTGGCGTGTCGGCTCCACAACGGGACGAAGCCCCGGTTAGCAAGGGTCTTCCTACAGATCCACAAGCTGCCGGAGCTTCGTCATGGCCCAGTGTGCCACCATGCTCGCGGAGCCGGGGCAGATGTCTCGGGCTCTCACCGTTCCTCTTGCCCAGGCGTGCCGTGACCTGCTGGAACTGTTGGGTGATGTGCTGGACGGACGATCCGGTCAGGGCCGGGGGCATCCGGTGGCGGCGGTGCTCGCGCTCGCCGCTGCGGCGACTGCGGCGGGCATGAAGGGCTACACCGCGATCGCCGGATGGGTCGCCGACGTGCCCGGCGACGTCCTGGCCGATCTGTACATGCGGGCCGGAGCCGCCCGGGCCGGGCCACCGGGCAAGACCACGATCTGGAGGGTACTGACGGGCACCGACGCCCACGCCCTGGACGCCGCGATCGGCACGTGGCTGATGAACAACCTGCTCACCAGCTGCGCCGCCACCGGGCAGGAGGGCCAGGAGGAGATGCCGATGCAAGTCCCGCTGGACGGTAAGACCGTCCGTGGCGCCAAGGACGCCGACGGCAACCAGTTGCACCTGCTCGCGGCGCTGGCGGGCACCCCCGGCGGCCCGGCGGTCGTCGCCGCCCAGGCCGAGGTGGGACGGCGCCAAGACCGAGGAAGTCCGCCTCGCACAGCGGGTACTAGAGCAGATCGACCTGACCGGCAGGGTCATCACGGCCGACGCATTGCACACCGTGAAGGCCACCGCCACCTACATCCACGACCACGGCGGCCACTTCGTGTTCCCGGTCAAGGAGAACCGCAAGGCGCTGTTCGAGGCCCTGGACGCCCTGCCCTGGAAAGACACCGAGGTCGCCCACACCAGCGTCGACAAAGGCCACGGACGCGTCACCACCCCCACCATCCAGGTCCTGCCCGCCCCCGACGACCTGCCGTTCCCGCACATCGGCCAGGTCTTCCTGATCGAGCGGTACGTCACCGCCCTCGACGGCACCCCCATCTCCGCCGTCGCCCAACTCGGCATCGCCGGCCACACCCAGGCCAGCGCCGCCGCCCTGGCCACCCACGTCCAAAGCCACTGGGCCGTGCAGGTCCTGCACTGGATCCGCGACACCCTCCGGCGCGAGGACCACTCCCGCGCCCGCACCCGCTCCGGCCCCCGCGTCCTGGCCTCCCTGCGCAACCTCGCCAACGGCACCATCCGCCTGGCCGGACGCACCGACATCACCGAAGCCACCCGATGGGCCGGCCGCTACATGACCAGACCCTCACCATCCTGGACCTCACCTCATGATCTTGGAACGGCCGTGACCACACCGGCGGCGTACTGCTCGATCGTCTGGTCTTTCGTTGGCGGCTTCGCCGACATGCCGAACCCGTACATGTCCATCGCAATGGCTCGACGGTTCCTTGCCAACATCGGCTGGACCTCGCGGTACTCGTCGAGCGAGCGGGGCGTCTGGCGCAAAAGGATGATCGGCTCGCTGCGCTTCCCCTGAGATCGTGGAGACCGAACCTGGGAGAAGGTTGGGTCGTTGGATACCGAGAGACGCTCGTTCGATCCGGAGTTCCGGGCCGGAGCGGTGCGCATCGTGCAGGAGACCGGCAGGC
>NZ_JBQQBP010000051.1:0-6547 GCF_052245875.1 Actinomadura sp. 3N407
ACCAGCAAGAACATCGTCGAAGGCGTCCGCGCCAAACTCAAGCGCCTCGTCGGCCGAGACCTCGCCACTGAACCCGAACCCGGACTCTTCACCACAAAACCGAGCAATCCCTAACAAACAACCCTCTGAGGCTTCGTACGGACGCGACCACGGACTGCTCGCCACCTGTATTCGTACGACTTCAGGCCCCGCGTGGCGAGGCCGCGGAAGAAGCCAACGGCGATGAGGGTCGAGTCGTGGGCGCTGTCCCTCTTCGTTGTGGTGGCGCGGGCCAGCATTGATCGCGCTGTGGTATGCCCGCTCTTCGCGCGACGGGCGCCGGCGCGGCTCTGCGACGGAGCCGTCCTCGCATGGCCCAACGCCGTATACCTGGCTGAACCCTGCCGCCTGCCAGGAAGCTTGTGATGGCCGCTCGGGATGCCGTGAGGGAACATCCTCTTCTGCCGATGTCCGGACGTTCCAAATCTCTCGGGCAGATGGATCAACAACCCGCGATGGGACGCCCCCAGTTGTGCAGCGTGTACTCGTTGATCCCCGCATCACGCACCACCCGCGCGACCGGCCAGCCGGTCTTCTGCACGATGCGCACCGCTCCGGCTCGGGCCTCCGGGTTGAAGGAGCGTCTCTTGGTATCCAACGACCTAACCTTCTCCAAGGTTCGGTCTCCACGATGTCAGGGAAAGCACAACACAACTTGGTGGCCGAGGGCGAAACGATCATTCTTCACAGCACAAGACGGGTCCGCACCTTGGTCTTGAGGAAGATGCCGAGCACCGCCTGACACTTGGGCCGGCTGTGCGGTCCGGGTTGGCGAGGCGCTCAGGTAGAGACAGGTGGTGCCGATCCAGAGAGCTCGCCCGGCTCGAACCTACCTCCCTGTCGTCGATGTGCTGGGGCCGCCGGACGGGATGCGCCGCTCGACAGGTCTCTGCCAGCCCACTCCGAAGCACTCCTCGCCCGCCGATCCGGTATCTGGCAATAACCGGCCACACAACCAGCGATTCATGACTAAATACCGCGTGCGCTCCAGCCCCATAGAGGGTACTTTCACAACTGGCAGTACGTTACTGGACCGCCTCCAGGGAGGACCATGCCTGCGTCGTTAAGTTTTGTGGATCACGTGAACGTGGCGAGCATTGAGGCGGGTCTCCTCAGCCCTGCCGGAGAGGACCGAGAGACCTCGGCCGATTTGGATCTCAGTGCTGCGACCAGCTTCGACACGGTCGGTCTAGTACAGCTGCTCGCCCTCGTCGCGGGCTGGCGTAACGCCGGGCGGAAGATCTCAGTAAGACTTCCTAGTGATCCGCAAGCGCGGCACCTGCTCCGTCAGGCCCGCTTTCCTGCCGCTCTCGAAAAAGTGATGCGGACGCCGTTTCGGCTCATGGTAGATCGAAGCGATCTTCGATACTTCACTGCTCGGTCCGTGGATGCGCCAATAAGCTCGATAACGCCGACAAGTGCCCAGGCAAGTGTGTTGGCTCTCCTCGAAGAGCAACATCATTTCGGATTGTCCGCGCATCGCCCCGACGATGCCTACAGCCTGACGCGCATGTTAGAACAGGAGACCGGCCACTGGCGCGGCTATGCGATGGTCCAGTTGCTAAGATCCGTCCTTCACGGTCAGGCTATTGAGGTCTCGCGGGTAATCGTGCAGGAACTGGTGTCGAATATCATGGAGCATCCGGCGCCTTCAATCGCCGTCGTCGCCTCGCAACTTAAGCTTCGCGAAATGTCTTCGGAACTGGAGACGCCCGCATTGACTATTGCGGCCTGGGATGACGGCACGTCGATCATCGACAACTTACGCTTCTGCCTTGATCAGGGCGGAAAACTAAGAGTGTGGCCCCCGGACAGCGTGGATTATTTCACCATGCAGACCCCTAGCCCATCGATGAGCGCCGAGACCTATCACTCGGACTGGACACCGGAGCCCCGCGCGTCCGACGCGGAACTCCTGCTGGCTAGCCTGTTACCGGGAATCACGACCAAGCCCGTCGGTGAGGGCCCGGGAAGTCCGCAGTCATCGCTAGCGGCCCGGATGGACTGGGGCTACGGCCTTTATGCTCTATACAAGGCGGCCGTCGATCATTTCCACGGAAGTGTTGAGCTTCGCTGCATGCACACCCGGCTGAGCCTCTCGCGCCCGAATCAGGAAGAGCCATACTTGGTCGAGATTCGGGACGATCTGCCAGCACTTACTGGCACCATTGTGACCGTCCGACTGCCACTCCGCGATGACTGATTACAATGTCTTTCCCTACTACATCCGTGCCCCCCGGGCATCCGTCGAGAAGGTCCCCCCAGATCGCCACGATGCCTACTACTTCCTCGGGAAGTGGCTTCTCGACGAGCGCAAGCCACAAGTTGAGATGCCCCATGACAGCATCTACCTCACTCCGGAGCAGATGACCGAAACGCCCGGTGACATCCGGAGGCTGCTGCGACCTCCGGTGGAGCCCAAGAGCCGGCTATCCTTGATCATCTTCGATCTCGCGGACAACCACTATCACCAGTTCCGTGAGAACTTCCTTCGGCATATCGCCGAGGTCGCAGCCCAGTGGCTGAGGGACGGCGAACGTCGCCGCATCGCGATCATGCTTCCCTTCATACCTCCGCCGACATCACAGTTCTGGCTCGACAGTGAAGAGGACGACGAAGGTGAGTCACGACTCACAGTCGTGGCTGACGCTGGGGACTCGATGCCGCGGCGCATTCCAGAGGATTCGCGGCCCGACTACCGCAACCTGCTCCGGCCGACCCGCCGGGACCTGCGGAGCCGACTCAAATCACGGATCATCCGCAAACCGGGGCACTATGACTTTAGCTCGCGGGCTGACCCGCATTGTGCCCGCTTCTACTATGAGATCGAGGCGGCCGAGCGCGAGATTGGTGACCTCGTCCGCAACTGGGTTGAGGACGACGTGAAGCCGTTGATCCCCAGCGAGCGCCTCACTTTACTGAGCCACGGCAAAGGATCGCCGAAGTTTCATGCGGCGGTGGCCGGAGCGGCGGTGGCAGCGGACTGCACGATTGAAGAACTCTCGGCGGATGGCCCGCCGTTCCTGGCGAAACCAATCGAAGGTCCGGCCGCCCTCGTTCTCAACGTGGTCCACACCGGGCGAACCTTCCGGTCCATCGTCGATGATCTGCGCACCCAAGGCGTCAGGTTGGTTTCCAGGGCACTCACCGTGATGACGACCGACCAGACGTGGTCACGCCCTGACGATCTGCCCGATCTGGAAATCTTGTGCACCAGTTTCAACCGGCACAAGATGCCTAGGGACTATTGCGAGCAATGCTTGATCGGCCTGCCGCACACGGAACCCAAGGAAGACTCACAGATCGGACTCCGCGCGTTCGACATGTGGGACATCCTGCGCAGAACTGACTTCACCGAGGAGACATTCGGTCCAAAAAGGCGAAACTGGTCTCCATTCATTCCGAACATGGAAAAGATTTTCGACGATCACGGCTCTTGGCTGGCATGGAAGGTCGGCGAACTCCTAAACTGGCTTAATATCGGGCCAAATGCGGTGTTCGTGGCACCGCAGGAACCGCACATCGAACTGCTGGTGGAGCGGCTCGGAGAACTCCGGCAGAACAAACAGATCACCGTGCGTATTCCACGAGACATACTGAATAGCACGCAACTCGAGCACGACCTGCGGAACACGGTCCAGGAAGACTGGCACCGACATCTACGGCATCTGGGGAAGCGGAACTTTGGCGAGTTCGTGATGCTGGACGAGTTCGTCACCTCCTATCGAACGGCCAGGGCGATGCTGCGACTCCTCCGCAGGAACGAGTTCGGTGAGTTCGGTTTGACGCACCGGGCATTTATCCCGGTCATCGACTTCTCGCTCGTGAAATCGCCGATTCCTGATACTTATCCGCTGTACAAGCTCCCGCGACTCTAGGGCCCGTCATGACAAACCCAGTTCCCGATCGTCCTGTGTTCATGCGAAGCCCGGAGTTGCCACCGAATGCCGAGCCGCTTCGGGATGCCTGCTTGGGGCTTTTGTACCATCTTCTACGCTTCGACGAAGATTTCGACGAAGATCAGGCCGAATCCTCGATCATGGAGCTCGGCAAGCACGCATTGAAGCGCAATCTCCTGCTTGCCGACTACGCCGAACGCTCCGCCGACCTGCATCCGGAGGTGCGGGCGTTCTTCGATCGATCTGTCATCGAGTCACTCGGGGCGCGCCGCCGTACCGAGGTCTGGCGTGAACTCGCAAATTGCCCGAAGGTCGAAGAGCCGTTCGACGTCGCGATATTGACCATTCTCCGCGAAGAACTAGAGGCCACGGTCCGCGCATTCGGCGCCCAAAAAGATCGCAGCCTCCCGATCGATCAGCCCTTCTATAGGGCGAGCGTCGTGCGGGACGAATCGACGAACGAACCTCCCCTATCAGTTGTCATCACGCAGGCGGCCAAACCACTGAACGTGCACGCGCATCGACCGGTGGCCGAGATCCGAGAGCAATATCTTCCGAAGATCATCTTTCTGGTTGGCATCGCCGCCGGACTTGAGGGCAAGCTAAACCTCGGCGACGTGGCCGTTCCGCGCAAGATTTTATACTACGAGCCGGAGAAGATGACCGCCGAGGGTCTGAGGCCGCGCCCTGAGCACACGGAGCCGCGTGAGTACCTGTTCGGATTCGGCGTTTACAACCCGGAGGAACGGGGCCTCTCGGACAAGATAAGAGCCTTCGTCGAAGCACTGCCCGACTATCAGCGCCCAAATCTCGACCGTGCGGAGTTCCGGCCGTCGGTCGAGTCCGTGAACGTGACGATCGCCGCTGGTGAGCGAGTCCTTCGCGATGGCGCCTATCTCGCCGAGTTGCAACGTCGATTCGATGAGACGATCTGTGCCGCAGACCAGGAATCATACGGTTTCGCCGAGGCTGCGCGCAATCTTCCCTGGCTCGTCTTCCGTGGTGTCAGCGACCATGGTGATCCAGTCAAGCGGGATGATTGGAAATACGCCGCCGCCGGAGCGGCGGCAGTCTGCCTCCGCGACTTCCTCGAAAGCACCAGTTACGTAAGACCTGGTCTGCCGAACTTCTAGCCCGCTAGAGTACTCGATCCATCCGATCGCCCATGGCCCCAGCGACCGCTGCGCCGATCTTGCCCAGGATACCGTCTGCCGCGCTAGTGGCCAGGTAGTGCGGCATGTCAGCCCGTTCGAAACGCGGGGCACCGCGTTTAACATGGAGAAGGTAGGGCGAATAGAGGATGAGCGCCGTCGGGGAGTCCAGATCAACACACAACGCCGCCATACCCGGGAAGTCCTCAGTCTGGTAAACCCTTAGCCCCTCGGCGGTTGCGCCATGCCGCTCCTTGAACGCGCTGAACCGCTCGATGGAACGTCTGATCTTCTGGCCTAAATCTTCCTGCCAGAGCCGGGAGTAAAGCTCCGTTGCTTGGCTCGCAGGGTCGAGCAGGACACATCGGTAGGTGCCGCCCCGCCTGAGCAGACCCAAGACGGCATCGCGATAGAAGGCTGGTCGCTCGGTCGTAGTCAGGAAGCCGGCAGCGGTGTTAAGCGCGGTGCCAAGGTCGACCACATCGTCGACGGCCGCCTCAATCAGTCTGGACTTCTCCAACTGACTAGGACGCTGGCCGTACGCCGACACTTGGTCGCCACCGTCCAGGCCTGCCGTGGACAGCCAGGCTCGCCTACTGTTGGCTGGGCTCTCGGCCGACCGGGTCATATAGACGTGCCGACCCTCGTGCATACCCACGGCATGAAAATGGTCTGCGTATGGGCCTGAGACGCGATAGACGTCCTCGCTGATCGCCAGGTAGTCGGGCGGGGTGACCTCCTCCAGGTGAGCCGCGAAATTGATGTCCGGAGAATGGATGTTCCCGGTCTCGATGCCGTCTGAGAGTCCAATCGGCCCCTTGTGGATGGCGACTCGGATACGCAGGGTGCCCCTCAGCTCAGTGGCCTCGAGCTCGGCCCGCAGCCGCACGAGGTCGGTCTCGAGCACGGAGATTCCAGTCTCCAGAGCCACGTTACGGGCGACGCTCTCCTCTTCGTCGTGGAATATGAAGAGGCCACCGTCACCGCGCCATGACCACAGGGCCGCCGTCGAGCAGTGGTGCGTGCGGGCCAACTCAGTGACCCGCTCCCGCACCCGCTCCCGGAGCAGATCGAAGGCGTGGGTCGTGACGTCCCGCGGGTTGCGGCCGGTGATGCTCGAGTAACCCGCCGCGTCCACGAACAAGAAGTACACGTTGTCGCATGCTTGGCCCGTAGGCAGAAGGTTCTCACTCATGGCGGCTCCCTCACCCAGTATCCGACGCGCCCGACGGGACTGTCCCCGTTCTCCGGCACTCGTCCTTGAGGGCACCCGCGATTTTCAGGACTTACTCTCATGGCTCCCCTCTGTGTCAAGGGGCCGTGCTGAGGGTGGTCGTAGGGTGGGTGGTGGCGGGTCCGGGAAGTGGCTTGTCCGAAGTGCCGGTATGGGGATGTGAGCGGGCCGCGCTGGAGTCTGTAGTCGCTCCCCGGTGTCCTCCCGGGCCCGTCGCCGCCTGG
>NZ_JBQQBP010000052.1:0-5876 GCF_052245875.1 Actinomadura sp. 3N407
CCGCGAACGGGTACCGGACCCCACTTGAGGTCCACATCGAGTACCTGGAGCGACAGCAAGCGGCGTAGATCTACCCGCAGATCACCCATCAGGACGCTGTCCGGAAAACGCGCGGCCCCTCACCACGGTCAAATGGGCCGGTCGCAACAACACAGGCCACCCATCATCCCGCGGCAACCGCGGTGTCGTGGCCTAATCTGCGACTGTCAAGCCCGCCGCCGCGGCCTGTCGGACTCTACGTCCCTCACCTGCACTGACGCACTTTCGGCAAGCACAGCTGCGACCCCGGTGATCGTTGGGGTGTCGGTGCCGTCGTAGACCGCCAGGTAGCTGCCTGGCGGCAGCGCCGCCATCAGCCGTGCCACGGATCGGCCCGGTGCCAATGTCCAGGAACTGGCGGATCCCCCGCCTCACCGGCCAGATACCGATCCACCCGCGTGAGCATGTGCCGGGAGTAGCGGGCCATGTCCACCATCCCGGGGAAGGTCTGGAGGACCTAGTCCCCGCCTCCCGGTCGACGGGGTAGTTGTCCTTGCCGGCCAGGTCAGCCGTATGCCAGGTCGGCACACGTGCACAATGACCGGGCGACCGGCCGGACTTGCGGTGCATGCCACAGCCGCCAACATTCGCCGACGCACCGGCAGTGCACTCCGGATGCAGCTAACTCAAACGCTTGTACCTGGCTGCACGAGCCTTACCGACAGCCCATTTCCTGGGCGGTTCCATCGGCCGCGGACCGTTCGATGGCTGCGAGGAGCCGGTGGTGGCGCAAGGCGGTCTCGAAACTGGGGTGCGGCTGCTGGCCTTCGGCGATGGCCCGGGCGACCTCCTGGTAGAGGGCCGCAATGTTGGCCGGCGGGCCGGACCGGACGCCCGCGGGAACGGTGCGATAGGTGTCGGGCACGGCTAGGACGTCGTCTCCGATCCTGATGTCCCAGTCTCCCCAGTGGATGAACGTTCCGCGCTGGGCTGGGGTGGCGGTCAATGTTGCGTCGCTGCCGATGAGCTTGAGCAGGAACCCGTCCTGGATGGGTCCGTTGCCGCCGTGCACGGCGACGGAGGCGGTGGCGCCGCTCGTCAGCAGTCCGTGCAGCAGCACGTGGCTGGGGGTGGCATTGGGCACGGTCCGCTCCGTCCCGGCGACCAGCACGCGGTCGTGCATGCGGGGCAGCCGTGCCGAGACCTCGGCCAGCGGGCCCGCGACCCGTTCGAGCGCGGCAAGGAAGTGGCCGGCCATGATGGTCAGGATGTTGGTTCCCTCTGCGGGGTCGAGGCCGAACACCAGGTTCGGCCAGATTCGACTGCCGCCCCAGGGCGCGCCCTCGGCCACCAGCACGACCGATTCGAGCGTGCCGATCCGGCCTTCGGCCAGCAGGTCGGCGGCGAAGCGGACGCTCGGCGAGTGGTGCCCCTGGAGGACGACCGCGTGGCCGACGCCTGCGGTGGTGGCGGCCTCGGTCAGCTCACTCGCTTCGTCGGCGTCGACGCCCAGCGGCCACTCGCACACGACGTGCTTGCCTGCTTTGAGCGCGGCCCTGATCACGGCGGCGTGTCCAGAGGCCTTCACCGAGACGACGACCAGGTCGACGTCGGGGTGGGCGGCGAGTTCGCCTGCGTCGGCGAAGGCGTGCCGCACGCCATGGGCGGCGGCCGCCCGGTCCGCGCTGGCCTGATTGGTGGTCGCGACCGCGGTCACCTCGAACGCCTCGATCGCGGCGAGTGCGGGGAGGTGCGAGCCGTCCGCCCAACCGCTGGCCCCGACAACTCCGACTCGGATCATGCGTCCACCCCTTAGTTGTGTACCTTTCAGTACAAAACTAGAGCAGCGCGACACCGTCTCGCAAGAGGTAACGTACCGATAGGTATAAAACTTGGGAGAGAGCACGGAGGACGGCATGCCCGGCGGACGCCCACGCTCGTTCGACGCAGACGCCGCACTCGACCGCGCGCTGGAGGTGTTCTGGCAGTACGGCTACGAAGGCACCTCGCTGACCGACCTGACCGCCGCGATGGGCATCAACAGGCCCAGCCTCTATGCCGCCTTCGGCAACAAGGAGGAACTGTTCGGCACGGTCCTGGCCCGCTACCTCGACGGCCCCGGCGCCTACACCGCCGACGCGCTGGACGCGCCCACCGGCCGCGAGGTCGTAGAGCAGCTGATCCACGGAGCCGTGGACCTGACCGCGGGCCAGAACACACCCCACGGCTGCCTGTGCGTCAGCAGCGTGCACGCCGGCGGACCCGACGCGCACACCGTACGCCAGGACGCCATCGCGGTGCGCAAAGCCGGTGAGGCGGCGCTGCGCAGGCGCCTGGAGCAGGCCACCGATCTGCCCTCCCGCTACGAACCGGCCGCCCTGGCCGCCCTCGTCCACACGATCTCCGACGGCATCGCCGTCCAGGCGGCCGCCGGCCGCAGCCGCGACGAGCTGCGGCAGATCGGCGGCTTGGCGCTGCGCACCCTGCTGGACTGAAGCCCTCAGACCTCCGCCGCATCGCGTCCCAAGCCCTTACCCCACTTTGGCCCATGAACACCCAGCCGATAGCGGCTGGCGCGGCCTGTCCGATGAGGCACGCACCCACGCGAACACCATCGGGCTGTTCTACGACGACCTGGCCAAACTCGTGGCACACGGGGTGATCGACCAGACCTTGGTCATCGGCTCCTACGGCACGAACATCGTGCGCCTCTGGGACGCCCTGGCTGCGTATGTCTACACGGAGCGGCGAGAGTACAGACTGCACTTCTGGATCTACTTTGAGGACCTCGCGGCACGAACGGCCTCCACGCATCCCGAGACCGTGCACGCCGACTTGCGCTTGCAATCGCGGCCGCACGGATCCGATCCGCCGCCGCGCGCGACTCTGGCAGCGGCTCGGCCGAGGACGACTTCGACCGGCTGATCGCGACCGCTAGATGCAGCAACGATCGTGCGTTGGTTCGAGTGACGGTTGCCGCAGGCGTGGGCGCGGTGATGTAGATGAGATTCAGTGACCGTGTTGGAGACTGGAGGGGACGGGCAGGCGCGGTGCGCTGCCACCCTCAGGTCACGCGTGACTCGCAGGGCCCGTGGTAGCCGTAAGATCTCCGCGCCCGCCTCCGCAGGAGACAGGAGCCGCAGATGAGAGTCGGGATCTCCGGGACTCACGGAACCGGGAAAACGACGCTGGCCCGGGCGCTGTGCGCGCGCCTGCCCGGTCACGTGACGGCGGACGAGCCGTACTATCTGCTTGAGGAAGAGGGGCATGAGTTCGGGTTCCCGCCATCGCTTGAGGATTACCGGACACTGCTGGCGCGCTCGGTGCAGAGCCTGACAACGCCGCCGCTGCCCGGAGTCGTCTTCGACCGGACGCCGCTGGACTATCTCGCCTATATGACCGCGATCGGGGCGGACTCCGCAGAGGAGGCCGACGCCGCAGTGCTCCAGTCGGCTTTCGCGAGCCTGGACCTACTCGTGATCACGCTGATCACGCCGGAGACGGAGCAGGTTCTGCCGGCTGCGGAGATGCCTGGGTTGCGATCGGAGATGAATGACGCGCTGGTGGAACTGG
Source organism: Actinomadura sp. 3N407 (assembly GCF_052245875.1). Classification (NCBI taxonomy): domain Bacteria; kingdom Bacillati; phylum Actinomycetota; class Actinomycetes; order Streptosporangiales; family Thermomonosporaceae; genus Actinomadura; species Actinomadura sp. 3N407. The sequence continues at coordinate 3,553 of NZ_JBQQBP010000052.1, forward strand.
TCTACGCCGACCCGCTGGACGCCTGGGCGGACGTCCCGGTCGTGGAACTCGACGGTCCGCTCGACGAACGGTTGAGTGCGGTCCTCGCCGCACTGGACCAAGCCCGGCGCCCCCGCCCATCGAAGCGCGAAATGCCACGGCCGCTTTCGAGCGCGCCGTAGCGCTCTCAATGCCGTCTGGTGATGAGAATGGTCAACCGGCAGCGTGTCCTCCGCGAGCCCGCCCGGCGCCCCGCGACGACCCGGCCCCCCGCCTGGCAGGGCCTGCGAACGCGCCTCGCCGAGATCACCGGGCCGTCCAACCTCCTGGCGATAGACGCTGGCCGAGCGGTTCTTCGACGACGACATGCCCGCGAACATGATCGTCGTCGGTGCGGCGTACCAGTACGGCGTCCTCCCGCTCACCGGCCACGCGACCGAGCAGGCGGTCCGCCTCAACGGCGCCGCGGTGCGTAAGAATCCCGACGCCTTCAGGGTCGGGCCGGCTGGCGGTGGCCTGGCCCGAACTGCTCGCGCGTCCCGCCGTCGACGCGGCCTCGGCGGACCCGCGCGAGGTTGTAGTGGACCAGGCACTCGCCGAGCACGATGGGCAGATGCACTCTGCGGGCGCCGTGCTCAGTGAACACCAGCTGGCTTCCGCACCCAACAGGGATCTTGGCGTCGGTCTGCAGACCGAAGGTGACGATCATGCGGGCGCAAGTCCGACGAAGCGCTTGGCGTCGAACCAGCCGAAAGTACGATCACCGTCGGCGTGAACCGTGCTTTGGGCTGGTGATCTGAGGTGGCGCCGTTACCGACGATGCTGTCATGTCGCATGAGAATCCGATCCCGGTCCTGCACGCCGAGGGATTGACGAAAAGGTATGGCCGCCGGGAGGCGTTGAGCGACGTCGATCTGCGCATTCCGGCCGGTCGCGTCGTGGGGCTGGTAGGTCCGAACGGGGCCGGCAAGTCGACTCTGTTGAACCTGGCCTGCGGGCTGCTGGAGCCGACGTCGGGCTCGCTGCGCGTCCTGGGGTCCCGGCCGGCGGCGAGCGCCGCGCACCTGGCCCGGGTCGGGTTCGTTGCGCAGAACACTCCGGTGTACCCATGGTTCAGCGTGGCCGACCATCTGCGTCTGGGCGCGCACCTGAACCCGTCCTGGGACCAGGGCCTGGCCGAGCGGCGCATCGCGCAGGTCGCGCTGAACCCGGGCCAGAAGGCGGGACGGCTGTCGGGCGGTCAGCGCGCACAGTTGGCGCTGACGATCGCCGCCGCCAAACGCCCCGAACTGCTGATCTTCGATGAGCCGGCCGCCGCGCTGGACCCGCTGGCGCGCCAGGGGTTCCTGGTGAACCTGATGGAGTTCGTCGCCGAACTCGGCGCCAGCGCCGTGCTGTCGTCGCACCTGCTCGGTGACATCGAGCAGGTCTGCGACTACCTCATCGTGCTGTGCGACTCGCGGGTCCAGGTCGCCGGCGACGTCCGGGACCTGCTGGCCGGCCATCACCGGCTGGTCGCGCCCCACGGCGAACTCGACCAGCTGCCCGCCGGTGTCGAGGCCATCCGGATGGAGCAGGGCACCCGGCATGGCAGCGCGATCGTGCGCACCGACCTCCCGCCGCCGAAGATCCCGTTCCGGGCCGGGCCCGTCACGCTCGAAGAGCTGGTGCTCGGTTACATGTCGCGGGCCGACACGCCCGTCGCCCGGGCCGGCGCCGTGGCCGGGGAGGGAGCGCGATGATCTGGTTGAACTGGCGGCAGTTCCGCCTCCAGGTGCTCGCCGGCGCCGTCGGACTCGCTCTGATCGCCGGCTACCTGCTGTACCTGGGCATGGACATCCGGAGCGCCCACGACGCCTACAGGTCCCGGTGCACCGACACCGTCGGCTGCGCCCAGGCAAGCAGCCAGTTCCAGGGCACCTACCGGAACACACTGCTGTTCCTGGCCGCCGGACTCGGGCTGATCCCCGTCGTCATCGGCGCGTTCTGGGGAGCACCGCTGATCGCCCGGGAACTGGAACTCGGCACCCACCGGCTGGTGTGGAACCAGAGTGTGACCCGCCGCCGCTGGCTGATCGGCAGGATGGCGTTCGTCGGCCTGGCCGCGATGATCCTGACGGGCCTGGCCGCCCTGCTGCTCACCTGGGCGGCCTCCCCGTACGACCACGTCGCCTCTGACCGGTTCGGCACGGTGCAGTTCGGTGCCCGCAACATCGCCCTGAGGTGCCCCGGATCTTCCGGACAGGGCCCCAACTAGAGTTGGGGAGAGAACCGGAAAGGAAGGCCGTTGGCACGACAGAGGCGGCATTTCACCCAGGAGCACAAGGACGAGATCGTCCGCATGG
>NZ_JBQQBP010000053.1:0-5376 GCF_052245875.1 Actinomadura sp. 3N407
GTTCTCTGGTTGGTCGTTGTGCCTTAATGGAGAGTTTGATCCTGGCTCAGGACGAACGCTGGCGGCGTGCTTAACACATGCAAGTCGAGCGGAAAGGCCCCTTTGGGGGTACTCGAGCGGCGAACGGGTGAGTAACACGTGAGCAACCTGCCCCTGACTTCGGGATAAGCCTGGGAAACTGGGTCTAATACCGGGTATGACTCATCACCGCATGGTGTGTGGGTGGAAAGTTTTTCGGTTGGGGATGGGCTCGCGGCCTATCAGCTTGTTGGTGGGGTGATGGCCTACCAAGGCGACGACGGGTAACCGGCCTGAGAGGGCGACCGGTCACACTGGGACTGAGACACGGCCCAGACTCCTACGGGAGGCAGCAGTGGGGAATATTGCGCAATGGGCGGAAGCCTGACGCAGCGACGCCGCGTGGGGGATGACGGCCTTCGGGTTGTAAACCTCTTTCAGCAGGGACGAAGCTTATGTGACGGTACCTGCAGAAGAAGCGCCGGCTAACTACGTGCCAGCAGCCGCGGTAATACGTAGGGCGCAAGCGTTGTCCGGAATTATTGGGCGTAAAGAGCTCGTAGGCGGTTTGTCGCGTCTGTCGTGAAAGCCCACGGCTTAACTGTGGGTCTGCGGTGGATACGGGCAGACTAGAGGCAGGTAGGGGAGAATGGAATTCCCGGTGTAGCGGTGAAATGCGCAGATATCGGGAGGAACACCGGTGGCGAAGGCGGTTCTCTGGGCCTGTACTGACGCTGAGGAGCGAAAGCGTGGGGAGCGAACAGGATTAGATACCCTGGTAGTCCACGCCGTAAACGTTGGGCGCTAGGTGTGGGGTCCTTCCACGGATTCCGCGCCGCAGCTAACGCATTAAGCGCCCCGCCTGGGGAGTACGGCCGCAAGGCTAAAACTCAAAGGAATTGACGGGGGCCCGCACAAGCGGCGGAGCATGTTGCTTAATTCGACGCAACGCGAAGAACCTTACCAAGGCTTGACATCGCCGGAAAACCCGCAGAGATGCGGGGTCCTTTTTGGGCCGGTGACAGGTGGTGCATGGCTGTCGTCAGCTCGTGTCGTGAGATGTTGGGTTAAGTCCCGCAACGAGCGCAACCCTCGTTCCATGTTGCCAGCACATTGTGGTGGGGACTCATGGGAGACCGCCGGGGTCAACTCGGAGGAAGGTGGGGATGACGTCAAGTCATCATGCCCCTTATGTCTTGGGCTGCAAACATGCTACAATGGCCGGTACAGAGGGCTGCGATACCGTGAGGTGGAGCGAATCCCTTAAAGCCGGTCTCAGTTCGGATCGAAGTCTGCAACTCGACTTCGTGAAGTCGGAGTCGCTAGTAATCGCAGATCAGCAACGCTGCGGTGAATACGTTCCCGGGCCTTGTACACACCGCCCGTCACGTCACGAAAGTCGGCAACACCCGAAGCCCGTGGCCCAACCGCCTTGTGTGGGGGGAGCGGTCGAAGGTGGGGCCGGCGATTGGGACGAAGTCGTAACAAGGTAGCCGTACCGGAAGGTGCGGCTGGATCACCTCCTTTCTAAGGAGCACAAGCTGGCCGGCGTGGATCTTCCCCTGCGGGGGTGGATGCGCGGGCCGGTGGCCATCGTTGACGGCGGATGTCCGTCAGGTGGCTGCTCATGGATGTGGAGCACTGGCTACTCACCAGGCCGCCTGTGCGGCTCGGCAAGTACCGTCGCGTGGACTTCAGGGTCTGCGGGGAGTGGGAACGGCGAGCTCCGGGTGGGTGGGCTGGTGGACACGCTGTTGGGTCCTGAGGGAACGGGTACGTTTCTTCGGATTGCGGGGCCGGGGCCGCACCTCTTCGCGGGGGTGTGGTTTTGGTGGGCCCGGTTGTTTTTTGAGAACTGCACAGTGGACGCGAGCATCTCTGGCGAGATCTTGTTCTTCCCGGTTTGTTTTCGGGTGGGGCGGGGTCTTGTCTGCGATTTGTTTTGATCGTTTTGTGTGTTCAAGTTTTTAAGGGCATACGGTGGATGCCTTGGCATCAGGAGCCGATGAAGGACGTGGGAGCCTGCGATATGCCTCGGGGAGTCGGCAACCAGACTTTGATCCGGGGATTTCCGAATGGGGAAACCTGGCACTCGTCATGGGGTGTCGCCGCCGTCTGAATGTATAGGGCGGTTGGTGGGAACGCGGGGAAGTGAAACATCTCAGTACCCGCAGGAAGAGAAAACAATAGTGATTCCGTGAGTAGTGGTGAGCGAAAGCGGAGGAGCCTAAACCGTGCGCGTGTGATAGCCGGCAGGCGTTGCGTGTGCGGGGTTGTGGGACCGCCTTGATCTGGCTGCCGCTGGGTCGAAGAGTTACAAAGTATCGTGGTAGTCGAATGGCATGGGAAGGCCGACCGTAGACGGTGAGAGTCCGGTAGACGAAACTGCGATGTCTCTTGGGTGTGTTCCCGAGTAGCACGGGGCCCGTGAAATCCTGTGTGAATCTGCCACGACCACGTGGTAAGGCTGAATACTTCCTGGTGACCGATAGCGGATCAGTACCGTGAGGGAATGGTGAAAAGTGCCCCGGTGAGGGGTCGTGAAAGAGTACCTGAAACCGTGTGCCTACAAGCCGTCAGAGCCTCCTCCGGGATCACTTGTGGTTCTGGTTGGTGATGGCGTGCCTTTTGAAGAATGAGCCTGCGAGTTATGGTGTGTGGCGAGGTTAACCGGTGGCGGGTAGCCGTAGCGAAAGCGAGTCTGAATAGGGCGTTTTTAGTCGCATGCTGTAGACCCGAAGCGGGGTGATCTAGCCATGGGCAGGGTGAAGCGCCGGTAAGACGGTGTGGAGGCCCGAACCCACCAGGGTTGAAAACCTGGGGGATGACCTGTGGTTAGGGGTGAAAGGCCAATCAAACTCCGTGATAGCTGGTTCTCCCCGAAATGCATTTAGGTGCAGCGTTGCGTGTTTCTTGCCGGAGGTAGAGCTACTGGATGGCTGATGGGCCCTACAAGGTTACTGACGTCAGCCAAACTCCGAATGCCGGTAAGTGAGAGCGTGGCAGTGAGACTGCGGGGGATAAGCTTCGTAGTCGAGAGGGAAACAGCCCAGATCATCGGCTAAGGCCCCTAAGCGTGTGCTAAGTGGGAAAGGATGTGGAGTTGCCGTGACAACCAGGAGGTTGGCTTAGAAGCAGCCATCCTTGAAAGAGTGCGTAATAGCTCACTGGTCAAGTGATTCCGCGCCGACAATGTAGCGGGGCTCAAGCACACCGCCGAAGCCGTGGCATTGGATCCTTTGGGGTCTGATGGGTAGGGGAGCGTCCTGTAGCCGGCGAAGCCGCCGAGTGATCGAGTGGTGGAGGCTGCGGGAGTGAGAATGCAGGCATGAGTAGCGAATCACACGTGAGAAACGTGTGCGCCGGATGACCAAGGGTTCCTGGGGCAGGCTAATCCGCCCAGGGTAAGTCGGGACCTAAGGCGAGGCCGACAGGCGTAGTCGATGGACAACGGGTTGATATTCCCGTACCCGCTGGTATGCGCCAACGCTGAATCCTCTGATGCTAAGACCCTGAATCCTGGCCGGTGCCTTCGGGTGCTGGTTGGGCCTAGCGGTCGGTCCGAGGGGGTAGTAGGTGAGTGATGGGGTGACGCAGGAGGGTAGCTCAGCCCAGGCGGTGGTTGTCCTGGGGTAAGCATGTAGCCCGGTGTGCAGGTAAATCCGCATGCCGTATGTGGGTGAGATGTGATGCCGAGCCGTTTTAGGTGAAGTGAGTGATCCCATGCTGTCGAGAAAAGCCTCTAGCGAGTGTACTGGCGGCCCGTACCCCAAACCGACTCAGGTGGTCAGGTAGAGAATACCAAGGCGATCGGGTGAACTGTGGTTAAGGAACTCGGCAAATTGCCCCCGTAACTTTGGGAGAAGGGGGGCCACGTTCGGTGATGGAGTTTTCCTTCGGAGCTGGGTGTGGTCGCAGTGGCCAGGGGGAAGCGACTGTTTACTAAAAACACAGGTCCGTGCGAAGTCGTAAGACGCTGTATACGGACTGACGCCTGCCCGGTGCCGGAACGTTAAGAGGACCGGTTAGACCTTTTTGGGGTCGAGGCTGAGAATCTAAGCGCCGGTAAACGGCGGTGGTAACTATAACCATCCTAAGGTAGCGAAATTCCTTGTCGGGTAAGTTCCGACCTGCACGAATGGCGTAACGACTTCCCCGCTGTCTCAACCACAGGCCCGGCGAAATTGCAGTACGAGTAAAGATGCTCGTTTCGCGCAGCAGGACGGAAAGACCCCGGGACCTTCACTATAGCTTGGCATTGGCGTTTGGAGCGTCTTGTGTAGGATAGGTGGGAGACTGTGAAGCCGGCACGCCAGTGTCGGTGGAGTCGTTGGTGAAATACCACTCTGGTCGTTTTGAGCGTCTAACCCGCGCCCGTGTATCCGGGTGGGGGACAGTGCCTGGTGGGTAGTTTAACTGGGGCGGTTGCCTCCTAAAGTGTAACGGAGGCGCCCAAAGGTTCCCTCAGCCTGGTTGGCAATCAGGTGGCGAGTGTAAGGGCACAAGGGAGCTTGACTGTGAGACGGACGTGTCGAGCAGGTGCGAAAGCAGGGCCTAGTGATCCGGCACCTACGTGTGGAAGTGGTGTCGCTCAACGGCTAAAAGGTACCCCGGGGATAACAGGCTGATCTTCCCCAAGAGTCCATATCGACGGGATGGTTTGGCACCTCGATGTCGGCTCGTCGCATCCTGGGGCTGGAGTAGGTCCCAAGGGTTGGGCTGTTCGCCCATTAAAGCGGCACGCGAGCTGGGTTTAGAACGTCGCGAGACAGTTCGGTCCCTATCCGCTGCGCGCGTAGGAGAATTGTGAGGGTCTGTCCCTAGTACGAGAGGACCGGGACGGACGAACCTCTGGTGTGCCAGTTGTCCCGCCAGGGGCACGGCTGGTTGGCTACGTTCGGTCGGGATAACCGCTGAAAGCATCTAAGCGGGAAGCCTTCCTCGAGATGAGTTCTCCCTCCCACTTCGGTGGGGTAAGGCCCCCAAGAGACGATTGGGTTGATAGGCCGGGGATGGAAGCGCGGTAACGTGTGGAGTCGACCGGTACTAATAGGCCGAGTGGCTTGAACACACAATGCGTTCAATCCGGATCGCTGTATGAGCAGAGAGTGTGTTCGCGTCCCTGTGTGGTTCTCAGGAAACAACCCGAGCAACCCGCACATAACAGAAGATGGTTTGTCGAGCCTGGCTCGTGAATGTTGACTTGCCTGCCCTGTGGTTTCGGGTGGTGCGTTGAGATGTTCGGTGGTTTTGGCGAGGGGGAAACACCCGGTCCCATCCCGAACCCGGAAGTTAAGCCCTTCAGCGCCGATGGTACTGCACGGGAGACTGTGTGGGAGAGTAGGACGCCGCCGGACT
>NZ_JBQQBP010000054.1:0-5354 GCF_052245875.1 Actinomadura sp. 3N407
CCCGCCAGTAGGCGATCTGCTTGGAGATCAGGCTGCCGGGGTCGTCCTCGGAGCCGAACAGCTCGCGCTGCCAGAGCGTGTAGTCGGCGTACTGGACGGGCAGCGGCGCCCACTGCGGTTCCCGTCCTTGCGAGCGGGCCGCGTAGGCGAGGATCACGTCGCGGGCGAGCGGCGCCATCGACCAGCCGTCCGCGGCGATGTGGTGCAGGACCAGCATCAGGACGTGGGTGTCGCCGCCGAGCGCGAACAGCCGGGCCCGCAGCGGCGGCTCGACGGACAGGTCGAAGCCCTGCCCGACGGCGGCGGCGAGCGCCATCGGCAGCGCGGCCTCGCCGGTTTCGGTGATGTCGAGGCGGGGACGGGCGGCGGCCGGGTCGAGGACGAGCTGCCGGGGCCTGCCCGACCCGTCCGGGAAGATCGTGCGGAGCGACTCGTGCCGGGCGACCACGTCGGCGAGCGCGTCGCGGAGCGCGTCGCGGTCGAGGGCCCCGTTGAGCCGCAGCGCGATCGGCATGTTGAACGTCGCGGAGGCGTCTCCGGCCCCACGGCCATCGAGGCGGTTGAGGAACCACAGCCGCTGCTGCGCGTACGACAGCGGCACGATGTCGGGGCGTTCGGCCCGGGCGAGCGGCGGCCGCACGCCGCCGGCGGCGCCCGCGAGCCGTTCGGCGAGGCCGGCGGCGGTCGGCGCCTCGAACAGCGCGCGGACGGGCAGTTCCACGCCCAGCGCGGAGCGGATCCTGCTGACGAGGCGGGTCGCGGTGAGCGAGTCGCCGCCGAGGTCGAAGAACCCGTCGTCGACGCCGACCCTCGCGACGCCGAGGATCTCGGCGAACAGGCCGCAGAGGATCTCCTCCTGCGGGGAGCGCGGCGCGCGGCCGACGGACGCGCCGGTGTCGGGCGCGGGCAGCGCGGCCCGGTCCAGCTTGCCGTTCACGGTGAGCGGCAGCGCGTCCACGACCGTGAACGACGGGACCATGTGGTCGGGCAGCCGTTCCGCCGCGAACCGCCGCACGGCGGGGACGTCGATGCCGGTGCCGGCGAGGTAGGCGGCGAGGCGCTTGTCGCCGGGGCGGTCCTCGCGGACGACGACGGCGGCCTGCGCGACGCCCGCACATCCGGCGAGGACGTTCTCGACCTCGCCGGGCTCGACCCGGAAGCCGCGGATCTTGACCTGGTCGTCGGTGCGGCCGAGGTACTCGATCGTCCCGTCCGGGAGCCATCGGGCCAGGTCGCCGGTACGGTACATGCGGTCGCCGGGCGCACCGAACAGGTCCGCGACGAACCGTTCTGCGGTCAGGCCGGGCCGGCCGAGGTAGCCGCGTGCGAGCTGCGCGCCCGCGAGGTACAGCTCGCCGGGGACGCCGACCGGCGCGGGCTGGAGCGCGGTGTCCAGGACGTAGCAGCGGACGTTGCGGTAGGGGCCGCCGACCGACGGGCGCTCGCCGTCCGCGACGACCCGGTTCATCGTGTCGATCGTGGATTCGGTCGGCCCGTAGAGGTTGCGCGTGGTGAGGCCGGGGATCGCGCGGAGGTCCGCCCACAGCGCCTCGCCGATGGCCTCGCCGCCGAGGAGCAGCTGTGTAGGCAGGTGCCGTCCGTCATCGTTCAGCAGGCCCGCTTCGCGCAGCGTGCTGAAGTGCGACGGGGTCGTGTTCACCAGGTCGATGTGCGCGCGCGCCACGTAGGCGGTGTACGCCTCCACATCGCGGCGGGTTTCGTCGTCGATGAGGTGCAGCTCGTGGCCGTGCATCATCCACAGCAGACCCATCCAGGACGTGTCGAACGAGAACGACGCCAGGTGCGCGAACCGCATCCTGCGCCCGCCTGCGGCCTCGATCGCGGGGTCGATGAACGTGTCCCGGTGCGCCTCGAAGTAGTTCAGCACGCCCGTGTGCGGGATGGTCACGCCCTTGGGGCGGCCGGTCGAGCCCGAGGTGTAGATGACATATGCGGCGTTGCCGGTCCGCAGCGGCCTCACGCGGTCGGCATCGGCCGGGTCGTCCGCGGGCCGTCCGGCGGTGTCCGGGAAGTCGCCGGCCCTGACGGTGAGGGCCGGGCGGCAGTCGTCCAGCATGTAGGCGATGCGGTCGGGCGGGTACTCGGGGTCGATCGGGACGTAGGCGGCGCCCGCCTTCAGCACGCCCAGAATCGCCACGACGATCTCCGGCGTGCGCGGGAGGACGAGCGCGACACGGTCTTCAGGGCCGATCCCCCGCGCGATGAGTTCGTGCGCGAGGCGGTTGGCGCGCTCGTTCAGCTCCGCGTAGGTGAGGCGTGCGTCGCCGCAGACGAGGGCGGTTTCGCCGGGGGTGCGGGCGGCCTGCCGCTCCATCAGGGCCGGGAGCGTGCCGGTCGGGAGGTCGCCGGCCGTGTCGTTCCAGGCGGTGAGCGCCGCGCGTTCGGTGTCCGTGGGGAGACCCACGGCGCCGATCAGCTGCTCCGCGTCCTCGGCGAACGCCTCCAAGAAGCGGCGGACGCGGGCCAGGAGCGCTTCGACGACGGGCCGTCCGTACACGTCGGGCCGGTAGTGCAGCCGCAGCGACAGCCTCTCGCCGGGCGCGACGACGAACGACAGGGGGAAGTGGGTCGCGTCGTAGGAGTCGGCTGCGGCGATGCGGACGCCGTTGAGGGAGCTGTCCATCGAGGCCGGGTCGAACGGGTAGTTCTCCAGCACCGTCATCGTGTCGAACAGCGCGCCGCCGTGCCCCGCCGCACGCTGGATGTCGGTGAGGCCCAGGTGATGGTGGGCGAGGAGTTCGGTCTGCTCGTCCTGGAGCCGTTCCAGCAGCGTGCCCAGCGACTCGTCCATCCGGTAGCGGACGCGGATCGGCAGCGTGTTGATGAACAGCCCGATCATCTGCTCGATGCCGGGCAGTTCGGGTGGACGGCCCGAGACGGTCGCGCCGAACACGACGTCGTTCGAGCCGAGCAGCCGCCCCAGGACCAGACCCCACGCGCCTTGCAGGACGGTGCTCAGCGTGACGCCGTGCCGCCGGGCCGCGCGGGTGAGCTTCCGGGTGGTGCGTTCGTCCAGCTCGGTGATGGTCCGCTCCGGCGGCTCCGGTGCGCGTCCGGCGGCCTCGGGGGCGACGAGGCTGGGCTCGTCGACGCCGTCGAGGGCGCGGCGCCAGGCCTCCTCGGCGCCGGCGCGGTCCTGCTCGGCGAGCCAGGCCAGGTAGTTCTTGTACGGGGTGACGCGGGGCAACCCCGTGTCGTGGCCGCCCTGCATGTAGAGCATGAACAGCTCGGTCGCCAAGATCGGCGTGGACCAGCCGTCCAGCAGAATGTGGTGGTTCGTGAGGATCAGCCGGAACCGCTGTGGTGCCATCCGGACGAGGACGAACCGCAGCAGCGGCGGCGCGGTCATGTCGAAGCCGCGCGAACGTTCCCGCGCAACGACCGCGTCCGCCTCGGCGGCGGACGCGTCCACCTCCTCCCACGGCAGTTCGACCGTGCGGGGCACGACCTGCACGGGACGCGACAGGTCCTCGTGCCAGAACGCGGCGCGCAGGTTCGGGTGGCGGCGCAGCAGGGTCCCGGCGGCGGTCCGCAACGCGGCGACGTCCAGTGGCCCCTCAAGGTCGAGGACGAGCTGGGCCGTGTACACGTCGGTGTCGTCGGCGTCGAAAAGGGCGTGGAAGAAGAACCCCTGCTGCAGCGGCGACAGCGGCAGGATGTCCTCGAGGTCCCCCCGGTTCATTTCTGCCGCCTCCACGCGTTCTGTAGCTTGTCGATCTCGCCCTGGTCCAGGTCGACGAGCAGGTCGGAGGGGGTGAACCCGCCCGCCGCCCCGCCTCGGTCGGCCGAGGTGACGTGCGCGACGAGGCCGCGCAGGGCGGCGAACCAGCTCTCGGCCAGTTCCCGGACGTCGCGGGAGTCCATCAGCCCGCCGGGCCACGTCCACGTCGCGGACAGCACGGGGCCGCCGGGCAGGTCGCGGGTCACGGCGTTGATCTCCAGGACGTGCGCCATCGGCATCCGGGGGTCCTCGCCCGCGGGCGGCTCCTCGGGGGCGAGCGTCCAGTCGCCGCCCTCGCCGCCGCCGTCGACGCGGCCGAGGTAGTTGAAGGCGATCTGCGCGGGCGGCACCTCGGCCAGTTCCCCGGCGGCGTCGCCGCCGCCGTATCTGAGCAGGCCGTAGCCGAGCCCGCCGCCCGGGACGGCTCTGAGCTGCTCCTTGACCTTCTTGACGGCGGTGCCGACGGCCGAGCCGCCGTCGCGGACCTCGGCCCAGTCGGCGTTCCCCGCGTCCAGCCGGACGGGGTGGATCGAGGTGAACCATCCGGCGGTGCGGGAGATGTCGACGCCGGGCACGACGTCCTCGCGGCCGTGGCCCTCCAGGTCGACGAGGACGTCGGTGCCGCGGCCGCCGTGGTGGCGCCGCCACTGGGAGACCGCGAGCGTGAGGCCGGTGAGCAGGACGTCGTTGGCGCGGCCGTGGAACGCGGCGGGGACCTCGGTGAGCAGCGGGCCCACGATGTCGGCGGGCAGGTCGAGGGTGAGCGACCGGGCCCGCGCGGCGATGTCGACGCGCGGGTCGAGGGTGCGGCCGGCGAGTTTCCGGGGCGGGCCGTCGACGATGTCGAGCCAGTCGTCCAGCTCTCCGGCGTCCCCGCCGGACGCGGTGAGCTTCTGCGCCCAGCGGCGGAACGACGTCCCGACCGGCTGGAGCTCTCCCCCGGCCCAGGCGGTGACCAGGTCGGGCAGCAGGATCCGCCATGACACGCCGTCCACGACCAGGTGGTGAAGGGCGACGAGGAGGCGTCCCTGGTCCTGGCCCGCGTCGAACCACACGAGCTGCGCGACCGTTCCCGCCCGCGGGTCGAGCCGGTCGCGGGCGGCGGTGGCCTGCTCGGTGATGACGGCGCGGAGCTTGTCGGCGTCCAGCCCGGCGACGTCCACGCGGGTGACGAGGTCCGCGGCGTCGGATGAGCCGGGCTGCCGGACGACCGGCTGCCAGCGGTCGTCCTGCGCGTCCAGGCGGAGGCGGAGGACGTCGTGGTGGTCCAGGAGGGTCTGGAGCGCGGCGGTCAGCTCCCGCACGCCGAGATGCGGCGGCGTGCGCAGCAGCATCGACTGGTGGAAGCCGCTGATCAGCGAGGCGTCACCGTTCACCCGGTCGCGCAGCCACGCGATGATCGGGGTGACCGGGACCGGGCCGACGCCGGCGCCGGGCGCCTCGGTCTCGATCTCCTCGCCCTCACCGGCGGGCTGCGCGGTCGCGGCCAGTTCCTCGACGGTCTGGTGCTGGAACACCTCCCGCGGCGTGATGACCAGGCCGGACTGGCGGGCGCGGGAGACGAGCTGGATGGCGATGATGGAGTCGCCGCCGAGGTCGAAGAACCCGTCGT
>NZ_JBQQBP010000055.1:0-5328 GCF_052245875.1 Actinomadura sp. 3N407
GGTGGGGGTGGGTGGTGAGGTGGTGGTGCAGGCGTTGGGCGTGCTGGCGTAGGGCTGGTGCGGTTTTGGCCGACAGCAGCCAGGCGACCGGGCCGGTGTCGTCGTCTTGCGCCGCGGCCTGCTGGGCCTGTTCGGTGGCTGGGGGTTGTTCGAGGATGATGTGGGCGTTGGTGCCGCTGATGCCGAAGGAGGAGATTGCGGCGCGGCGTGGGCGGTCCAGTTGGGGCCAGGGGCGGTTTTGGGTGAGGAGTTCGACGTTTCCGGTGGTCCAGTCGACGTGTGGGGTTGGTTGGTCGATGTGGAGGGTGCGGGGGAGGGTGCCGTGGTGGATGGCCTGGACCATTTTGATGATTCCGGCGACGCCGGCGGCGGCTTGGGTGTGGCCGATGTTGGATTTGATCGAGCCGAGCCATAGGGGGCGGTCGGCGGGGCGGTTGTGGCCGTAGGTGGCGATGAGGGCTTGGGCTTCGATGGGGTCGCCGAGCCGGGTGCCGGTGCCGTGTGCCTCGACCGCGTCGATGTCGGTGGGGGTGAGGCCGGCGTTGGTGAGGGCCTGCCGGATCACCCGCTGCTGGGACGGGCCGTTCGGCGCCGACAGCTGGCTGCTCCGGCCGTCCTGGTTGACGGCCGAGCCGCGCACCACGGCGAGGACCTGATGGCCGTTGCGTTCGGCGTCCGAGAGCCGCTCGACCAGCAGCAGACCGACGCCCTCACCCCAGCCGGTGCCGTCGGCCGCGGCCGCGAACGACTTCGATCGCCCGTCGGGAGCCAGGCCGCGCTGACGGCTGAAGTCGATGAACGAGGCGGGGGTGGCCATGACCGACACGCCGCCGGCCAGCGCCAGGTCGCATTCGCCGTTGTGCAGCGCCTGGATCGCCAGGTGCAGAGCGACCAGCGACGACGAGCACGCCGTGTCCACCGAGATGGCCGGGCCCTCCAGGCCGAACGTGTAGGCCAGCCGACCGGACACGATGCTCGCCGCGTTGCCGGTGATCAGGTAGCCGTCGAGGTCCTCGTTCCCGTAGACCAAGGTCAGGTAGTCCTGACCGTTGGTGCCGGTGAAGACCCCGGTGCGGCTGCCGTGCAGCGTCTCGGGGTCGATGCCCGCGTTCTCGAACGTCTCCCAGCTGGTCTCCAGCAGCAGCCGCTGCTGCGGGTCCATCGCCAAGGCCTCCCGCGGGCTGATCCCGAAGAACTCCGCGTCGAAGCCTGCAAGGTCGGGCAGGAAGCCGCCGAAGCGCGCGTAGGTCGTGCCGCGCCGCTCGGGGTCCGGGTCGTACAGCGCGTCCAGGTCCCAGCCACGGTCGGTGGGGAACTCGCCGATCGCGTCGGTGCCCTCGGCCACCAGCCGCCACAGCGCGTCCGGCGAGACCGCACCGCCGGGGTAGCGGCAGGCCATGCCGACGATGGCGATCGGCTCGTCGTCCACCCGGGTCGCCGGCGTGACCGCCGGCGCCTGCCGGATGCGCAGCACCTGGCCGCGGAGGTGGTCGGCCAGCGCGGTCGCGGTCGGGTAGTCGAACAGCAGGGTGGCGGGCAGCGTCAGGTCGAGCGCCGCCGACAGCCGGTTGCGCAGCTCGACCGCGGTGAGCGAGTCGAGCCCCAGCTCCTGCAGCGGTCGCGCACCACCGATCGATTCGGGGCTCTGATGTCCCAGGACGGCGGCGATGTGCGTGCGCACCAGCTCGCCCATCACCCGGCTCTGCTCGGCTTCGGGGAGCTTCCGCAGGCGTGGCGCCAGTTCGTCGCCGCCACCGGTGGCACGGGCCGCGGGAGCGCGGAGGAGGCCACGGAAGATCGGCGGAAGCGTCCCGGTCCGCGCCTGCCGGCGCAGCTCGGCGTGGTCGAGCTGGATCGGCACGAGCCGGGCCCGGCCGGATGCGAGGGCCCGGTCGAAGGCGGCGAGGCCGTGTTCGACCGTTGACGCCCGCAGTCCCGCGCGTGCGGCACGCGCGGACTCGGCGGCGTTCGTTCCGTCCGGTCGGCTCCACGGACCCCAGGCCAGGGAGACGGCGGGACGCCCTTCGCGGTCGCGGCGGTGGGCGAGCGCGTCGAGGTACGCGGCGGCGGCCGCGGTGTGCGCCTGCCCGGGGGCGCCGAGGGTGCCCGCGGCGGAAGAGAAGACCACGAACGCGGCGAGGTCGAGGTCGGCGGTCAGCTCGTGCAGATGCCAGGCGAGCCCCGCGCGCGGATGGAACACGGCGTTGACCCGGTCGGGCGTGAGGGCGGTGAGCACGCCGTCGTCCGACCGCTCCACGGCGTGCACGACGGCCGTCAGCGGATGCTCCGGCGGCACGTGCGCCAGCAGGTCGGCGACGCTCGCCCGGTCGGTCAGCTCGCCGGGGGCGAGGGCCACCTCGGCGCCGAGCGCCTCAAGCCCGGCGGCCTCAGGCGGTTCCGTGCCCGGCGTCCGGCCGAGCAGCAGACGCCGCACCCCGTGTTCGCGCACCAGGTGCCGGACGAGCGGTGCCGTCAGTGCGCCGGAGCCGCAGACGACCAGCACGGTGCCGTCCGGATCGAGCGTCCGGGCCGTCCCGTCGGGCTTGGCCGTCGACCGGACCAGCCGTGCCGCGTACGGGACCCCGTCACGGATGGCGAGCTGGTCCTCGCCGGTGGTGAGCGCGGCCCGTACCGACGTCGCGGTGGCCTCGGCGTCGAGGTCCACGATGACGAACCGGCCGGGGTGCTCGGCCTGCGCCGAACGGAGCAGCCCCCAGACGGCGGCCTGACCGACGTCGTCGATCCGCTCGTCGTCGACCGAGACCGCACCTCGGGTGAGCACCACCAGACGCGCGCCGGCGAACCGCTCGTCGGACAGCCACGAGCAGGCAAGCCCCAGCATCCGGGCGAGCTGCGTCTCTACGTCGCCTGAGCCGTCCGGGCACGGCACGAGCACGGTTTCGGGAGCCGGTGCGCCCTCCTCGATCAGGTCGCGCAGCGCGGCGAGGTCGGGGACGTGTTCGCCGGGGAAGCCGGCGGCGTCATCGCCGAGGATCGTCCAGTCCTGCCCGTCGCCGGGCGACCGCACCGCGACGGCCGCCCAGCCCGGCTCGTAGCCGATGTCGTGGCCGCCGCGCGCGAACTCGCGGGAACCGATCCGCCGGAACGCGACCGAGTCGATCGTGGCGACGGCCGTGCCGGCGACGTCGGTGACCAGAACCGAGGCGGTGTCCGGGCCGGTGGGGGACACCTGGACCCTGAGGTCGCGCGGGTCGGCGGCGGACGCGGCGACGCCCGTCCAGCTGACCGGGACCCGTGGCTCGCCGCCGTCGGCGGCGGCCGCCGCCAGGGCGGTCTGGAGAAGCCTCGGGTCGAGGACGAACCCGCTCCGTTCCATGTCCTCGGTCACATGGACTTCGGCGTGGAGAACGTCCTGCGCACGCCACGCCGCGCGCAGGCCGGGGAGGGGGTCTTCACCGGAGTGGCCGAGCGCCACGAGCTGGTCCGCCAACTCCTCCAGGTCGAGAGGGACGGCACCTGTGGGAGGCCATTCGGCCGAGACGTCGGCGGTCGGCGCGGCACGGTCCGCGATCGTGCCGGTGGCATGCCGCGTCCACGGGACGTCCGTGTCGCTGGAGGACCGGGAGTGGATGGTGATCGTGCGCCGGCCCCGATCCTCCCGCGTCACGGTGACGTGCAGGCGCGCGGCGCCGGTGTCCGGCAGGATCAGCGGCGTCTCGACCGTCAGGTCCTCGACTCCGGCGAGGCCGACGTGGTGGGCGGCGTGCAGGGCGATGTCCAGCAGGGCGGTCGCCGGGACGACGGCGGTCTCCTGAAGGACGTACGAGGCCGGCCACGGGTGGTCGGCGGCCGACAGCCGTCCCGCGAAGATGACGCCTTGGTCATCGGGCAGTTCGGTGACGTCCGTGATCACCGGGTGCCCGGTGGGCGCGGCGCCGTTCGCGCGGCGGGTGGGGTGGAGCCAGAGATGCCTGCGCTGGAACGGATGGGTCGGTGCGTCGATCCATTTGCGCGGGCCGAAGAAGGACGCCCAGTCCACCGGCACGCCGCGCGTGTGGACCCGGCCGAGTCCGGCCACGAGCCTGCCGACCTCGGGGTGATCGCGGTGCAGCAGCGGGACGAAGGCGGCCTCGGGCGCGCATTCGGGTCCCGCCGCCGAGAGCGCGGCGTCCGGGCCGAGCTCGACGAACGTCGTGACGCCCCGGTCCTGAAGGGTGCGCACGCCGTCGGCGAACCGCACGGTCGCCAGGACGTGGCGGACCCAGTATTCCGGTGTGGCCCACTCGTCGGTGACCTCGCCGGACACCGTGGACACGACGGGGATCGCCGGGGTTCGGTAGGCGACGCTCTCCGCCACTGCCCGGAAGTCCTCGACCATCGGCTCCATCAGCGGCGAGTGGAACGCGTGCGACACCCGCAGCATGCTCGTCCGGCGGCCCCGCGCCGTGAACTCCGCGGCGATCGCGGCGACGGCGTCCCGGTCTCCGGAGACCACGACCGATCGCGGCCCGTTGACCGCGGCCAGCCCCGTATCGGCGGTGAGCAGCGGACGCACCTCGTCCTCGGCGGCCTGCACCGCCGCCATGGCCCCGCCGTCCGGCAGGGCCTGCATCAGGCGGCCGCGCGCGGTGACCAGCCGGGCGGCGTCGGCCAGGGACAGCACGCCGGTGACATGGGCGGCCGCCAACTCGCCGACGGAGTGCCCGGCGAGCAGGTCGGGTCGCAGTCCCCAGGACTCGACCAGCCGGAACAGCGCCACCTCGACCGCGAATAGCCCGGCCTGGGCGAACTCCGTCCGGTTCACCGCGTCGGCGTCGTCCCCCCACAGCACGTCGCGGAGCGGGACGTCGAAGTGGCGGTCCAGCTCGTCCTGCGCGGCGTCGAAGGCCTCGGCGAACGCGGGGAAGGCGGCGTGCAGGTCACGGCCCATGCCCGGCCGCTGCGCACCCTGACCGGTGAACAGGAACGCGACCTTGCCCTCGGTCACCTCTTCGGGGGCAACGGAACCGTCCGCCACCGCGTCCAGAGCGCCGGCGAGTTCCGCGCGGTCCGCGCCGGTCGCGACCGCCCGATGCTCCAGTCCGGCCCGCCCGGTGGCGAGAGCGCGTCCAGCGGCGGCGAGGTCGCCGTCGGGGAGCGTGTCCAGGAACGCGCGCAGATCGGCCGCCCCCGCACGGACGGCCTGCGGGCTCCGGCCAGAGATGATCCACGGCACCGTCGGAGGCCGCGGTGGTTCCGGCGCCTCCTCGGTCGCCGGGGGTTCTTCGATGATGATGTGGGCGTTGGTGCCGCTGATGCCGAAGGAGGAGATTGCGGCGCGGCGTGGGTGGTCAAGTTGGGGCCAGGGGCGGTTTTGGGTGAGGAGTT
>NZ_JBQQBP010000056.1:0-5154 GCF_052245875.1 Actinomadura sp. 3N407
TCCGTCATACCCTGCGGACATAGGGGCCTCCATCCTCGACGGGATTGGTGTGATGACCCCGAGTGTCCGCCGGATACCCGGAACCGTCACGGGGAGCGGAGGCCCCGCTCCTTCATCGCATCAGAGGTCGAGGACGACTTCGCTGAGCGGCTGCGCGCAGCAGACCAGGGTGTTGCCCGCGGCCGGCGGCTCGACGGGCTCCGGCGAGTAGTCGACCTTTCCGGTCATCAGGCCTGTCTCGCAGTTGTGGCATACGCCGGTTCGGCACGACCACCGAACCGGCACCGAGCACGCTTCGGCCAGTTCCAGCAGGCTGGGGTAGCGGGAGTCCCAGTTGACGGTCAGGCCGCTGCGGGCGAAGGTGACCGCGGGGCCCTTGCCGGGGGGTCCCGGCGGTGACTGCGGGGCCTGGCCGGCCTTGGACGCGATGCCGGGGGTGAGCGACGGGCCCGCACCGAAGATCTCGGTGTGCACCCGGGCCGGATCGATGCCGGTCTCGGCGATCCATTCCGGAGCCTCCCGCATGAAGTCCGCCGGCCCGCAGATGTATGCCTCGGCCGAGCTGGGCACCCCCAGATCGGTGAGCAGCGTCCCGGACAGCCGCCCGACGCCTGTGTGGTCGAGTCCGAGCCGGTCCGTCGGCTCGGGGCGGCTGTAGCAGATGTGCGCATGCGCGTTGGGCAGGCGGGCGAGAAGCTCACGGCTTTCGCGGGCGAAGGGATGCTCGCCGCCGTGGCGGGCCCCGTACAGCCACCAGACCTCGCGTTCGGGCTGCCGCGTGGCCAGGGCGTGCAGCATGGCCAGCACCGGCGTCGCGCCGACACCGGCCGACAGCAGCACCACCGGGGCTTCGCCGTCGCGCAGGGCGAAGGTGCCCCGCGGCGCGGCGACGTCGAGCTCGTCGCCGGGCTGGACGCGCGTGTGCAGGTAGCCGCTCGCGGCACCGAACGGCTCGTGCTTGACGCTGATCCGGTACTCGGAGTCGCCGGGCCGGCCCGACAGCGAGTAGGTGCGGACGATCTCGCTGTCCGGCAGGCGTATGGTCACGAACTGCCCGGGCAGTGCCGCGGGCAGCGCCGTCCCGTCGAGAGTGGCCAGGCGCAGGGACACTACGCTGCTGCTCTCGCGCTCGACGCCGGCCACGCGGAGCGTACGGAAACCGCCCCACGCCGGTGGCGGAGCGCCGGCGGCCGCGGAGAGTCCGGGGTTTCCGTTTCCCCGGTCGCCGTCCCCTTGATCGAGCAGCGTCCGGAACGAGCCGCGCCAGCCGGGGCTGAGGGCGGGGATGCGCAGCGCCCTGACCAGGTCGGCGCGGTCGCGGCCCGGCAGGTAGAGCAGGGCGTCGATGTCGGCGACGCTCATCTGTTCCGGGCCGCCGGCCACTTTGACGATCTCGTCGCCTGGGGTCACCTCGCCCTCGGTGAGCACACGCAGGTAGAACCCGGGCCTGCGGTGCGAGACCATCAGGGCGGGCAGCCGCGGCTCGTTCATGCGCAGGCCGACCCGATAGCAGGTCACCCGCGGCTGGGTCACCTCCAGCAGCGCGCCGCCGATCCGGTACCGGTCACCGATGCAGACCTCGTCATCGGGCAGGCCGTCAACGGTGAAGTTCTCGCCGAACTGGCCGTGCTCGAAATCATCACGTCCCAGGTGCTCCTGCCAGTGGCGGTAGGAATCGAGCTGGTAGACGAGCACGGCCCGGTTCTCTCCGCCGTGTCCCCCCAGGTCGCCCTGCCCGTCTCCGTCGATGTTGAGCCGCCGCACCATCCGGGGGCCCGTCACCGGCCGCTTCCACACGGCGGTGCGGACGGTCTGCCCGCGCCACTGGACGTCCTCAGGCAGACCCACATTGACGGCCACCAGCCTCGCCATCCCGAACCTCCATTAGGTCGACTGCAGCAATGGCCGCCGATTCTTAAGGAAATACCCGATCTCCTCAGACGGGTCGAAAGGGTAGCGTATCGGGCGCCACCTGCTCGAACGGACTGGGCGGCGGGTACGGTCCAGAGGGAGTGACGTGTGATGCCAGAACGTTTCGACTGGGCCTGTATCCCGTCCAAAGCGCTGCTGCGGCCGGCCCAGGCGGCCTCGGAGGCCGCGCGGACTCCCGGTGTCGCCCGCCCCGAGGTGGACTGGACGGCGGTACGGGAGTACCGCGGCCGCGGTGTCCTGATCGGCGCCTGGGCAGTCGCCCCGAACGCCGGCGAATGGATCCACCACGCCGCGCTGGCCATCCGGGCCGAGATCCCGATCTCGACCCTGCTCGACGACATCGCCCAGTTCCCCAGCTACACCGAGGGATACCTCCTCGCCCTCGAACGACTCGATCTATGACCGCGACCCCAAATCTCCAGCAAGGAGGCAGTGATGGCTGTGACCGTTGAACTGACCCGATTCAAGGTGTCGCCGGACAACACCGAGGCGCTGCTGGCCGCACGGCCGGCCATGCTCGCCGACTTCCGCGCCGACCGGGAAGGGTTCCTGGACGCCCGCCTGGTGCGGCTGTCCGACGACCATTGGCTGGACATCGTGGAATGGCGCTCCCCAGAGGACTTCGCCGCCTCCCGCGCCAAGGGCGCGAACCTGCCCGGTATCGCCGCGTTCTTCGCGGCGATCGGCGACCTTGTCGCCGACGAGGAGGGCACGCTCGCCGATCGTTGAGTCCCGCCGACCGTTGATTCCCATCGTTGAGTCCCAGTGCAGCCGCGCAGCGGGCCGGGCTTGAGGCGGGCGGCGTCTGGTCGGCGGCGGCCTCGGGCAGGCGCGGCTGCTGTCGCGGAGGCTGGGGGCCAGTGGTCACCCTCATGGGCCCGCCCCGCGCAGTTCGGCGTTCCGCCGTTCCAACTCCGCGATCCGCTCCTGGAGGGAGGTCAGAGTGCGCTCGACGGCGTCGAGCGGGACGAGCCTGGGAATGTGCTGGCGGCAGTTCCAGTCGAAGGCCTCGACCTCGATCAGCACGGCGCGTTCGACCTTGGCGCGATAGCCCGGCACGGTCAGCTCGGCGAGCAGGGCGGGGTCGTCGATCGCCCTCGCCCGGCCCATGATCTTCATCCGCGCCTGGTGGGCGTAGTCCATGAGGAAGAGCGCGACCCTGTTCTCGTGGTCGAGGTTTCCGAGGGTGATGTACTGCCGGTTGCCGCGGAAGTCGGCGAAGCCGAGCGTCCGGTCGTCCAGGGCCTTCAGGAACCCGCGCGGCCCACCGCGGTGCTGGACGTAGGGCCATCCGGTCTCCCCGACACTGGCCAGGTAGAAGCTGTCGCGCTGCTGGACGAATTCCCGCTCGGCCTCGCCGAGCCGGTCGGCGATCACGGGATCGTCGAGCAGCGGCCGGTAGGCCCGCGCGCTGCCGTGCTCCTGCTGATGACGCCGGACACCTGGCGTGAAGGCGAGCTGTGCGAATCGGCTGGTCATCGCTTGTCCTCTTCTCGCGGGCCGAAAGACCCGCGCTCGGTCTCGTCGACGGGCAGGTCGGTGATGCTCGCCCCGCGGCGGCCCGTCAGGCCGTCGGCGAAGGCCGACGGCCGCGATCGATGGCCGACGAGGGACTGCCGGTCGATGTCGGTGCCGACGGCCCGGTCGAATTAGTTGAGCGCGACATGAGCTCCGAACTCGGCGTCGGACGGCCCCGCGGCCAGCGATCTCAATCTAGAAACCGCGCCCTCCCCCACACAGGGACCAAACACGCCACCGACAGGTCCAGACCCGCCACCACATCGGCGGCGCGCCAGATCCTAGGTCTGGTCCGTGCCGTTCCCGAAGGACCCGGTCGACCGGCTCTGCCAGCGGCGGACGGCGCGGCGCAGCGCGCGCACGTCGCTGTATCCGACCCGGCCGGCGATCGAGGTCATGGGCAGCCGGCCGTCCTGCAGCAGGGCCAGCGCCTTCTCCTGGCGCGCGGTCTCCACTTCGCCGCGCCAGCTGCTTCCCCGTTCCGCCAGGCGGCGCTGCAGTGTGCGCGGGCTGACCGTCATCTGCTGCGCGACCGTCTCCAGAGAAAGCGAGTCCAACTCGAAGCAGGCGTGCAGCGTCAGGCGGAAAACGTCGTACCAGTCCCCCACCGGCCTCGCGGCGCCCAACGTCATGGCGGCGTGCTCGCACAGCATCTCCAGCAGCCCGAGCTGGGCCTTGGGCAACGGCCGGCGGGCGTCCCGGGCCAGGAACGTCAGCGAGGTGGCCGGCGCCGTGAAGTCCACATGGGAGGTGCCGAGCATGTCCAGCAGCGCCGCGCGCGAACGCGGGGCCTTCTGCCGCAGCTCCACGCGTACCGGGACCAGCGGTGTCCCGGTCGCCTCCCGGCAGCGCCGCAGCAGCACCGCCAGCGCGAACACCTCCATCGCCGCGCTCACGTCCGGCTCGTACGGACCGGTCGAATGGCTGATCGTGAACAGCTCGCCGTCCTCCACCCCCTCCAGGGTCTCCGTCGCCGGATCGAGCAGGACGCCCATGTGCCGCGCAGTACAGCGGACCGAGTCCATGAGGGTCGGCCCGGAGGTGAGCATGTAGTCCCACAGCCCGAAACCGCCGGGCGGCGGCAAGGTGACCAGCAGCGCGCCGTCGCGGATCATCGCGGCGTTCCTGGAGACCAGGTACCTCCACATCGCGTTCGCGGAGCCGGTCGGCACCCGGGAGCGGTCGTCGGCGAGGACGTCGGTCCGCAGGTCCGGCAGGCGCGCGACCTTGCCGGGGCTGCCGCCGGCCTTGGTCACCTCTCCCGCCAGGAAACGCGCCATTTGACTGGAGATCGTCCCCTCCAGCCGTGGCGGCGGGGCGGCGGGGCCAGGGCCGGCCGGCGGGCCGTCACCGCTCCGGGGACGGGAGGCCGGGGCGCCATGGGCGGCCTGCCCGCCACGGAACTCGGTCATGCTGGTGAACCCTTCGTCGTCGGCCGACCGCCGCAATGAGCCCGGCCGGCATCGGAGGCGGCGCGGATCCCCAGGTCGTGCGGCCCGAGGCCGGACGATAACGAGGTAGACGCTACCTCCGCACCGTACGACCGGGGAAGTCCAGGTCCGGAGAACGCCAGCCCCGGAAACGGACCGTCGAGGGCCTGCCGTCCGAGGATACGCGGCGGTGGGAGGCGATGGCGGGTTTGGACCTGTCGGTGGCGTATTGGGTCCCTGTGTCGGGAGTGGCGCCGCTTCTAGGTTGAGATCA
>NZ_JBQQBP010000057.1:0-4992 GCF_052245875.1 Actinomadura sp. 3N407
GGGCTTCGATGGGGTCGCCGAGCCGGGTGCCGGTGCCGTGTGCCTCGACCGCGTCGATGTCGGTGGGGGTGAGGCCGGCGTTGGTGAGGGCCTGCCGGATCACCCGCTGCTGGGACGGGCCGTTCGGGGCGGTGAGCCCATTGGATGCGCCGTCCTGGTTGACGGCTGAGCCGCGCACCACGGCGAGGACCTGATGGCCGTTGCGTTCGGCGTCCGAGAGCCGCTCGACCAGCAGTAGACCGACGCCCTCACCCCAGCCGGTGCCGTCGGCCGCGGCGGCGAACGACTTCGGCCGCCCGTCGGGGGCCAGGCCGCGCTGGCGGCTGAACTCGATGAACGAGGCGGGGGTGGCCATCACGGTGACGCCGCCGGCCAGCGCCAGGTCGCATTCGCCGTTGCGCAGCGCCTGGATCGCCAGGTGCAGAGCGACCAGCGACGACGAGCACGCCGTGTCCACCGAGATGGCCGGGCCCTCCAGGCCGAACGTGTAGGCCAGCCGTCCCGACGCGACACTGCCGGCGCTGCCGGTCCCCAACTGGCCCTCGTAGCCTTCCGGCGCCGAATGCATGAGGCGCGAGGCGTAGTCGTCGTACATCACGCCCGTGAACACCCCGGTGCGGCTGCCGCGCAGCGATCGCGGGTCGACGCCCGCGCTTTCGACGGCTTCCCAGCCGGTCTCCAGCAGCAGCCGCTGCTGCGGGTCCGTGGCCAGCGCCTCCCGCGGGCTGATCCCGAAGAACTCCGCGTCGAAGTTCCCGGCGTCGTAAAGGAAACCTCCGTGGCGGGTGTAGGTGGTGCCGGGGTGGTCGGGGTCCGGGTCGTACAGCGCGTCCAGGTCCCAGCCACGGTCGGTGGGGAACTCGCCGATCGCGTCGGTGCCCTCGGCCACCAGCCGCCACAGGTCCACCGGCGACCGGACGCCGCCGGGGAAGCGGCAGGCCATCCCCACGATCGCGATCGGCTCGTCGGCCGCGACGGTGGACGTGGTCGCGGCGGTGGAAGACGACGGCTCGCCGGTGCTGAGCACCCGTTCCTTGAGATACCGCACCAGTGCGGTGGCGGTGGGGTGGTCGAACGCCAGCGTCGCCGGAAGGCGGAGTCCGGTCACGCCGCTCAGCCGGTTGCGCAGCTCGACCGCGGTGAGCGAGTCGAAGCCGAGTTCCTTGAAGTTCCGGTCCTGGGCTCCGTCCACGGCGGTGGAGTGGCCGAGCACGGCGGTGACGTGACCGCGGACGAGTTCGGCGAGCAGCTCGTCCTGTTCGGCGTCGGGCAGCTCGGAGAGCCGTGCCGCCAGGGCGCCGCCGCCGGCGACCGCGCCGTTCACGTCCGCGCGCCGGGGCCGCCGCCGGACCAGGCCGCTCAGCACCGGGGGCAGGGTGCCCTCGGCGGCACGGTTCTGGAGGGCGCGCTGGTCCAGGTCCGCCGCCACGACGTGGGGCGTCCCGGCGGACGGCGCGGCGTCGAACAGGGCGAGGGCCTGTTCCGTCGCCATGGGCCGCAGCCCCTGACGGTGTAGCCGCTCGCGCTGCGCCTGGGTGAGGGAGCCGGTCATGTCGCTGTCGGCGGCCCAGAGCCCCCAGGCGAGCGACGTGCCCGGCAGTCTCAGGGACCGGCGACGGTGGGCCAGTGCGTCGAGGTAGGCGTTGGCGGCGGCGTAGTTGGCCTGCCCGGCCGCCCCGACCGTTCCGGTCGTGGAGGAGACGAGCACGAACGCGGCCAGGTCGCTGTCGGCGGTCAGCTCGTGCAGATGCCAGGCCGCGTCCACCTTCGGCCTGAGCACCGAGTGCAGGTGACGCGGGGTCAGGTTGGTCAGCATCGCGTCGTCCAGAACACCGGCGGCGTGCACGACGGCCGTGAGCGGACGGTCCTCCGGCAGCGCGGCGAGGACGCGGGCGAGGTCGTCGCGGTCGGCGACATCGCAGGCGGCGACGGTGACCTCCGCCCCCAGCGCGGTCAGCTCCGCCCGCAGTTCCTCCGCCCCGGGGGCGTCCGGACCCCGGCGGCCGACCAGGAGCACGTGGCGCACGCCGTGGCGGGAGACGGCGTGACGGGCGAGGCGCGCCCCGACCGTGCCGGTGCCTCCGGTGATGAGCACGGTGCCGCCCGGGGCGAGCGGGGCGTCCTCGGCGGCGGCCGAGGCCGCGGCGAGCCGCGGGACGTGGCACCGGCCGCCCCGGATCGCGAGCTGCGCTTCGCCGCTCGCGATCGCCGTCCCCACAGCGTGGACGGAGGCGTCGTCGCCGTCGAGGTCCAGCAGGGTGAAGCGGCCGGGGTGCTCCAGCTGCGCCGACCGGACCAGACCCCACGCGGCCGCCCCGGCGAGATCGGTGAGGATTTCGTCCATGCCGGTGACGACGGCGCCCCGGGTCACGATGACCAGGCGGGACGAGGCAAGCCGCTCGTCGTCGACCCACCGCCGCGTCAGCTCCAGCGCCCGTTCGGCGACGACGTGCGCCGCCTCGGGACGATCGTCGTCCGGCGCGGAACACTCGGCGAGGACCAGGTCCGGTATCGGGCCGTCGATGGGGACGGTTTCGCCCCATGCGGTGACCCCGTCGAGCCGTTCGGCCAGTCCCAGGGAGTCGGATCCCAGCACGGCGGCCCGCAGCGGCTCTGTGGGCGCCGGGGCAAGGGCCGTCCAGTTCAGCTCGAACAGCGGCGTGTTCCCTTGGTCGTCGCCCCGCAGCTGCCCGGGATCGACGTGCCGCAACGCCAGCGACTCGATGGCGGCGACAGGTGCGCCGGTCGCGTCGGCCATGTCCAGGGCGATCTCGTCCGTTCCGATCGGACGCAGCCGCACCCGCAAGTGGCTCGCACCCACGGCCCGCAGCGACACGCCGGTGAAGGAGAACGGCAGCCACGCCCCGTCACGCTCGCCGAGCAGACCGAGGACGATGGCGTGCAGCGCGGCGTCCAGCAACGCCGGATGCACGCAGAAGCGCTGGGACGCCGCGTGCTCGTCCTCCGGCAGGACGATCTCGGCGAAGACCTCGTCGCCGGCCCGCCATGCGGCCCGCAGCCCCTGGAAGGCCGGTCCGTACTCGTATCCGTCGGCGCCGAGCCGGTCGTAGGCGCCGGTGAGGTCGATGGGAGCCGCTCCGGGCGGTGGCCATGCCTCGGGGAACCCGTCCCCTTCCGCGGCGGCGGTCGCGGCGACGGTACCGGTGGCGTGCCGGGTCCACGGCTGCTCCGGCCGGTCCACCGGACGCGAGTGGATCATCAAAGCGCGGTGCTCGCCGTCCTCGGGCGCGGTGACGGTGACGTGGAGCTGGACGGGTGCGTTGTGGTGGAGAGTCAGGGGACTCTCCAGGGTGAGCTCGTCGATCCGGTCGCCGCCGACCTCGACGGCCGCCCGGAGGGCGAGGTCGAGGAACGCGGCGCCGGGCAGCGGCGTGCTGTTGAGGATGCTGTGATCGGCCAGCCATGGATGTGTGGCCGTGGAGATCCGGCCCGTGAGGATGTGGCCGTTCCCATCGGGGAGTTCGGTCGCGGCACCGACCAGCGCGTGCCCGGTCGCCGTCCCGGACTGACTCGCCTTCGCGGCCGGGTGCAGCCAGTACCGGCGGTGTTGGAACGGGTACGTCGGCAGCGGGACGAACCGGTTCCCGGAGTGGACGGTCGTCCAGTCGACGTCGACGCCGTGCGTGTGGGCACGTGTCAGCGCGGTGAGCAGCTGAGCCCGGTCGTCCCGATCGCGGCGCAGCGTGCCGACCGCCACGGCCGCCGCGTCGATCTCCTCGGCGGTGTGCTGGATCGAGGCGGTCAGCACCGGGTGCGGGCTCGCCTCGATGAACCGGGTGTACCCCGACTCCAGCAGGCCGGTGACCGCACGCCGGAACCGCACCGGGTTCCGCAGGTTGTCGTACCAGTACTCGGCGTCGAACCGGACGCCGTCACCGATCTCGCGTGCCGTCGTGTGCACCGGGATGATCGGTTCTCGCGGCTCGATGCCGGCGAGGGCTTCTAGCATGCGGTCGCGCAGCGGTTCGATGTGGGGCGAGTGTGAGGCGTACCCGATCGGGACGGCCCGGGCGTCGACGTCCCGGCCCCGGTACTCGGCGATCAGCCGGTTGACGGCATCGAGGGCGCCGGACACGACGGTGGTGCGCGGCGAGTTGACGCCCGCGACCGACAGCGCGTCGCCGTACGGCTCCAGATCGGCGGTGACCCGCTCGACGGGCAGCGGGATGGCCGCCATCCCGCCGGTCCCCGCGATGGTGGCGGCGACCTGGCCGCGCACCGCGATGATCTTCGCCGCGTCCTCCAGCGTCAGCGCCCCCGCGA
The DNA here is from genome assembly GCF_052245875.1 of Actinomadura sp. 3N407. Taxonomy (NCBI): domain Bacteria; kingdom Bacillati; phylum Actinomycetota; class Actinomycetes; order Streptosporangiales; family Thermomonosporaceae; genus Actinomadura; species Actinomadura sp. 3N407. The sequence continues at coordinate 4,285 of NZ_JBQQBP010000057.1, forward strand.
TGTGCGCGGCGGTGATCTCGCCCTGGGAGTGGCCGACGACCGCGTCCGGCTGCACGCCGTGCGCCTGCCACACCCGCGCCAGCGCGACCGTGAGCGCGAACAGCGCGGGCTGGATCACATCGACGCGGTCCACCTCGGGCGCGTCCGGTTCGCCGCGCAGCACCGACGGCAGCGACCAGCCGGTATGGGGCCGTAGGGCCTCGTCGCAGGCCCGCAGGTGCTCGGCGAACACGGGTGAGGTCTCCAGCAGGCCCAGGCCCATGCCCGGCCACTGGGCGCCGTGTCCGGGGAAGGCGAACACGGTCTTTCCGGGTGTCTCGACGCCCTGGCTGAGGTTCGTGGCCGGGGCGCCGTCCCGGAGTGCCGCCAGCTCGTAACGGAATTCGTCGATGGTGGTGCCGACGACCCCCGCGCGGTGGAGGAACGTGCCGCGGGTGCTCAGCGTGCGGGCGACGGCCGACGGATCCAGATCGGGGTTGGTCTCGATGTGGTGGAGCAGGCGTCCGGCCTGGTCGCGCAGCGCGGGTTCGGTCTTCGCCGACATCAGCCAGGCGACCGGGCCGGTGTCTTCCTCCGCTTCGGCCTCCTCGGTCGCCGGGGGTTCTTCGATGATGATGTGGGCGTTGGTGCCGCTGATGCCGAAGGAGGAGATTGCGGCGCGGCGTGGGTGGTCAAGTTGGGGCCAGGGGCGGTTTTGGGTGAGGAGTT
>NZ_JBQQBP010000058.1:0-3213 GCF_052245875.1 Actinomadura sp. 3N407
CAGCCCCGGTCGGTGGGGAACTCGCCGATGGCGTCGGTACCGTCGGCCACCAGCCGCCACAGGTCCTGGGGGGACCGGACACCGCCGGGGTACCGGCACGCCATGCCCACGATCGCCACCGGCTCGTTCTCCCGGGACTCGAACTCCCACAGCCGTTCCCGCGTCTGCTGAAGGTCGGCCGTCACCCGCTTGAGATAGGCCCGAAGCTTGTCTTCAATGTTCATTGAGTCGAAACCTCTCCATCTCAGGCGATGCCGAGTTCGTTGTCGATCAGGTTGAACATCTCGTCATCGGTGGCCGACGCGAGGTCATCGGCGCTCGAATTCGCCGCCTCGCCTGCTCCGGAATGCCGGTCGAGCAGGTCCCGGAGCCGTTCGGTGAACCGCTGCCGGGAACTCTCCGACGCCCGGCGCAGCGCGCTCTCGATTCGGTCCAGGTCGGCGAGGATCGAGGTCTCCCCGGCCGGGTCCCGCTCGCCGAACCGGTCCTTGAGATGAGCGGCGACGGCCGCCGGGGTCGGATGATTGAACGCCAGCGTCGCGGGCAGCCGCAGTCCGGTCGTCGCGCTCAGCCGGTTGCGGAGGTCCACGGCGATCAACGAGTCGAATCCCAGGTCCTTGAGCGCGCGGCTCGGATCGATCTCCTCCGCCGTCGCGTGGCCGAGCGCCGTCGCGACGTGCGTGCGCACCAGGTCGATAAGGAGCTCGTCCCGTTCTTCCTCGCCCGCCTCGGCGAACCGCCGGGCCCAGTCGTTCCCGCCGCCCTCGGGCGCTCGCCCGCTCGGCCGGCGCACCAGGTCGCGGAACAGCGCCGGCACCCCGCCGTTCGCGGCCTCGCGACGCAGCGCCGCCCGGTCCAGCGGCGCGAGCACCAGATGGGACTCGTCCCCGGCGCCCAACGCGGCGTCGAACATTGCCAGGCCGTCCGCCGCCGACATCGGGGCGAAGCCGGTCCGGCCCAACCGGCCGATGTCGGCCGAGCCCAGCGCCCCCGTCAGCTCGCTGGCGTCGGTCCACAGTCCCCAGGCGAGGCTGACGGCGGGACGGCCCTGGGCGCGGCGGTGGTGGGCGAGGGCGTCGAGGTAGGCGTTGGCGGCGGCGTAGTTGGCCTGTCCGGGGGTGCCGAGTGTCCCGGCGGCGGAGGAGAACAGGACGAACGCGGCCAGGTCGGCGTCGGCGGTCAGCTCGTGCAGATGCGCGGCGGTGTCCACCTTCGGGCGCAGTACGTCGCGGAGCTGGTCCGACGCCAGGTTGGCGACCGTGGCGTCCCGCAACACCCCGGCCGTGTGGACGACCGCGGTGAGCGGGTGCTCGGGCGGGACGGCGTCCAGGGCGGCGGCGAGCGCGTCCCGGTCGCCGGTGTCGCAGGCGGCGATGGTGACCTCGGCGCCCGCCGCGGACAGTTCCGCACGGAGTTTCCCGGCCCCGGGCGCCTCGGGGCCGCGACGGCTGAGCAGGAGCAGATGCCGGGCGCCGTGCCGGGTGACCAGGTGGCGGGCCGTGTGCACGGCGAGGGTCCCGGTACCACCGGTGATCAGCACGGTGCCGTCCGGGTCGAACCGGCGCTCGGCACCGGACGTCGCGCCGGTCGGCCCCAGCCGGGCGACCAACGGCTCACCGTCGCGAAGGGCGAGTTGGGGTTCGTCGCCGATGCCGAACGCGGCCACAGCGGCCTCGATCCCCCGGACAGAGGCGTCGGCCCCGTCGAAGTCGAGCAGCGCGAACCGGCCCGGGTGTTCGGCCTGCGCAGACCGGACCAGACCCCAGACCGCGGCGGCGGGCAGGTCGGTGACCTCGTCGTCCGGTGCGGTGCTCACGGCGCCGCGGGTGAGGACCACCAGGCGGGAGTCGGCCAGCCGCTCCTCCGCAAGCCACCCCTGCAGCAGCTCCAGTGCCCGCCCGGTCAGCGCGTGGGTCTCCGCGACGGGATCGGCGCCGCCTGGCGTCGCGAAGCAGGCCACCACCGCGTCCGGTATCGGTGCACCCTCCGAAAGGGCCGCGCCGAGCGCGGCGAAGTCGGCGTACGAGGAGACCAGCCCGGTGGCGAAGACGTCGGTGCCGACCAAGGCTGTCGCGACCGGCGCCGAGCCGGTCCCGGCGAGGTCTGGACCGCCCGTCCAGCGCAGGCGCAGCGGCGACTCGCGTCCGGCCGCCAGCCGGGCGGGATCGATCGGCCGGGTGGCGAGCGCCTCGACCCTGACGACCGGGCGGTTCTCCGCGTCCATGCCGAGCAGGCCGACCGTCGACTCGTGCTCCAGGGACATCCGAACGCGCAACGTACGGGCACCGCTGCCGTGCACGGTGACTCCGGACCAGGAGAACGGCAACCGAAGGGCGTCCTCGGGTCCGGTCGGCCCGGCGGCGAGCCGAACGTGCAGCGCCGCGTCGAGCAGTGCTGGGTGGACGGCGAACCCGCTCGTGTCGGCGTCGTCGGGGAGACGGACCTCGGCGTAGAGGACGTCGCCGTCCCGCCACGCGGCCCGCAGCCCCCGGAACACGGGTCCGTAGTCGTAACCGTTGTCGGCGAACCGCTCGTACAGACCGTCCAGCGGGACCGGGGAAGCGGCGACCGGTGGCCACGCCTCCTCCTCTTCCTCCGACGGCGTCACCGGAGCCTCGGGCGCGAGCAGACCGGTGGCGTTGCACACCCAGTCGGCGCCCTGTTCACCGTCCGGGAGGGAATGGACCGTGAACGCACGCCGGCCTTCCTCGTCGGGCGTGTCGACCTGGATCTGCAGCGTGGCGGCGCCATGCGGGGGCAGTACCAGCGGACTGTCCAGAGTCAGGTCGTCGAGCCGCGTGCAGCCGAGCTGGACGCCCGCGTGCAGGGCGATGTCGACCATGGCGGCGCCGGGAAGCAGAACGGTGCCGAACACGGCATGGTCGGCGAGCCAGGGGTGAGTGGACGTTGAGATCCGTCCCGTGAGCACCAGCCCCTGGTTTCCCGGAAGCTCGATGGCGCCCCCGGCCAGCGGATGACCGGTCCGGTTGCCGACCGGTGCCGGGGCGGCGGGTGTGAGCCAGTAGCGCTTGTGTTGGAAGGGGTAGGTGGGCAGTGGTGTGTGTGGGGTTGGTGGTGTGTGTGGGGTGGGTTGTTGGGTGGTGGGCCAGTTGATGTTGATGCCGGCGATGTGGGCGTGGGTGAGGGCGGTGAGGAGTTGGGTTTGGTCGTCGTGGTGGCGTCGGAGTGTGGGGATGGTGGTGGCGTTGACGG
>NZ_JBQQBP010000059.1:0-2450 GCF_052245875.1 Actinomadura sp. 3N407
CCTCCCCGACGACCCCCACCAACCCCACACCCTCACCGACCAACTCGACGGCACCACCTACACCTGGCACCGCTCCAACTACGTCCACCTCGACCCCCACACACGGCCCGCACACATCTTCACGTTCCAGCGGAACGGCGAACGTGTGCGGGCCGATGGGAACAGCGTGGAGAACAGCAGTGTCGAGGCGAACGGGACGACGCCGAAGTCGCGCCGCAGCAGTCCGCTCCGGGCCGCCGCCGACAGGCTGCGCCTGAACGGAGACTGAGCCCGAAGCTGAGCCGGAATAGAGGCGTCTCAGAGACGAGTCTCATAGACGACGAGTCTCAGAGGCGGTCCCAGACGGCTTCAGACCGGCAGGGCCTCAGACCGGCTCGGCGGCGAGCAGGCGGTCTTCGAGGGAGCGGCAGCCGGTGAAGACCGAGCCGAGACCCTCGCGGTCGATGATCCGGCGGAGCTTGGCGGGCAGCGCCGGCAGCGACAGGCAGCCGCCCTCCGCGGCGACGCGCCAGCGGATGCCGAGCAGGATCGGCAGCGGGTCGCAGCGGACGCCGAGCCGGTCGTGCATCCGCACCATGAGATGCCGCAGGTTCGCCTCGACCAGCTTGGTGAGCGTGTCCCCGAGCCGCGGCACCGTGATCTCGTCCAGCATGCCCGACAGGTGGACGACCGTGTGGTCGCCGTCCCCGGCCGCCGTCGTGGTGATCATCAGTTCGGACGGGGCGGGCGGGGTGGGCGTGAGCCCGGCGTCGCCCGGATGCAGGGCCCGGATGGCGTCCAGCACGTGCGTGGTGTCCACGTCGCCCGCTCCCCCGCCGGGGACGGGCGCGGCCGTGGCGGACGCGACGTCGGCGAACACCGGGACGAGCCGGCTCAGGCCGGTGAGCTGCAGCGCCCGCCGCACGTGGGCGGACAGGGCGGGCACCACGGCGCGCAGCGGGCAGCCGAGCAGCTGCGCCCGGGTCTCCGCGCGGGCCAACAGGACCAGCCCGGCGGCGTCCAGCAGCACCGCGTCACCGAAGTCGACGACGACTCCGCCGCGTCCGCCGCCCCGGGCCCGGCCCGCGGACGCCAGGGACAGCGCCCTGCTCACCCCCTCCCTGATCCCCGCGTAGTTCTGCCAGCTGATCTGCGCGGGCAGGCCCAGCACGATGAACCCTCGCCGGGTCTCGATGGTCAGGCCCGCCACGGTCGTGTCCTTCATGTGTCAGTCACATCCCGATCGGGGTACTCGTGGCCGCGTGGGCGGGCCGGGGCGAAGCGGTCAGGTCACCGGGTCCGGACGCGGCGGGACCGGCGGCCGGGCCGGCCGGCGCGAGCGGCGGCGCGGGCGCCCGCGCGCCCGCGGGGCGCGCGTCCACCGGACCATGGGCGGCGGCATGGGAGCCGGGCGGTCTCGACGCGGGACGCCCGTCCGGATACGGCGGGCGCCCTCCCCGCACGACGCCCGTCAGCCGGGACGCCGCGAGGCGTTCGATGGTCCGTTCCTCGGGCCGCACCCCGAGATGGGTGCAGCAGCACCACAGGTCGTCCACGCAACGGCGCACGTTCTCCGCCGGAACATCGGCGAAGCGGACGCGCAGCCGCGCCACGAGGTCATCGCGCGTCGGTACGACCGATGGCGACATCTCCCAGCGCTCCACTGTCCCTCCGATCGCTTTGGACGAAATCGTTCCGTCCGGACTTGTCAACCGCCCCGCCGTCGACCGCACGAGCGTCACAGGCGTCAATCGCACAGGCGTCAACCGCACGGCAGGTTCTGAGCTTGGAAATGACCTACCCGAGGCATGCGACAGAAAAAGCGACGAAGCTAAAAACACGGACATGACACAACCGTCGCGCGGCAAGTATTTCGAGCGGTGCGCGCCAGTGACCGGGCCGTGGATCAACGTGTTTTTGCGCTACTTTCCCGCGCCCTGCCGGGCCGCTACCAGGCGATGACCTTCCGGCCGCGGGGGCGCCGCCGCCGCCGCGGCCGGACACGGCGCGATCTACCCCGTGCTTGGGCGTGGCCCGTCCCGTCCGGCCGGGCCTGCGGGCCCCGAAACCGGATCGACGGTCACGGACCGTACTGAGATTTTTACGGATGGTTGCCTGTCGCGAACGTCGCGGACGCGGACTGCGGGAATTGCTGATCTAGATGTCTCCAACACACCCGGGGTGACCCATGCACGGCCAGCCGAAGAACCTCACCACCCGCACGTCCGACCAGGTCACCGAGCCGGAGACGAAGGCCCTGCGGGCCGACGGCCCCCGGGCGGGCGCCGCGGCACCGGCCACCCGGGCGCTCCCTGACCCGTTCAGCGAGAAGACGCCGCGCACGCCGCACTGGTTCAAGACGGCGGTGTTCTACGAGGTGTCGGTACGCGGGTTCGCCGATTCCAACGGCGACGGCTACGGCGACCTGCGCGGCCTGATCAGCAAACTCGACCACCTGCAATGGCTCGGCG
>NZ_JBQQBP010000060.1:0-2053 GCF_052245875.1 Actinomadura sp. 3N407
CAGGCCGCAACCAAGCCCTCACCAACCCGCCAACCCACAACAGGGCAATCCCCAACAAACAACCCTCTGAACACAACCAGCGCCTCGTCGCGGTCCTTGTCGACGGCCCACGCCGCGGAGCCCGGCGGCGGCCTCCCGCACACTGACGTCGGCAATGCCGCCGCCACGGCGCGGCTCGCGATGAGTTGGCCCAAGCCGCGACCATCAACGACCTGTTCGCCGGTTTCGCTGCGACCGCGGCTGCGCTGACGCTGGGCGCCCGCGCGGAGGGGGGAGGTTCCGGCGGCGGCAGCGCGATCCGGGTCGGCTACATCGGAGACTTCAACGGCGCCAGCGCGTTCGCGCTCGCCGAACAGCGGGACCTGTGGGCGAAGTACGGTCTCGAGCGGGAGCCGACGCTTACGCCCGAGGACGTCCAGCAACGACTGCGCATCACCGCGCGCCGTGACGCGGGCACCCGGCGGGTGTGGAACCCGCGGTACGGCTGGGAAAGCTCGACGCCGAGGAACTGCTCGACACCTACCGGCCCGGGCCGTAGTGCGGTCGTCGTCGGCCCCGCCGTCTCGTCCAGCCCGGTTTGGCAGACCCCGTCGTTACCATCACCGCTACCCGAAGCGACAAGGACGCGACGGGGACAAGATGGGACACGACAAGGAGAGACGATGAGCGAGCTGACCACCACGCAGCCGGCTGGCACACCGACCTGGATCGACCTGGGCATCCCGGATCTCGACCGCGCGATGACCTTCTACGGCGCGTTGTTCGGTTGGGAGTTCGATGTGGGACCGGCGGAGTTCGGCCACTACACCCAGTGCTTGCTACGGGGCAGACCCGTCGCGGCCATCAGGCCGAACCCCGATCCCGACGCCACGGACTTCTGGTGGAACGTCTACTTCGCGACGGATGACTGTGACGCCGCGGCCGCCCGAGCGCGGGACGCGGGCGGCTCGATCATCACCGGCCCGATGGACGTGCTGGACCAAGGCCGGACGGCGATCATCAAGGACACCACCGGTGCGCAGTGTGGACTGTGGCAGGCCGGTGCCCACATCGGCTGTGAGATCGTCAACGAGCCGAACGCCCTGCTCCGCAACGACCTGGTCACCGCGGAATCCGGGCCCGCGCGCGACTTCTACGTCGCGGTCTTCGGCTACACGTTGGATGCCAACCCGGACATGCCCGAGCTCGACTTCACGTTCCTGCGCAGACCGGATGGCCACGAGATCGGCGGCATCGCCGGTGACCCAATGGCCACGAAGTCCCGTTGGGGGACCTTGTTCCAGGTGGACGACGCCGATGCGGCGGCGCGGCGAGCGGTCGACGCGGGTGGGACCTCGGCCGAGCCCTACGACATGATCTACGGGCGGGTCGCTCAAATCACGGACCCGTTCGGCACGGAGTTCGATGTCGGTGCGGCGATGACGAGCTGAACCGGCGGTCAGCTGGCCGGGTGGTCGAGCTCGGCAAGACGCGCGTGGATGTCGTCGGTGTGGACCTCCTCGACAGGGTGAGACCGAGGTCGGCCAGGCACCATAGTCAGGGTGGACGTGCCTGCACCGCCCATCGGCATCGCCTGCTTCAATCACACGGGCGATCACCGCCGTGGCCCCGGATCGTCGCCGTACCCGACACGGCCCCGTGATGACCGTCACAACGGGTCTCATATTGCTGTCCCTTGCGACGGTCTTGTTGCGGCGAGGTAATGCCCGATGGGATCGATGCGGATGACGGCGCCGGTGTAGGGGCGTTGATCATCTGCGTGCTGGAGATTGCGATGCCGACGTGAGTGATCGTGTTTGGGCTGTTGCCGAAGAGCACGAGGTCGGTTTCCGCTGATCTTGAGCAATAGACGCCACTGGCGCCCAAGGTGTCGAGTGGGCGGTGGGCCTGTGGTTACTTCACAGGTGGGCCGAGCCGATCTGTTTGCCATCGGCTCTGGTGTCAAACATCGTCAGCCAGTAGCCCTCCACCAGGTGGGGGCTTGAGAGGGTTGTTTGACAGGGATTGTCCTCGTCTGGGTTGGGTGGGTTGGTGAGGGTTTCGTTGCGGCTCA
>NZ_JBQQBP010000061.1:0-1950 GCF_052245875.1 Actinomadura sp. 3N407
GAACGTGAAGATGTGTGCGGGCCGTGTGTGGGGGTCGAGGTGGACGTAGTTGGAGCGGTGCCAGGTGTAGGTGGTGCCGTCGAGTTGGTCGGTGAGGGTGTGGGGTTGGTGGGGGTCGTCGGGGAGGCCGAGGGCGGGGAGGTCGAGGTGGACGGTGGCTTCGCGGGGGTGGTGGGGGTTGAGGTTGATGACGGTCAGGACGGTGTCGTTGAGGTGGTGTTTGGAGAAGGCGAGGAGTTCGGGTTGGTCGACGTGGTGGAAGTGCAGGTTGCGTAGTTGCTGGAGGGCGGGGTGGGTGTTGCGCAGGGTGTTGAGTTGGGTGATGAGGGGGGCGATGGTGGTGTGGGTGCGGTCGGCGGTGTCCCAGTCGCGGGGGCGGTACTGGTATTTCTCGGAGTCGCGGTATTCCTCGCTGCCGGGGCGGACGGGGGTGTTCTCGCAGAGTTCGTAGCCGGTGTAGATGCCCCAGGTGGGGGAGAGGAGTGCGGCGAGGATGGCGCGGATCTGGAAGGCGGGGGGGCCGCCGTGCTGGAGGTATTGGTTGAGGATGTCGGGGGTGTTGGTGAACAGGTTGGGGCGCATGTAGGTGGCGGCGGGTCCGGTGAGTTCGGTGAGGTAGGCGGTGAGTTGTTCGGCGTTGTTGCGCCAGGTGAAGTAGGTGTAGTTCTGGTGGAAGCCGATTTTGGCCAGGGTGTGCATCATGGCGGGGCGGGTGAAGGCTTCGGCGAGGAAGAGGACGTCGGGGTGGGTGGTGGCGATGTCGGCCAGGAGCCGTTCCCAGAATGCGACGGGTTTGGTGTGGGGGTTGTCGACGCGGAAGATGCGGACGCCGTGGTCGATCCAGTGCCCGATGATGCGGTGGATTTCGTGGTAGAGGCCTTCGGGGTCGTGGTCGAAGTTGAGGGGGTAGATGTCCTGGTATTTCTTGGGTGGGTTTTCGGCGTGGGCGATGGTGCCGTCGGCGCGGGTGGTGAACCAGTCGGGGTGGGTGTGGACCCAGGGGTGGTCGGGGGAGCATTGCAGGGCCAGGTCGAGGGCGATTTCCAGGCCGTGGTCGGCGGCGTGGGCGACGAAGGCGTCGAAGTCGTCCAGGGTGCCCAGGTCGGGGTGGACGGCGTCGTGGCCGCCGTCGGGTGAGCCGATGGCCCAGGGGGAGCCGGGGTCGTAGGGGCCGGCGTCCAGGGTGTTGTTGGGGCCTTTGCGGTGGGTGGTGCCGATGGGGTGGATGGGGGGGAGGTAGATGACGTCGAAGCCCATGTCGGCGATGGCGGGCAGGCGTTTCATCGCGGTGCGGAAGGTGCCGGAGGTGGGGCCGCGGCGGCCCATCGGGTCGAAGGCGGCGCCTTCGGAGCGGGGGAAGAACTCGTACCACGCGCCGTACAGGGCCCGGCGGCGGTGCACTACCAGGGGGTACCAGTCGCTGACGGTCAGCAGGTCCCGCAACGGGTACCGCTCCAGCACATCCTCGACATCCGGGTCGGTCACGGCCTCCATCCGGTCGGTGACCGGGACGGTGTCGTCCCCGAGGAGTTCCGCCAGCCGGTCCACGGTGGGCCTGTTCTTGCTGGGGACGGCCTCCGCGGCGCGGGCGAACAGCAGCGAGCCCTCGGCGAGCATCAGTTCGACGTCCTGCCCGCGCGGGACCTTGATCTGCGCGTCGTGCCACCAATGCGCGATCGGATCGCCCCACGCCTCCACCCGGAACGACCACGACCCCGTCTCGGTCGGCGTCACCAGCGCCGACCACCGGTCCAGCCCCTGACCGGCCTCGCTCATCCGCCGGCCCGGCAGCTCCTCGCCCTCCGGCGTCCGCAGCACCACCGCCGCGCCCAGCATCTCGTGCCCCTCACGGAACACCGTCGCCGACACCTCGACCGTCTCACCCACCACCGCCTTGGCCGGCCACCGGCCGCACCCCACCACCGGCGCCACATCCAGAATCGGGATGCG
>NZ_JBQQBP010000062.1:0-1765 GCF_052245875.1 Actinomadura sp. 3N407
GCCAGTTCCTCGACGGTCTGGTGCTGGAACACCTCCCGCGGCGTGATGACCAGGCCGGACTGGCGGGCGCGGGAGACGAGCTGGATGGCGATGATGGAGTCGCCGCCGAGGTCGAAGAACCCGTCGTCGACCCCGACCCGCTCCAGGCCGAGGACCTCGGCGAACAGGCCCGCCAGGATCTCCTCCTCAGACGTGCGGGGCGCGCGGGACGACACCTTCGCCGCGAAATCGGGCGCGGGCAGCGCCTTGCGGTCCAGCTTGCCGTTCGAGGTCAGCGGCAACGCGTCCAGCTCCACGACCACGGCCGGAACCATGTAGTCGGGCAGATCCCTTGCCGCGAACCGGCGCAGCTCGGACACGTCGACGCCGCCGCCGGCCACGTAGGCGACCAGACGCCCGTCCCGGACGATCACCGCGGCGTCCCGGACGGCCTCGTGCCTGGTCAGAACCACCTGGATCTCGCCCAGCTCGATCCGGAAGCCGCGCAACTGCACCTGCTGGTCGACGCGTCCCAGGTATTCGAGCGTCCCGTCGCGGCGCCACCGGCCGACATCGCCCGTCCGGTACATCCGCGTGCCCGGCGCACCGAACGGGTCGGCGACGAACCGCTCCGCGGACAGCCCCGGACGGTTCAGATACCCGCGCGCCAGCCCCGCGCCCGCAACGTACAACTCACCGGCGACACCCGGCGCGACCGGCTGAAGACGATCGTCCAGGACATAAACGCGCAAGTCCGGGATGCCGACACCGATGACACTGCCGGACGCGGTCGCCGCAACGGCCCGATCCAAAGCAAGGTGCGAGACATGCACCGTGGTCTCGGTGATCCCGTACATGTTGACCAGAGTCGGCGCATCCTCGGGATGCCGCGAATACCAGTCCTCCAGACGTCCCAGATCCAGGGCCTCACCGCCGAAGACGATATAGCGCAGCGCCAGATCCGAGCCCGGGCTCTCCCTATCGGCCGCCATCAACTGATAGAACGCCGACGGCGTCTGGTTCAAGACCGTGACACGCTCGTCCGACACCAGCTTCAACAACTCCTGCGGCGAACGAGACGTCAGGTACGGCACCACGACCAGACGACCGCCGTACAACAGCGAACCCCACAACTCCCACACCGAGAAATCGAACGCATAAGAGTGGAACAACGCCCACACATCACCCGGCCCGAAACCGAACCACCCCTGCGTCGAACGCAGCAGCCGCACCACATTCTGATGCGGAACCACCACACCCTTCGGACGCCCCGTCGAACCCGACGTGTAAATCACATACGCCGGATGATCCGGATCGATGGCCACACCCGGATCGGTGTCAGGGTGGCCGGTCGCATCCAGATCGCCCGAACCGAGCGTCAACGCCGGCCCGGCATCCCCGACCATGAACCCGACACGGTCCTCGGGATAGTCCGGATCAATCGGCACATACGCCGCACCCGCCTTCAGCACAGCCAAAACCGCCACGACCAGATCAACCGAACGCGGCAACGACAACGCCACGAACCGCTCCGGCCCCACACCCTGCCCGATAAGGCGATGCGCCAGCCGGTTCGCCCTCGCATTCACCTCCCCATACGTCCACGACACACCATCGAACGTCACCGCCGGCGCATCCGGACGGACCGCCACCTGCGCCTCGAACAACGCCGGGATCGTCGCCCGTTCGACGTCGCCGCCCTTGCCTCCGGCCCACCTGCGCAGCAGCGTGCGGCGTTCACCGCTGCTCAGGACCTCGGCGGCGCCGATGGGCGCGTCCGGGTCGG
>NZ_JBQQBP010000063.1:0-1587 GCF_052245875.1 Actinomadura sp. 3N407
CCTCTGATGCGATGAAGGAGCGGGGCCTCCGCTCCCCGTGACGGTTCCGGGTATCCGGCGGACACTCGGGGTCATCACACCAATCCCGTCGAGGATGGAGGCCCCTATGTCCGCAGGGTATGACGGACAGCAGATCGTGGGAATGGACCTGCACCGCAGAAGGTCGGTGCTGGTGCGGATGACGCCTGAGGGGGAGCGGCTGAGCAAGACCCGGATCACCAACTCGCCGGCGGCGCTGCGGGCGGAGATCGCCAAGGCCGGCGTTCATCCGAAGGTCGTGCTGGAGGCCACCTATGGGTGGTACTGGGCGGTCGACACCCTCGCGCTGGCGGGGGCTGAGGTGCACCTGGCGCACCCGCTGGGGGTGAAGGCGTTCACCTACCGGCGGGTCAAGAACGATGAGCGGGACGCCGCCGATCTGGCCGACCTGCTGCGGATGGGCCGGCTGCCCGAGGCGTGGATCGCGCCGACCGACGTGCGGGACCTGCGGGAGCTGACCCGCTACCGGGCCAAGCTGGTGGCGATGCGCACCAGCTGCAAGGACCAGGTGCACGCCGTGTTGGCCAAGCTCGGCATCCCGGTCACCCACTCAGACCTGTTCGGCGCCGGCGGCAGCGCCTGGCTGAACCAGCTCGCCCTCCCGCAGCCCTACCGCGGCAAGATCGCCTCGCTGCGGTCACTGATCGAGGCCTACACCGGCGAGATCGGCCTGCTGGAGGAGGTCATCGCCGAGCTGCTGCGCGGCCACACCGGCTATGCCGCGATCCAGGCGCTGCCGGGGATCGGCCCGGTCCTGGCCGCCGTGATCGTCGCGGAGATCGGTGACATCACCCGCTTCACCCGCCCGGAGAAACTGGCATGCTGGGCCGGGCTCACCCCGCGGCACCGCGAGTCCGACCTCAAGGTCGCCCGCGGGCACATCACCAAGCAGGGCTCACCGATCCTGCGGTGGGCCCTGATCGAAGCGGTCCAGCGGCAACGCGCCGGCTCCCCGATCCGCGCGGTCCGCGACCGCATCCTGGCCCGCCGCGGCACACAGGCCAACAACATCGCCAAGGTCGCCGCCGCCCGCAAGCTGGCCTCTCTGGTCTTCTACGGCATGCGCGACGGCCACATCCGAGCCCTCGACCACCCCGCCGCCAAGGACGCGGCATGATACGTCCCGGCCGTGGACCGGCGCGAGGTCGCCCGCAGGTCTGTTCCCCACCGGCGCCGGTGGCGCGAACGCGCCTCTGATTGACCCCGCCAGGCCACACGTGAAACGCCCCATGCCCCCTCCCGCGCGGGCGGGAGGACCCAGGCGAAGGGATGACCGCAGCCGGACTGCCCTCTCTCGGAGACGACTGCACCTGGGGCACCTAACCCACAACCCCCACAACGCCCCGGCGACCGCCAGCATCCGCCGACCCGGCGTCCGGCCTCAAGATCGTACGTCCTCGGCTCCGCCTCCGGGCGCTGCATCTTGACCCCGGACGCCACCCCGGCACGCCCGCAAACCCGCCCGGGACCGACAGGAAAACGGACTCAACACAACAACAACCACCCAGGCCACCACTTGACCGGCCCCACTCCTTCAGGGATGACCTG
>NZ_JBQQBP010000064.1:0-1556 GCF_052245875.1 Actinomadura sp. 3N407
AGGGACGCTGCGGGGGCGGGGGGATGAGGCGATGACCCTGCAGCAGTTGTACCTGGCGCTGCTGATCGGTGGTTCGGTGCTGCTGGCCAGCATCACCGCGGCCCGCGTGGCGTATCGGGCGGGGCTGCCCAGTCTGCTGTTCTTCCTGGCCGTCGGCGTGATCTTGGGTGAGGACGGGCTGGGGCTGCATTTCGACGACGCCCAGCTGGCCCAGGCGCTGGGCACCGGCGCGCTGGCCCTGATCCTCGTCGAGGGCGGCCTGACCACCCCGTGGCGCAGCGTGCGGCGGCTGCTGGCCCCCGCCGGGGTGCTGGCCACCGCGGGCGTGGCCGTGTCGATGCTGGTCACCGCGGCCGGCGCGCATCTGCTGCTGGGGATGGAGTGGCGCCTGGCGCTGCTGCTGGGGGCGATCGTGTCCTCGACCGACGCCGCGGCGGTGTTCGCCGTCCTGCGGGCTCTGCCGCTGCCGTCCAGACTCAGCGGCCTGCTGGAGGCCGAGTCGGGTCTCAACGACGCTCCGACCATCATTTTGGTGCTGGCGTTCAGCACCAGCGCCGGCGGGTTGCCCAGTCCCGGGGACGTGCTGGGCAGCCTGCTCTACCAGCTGGCCGCAGGCGCCGCCCTGGGTCTGCTGGTCGGGCGCCTGGGCGTCGTGGCGCTGCGGGGCATCGCGCTGCCGGCCACCGGGCTGTACCCGCTGGCCACGGTCGGGTTCGGCGTCGTGGCGTTCGCCGCGGCGGGAGCGGCCAATGCCAGCGGGATCATCGCCGCGTACCTGTCCGGCCTGGTGCTGGGCAATTCCCGGCTGCCGCACCGCGCCGCCACCCAGTCCTTCGCCGAAGGCGTCGGCTGGCTGGCCCAGATCGGCCTGTTCGTGATGCTCGGCCTGCTGGTCAATCCCAGCCAGTTGCCGGAGTCTGTCGGGGCGGCCCTGGCGGTGGGTCTGGTGCTGCTGCTGGCCGCGCGGCCGATCTCGGTCATGGCCTGCCTGCTGCCGTTCCGCGTTCCCTGGCGCAAACAGGCCTTCTTGTCCTGGGCCGGGTTGCGCGGGGCCGTGCCGATCGTGCTGGCCACCTTCCCCATCGTGTCCGGCGTCGAAGGGGCCTGGGAACTGCTGCACATCGTGTTCGTGCTGGTCATGGCATTCACCCTGGTCCAAGGGCCCAGCCTTCCGCACGCAGCGCGGCTGCTGGGCCTGACCTCGCCGGGCCAAGCCCGCGAAGTGCGCGTCGAGGCCGCGCCACTGGACGTGCTCGGCGCCGAGTTGCTCACCCTGACCATCCCGCCCGGCTCCCGGCTGCACGGCGTGGAGATCAGCGAGCTCCGCCTGCCCCCCGCAGCCGCCCTCACCCTGGTCGTCCGCGAGGGCGCACCCCTGGTCCCCGCCCCCACCACCACCTTGGCCGAGAACGATGAGGTACTCATCGTTGTCACCGAAACCGTCCGGGAAGCCGTCGAACGCCGGCTACGCGCCGTGGGCCGCCGCGGACGCCTGGCCTACTGGCACGGCGAATACGGCGACCCCGACCCCGAGCGCACATCCGAACCCTGAAAGG
>NZ_JBQQBP010000065.1:0-1440 GCF_052245875.1 Actinomadura sp. 3N407
CCGCACTGGTTCAAGACGGCGGTGTTCTACGAGGTGTCGGTACGCGGGTTCGCCGATTCCAACGGCGACGGCTACGGCGACCTGCGCGGCCTGATCAGCAAACTCGACCACCTGCAATGGCTCGGCGTGGACTGCCTGTGGCTGCTGCCCATCTACCAGTCACCCCTGCGCGACGGCGGCTACGACATCGCCGAATACACCCGCATCCTGCCCGACTTCGGCGAACTCGGAGACTTCGTCGAACTCATCGAACAAGCCCACGCCCGCGGCATCCGCGTCATCGCCGACCTGGTCATGAACCACACCTCCGACGCCCACCCCTGGTTCCAATCCTCCCGCACCGACCCCACCGGCCCCTTCGGCGACTTCTACATGTGGGCCGACGACGACACCGGCTACCCCGACGCCCGCATCATCTTCATCGACACCGAATCCTCCAACTGGACCTACGACCCCGTCCGCGGCCAGTACTACTGGCACCGCTTCTTCTCCCACCAACCCGACCTCAACTACGACAACCCCGACGTCCAAGACGCCATGCTGGAAAACCTGCGCTTCTGGCTCGACCTGGGCATCGACGGCTTCCGCCTCGACGCCGTCCCCTACCTGTACGCCCGCGAAGGCACCAACTGCGAAAACCTCCCCGAAACCCACACCTACCTCAAACGCGTCCGCACCGAAGTCGACCGCCTCTACCCCGACCGCGTCCTGCTCGCCGAAGCCAACCAATGGCCCGACGACGTCGTCGAATACTTCGGCGACCCCGCCGCCGGCGGCGACGAATGCCACATGGCCTTCCACTTCCCCGTCATGCCCCGCATCTTCATGGCCGTCCGCCGCGAACAGCGCTACCCCATCTCCGAAATCATGGCCCAAACCCCCAAAATCCCCGAATCCTGCCAATGGGGCATCTTCCTGCGCAACCACGACGAACTCACCCTGGAGATGGTCACCGACGAAGAACGCGACTACATGTACACCGAATACGCCAAAGACCCCCGCATGAAAGCCAACATCGGCATCCGCCGCCGCCTGGCCCCCCTCCTGGACAACGACCGCAACCAACTCGAACTCTTCACCGCCCTCCTGCTCTCCCTCCCCGGCTCCCCCGTCCTGTACTACGGCGACGAAATCGGCATGGGCGACAACATCTGGCTCGGCGACCGCGACGCCGTCCGCACCCCCATGCAATGGACCCCCGACCGCAACGCCGGCTTCTCCAAATGCGACCCCGCCCGCCTCTACCTCCCCGTCATCATGGACCCCATCTACGGCTACCAAGCCGTCAACGTCGAAGCCCAGGCCAACAACCCCGGATCACTCCTGCACTGGACCCGCAAAATGATCGAGATCCGGCAACGCCACCCCGTCTTCGGCGTCGGCTCCTACGTCGAACTCTCCGCCTCCAACCCCTCCGTCCTCGCCTTCACCCGCGAGATC
>NZ_JBQQBP010000066.1:0-1389 GCF_052245875.1 Actinomadura sp. 3N407
TGTCAATCCCCTGAAAGTGTGGAGACTGGTTATGCCACCTTGGCCCCGGCGTAGTGGGCTGTTGTGGCCCTCCTCTTCTCGGTGATCTGCTGCTCGAACACCACCGGCGGTAGCCCGTCGTTGGCGCTGTGCCGACGGCGGACGTTGTAGAACCCGGTGATCCAGGTCGCGATCTTCAACCGGGCCTCGGCCTTGGTCGCGAACCGGTGCCGGTGGACGTACTCGACCTTCAGGGTGGAGTTGAACGCCTCGGCCGGTGCGTTGTCGAGCGCGCAGCCGACCCTGCCCATCGACTGGGTCACGCCCAGCCGGCGGCAGACGGCCTGGTGACGGGACGCGGTGTACTCGCTGCCGCGGTCGGAGTGGAAGATCACCCCGTCCACATCGCCGCCGCGAGTGGCCACCGCCATCTGCAGCGACGCGATCGTCAGGTCCGCGTCATGGTGCTGCGACATCGCGAACCCCAGCAGCCGGCGGGCGAACATGTCCTCCACCGTGGCCAGATACAGCGGCCCTTCATCGGTGTCGATCTGCGTCACGTCCCCGACCCACAGCAGGTCGGGGGCCACAGCGTTGAAGTTGCGGCGTACCAGGTCCGGGGCCGCCTGCCGCCTGCCCTGGCGGGTCAGCGACCGGCGCCTGCGCGGACCGGGCCGTCCGGCCAGGCCGAGCTCGGCCATCCGCGCCGCCACCGTGTTCTCCGACACCCGCCACCCCTGTTCACGCAGGTCGTCGGTGATCCGCGGGGACCCGTAGGTGCCACCGGACGCCTCGAAGGACCGGCGGACCGCAGTGTCCAGCTCGGTCCGCCGACGCTGCCGCCCGGTCGGCGCCTGGACCCCGATGCGCTGTCTCCACTTGTAGAACCAGGACTGCGAGACACCCAGCGCCCTGCAGGCCACCGCGTGGGGAACATCGTGGCCGGTCTTCTGGTCGGCGATGAAGGCCGCCACGCTCACCGGCCCTCCGCCTCCTTCACCCAGAGGACCACTGATCGCTTGAGGACATCACGCTCCATCTCCAGCTGAGCGCGCTCGGCCTCCCACGCGGCCTTCTCCTCGGCATGCCGCCGGGCCATCTCGGCCTTCTGCCGGCGCAGCCGCGCCAGCTCCTCGCGCTCGGACTCGCTCAGCCCCGAGCCCTTGGACGACTTGGACAGAGTGCCGCCTCCGTTCCCGCCAGAACCGGCCAGCCGATCCTTCTTCACCCAGTTGTGCAGCGTGTACTGGTTGATTCCCAGATCACGCGCCACCTGCGCGACTGGCCTGCCGGTCTCCTGCACGATGCGCACCGCTCCGGCCCGGAACTCCGGATCGAACGAGCGTCTCTCGGTATCCAACGACCCAACCTTCTCCCAGGTTCGGTCTCCACGATCTCAGGGGAAGCGCA
>NZ_JBQQBP010000067.1:0-1383 GCF_052245875.1 Actinomadura sp. 3N407
GGTCGTAGGGTGGGTGGTGGCGGGTCCGGGAAGTGGCTTGTCCGAAGTGCCGGTATGGGGATGTGAGCGGGCCGCGCTGGAGTCTGTAGTCGCTCCCCGGTGTCCTCCCGGGCCCGTCGCCGCCTGGCCGAGGGCGTCGTGGAGCATGCGCCGGTAGACGATGTCGGACAGGCGGCGTTTGAGGGCTCGCATCGCTTCCATCGAGGTCTTGCCCGAGGCTGTCTTGCGGTCGAAGTAGGCGCGTCCTTCGGTGGGGTTGCGGAGTTGGACGGTGGCCATGATGTGCAGCACCCGGTTGATCTGTCGGTTGCCTGCTCGCGACAGCCGGTGCCGGACCTGGTCGCCGGAGGAGGCGTCGATGGGCGCGGTGCCGTTCCAGGAGGCGAAGTGCGCCCGGTTGGGGAACCGGGTGATGTCGCCGACCTCGACCAGCAGGCGCGCGGCGCCGGAAGGGTCGATGCCGTGCAGGTCCATCAGGGTGGTGCCGGTGGCGGCGACCAGTTCCTTGAGCTCCTTGTCGGCGTCTTTGGAACGCCGGTAGATGCGTTCGAGGTCGCTGATCAGTTCCGCGGCGACCCGGCGTCGTGTCTTGCCGACCGCGTCCCGGGGCCGGACCGTGGCGAGCAGGGCCTTGGCCTGGGCAGCCGACGGGCTCTTCTTGGCTCCGCCGGGGACCAGCTCTAGCAGTAGCTGGTGCAGCTGGGCGACCATCCGGGTGTGGTCATCGCCGAGGGATCGGCGGCGGTCGGCCAGGATCCGCAGTAGCGCGAGCTGCTCGTCGCCGGCCACCGGTCGAAGGCCGGCCATGCGGGTGCCGACCAGGGCGACCGAGTGCGCGTCGGTGGCGTCGGTCTTGCGCCTTGCCCGGTGGCGAATACCCGGGCCCGTGCCGACAGCTTCGCCGGGACGTCCAGGACCTGTTCGCCATCGGCCAGGAGCCGGTTGGCGATGTGCCGGCCGATGCCGTTGCAGCCTTCGACGGCCCAGACCCGGTTGGGCCATTGCTGGGCGTAGTGCAGCATCGCGGTGTAGCCGTCGGGGTCGGTGCCGTAGCGTCCGCTGCCGAGGATGGTCTCGTCGGCGGCCATCACCTCGATGGTGGCGGAGCGTTTGTGCGGGTCCATGCCAAGGACCACCGGGTCCATGCGCGTCCTCCGATGCTCGATCCATCGCCTGGTTGTCGAGCCGGGAGGGCACCGCTACTTCGAGCAGAGCAAACCCCTCTTGAGCCTTTCCCCGCCCTGGGGCGACGCCCGGACCGCGCAGGCCAAAAGAGAGCCACACGACCAGCGTGGGCAGCCGCAAAGAGAGCGACGGCCCGGGCGCCTGGACCGAGCCTGGCCGGGCACCGGTCCTGAGGCAATGAAACAAGTAGCCGCGAAG
>NZ_JBQQBP010000068.1:0-1361 GCF_052245875.1 Actinomadura sp. 3N407
TTGACGATGCGTCGCCGTTGAGTTGCTGTGGGTGGCATGGGGCTCGAGGGTGTGAGCGGCGGCCGGAAGCCGTATCGCAGTGATCTGTCCGATGAGCGGTGGGCGTTGATCGAGCCGGTCATCGCGGCGTGGAAGGCGCGGCACCCGTCGGTGTCAGGGCATTCAGGCCGGTATCCGATGCGGGAGATCATCAACGCGATCCTGTATCAGGAGCGGACGGGGTGCGGGTGGGAGTACCTGTCGCACGATCTTCCGCCCCGCTCGGCGGTGTACTACTACTTCGCGGTGTGGCGCGACGACGGCTTGACGCAGACCATCCATGATCTGCTGCGCGGCCGGGTCCGCGAGGTCGCCGGACGGGCCCAGGACCCGTCCGCGGTGGTGATGGATTCGCAGACCGTGCACGCCGCGGCCGGGGTCCCCTCGGCCACCACGGGCCTGGACGCGGGCAAGAAGAGCCGGGGCCGCAAGCGCGGGATCGCCACCGATGCGCTGGGGCTGCTGATCGCGGTGGTGGTGACCGCCGCGAGTGTGCACGACAACGCCATCGGGATCGAGCTGTTGGACCGGGTCGCCATCGACAACCCGGGCGTGCGCACGGCGTGGGTGGACGCGGGTTCAAGAACGCGGTCGCCGGCCACGGCGCCGGGCTGGGCATCACGGTCACCACGGTGCAGCCCGAACCGGGCAGCCGGGGGTTCGTGCCGGTGCCCAAGCGGTGGGTGGCCGAGCAGACCTTCGGCACGCCCATGCTGCACTGGCGGCTGGCCCGCGACTACGAGAAGCTGCCCGCCAGCAGCGAGTCCCACCTGTACTGGGCGGCCACCGACCGGATGACGCGGCGGCTGACCGGCACCACCACCCGCTGGCGCGACACCCAGCCGCTGGCGGCCCCGGCCCCCGAGACCGCCTGGGTCACCGGCGCGGCCGCGTGACCGACCGACCGCCCCCGCCGGTCCCCGAACAACTCCTGCGCCACCTGGCCGGCCACCGTGACACGGCCCGCGCCGAGGTCGACCGGCTCACCGCCGAACTCGCCGACGCCCGGCAGCAGCTGGACCGGCTGGAGACCACGCACCAGACCCTGCTGGAACTCACCGGCACCGCCGATGAACCGCCCCCACCCGCCGGTCCGCCCCTCCCACCCGCCTACCAGGACATCTTGGGCGTCCTGGCCGACCACCCCGCCGGCCTGCGACCCAAAGACATCGCCCTGGCCCTCGACCTGCCCGCCACCAGCAAGAACATCGTCGAAGGCGTCCGCGCCAAACTCAAGCGCCTCGTCGGCCGAGACCTCGCCACTGAACCCGAACCCGGACTCTTCACCACAAAACCGAGCAATCCCTAACAAACAACCCTCT
>NZ_JBQQBP010000069.1:0-1301 GCF_052245875.1 Actinomadura sp. 3N407
CTGAGGCGCCCCGGATCTTCCGGACAGGTCCCCAACTAGGGTTGTTGGGGAGAACCGGAAGGGAAGGTCGTTGGCACGACAGAGGCGGCATTTCACCCAGGAGCACAAGGACGAGATCGTCCGCATGGTGCTGGACGGCCCACGCCCCATCGCCCATGTAGCCCGTGAGGTCGGGATCCACGACACGACGCTTGGTAACTGGGTCAAGGACTACCGCAGACGGCACGGCGGCGACGTGTCGGCGGGAAGCGGCGGCGGCGAGAAGAAGAGCGCCCGGGAACTTGAGCTCGAGCGAGAGAACCGCAGGCTCCGCGAGGAGAACGCCTTTCTGGTAAAAGCCGCGGCCTTCTTCGCGAAGGATCACCGGTGAGCGCCAAGTACGAGCTCATCGACGCGGAGAAGGCCGACCACGCCATCATTGACATGTGCGCCTGGCTGCACGTTTCCCGGTCCGGCTTCTATGACTGGCGGACTCGTCCGTTGTCGGCGACCGCCGAACGCCGGGAACGCCTCAAGCTGATGATCGAGGCGGTATTCGAGGCCAACCACGATACCTACGGCTATCGGCGCGTCCACGCGGTGCTGGCGCGCTCGGGTGAGGAGGTCTCGCCGGAGCTTGTGCGGCAGTTGATGCGCGAGCTGGGGCTTGTGCCGGTGCAGCCGCGGCCGTGGCGGCCGGTCACCACCCAGGCCGGCGAGCCCGGTGCGATCCCCGACCTGGTCAACCGGGTCTTCACCGCCGAGCATCCAGGCACCAGGCTGGTCGGTGATATTACATACATCCCGACCTGGGAAGGCTTTCTGTATTTGGCGACCGTGATCGATTGTCATTCGAAAATGGTGGTCGGCTGGGCGATGGCCGATCACTTCAAGACCTCGCTCATCACAGCCGCGCTGGACTCGGCGGCCGGGAACATCCACATCGGGGAAAGCTGCATCTTCCATAGCGATCGCGGGTCGAACTATACGAGTGATGAGTTCGGTCGGCACCTGCGCCGCTACGGCATGCGCAGGTCGGTTGGAAGAACCGGGGTGTGCTGGGATAACGCGGTGGCGGAATCGTTCTTCGGCGCGTTGAAGAACGAGTGGCTCAACCGTATGGTATTTGCCACACGCAGCAAAGCACGCCGCGCGGTTGTGCAGTACATCGAGGGCTTCTACAATCGACGCAGGCTTCATTCTGCGAACGGGTACCGGACCCCTCTTGAGGTCCACACCGAGTACCTGGACCGGCAGCAAGCAGCGTAGATCTGCCCGCAGATCACCATCAGTCAGCTGTCCGGAAAGCGCGGGGCCCCTCA
>NZ_JBQQBP010000070.1:0-1300 GCF_052245875.1 Actinomadura sp. 3N407
TGAGGGGCCGCGCGTTTTCCGGACAGCGTCCTGATGGGTGATCTGCGGGTAGATCTACGCCGCTTGCTGTCGCTCCAGGTACTCGATGTGGACCTCAAGTGGGGTCCGGTACCCGTTCGCGGAATGAAGCCTTCGCCGATTATAGAAGCCCTCGATGTACTGCACAACCGCACGCCGGGCTTTGACCCGTGTGGCAAATACCATACGGTTGAGCCACTCGTTCTTCAATGCCCCGAAGAACGATTCGGCCATGGCGTTATCCCAGCACACACCGGTTCTGCCGACCGACCGCCGCATCTTGTACTTCTTCGCCAAGTGCCGACCGAACTCGTCGCCGGTGTAGTTCGACCCGCGATCGCTGTGAAAGATGCAGCCCTCCTCGATTCTGATGTTCCCTGCCGCCGAGTCCAGGGCGGCGGTGATGAGCGAGGTTTTGAAATGATCGGCCATCGCCCATCCGACAACCATCTTCGAATGGCAGTCGATGACCGTCGCCAGATACAGGAACCCTTCCCAGGTCGGGATGTAGGTGATGTCCCCGACCAGCTTGGTTCCCGGCCGGTCGGCCGTGAAGTCACGGTTGACCAGGTCGGGGATCGCGCCGCACCCGCCGGCCAGGGTGGTGACCGGCCGCCACGGCCGCGGCTGTACCGGTTCGAGCCCGAGTTCGCGCATCAACTGCCGCACCAGCTCAAGCGAGACCTCCTCGCCCGAGCGGGCCAGCACCGCGTGGACGCGCCGGTACCCGTAGGTTTCGTGGTTGGCGGCGAATACCGCCTCGATCATCGGCTTGAGGCGTTCTCGGCGTTCGGCGGTCGCCGACAACGGGCGGCTCCGCCATTCGTAGAAGCCGGACCGGGACACGCGCAGCCAGGCGCACATGTCGACGACGGCGTGGTGGGCCTTCTCCGCGTCGATGAGCTCGTACTTGGCGCTCACCGGTGATCCTTCGCGAAGAAGGCCGCGGCTTTTTTCAGGAAGTCGTTCTCTTCGCGGAGCTTGCGGTTCTCGCGCTCGAGTTCGCGTTCCCGAGGGCTCTTCGAGTCGCCGGCCGATGTGGTGGACGCGTCGGTGCCGTGCCGTCTGCGGTAGTCCTTGACCCAATTGCCCAGGGTGGTGTCGTGGATGCCGACCTCACGGGCCACATGGGCGATGGGGCGCGGGCCGTCCAGGACCATGCGGACGATCTCGTCCTTGTGCTCCTGGGTGAAATGCCGCCTCTGTCGTGCCAACGGCCTTCCTTTCCGGTTCTCTCCCCAACTCTAGTTGGGGCCCTGTCCGGAAGATCCGGGGCACCTCA
>NZ_JBQQBP010000071.1:0-1297 GCF_052245875.1 Actinomadura sp. 3N407
GCCTCCTCGGTCGCCGGGGGTTCTTCGATGATGATGTGGGCGTTGGTGCCGCTGATGCCGAAGGAGGAGATTGCGGCGCGGCGTGGGTGGTCAAGTTGGGGCCAGGGGCGGTTTTGGGTGAGGAGTTCGACGTTTCCGGTGGTCCAGTCGACGTGGGGGGTGGGCTCGTCGATGTGGAGGGTGCGGGGGAGGGTGTGGTGGTGGATGGCTTGGATCATTTTGATGATTCCGGCGATGCCGGCGGCGGCTTGGGTGTGGCCGATGTTGGATTTGATCGATCCGAGCCAGAGGGGGTGTTGGCGGTTGTGTCCGTAGGTGGCTTGGATCGCTTCGGCTTCGATGGGGTCGCCGAGGGCGGTTCCGGTGCCGTGTGCTTCTATGGCGTCGATGTCGGAGGGGGTTAGTCCGGCGTTGGCGAGTGTTTGGTGGATGAGGCGGCGTTGGGCGGGGGCGCTGGGTGCGGTGAGTCCGTTGGAGGCGCCGTCTTGGTTGATGGCTGAGCCGCGTACGACGGCCAGGATGTGGTGGCCGTTGTGTTGGGCGTCGGAGAGGCGTTCTGCGAGTAGGAGGCCGGCGCCTTCGCTCCAGGCGGCGCCGTCGGCGGCGGCGGCGAATGATTTGGAGCGTCCGTCTGGGGCGAGGCCTCGTTGGCGGCTGAATTCGATGAATGGGGCGGGGGTGGCCATTACGGTTACGCCGCCTGCCAGGGCGAGGTCGCATTCGCCGTTCCGCAGGGCTTGAACGGCCAGGTGGAGAGCGACCAGCGAGGACGAGCACGCCGTGTCCACGGTCAGCGCCGGTCCGGCCAGGTCGAGTACATAGGACACCCGGCCGGACGCCACGCTCGTCTGCGTACCGGTGAGCAGGAACCCCTCGAATCCGTCGGGGGAGGCTTGCATGAGCTGGTTGCCGTAGTCGTCGTACATGACGCCGGTGAAGACGCCGGTGCGGCTTCCGCGGAGTGTGTGGGGGTTGATTCCGGCGTTTTCGAGGGTTTCCCAGGCGGTTTCGAGGAGGAGGCGTTGCTGGGGGTCGGTGGCGAGGGCTTCGCGGGGGCTGATGCCGAAGAATTCGGGGTCGAAGTCGGCGGCGTCGTGGAGGAAGCCGCCGTGGCGGGTGTAGGTGGTGCCGGGGTGGTCGGGGTCGGGGTGGTAGAGGGCGTCCAGGTCCCAGCCCCGGTCGGTGGGGAACTCGCCGATGGCGTCGGTACCGTCGGCCACCAGCCGCCACAGGTCCTGGGGGGACCGGACACCGCCGGGGTACCGGCACGCCATGCCCACGATCGCCACCGGCTCGT
>NZ_JBQQBP010000072.1:0-1252 GCF_052245875.1 Actinomadura sp. 3N407
GTCGAGCAGCCGGTGATCAGATGCTGACGCCGAAGTCGGAGGCGACACCGCCCAGCCCGGACGCGTAGCCCTGCCCGGTCGCCCGGAACTTCCACTCGGCGCCGTTGCGGTACAGCTCGCCGAAGACCATCGCGGTCTCGGTGGAGGCGTCCTCGGACAGGTCGTAGCGGGCCAGTTCGGTGTTGTCGGCCTGGTTGACGACGCGGATGAACGCGTTGCGGACCTGCCCGAAGTTCTGGGCGCGTGCGTCGGCCTCATGGATCGACACCGGGAAGGCGATGCGGGTGACCTCGGCGGGAACCGCGGCGAGGTTCACCTTGATCTGCTCGTCGTCACCCTCGCCCTCGCCGGTGAGGTTGTCGCCGGTGTGCTCCACCGATCCGTCGGGGCTCTTGAGGTTGTTGAAGAAGACGAAGTGCCCGTTGGAGGGAACCTTGCCCGCCTCGTCCAGCAGCAGCGCGCTCGCGTCGAGGTCGAAGTCGGTGCCCGTGGTCGTGCGGACGTCCCAGCCGAGTCCCACCACGACCGCCGTCAGTCCGGGGGCCTCCTTGCTCAGCGAGACGTTGCCGCCCTTGGAAAGGCTCACACCCATGAAGTTCTCCTCATGTCATTCGTTCGGGACCGCGCGGAACCGCAGGACAGGCCGGAGCGTTCGAGAGACGTCAGACCGCGACGATGGATTACGCCTGCACGGAACTAACCTCCGGATGGCCGCTGCGGTGAAGAACATGCTATTACACTTGTAGCAGATCGCCGAGAAGCCCGGTACGGCAGCTAACAAAGGGAGATCTCCGATGGCCTTCTGGGACAAGCTACGCGAGTCGAGTCAGACCATGCAGACCCAGCTCATGGCGAAGAAGAACGACCTCAAGAGCGGCGCCTTCCGGGACGCGAGCATGGCGATCTGCGCCCTGGTCGCCGCCGCCGACGGCTCGGTCGACGCGAGCGAACGGCAGCGGACCGCGTCACTGATCACCTCCAACGAGGTCCTGCAGAACTTCCCGGCCGCCGACCTGCAGCAGCGCTTCAACGGCTACCTCGACAAGCTCACCGCCGACTTCGACTTCGGCAAGGTCGGCGTCCTGCAGGACATCGCCAAGGTGAAGAAGAAGCCCGCCGAGGCCCGCGCCGTCATCCAGATCGGCATCGTCATCGGCGGCGCCGACGGCGACTTCGACGACAACGAGAAGGCCGTCGTCCGCGAGGCCTGCCACGCCGTGGGTCTCCCGCCCGCCGAATTCGAACTCTGACC
>NZ_JBQQBP010000073.1:0-1147 GCF_052245875.1 Actinomadura sp. 3N407
CGTACGCGCCGTCTGAGGAGCATGAGCTGTTGCGGCGTACGGTGCGTGAGCTGGCCGATGCCAAGATCGCTCCTTTCGCGGCGGAGGTGGATGAGGAGTCGCGGTTCCCGCAGGAGGCGCTGGCGGCGTTGGCGGCCAGTGATCTGCATGCGGTGCATGTGCCCGAATCGTACGGGGGTGCCGGTGCGGACGCGCTGGCGACGGTGATCGTGATCGAGGAGGTGGCGCGGGCGTGTGCGTCGTCGTCGTTGATCCCGGCGGTGAACAAGCTGGGTACGGTTCCGGTGCTGCTGGCCGGTTCGGAGGAGGTCAAGAGGCGGTATCTGGGTCCGGTGGCGCGGGGTGAGGCGATGTTCTCCTATGCGTTGTCGGAGGCTGAGGCGGGGTCGGACGCGGCGGGGATGCGGACTCGTGCGGTGCGTGATGGTGGGGTGTGGGTGCTGGACGGCACCAAGATGTGGATCACCAATGCGGGGGTGTCGGAGTTCTACACGGTGATGGCGGTGACCGATCCGTCGGCGGGGGCGCGTGGTATTTCGGCGTTCGTGGTGGAGAAGTCCGATCCGGGTGTGTCGTTTGGGCCCCGGGAGCGCAAGCTGGGGATCAAGGGGTCGCCGACCCGTCAGGTGGTCTTGGAGGGGGTGCGGATTCCGGCGGATCGGATCATCGGTGCCGAGGGCACCGGTTTCAAGACGGCGCTGGCCACGCTGGATCATACCCGGATCACCATCGCCGCGCAGGCGCTGGGGATCGCGCAGGGGGCGCTGGATTTCGCGGTGGGGTATGTCAAGGAGCGCCGTCAGTTCGGCCGGCCGATCGGTGATTTCCAGGGGGTGCAGTTCATGCTGGCCGATATGGCGATGCGGTTGGAGGGGGCGCGGCAGTTGACCTATCACGCGGCGGTCAAGTCCGAGCGTGCGATGCGGGGTGAGGCGGTCGCGGATCTGACGTTGGTGTCGTCGGCGTGCAAGGCGCTGGCGTCGGATGTGGCGATGGACGTCACCACCGATGCCGTGCAGTTGCTGGGTGGTTATGGCTACACGCGGGAGTTCCCGGTGGAGCGGATGATGCGCGACGCCAAGATCACCCAGATTTACGAGGGGACCAACCAGATCCAGCGCATGGTCATGGCCCGCCAGCTCCTCAA
>NZ_JBQQBP010000074.1:0-1132 GCF_052245875.1 Actinomadura sp. 3N407
GCCCAGCAGGCCGCGGCGCAAGACGACGACACCGGCCCGGTCGCCTGGCTGCTGTCGGCCAAAACCGCACCAGCCCTACGCCAGCACGCCCAACGCCTGCACCACCACCTCACCACCCACCCCCACCACAACCCCGCCACCACCGCCCACACCCTGACCACCCGCACCACCTTCCACCACCGCGCAGCCATCATCGCCACCCACCAACACGACCTCACCGACGCCCTGCACGCCCTGGCCACCGAACACCCCCACCACCACCTCATCCAAGGCACCCCCACCCCCGGCAAAACCGTCTTCGTCTTCCCCGGCCAAGGCTCCCAATGGACCGCAATGGGCCTACGCCTCCTGCAAACCTCACCCGTATTCGCCCACCACCTCACCGCCTGCGACCAAGCACTACAGCCCTACACCGGCTGGTCCCCCCTCGCAGTCCTACGCCAACAACCCCACACACCACCACCCGACCGCGTCGACGTCATCCAACCCACCCTCTTCGCCGTCATGATCGCCCTCGCCCGACTCTGGCAACACCACGGCGCCACCCCCGACACCGTCATCGGCCACTCCCAAGGCGAAATCGCCGCCGCCCACATCGCCGGAGCACTCACCCTCAACGACGCCGCCAAAACCATCGCACTGCGCAGCCAAGCCCTCCACCAACTCACCGGCACCGGCACCATGGCCGCCATCCCCCTCCCCCACCACCAAATCCCCACCACCCCCAACACCGCCATCGCCGCCATCAACTCACCCCACAACACCATCATCTCCGGCGACACCCACACCATCACCCAACTCATCACCCACTACCAAAACCACGGCATCAACGCCAAAACCATCCCCGTCGACTACCCCTCCCACTCACCCCACATCGAACCCCTCCGCACCCACATCCTCACCACACTCCACGACATCACCCCCCAACCACCCACCATCACCTTCCACTCCACCACCCACCCCGGCACCACACCCACCTGCGACGCCCACTACTGGTACGACAACCTCCGCAACACCGTCCACCTCCACACCACCACCACCCACCTCCTACACACCGGACACACCCGATTCATCGAAATCAGCCCCCACCCCATCCTCACCACACCCATCCAACACACCATCGACACCACCA
>NZ_JBQQBP010000075.1:0-1002 GCF_052245875.1 Actinomadura sp. 3N407
GAAGGGGTGGAGTACTGGAACCGCGCCCACTCGGTGATCTTCTTCGGCAAGGGCGGCGTCATCGCCTGAACCTCCCCGGAGAGGACGCCGTCAGGCCTTGCGTGCGACGCCTCCTACGCAGGCGACCTCGGGAGCCTCACCCCAGCGGCTGGGGTCGGGGCGCCATCGCGTCACAGGCACGACGCCGGGCTCCACGAGCTCCAAGCCATCGAAATAGCGGGCGATCTGCTCGGGGCTGCGGGGCGTGTAGGAGACCGCGCCGCTGCTCGCGTTGTGGGCCCGGATGGCCTCCACATAGGCGGGGTCGGTGTCGGTGCCGTCGTAGACCGCCAGGTAGCTGCCCGATGGCAGCGCCGCCATCAGCCGCTCCACGATCGACCGGGCCTGATCGTAGTCGTCCACCAGGCCCAGGATGCCCATGAGCATGAGCGCGACCGGCCGGTCGAGATCCAGGGTCCCGGCCGCCCGGGACAAGATGATCTCGGGGTCGCGGACGTCGGCTTCGATGTAGTCGGTGGCGCCTTCGGGGCTGCTGGTCAGCAGCGCTCTGGCGTGCACCAGCACCAGCGGATCGTTGTCGACGTAGACGACGCGGGCATCACGCGCGACCCGCTGGGCGACCTCGTGGGTGTTGTCCATGGTGGGCAGCCCGGTCCCGATGTCCAGGAACTGGCGGACCCCCACCTCGCCGGCCAGATACCGCACCACCCGGGTGAGCATGCGCCGGGAATAGCGGGCCATATCCACCATCCCCGGGAAGGTTTGGAAGACCCTCTCGCCGGCCTCCCGGTCGACGGGGTAGTTGTCCGTGCCTCCCAGCAGGAAATTCCAGATCCGCGCCGAATGCGGCACGGTGGTGTCGATCCTGGGGTCTGAGCTCATGAAGGCTCCTCGGGTTCGGACATGCACTCGCCGAACGCACGTTGTCGCTCGTCGGCGACGACAACCATGGTGTGGCCCCGCAGGCGATTTCCATGCTACAGCCGCGCATTCCTGCGGCGG
>NZ_JBQQBP010000076.1:0-978 GCF_052245875.1 Actinomadura sp. 3N407
CTGCCGGTTCTACGCGGTGAACCACTCGATCCCGGACGGGCTCGCGGTCGCGATCACCACCGGTGCGGGCACGGTCCTGCACACCGGCGACTTCAAGATGGACCAGCTCCCCCTGGACGGCCGCCTGACCGACCTGCCGGGCGTGGCCGCGCTCGGCGCCCGCGGCATCGACCTGCTGCTGGTCGACTCGACCAACGCCGAGGTGCCCGGCTTCGTCACCCATGAGCGGGAGATCAAGCCGGTGCTGGAGCAGGTCTTCGCCGCCGCCCAGAAGCGGATCATCGTGGCGAGCTTCGCCTCCCATGTGCACCGGATCCAGCAGGTCCTGGATGTGGCGGCCGGCGCGGGGCGGCGCGCGGCGTTCGTCGGCCGCTCGATGGTCCGCAACATGAACGTGGCCCGCGAGCTGGGCTACCTGCACGCCCCCGAGGGCCTGATCATGGACGCCAAGGCGTTGAGCGGCGTCCCGGACGAACGGACGGTGCTGGTGTGCACCGGGTCGCAGGGCGAGCCGATGGCGGCGCTGTCGCGGATGGCCAACCGTGATCACCAGATCCGGATCGAGCCCGGTGACACCGTGGTGCTGGCGTCCTCGATGATCCCGGGCAACGAGACCGCCATCAACCGCGTCATCAACGGCCTGACCCGGTGGGGCGCCAACGTCGTCCACAAGCAGAACGCCCGGGTGCACGTGTCCGGGCACGCCTCGGCCGGGGAGCTGCTGTACTTCTACAACCTCGCCAAGCCGCGCAACGTCATGCCCGTGCACGGGGAGTGGCGGCATCTGCGCGCGAACGCCGCGCTGGCGATGCGGACCGGTGTTCCGCCCGAGCGCGTGGTCATCGCCGAAGACGGCGTCGTGGTCGACTTGGTCGACGGCGTGGCCGAGATCACCGGCAAGGTGCCGTGCAGCTACGTCTACGTGGACGGCCTGTCGGTCGGCGAGGTCACCGAGTTCTCCCTCAAGGACCGGCGAGT
>NZ_JBQQBP010000077.1:0-891 GCF_052245875.1 Actinomadura sp. 3N407
TCCAATTCATACTTGTAGACCGTATCGAGCAGCTCCGGCCCCAGGCGCGCATCCATCTTGGAACGCAGCCACGCCAGCCCTTCTGCCGCTCGGCCGAGCTGGGTGTATGCCTTCATCAGCCGTTCAGCCACCAGCGGCAAGAACGCCGGATTCTGCTGCTCTATGCTGCGCCAACGCTTGATCGCGCCTTCGGTATCGCCCTGCCCTTGCGCCACGTCGCCGAGCTGAATGGTGGCGCGCACGTTCTTCGGGTTCTCCTGCAGCGCGCGCTCGAGCCACTCAATGGCGGTCGGCACGTCCTTGCGTTGCAACGCTTCCTGCGCCAGCTCGCAGCAGAACTGCGCGATCTGGGCAGCGTAGTCCTTACCCTGCAGGGTCTGTAGCTCGCGCGCAGCATCGATGGCCTTGCGCCATTCCTTTTCGACTTCGTAAAGCTCCAGCAGTACGCGCTTGGCGGGCTCGGCAAACGTGCCTTCCATCAGCATGCGCAGGGACTCTTCTGCACGGTCCAGCAAGCCGGCGCGCAAGAAATCCTGGCCAAGTTCATACATCGCGTGATCGCGCTCGTTGGCCGGCAGATCGGGCCGATTGACGAGATTCTGGTGCACGCGGATGGCGCGCTCGGTCTCGCCGCGGCGGCGGAACAGGCTGCCGAGCGCAAAGTGCAGTTCGGTGGTTTCCGGGTCGAGGCGTGCCACCTCGATGAAGGCGTCGATGGCCTTGTCCGGCTGCTCATTGAGCAGGAAATTCAGTCCCTTGAAATAGGAGCGCGGCAGCGACGATTGTTCGGTGCGCAACTGGCGGGCGTCGAGTCGCGCAGCAACCCAGCCCAAGCCAAACACCAACGGGATGGCCAACAGCCACCAGAGATCGAAGTCCATGCGTCAGACC
>NZ_JBQQBP010000078.1:0-825 GCF_052245875.1 Actinomadura sp. 3N407
GTCTTCGTGCGGACGCTCACCGAACCCGGAACCGAGCCGCACGATCTGGAGCTGACGGCCCGCCAGGTCGCGAACGTATCGGACGCCGACTACGCCGTCTACGTGCGGGACGTGCAGCCCGCCGTGGACGACGCCGTCCGGCTGCACGCGAAGGGCCGGTCGCTGGACGCGGCGAGCGTGATCCGGACGCTGGCCCCGCCGGAGGAAAGCGAACCCGACGAGGAGGCGCATGACGGCCTCCGCCACGAGGAGGCGGACTACGACCCGCACATCTGGCTCGACCCGAGCCGCATGGCGGCCATCGCGACCGCGCTCGGCGACCGGCTCGCCGCCGCCGACCCCGCCCACGCGCCCGGCTACCGGCAGCGCGCCGGGGCCACCGCCGCGCGGCTCGCCACGCTCGACCGCGCGTTCCAGGACGGCCTCGCGTCCTGCAAGCGCCGGGAGATCGTGACCGCGCACGGCGCGTTCGGCTACCTCGCCGACCGCTACCGCCTGCGCCAGATCCCGGTCGCCGGGGTCGACCCGTCGAGCGAGCCGTCCCCGAAGCGGATGGCCGAACTGACGCGCCGGGTGTCCGCCATCGGCGCCACGACGATCTTCACCGAGACGCTGGTCAGCCCGAAGGTCGCGCGGTCCCTGGCGCGGGAGGCGGGCGTGCGGACGGCCGTGCTGGACCCGGTCGAGGGCATCGAGGACGGCGCGTCCGGCGACTACATGACGATCATGACCGAGAACCTGCGGACGCTGCGCCCAGCGCTGGAGTGCTCATGAAACACGACCCGGCCCAGCCGCCATCCGAAGAGCCCCCGCCATCGCGAACGG
>NZ_JBQQBP010000079.1:0-816 GCF_052245875.1 Actinomadura sp. 3N407
TCCTACATCCGCCCGTCGCAGGACGGGATCGTCGAGTACTTCACGGCGCTGGCTGATGCTTCGCCCGTGCCGGTGCTGCTGTACGACATTCCGTATCGCACGGGGGCGAGCATCGATGCCGAAACGCTGCTTGCGCTGGCTGCGCATCCCAACATCCATGGCATCAAGGATTGCGGTGGCGATGCTGACAAGACGCAGCGCGTGATTGCCGATGGGCGGTTGCAGGTGCTGGCAGGGGAAGATGCGCAGGTGTTCGGCACGCTGTGCGCGGGCGGGGTGGGGGCCATCATCGCGGCCGCGCATGTCCGCACAGAGCTGTTTGTGGAGATGGTGCGGGCGGTGCAGGAGCAGCGGTTGAATGATGCGCGGCAGTTGCATCATGCGCTGGCGCCGGTGATTCGGTTGTTGTTTGCGCAGACCAATCCTGGGCCGTTGAAGGCTTGGCTGGCTGCTGAAGGGCAGGTGAAGAATGTGCTGCGGGCGCCGATGGCGGCAGCTTCTGAGGCACTGGGGCAGGCGTTGGTGGAGGCGGTTGGGCGGGTTTGAGTTTTCTGCTTTTTGTTGTTGGTCCATCCCCGGTATCGTCCCCTGCCGGGGCCGACTCACTTTTCTTTGTCTTGCCAAAGAAAAGTAAGCAAAAGAAAGGCGCGCCCGAGATGGCGACTTCCCCTTGAATTTTTGCAACCGGGCGGGGAAGGGGAAAACTCGCTGCGCTCAAACAGTTCCCCGTCTTTTTTCCGCCCGCTTACGAAAATTCAAGGCGCCATCAAGGGCAGGAACGTCAAAGGCCAAACCATCGCGGCGCATGGGTTGGCG
>NZ_JBQQBP010000080.1:0-795 GCF_052245875.1 Actinomadura sp. 3N407
GAAAGGCGTGAGCGATGACCGATGAGGCTGCCAGGGCGGACGAGGGCCTGGGATATGCCGTCAATGCCCCCTACTACGACCTGATCCTGCCGGAGGAGCACTGGGCCGGCCTCGCCACCGCGGTGGGCGGGCTGCTCAAGGATGCGCGGTCGGTGGCCGAGATCGGCGCGGGGACGGGTTACTTCACCGAGGCGATGCTGGGTTTCCTTCCCGCGGAGGCGGAGATCTTCGCGATCGAGCCCGCGCGCGTCATGCGGGCGGCGCTGGTCACGAGGCTGGTGAGGCACCCCGAGGCGGAGCGGCGGGTGACCGTGCTGCCGGGTGATGCGGCGACCGCCGATCCCGGAACAGGTGTCGACGCGGTCGTCCTTCTCAACCTGGTCATGCACTTCGCCCCGGCCGAGCGTGAGCGGCTGTGGCACAAGTGGGCGCAGGCACTGAATCCGGGCGGGCTGCTGATCGTGGAGGCCCAGTACCCGCAGAAGGCCGAGTCGGTTCCGGCCAGCGTGGTGCCGGGACGCACCCTCGGGCGCCGCCGGTACGACACGGTGTCGCGTGCGGACGCGATCGGCGACGACCTGATCCGCTGGGTGAACACCTACCGGACCTGGGAAGGTGACCGCCTCGTTCAGGAGGAGACCGCCGAGTTCGACTGCCACGTCATCGCCGACGAGCGGATGGCCGCAGAGCTGTCCGCCGCCGGGCTGTCGCCCGTCCCGGATGCGCCCGAGAACCTGCGCGTCTGGCGCCGGTGATGTCAGGCGGCCCCACGACCGTATGGGGCGAGCACCCGAC
>NZ_JBQQBP010000081.1:0-771 GCF_052245875.1 Actinomadura sp. 3N407
GGCCTTCTGATCACGAGCGCCCTCCCGAGCGTCGGCTGGCACGGCTTCATCGACCGGCAACGGCTGGCTCAGTTGCTTGAGCGCACTCTCCATCTCCTGGCTGATCTCACGGTTGTTCAGGCTCAACATGCGCCACACCAGATTCTTCTTGTGCGGTGTAAAGGTATCGAGCGCGCCATACCACGCCCTGCCGCGCGGGCTGTTGTCCAATTGCAGCAGGATCGTACAGAGCTGGCCGGCACAGCGGTCTCCATCCCCCGTGTCCGGGGAGGCGGTTTCGCTGTATAGCCCGAGTGCCCGGTCCGTCAGGCTGTCGGCCTTGAGCCAAGAGACAAGGTCTTCGGCAATCAAGTTCATCTTGGCATCGCGATCGTCCAAGCGCTTCTTATGCAGATCGTCGAAATCGGTGAGAACCTTGAGGTTGCAGTAGTTTTCGACGCTCTCCTTGACCTTCGTACCAAGGGCCTTCACCGCGTCATCATGCTTGGCGGTTCGCTCGTCGATCTTCTTCTGAAGATCAGCCTGCCGACGGCGATTCAACTCCTGAATGCTGATGGTTTCGTAGGTGCCATCCGCCTTGCGAATCTTGACGGGTTGCCCGCTATCCGAACCTGGGTAGCGCTCCCCCATGTTTTCCCGGACTTCCCGCATGCGATCCGTCCCGTCTTCATAGTCGGCGACGGCCTTCTTTTCCATCGCCTCCTTGATGATCCGAATACCCTGGCTCGCACTATCCTTCCAGGCATTGCTGTAACCTTGCAGGTCTTTTTC
>NZ_JBQQBP010000082.1:0-722 GCF_052245875.1 Actinomadura sp. 3N407
ACCCGGCGGGCGGTCAGTGGCGGACGACCGGCCAGTCGATGTCGGTGCCGGCGGCCTTGTTGAAGTAGTTCGTGAAAACGTTGAGCGCGACGTGGCCGACGACCTCGGCGATCTCTTCGTCGGACAGTCCCGCCCGGTGGGCCTCCTTCACATCGGTGTCCTGGATGCCGCCGCGGGTGCGCAGCACGGTGGCGGCGAAGGCCAGCACGGCCTCGGCCCTGGGCTCCGCGGCCCGGCCGCCGCGGGCCGCTTCGGCCTCGTCCCGGCTCAGCCCGGCCAGCTCGGTGCCGATGTAGGTGTGCGCGGACAGGCAGTAGTCGCAGCCGTTCTGCTGGGCGACCAGCAGCGCGATCCGCTCGCGTACCGCGGCCGGCAGCACGCCGCCCGACAGCGCACCGGAGAACTCCAGGTAGGCCTCCAGCACGGCGGGGCTGTTGGCCATCGCCTTGGTCATGTTCGGCGTGACGCCCAGCGCCTTCTGGACGCCGGCCAGCAGCTCGGCGGCCCGGGCGCCTGCGGTCTCCGGCTGGATCAGGGGAAGTCGGGACATGGTCAGGTCCTCTCAAACGGGTGATCGGGTACCGGTGAGCACCGGTGATCTCAACCTAGAAGCGGCGCCACTCCCGACACAGGGACCCAATACGCCACCGACAGGTCCAAACCCGCCATCGCCTCCCACCGCCGCGTATCCTCGGACGGCAGGCCCTCGACGGTCCGTTTCC
>NZ_JBQQBP010000083.1:0-695 GCF_052245875.1 Actinomadura sp. 3N407
GCTGGATCCGGTACCACTTCAGCTGGTTCCCGCCGAGGAGGACGGCGACGTACCCGGCGTTCAGGCCGGACACGGCCAGGCCCCAGTGGACCTGGATCGCGACCGAGTCGGGGATGGAGTCTTCGTCGTCGCCCCACTCGTGGTCCTGGTAGGCGGACCTCTGCTTGCACTCCAGGAGCGCGGTGGCCTGCGGAGCGGCGGCGCGGTGGCGGCGGAGCTTGGAGCGGCGGCGGCGGCCGCGGGCCAGGCTCGGGCAGGTCGGGCAGTGCTCGCAGCACGCCTCACACGTCTTCGGGTCGCAGCACGGCGCGACCTCACCTGGTTCGGCGGGCATGCCCGGCTGGTGACTGCCGCAGCCGCAGGCCTCCACGACCAGGAAGTCGAGGTTCGCGCCCATCCAGTCGGCGGCCTCATGGACGAGCATCCCGGGGTTGGGCCGGATCCCGTGGGGAGACTCCTCGGCGAACGCCTCGGCGATCACCGGTTCCATCCGCTGTCCCCACCGGGCGGCCTCGTGGACACGGGCCGGCTTGGTGTCGGGGCGGGTGCCGCGCATCTCGTGCCACACGGTCAGCGGGGAGGAGTAGTTGTCCAGGCCCATGCAGGCCGCGATCCGGGAGGCGGTCATCCGCCGGGCGCGGGCGGCGTCCCAGGCGGCCTTGCGGGTGCGGGGCGGCAGCAGCAGCCGGCCGGTG
>NZ_JBQQBP010000084.1:0-680 GCF_052245875.1 Actinomadura sp. 3N407
GCGGAGCAATGCGCCAGGCGGACCTCAATAGCACCGTCCTTCAGAAGAGGATCGAACGGGAGATGGGGCTCCGGCGGGACGTATTTCTTCCGGCGTTTGAAGGTGCGACTCGCGCGATTAATGCCCTCAGCATGGTTTTGGAAAGCGGGAAGCCGCGAGACGAAATTGCGGCGGACTTTGCTGCCGGCCATTCGAGTCTCACCAAGGCAATGCTAGTTGCTACCCCGCCAACCATAGCGGGCATCCAGCGACTCGTAGGCGCCTTGAGCCTAGCGTGGAGCGAAAGCATTGGGCACAGGGTTGTACTTGGCCAAATTCAGGATCGCTGCAAGGCGATTGAGCGAGAGCGGGAGCTTGAATTCGAGTTGCGACAGACGATGATCAAGCACCTGCAAACTGTCCACGTGCAACCCAATGTGAACGCTGTGGCAAGCCAGAGAGCAGTTGAAGTGATCCAGGCTCACGATCAGCGGATAGCTGGCATGAACGCCAAGCTGGATGTAGTCATGACCGAGCGCAGCACCTACTATCTGAATGCGCTAAAACCACTGGTTAAACGCCTTGCTGAGATCAGGCCGTTGTTTCCACCCGTTCTTGCAGAACTGCGGAAGGAGATGGAGCTGCCGTTTGATGAGGCGACTTTTGCCAAGGACCAAGAGTCAATAGCAGGTGAGATACGT
>NZ_JBQQBP010000085.1:0-675 GCF_052245875.1 Actinomadura sp. 3N407
GGTCTGAGGCGCGCCGCGCTCGGCAACCACTTCGTCAAGCACTCGCACAACGTCTTCCCCCTTCAGGCTTTGGCCGACTTCGATGGCCAAGCTTTCTCTGGTGTAGTTGTCCACCACGGTCAACGCGCGCAGGCGCCGACCATCAAACAAGGCATCGGATACAAAGTCCATGCTCCAGATTTCGTTGATAGCCGTGACGATGCTCTTGGGCTGGCGTAGCCGCGCCGACTTGTTGCGCTTGGGACGCTTATGCCGCAGCGACAGACCTTCGGCCCGGTACAAGCGATAAACACGTTTGTGATTGTCTTTCCAGCCTTCCCGCTGCAGCATCACGTGCACCCGGCGATAGCCGTAGTGCACGCGTGTGGCCGCTATCTCTTTGATGCGTGCAAGCAATGCCGACGAGTCCCGAGCAACCGACCGATACCCATACAGCGAGCGTGACATGTGGAACAACGCGCAAGCCTTAGTCAGGCTCACACGATAGCGGTCACGCAACTCGTCAATCAGCGTGCGCTTGCGGGAAGGCTTCAGAGCTTTTTTGAGAGCACGTCCTGCAGCATGGCCTTATCCAGGCTCAGGTCCGCCACCAGCCGCTTGAGCTTCGCATTCTCCTCCTCGAGCTGCCGCATCCGGCGCAGCTCCGAAGGGCCGACGCCCCCGTACTTCTTCTTC
>NZ_JBQQBP010000086.1:0-656 GCF_052245875.1 Actinomadura sp. 3N407
CTAGAACACCCAACCCGGATTTCAGATGCTGGTCATATTCGCCAACCTCAGCAGACACAGCTGCGAGGTCCGCCTGAAGCGGAATTACAGCAGAACGAATCGTGGTCCTGAGGTTCTCCTCAAGGGTATCCAACGCGGACTTTAGGCGCCGATCACCGTCCCGTACCTCGGCAGTGAGCGCCGCGAACTCGACCATCAGTTGAGCGTTGGCCTCGCGGGACTGGTTTCTGTTTTCCGCAACCAACTGCAAGACCTCTGTCCTGCCGGATTGCAGCACATCCATGATCCCGGCCAACGATGACTCATGATGCAAACTAAGCTGACGAACATCGTGCGCAAGACCACGAGCGATCTTCAGATTTTCGGCGACGACTTTAGGCAGACTAACGACATCAATCATCTGTTTGATAACCGGTAGCTCTCCTAGCCGCTTAAGCGCAACGACAAGACTTAAGCCAGCGACGCGATTGCCGGCGCTCTTTCCCTCGCTAGACCTCTTGATGTCCACAAGAATGGACAGTTTTCCTTGTCCAGCCGAGAGACGGGTGCTGTAGTGCTCTTTACCGACGCTATCAGGCTCTCGACCCAGCACCGCACGAAACGCTTCCGAGATGAAGCGATCACCATCGCGATCAAGAATTTCGCGTAGATGATAT
>NZ_JBQQBP010000087.1:0-650 GCF_052245875.1 Actinomadura sp. 3N407
ATCTCCAACACATCGGGGTGGGCCTTCTCCACTTCATCCAGCAGCACCACGCTGTACGGGTTGCGGCGCACGGACTCGGTCAGCACACCGCCCTCGCCGTAGCCAACGTAGCCCGGGGGCGAGCCCTTGAGGCCCGACACGCTATGTGCCTCCTGGTACTCGCTCATGTTGATGGTGATGAGCTTGCGCTCGCCACCGTAGAGGATGTCGGCCAGCGCCAGCGCCGTTTCGGTCTTGCCCACACCTGACGGGCCGGCAAAGAGGAACACGCCGCGCGGCTTGTTCGGGTCTTCCAGGTTGGCGGTGGCGGTGCGCACGCGCTGTGCGATGGCATCCAGCGCGTGGTTCTGACCGATCACGCGGGCGGCCAGCAACGGCTTGAGGTTCAACACCGTGCGCAGTTCGTCCTTGACCATGCGGCCGAGCGGAATGCCGGTCCACGCGGAGACGATTTCCGACACCACGTGGCCATCCACTTGCAGCGGCACCATCGGGGTTTCGCCTTGCAGTGCGCGCAGCTCGGCCAGTAGCTTGGCCAGTTCGTCCGGCTCATCGGCGGTGCGGGCGCGCTTGGGCATCGACACCACGTTGCTGTTGGCTGCCACGGGCAGCGCGTCTTCCTCTCCGGCTTGTGTGGTGCCGCTTTCGGG
>NZ_JBQQBP010000088.1:0-626 GCF_052245875.1 Actinomadura sp. 3N407
CTGTCGAATGCGTCTGCCAGCGTGCTGATCAAGGTTGCGATGCGCACGGCGCCCACCTCGCCGGCCATGCTGTTGCAGCTAGCCACGAACCGAGTTCTGCTCCTTGGCATCTTCCTTTACGGTTGCGCGTTCGTGCTCTATGCCGCAGCTCTTTCCAGGCTCCCGTTAAATGTCGCTCACCCCATCCTGACGGCGGGTGCCATCGGCGCAGTCGCCTGCGCCTCAGCCTTCCTGCTTGGCGAGACCTTCCGGTGGAACACCATTGTCGGCCTGATCTTGGTGACCACTGGCGTCGTATTCATCAGCCTCAACACATCACACTGAAATACCCTATGACCGTCGCATCGCAAATCGACGCGCAGTGGCACGTCCCCGCATATGAAGTGCGACTGGAGTGCCCGAAGACGTCCGATACCGCAATCGTCATTCCTGTCATCAACGAAGGCCGTCGGATCCAAAACCTGCTGACGAGAATGATGTCTTGCGGCATCGCCGACCAGGCCGACATTGTCATCGTGGACGGAGGCAGCACGGACGGATCGCTCGAGACCACGATGCTGGATGCGAATCGCGTACGCACCCTGCTCGAGAAAACGGCGCCGGGCCGGCTCAGCGCACAGTTACGG
>NZ_JBQQBP010000089.1:0-624 GCF_052245875.1 Actinomadura sp. 3N407
ACGGCGTCGTGGTCGACTTGGTCGACGGCGTGGCCGAGATCACCGGCAAGGTGCCGTGCAGCTACGTCTACGTGGACGGCCTGTCGGTCGGCGAGGTCACCGAGTTCTCCCTCAAGGACCGGCGAGTGCTCGGTGAGGAAGGTTTCCTCTCAGTCTTTGTCGTGGTGGACGCGACCACCGGCAAGCTCGCCGTGGCCCCGCAGATCCACGCACGGGGCGCGGGCATCCCCGACGAGGAACTCGCGGCCCTGGAACCGGTCATCCACGAGGTCCTCGCCGCCGCGGCGGCCGACGGCATCAGCGAGGCGGGCCAGCTTCAGCAGCTGCTGCGCCGGCGGGTGAGCGGCTGGGCCGTCGCGCGGTTCCGGCGGCGGCCGATGGTCCTCACCAGGGTGATCGACATCTGACCGGTGCATCGATGGAGGACTGAGCGGTGATCTGCGGCTCTTGCGCGAACTCGCCGGAAGCCACTGGCCGGGCACCCGGTCAGTGGGTTCCGGTGAGTTCGCCGCTGAGGGTGTCGTGCATGCGGGCGCTGTGCTCGTTGAGCCCGACGATCTCGACGGTCTTGCCGCGCCGTTCGTACTTGGTGGTGACGGCGTCGAGGGCGGCGACGGTGGAGGC
>NZ_JBQQBP010000090.1:0-619 GCF_052245875.1 Actinomadura sp. 3N407
GTCGAGGGTGTCCTCCTGGCGGACCTCGACCGTCGGCGACGGTCGGAAGGTGACGAGCTCGTCGTCGGGACGCTCGATCTCGACGTCCTCGAACGCCGTGACCACGTCGGGGTCCGCGGAGCCGGCGGCGCGCACCTCGACGCGCAGCGGCAGGCCCGAGGCCGGGTCGAGCCACACGTCGACACGGTCGACGGTGCTCGTGCCCGCGGGCGGGGTGTAGCGCAGCCCGGCGGCGTCGATCCCGGCCACCCGGCGCGGCTCGAGGCGGCGTACGTCGGTCTCGGCGGCGTCCTCGAGGACCGTGCGGGCCAGGGCCGGGGGCAGCAGGTCGGGGGTCCGGGGCAGCCGGATCTCGGGGTCGAGGGTCACCGTGGCGCGCGCGTCCTCGTAGTCGTAGGCCGTCGTGACCCGTCCCTCGTGCACCAGGTCCTGCTCGCCGGTGACCAGCAGCCGGTCGACGCGCCAGGCGTCGGTGTCCTGCCACCACACCCGCAGCCGGCTGCTCCCGGCCAGCAGCTCGCCGACGTCGCCGAGGTCGTCGCCGACGGGGAGCTGCACGGAGCCCTCGGTCTCGGCGTACCCCGAGTGGCCGACGTCGGCCGAGGAGCGGGCCAGGTCG
>NZ_JBQQBP010000091.1:0-618 GCF_052245875.1 Actinomadura sp. 3N407
TCGAACAACGCCGGGATCGTCGCCCGTTCGACGTCGCCGCCCTTGCCTCCGGCCCACCTGCGCAGCAGCGTGCGGCGTTCACCGCTGCTCAGGACCTCGGCGGCGCCGATGGGCGCGTCCGGGTCGGTGATCAGTTCGCGGACGAGCCGTTCGAAGCGGTCGGCGATGGTCTGGGCGGTACCGGGGTCGAAGAGGTCGAGGGCGTATTCCAGACCGGCCTCGATCCCGCCGGGCGCGCCGTCGTCGCCGTGCCGTTCCTGCAGGTAGAGGGACAGGTCGTACTTGGCGGCACCGGATCCGAGGGGTTCGGCGCCTCCGGTGAGGCCGTCCAGCTCAAGGCGGGCCTCGGGGTTGTTCTGGAACGTCAGGCCGACCTGGAACAGCGGATGCCGGGCCATCGACCGGGCCGGGTTGAGGACCTCGACGAGCCGCTCGAACGGAAGGTCCTGGTGCGCGTAGGCGGCGAGGTCGGTCTCCCTCACCCGCCCGATCAGGTCACGGAACGACGGGTCCCCGGAGGTGTCGGTGCGCAGGACGAGCATGTTGACGAACATGCCGACGAGGTCGTCGAGGGCCTCGTCGGTGCGGCCCGCGATGGGCGACCCGATCGGCACGTCC
>NZ_JBQQBP010000092.1:0-607 GCF_052245875.1 Actinomadura sp. 3N407
TCGCTGCTCCAGACCCATCGGCATCGGCCTTTCCCAGCGCCTCGTGCATCGGGTTCTCGCCCGTACCGTCAGCAACATTGCCATTTCGCAGCATCGTGGTTGCCAGCAACAACGATCCCTATGCGGCGATCAGTTATGCAACGTCCTGCGCCAGTGCATGGGGCAGCGAATTTCTCGACGTCGGAGCACGCGGACATTTGAATGCCGCGAGTCAACTGGATGACTGGGCTGAGGGATACCAGCTTCTGCGGCATTTTGATGCGAGCGCACTAGCCTGACAGGCAATCTCGCAAGCGAATCTCTTGTCTGATGTTCAGTTCAAGACGCAATCCTCACGTTCTGCGTCTGGCCACCGCGCAAGCCCTGGCCGGCGCCAACTCGACGGACGTCTATACGACCGGCGCCATCATCGGCAACATGCTGGCACCGAACCCGGCGCTGGCAACGTTGCCGCGCGGTCAACATCGACTGCCTGATCGAGATCAGGATCTGCTGATTCGCCGGACGTCTTAATTTCTAGAGCACAGCTCTAGTAAGGATGGAAGCTGGCGAGAAATTGCTCGACCTGCTCCTGCTGCCGAGCATCCCGTGCGGCGTCACCGGATTC
>NZ_JBQQBP010000093.1:0-606 GCF_052245875.1 Actinomadura sp. 3N407
CTGCTGGCCATCGCACACCTGCCGGGCAAACGCGGTGCAGCCCCGCTGATCGGCCTGGCGTGGCTCAACCTCGTCGGCGGTGAACTGCGCTTGATGGAGTGCAGCCCCGACCAACTCGACCGCGAACTCGAACGCATCCGTCCCGCCGAAGTGCTGGCCGATGATGCGACGCTCAACACGATCCAGTTCGACGTTGCGCGTACACGCCTGCCCGACTGGCACTTCGACGTGGAAGCCGGCGCGCGCCGCCTGCGCGAGCAACTGGGCGTCGCAAGCCTCGTCGCCTTCGGCGCGGAAACGTTGACGGCGGCACTGGCCGCGGCAGGCGCATTGCTGAACTACGCGGCGGCCACGCAGGGCCAGTCGCTGCGGCACGTGATCGGCCTGACCGTCGAACACGAAAGCGAATTCATCGGCCTGGACACCGCCACGCGCCGCAATCTGGAACTGACGGAAACACTGCGCGGGCAGGAATCGCCCACGCTGTTCTCGCTGCTCGACACCTGCGCCACCAGCATGGGCAGCCGCCTGCTGCGCCACTGGCTGCATCACCCGCTGCGTGACCGTGCGATACCGCAGGCGCGTCAGCAGGCCATCGAGGTGCTG
>NZ_JBQQBP010000094.1:0-602 GCF_052245875.1 Actinomadura sp. 3N407
GTGGGCAACCGCGTAAGCGATCAGGCGGCACTCATCGACGTTGCGGCCACCCTCGACCTGGATGGTCATGAACTTGGTCGCACCTTCGCCGTCGCGTACGATCTTCTGCGCCAACTCTTGTGCAAGGCCCGTCAGCGCATCTCGCAGCGCGGCGTAGTCGGGGTGCGATTCGGAATCGATGCGCGGCGTCCCCGCCCGGCCCGTGGCGATGACGACGAACGAGTCGTTGGTGGAGGTATCGCCGTCCACCGTCACGCTGTTGAACGAGTGATCGGCGGCGTGGCGCACCAGCCCTTGAAGCACCGCGTCATCCACATTGGCATCGGTGGCGATGAAGCCGAGCATCGTCGCCATATTCGGGCGGATCATGCCCGCACCCTTGCTGATGCCCGACATGCGCACGGTCTTGCCCGACAACGTGCACGTGGCCGACGCTGCCTTGGGTACGGTGTCGGTGGTCATGATGGCCTCGGCGGCGGCCAGCCAGTTGTCCGGCTTGGCGTTCGCCTCAGCAGCAGGCAGTCCGGCGATGATGCGGTCGACTGGCAGCGGCTCCAGAATCACGCCCGTGGAAAACGGCAGCACCTGCTCCGGCGACACGC
>NZ_JBQQBP010000095.1:0-600 GCF_052245875.1 Actinomadura sp. 3N407
TCGTGGCACGACGGAGGTAGGCGCGCAGTGCGTTCATCGGAAGGTGTAGGTGAGCTTCAGGCGAAACGTGCGGCCGTCCTGCTGGATGGCAGGCATCACCACCTCTGGCCCGACCGGATCGGCATAGCGCCGGTCGAACAGGTTGTAGAGACTGGCCGACATCTCCAGATTGGGCGCCAGCCGCGTCGCCAGCAACGTCAGGTTGGCGATCCAGTAGCCACCCACGCTGCCCGATGTCGTCAAGCGGTTGCTGATGTACTGCGCCTCGAGCCCCGCCCGCCAGTCGCTACGCCACAGCGGCATGCTGGCGTTGAGCTTGAGCATGCGGCACGGGGAATCGCTCAGCGTCTGGCCGGTGATGCCGTCTTCTGAATGCTGGAAGCTGTAGCTCGCACGCAGGCGGGTGCCGCCAGGCCAGTTCTGCTGGTAGCCGAGTTCTGCGCCGCGCGTGCGCACACGCGACACGTTGCTGAAGACCAGCAGCCCAGTGTTGGGGTCTTCGCTCTGGCTGATCAGGTTGGAGACGTTGTTCTGAAACACCGACAGCGTGGCCTTGCCGCCGGCGCTGACCTGCTGCTCCAGCACGGCTTCATACGTCCG
>NZ_JBQQBP010000096.1:0-586 GCF_052245875.1 Actinomadura sp. 3N407
GCGTGATGTGGGAGCCGACACCTTCATCCGCGCACTGAATGACGGCATCCACCACAACCAGACCGAGATTCAACTGCAGCGGCTGTCCGATCGCCTGACGCAGCTGGAAGACGCCATGCGCCAGATCGGCTCCACCCGTCGTGGCGACACCATCAACTTCGACTACACGCCCGACGCGGGCACCACGGTCAGCATCAACGGTGTGGCGCGCGGCAAGCCCATCCCCGGCGAAGATTTCTACCAGGCCGTGCTCAGCATCTTCATCGGCAACAACCCGGTCGACCGGGATCTGAAAAGCGGGCTGCTCGGAAGCTGACGATTCCGCGCCGCGTTGCGTCACCTAGCGACGTGCTAGATTCGCGGGATCGCTTTTCCGCGCCGGACTCCGTCATGCCATCCCCTTTCGATGCCGTTCTCGCAGCGCCCTTCGGCAAGCTGGGCGTGCGTGTGGCCGACGGCTCTCTGCGTGAACTCACCTATCTGCCGGAGAGCACGCCCACGGTCGACTCCAGCCATGCGCTGATCCGCAAACTGGCGCGCCAGCTCGACGCGTACTACGGCAACCCCAACGCCGCCTTCGATGTGC
>NZ_JBQQBP010000097.1:0-585 GCF_052245875.1 Actinomadura sp. 3N407
CGCCGTCACCTCGGTGCTGCGCGCGGTGTCCAGCGTGTACTGGTTCGCGTTCCAGACCGTCGCGGGCGGCATCGGGATCGCGGCGGTGCTGCGCTCCCTGCTCGACCGGGAGATCTCCCAGTCGCTGATCATCGTCTGCTTCGCCGTCTTCCAGATCCTGGTGGCGACGGTCGGGTACGGCTCGCTGAAGGCGCTGTCCCGGGTCGCGTTCGTTTTGAAGATCGCGTTCTCCGTGGTCATCGTCATCATGCTGATGACCTATCCCAAGGAGAGCTTCCACGCCGACGCGGTGTTCTCCTTCGCCGGGACCGGCCACGGCAAGGTCGCGCTGATCGCGCTGTGGACCACCAGCATGGCCGCCGCGTGGTTCTCCAACTTCACCGACGCGGCCGACTTCTGCCGCTACTCGCGCACCCGCGTCGACATGTGGATCGGCACGTTCCTGGCGGCGGTCGTCGGCCAGCTGATCTGCTCGTTCCTGGGCGGGTACGCCGTCGCGGCCGTGCAGGGCGACAGCGACAACGCCTTCGACGTGATCGTGACCGCCACCC
Source organism: Actinomadura sp. 3N407 (assembly GCF_052245875.1). NCBI lineage: Bacteria > Bacillati > Actinomycetota > Actinomycetes > Streptosporangiales > Thermomonosporaceae > Actinomadura > Actinomadura sp. 3N407. Next base: position 552 of record NZ_JBQQBP010000097.1, read on the forward strand.
AGGGCGCGGTCTGGCTGCTCCTGCTGATCCTCGT
>NZ_JBQQBP010000098.1:0-582 GCF_052245875.1 Actinomadura sp. 3N407
CTCTGAACGTCCCTCTGAGGAGTGCTCGTGGACAAGAAGCGCAGCGCGGCCGCCGCAGGTCAGGCTTGGCAGATCTACGCCGAGACGCTGAAGCCCGACGCACCGGGCCTCTGGGAGCGCGTCCGCTCCGTTCCTCGGATGCTGAAGTCGGTCGTGCGGGGGCAGTACAAGGGCATGTCCTTCGGGACGCTCGGGCTGCTCGCGCTGGGCGTCGTCTACATCATCTCCCCGATCGACGCCATCCCCGACGTGATCCCTGTTGTGGGCATCGTGGACGACACCGGGCTCGCCCTCTGGATGCTCGCCGTCCTCGTCAGGTCCGCGGGCGACTTCGTCATGTGGGAGCGCGGCGGGCGCCCGACCGTCATTGTGGGCGAACCCGTCGACTGACATCCGTAGGGCGAGCCCAAGGGTCAGGACGCTGGCGGGCCGAGTTCCTTGGCGAAGCGCTCGGCGGCGTCCTGCATGATGGGCACGACGTTCGGGACGGCATCGCTTGTCATCCGTCCAGAAGGCCCGGACACCGAAAGCGCCGTCAAGGCCGGAGCGCCTTGCAGAGGCACGGCCACGCAACGCACACCG
>NZ_JBQQBP010000099.1:0-569 GCF_052245875.1 Actinomadura sp. 3N407
GTTCAGCGTTCCCTTGTCGCGCTCGAATACCAGGGTCTGGCCGATGGCATCCTCCTGGCACATGGCGCTGACGCAGGCTCCCAGTTGGTGCTCGAAGTCGGTGGCGGGCGAGATGAGGTCGGGGAACATGAGATTGCTCCTATGAAAACGGACCAGCCCGGCTCCAGGGGGAGACGGGCTGGCACGGGGGAAAAGGAAGGCTGGCGCTTCGTGGGACAGCTAGGACTCTGCCAACGGCAGGCCCAGCAGCGCAGGTGCGTCGGCGTCGAGGATCAGGATGCGCACGTCGGCCTGGCCGGCCAGTTCAAGGCTGTTCGCCAGGTCGTCCGGCATGCCCTTGTTTCGGTGCTCCTGCCGAAGCTGCTCGGCGGTGATGCCCTCGGCGTACTCCAGGTTCTGGTCCGTCCAGGGCGTGGAAATCAGCTTGACGCCGATCGCCGGGCTGTATGGCACCCGGAAGGCGATGAACAGCATGGCCTCCGGCGTGGCGAGGTCCGCCAGGTCGGCGAGGTAGTGCCAGGTATCGACCGTGATGTGCTCACGGCTGATTTCCCAGCACCGGCTGTAAT
>NZ_JBQQBP010000100.1:0-564 GCF_052245875.1 Actinomadura sp. 3N407
CCGCCTACTCCATACCCGGCCGTGCAGGGGGCGTCGGGACGGTTCGCAAGAGCCGCCCCGAAGCTGGGGGAGCAAGACGAGGACCGGTTCGACTGTCCGGACACCGGGCGGGACGGGCGGTGGCCACAACGGCCACCGGGCCGCCCCGCCGGTGCGAAACGGTGCCGGGCGCCGCGCGACGCGCGGCGCCAGGCCCCGCACGCCGGGCCGCAGGCTCCACCCGCGAGGCTGCGCGCTCCGCACGCCAGGCGCTCGGCTCCGTGCGCCCAGTGCGCGGCCCACCGGGCGGCCCACCGGCGTGACCCCGCCTGGTACAGCGGTACCCTTGGGCGGCGGACCGTGCGCGCGTTACGAGCGATGCTCGCCAGCGGCACGCCCGCCTCCTGCACATCACCGGAATGCCGAGCGAGGTCCCGTGGGCTCTGTCATCAAGAAGCGGCGCAAGAGGATGGCCAAGAAGAAGCACCGCAAGCTGCTGAAGAAGACGCGCATCCAGCGTCGCAACAAGAAGTAGTCGTCACGCCGGCCTCTCAGCCGTAAGGGGTGGGGCGCACTGTGTCCTCC
>NZ_JBQQBP010000101.1:0-546 GCF_052245875.1 Actinomadura sp. 3N407
GTCTGGTCCTGCGCGTGGTTGAACTCGGAGTGACGTACGCCTGTCCCAGCCGTCATGCGTTGCACGTCGCCGGGGCGCAGTACGCTGCCATTGCCCATGCTGTCCTTGTGCGCCAGCTCACCGTCCAGCACGTAGCTGATGATTTCCATGTCGCGGTGGCCGTGCGTGCCGAAGCCCATGCCGGCGGCAACGCGGTCTTCGTTGATGACGCGTAGCGGCCCGAACTGGACGTGCTCCGGGTCCATGTAATCGGCAAACGAGAAGCTGTGATACGACTTGAGCCAGCCGTGGTCTGCGTAACCGCGGTCTTGAGAGTGGCGGATTTCAATCATTTTGATGAATCTCCTATCCAAATTACTGCGTTGATGTGTGAATGGTACGCAGATTGGCTATAGTTGCGCCGTACGGCTTTGATTCATTCCATCAAAAATTCTGAATATGGCGCTCTCGCTGGAATCCCTGGAAGTCTTGGACGCGATTGAACGCAAGGGTAGCTTTGCCGCCGCCGCGCATGAACTGGGCAAGGTGCCCTCCGCGCTCACGTAT
>NZ_JBQQBP010000102.1:0-545 GCF_052245875.1 Actinomadura sp. 3N407
TGGCGGAAGCGGCGCGCGGTCATCGTGGCCATCACCTCGTCGAGGTCGTCGTCGGGCGCGCAGGTCTCGACGGCCGGCGTCATGATCGCGGCCACGGTGTTGTTGATGACGGTGCCGTCGCTGTGGAGGTGACGCACGACGTCGCGCTCGCTGACGATGCCGTCGAGCGTCGTGCCGTCGCTGCTGACCACGAGGGCCCCGATGTTGTGCTCGGCGAGCAGGGCGATCAGGTCGCGCACCCCGGCGTCCGGGCTGATCGTGACGACGTCGCGGGTGGACGTGGCCTCGAGGATCTCGCCGATGCGCATGGCGGGGACGCTACTGGCGATGCTCCCCGGTGACCAGGGTCGGCGTCAGTCGCCGGCGGGGTCGCGCGGGCGTCGCGACCGCAGGTCGCTCACGGTGCCGAGGCCCGAGGTCGGCCAGTCGGGGTCGCCCGCGGCGTCGTCGTGCAGCCCGCCCACGAAGGACAGCGCCGCCTCGTGCAGGTGACCGTTGGTGGCCAGGGCGTTGCCGCCCCAGGGGCCGTCGGTGCCGTCGAGGGA
>NZ_JBQQBP010000103.1:0-544 GCF_052245875.1 Actinomadura sp. 3N407
GCTTGAGGTGGTGCCAGAACGGCGGATGGTGTTGCGCGGCAGAGGCCGGATGGGACGCCGGCATGGCTTGTGCCATGCGCGTGCGAGGCCGCGAGTGAGGCGAACTGCCGTGCATACGGAAAAACAGGAAACGTTGGCGCAGATGCGCACAAACCAGCCGGGCGCGGTTTGCCCGGCCGATTGTACGTGCTGCGGCCTCAGCGGCTCAACTCAAGCGCTCAACCGCTGACCGGGCGCGCGGTGCGCACCCGATCAAGGCTCGTCGGCCCCGCTTACGACTCGCGCGAGCCGCCGGAACCCGACCCGCCTGGACGATCCGAGCCGCCAGACGAACCCGTACCGCCAGCACTCGGGCGATCGCTCGTGCCGCTGGCGCCACTCGGGTGGTAGGCCGCCTGCGGGGTACGCTCCGGACCGCGATACTGGCCTGCCAGGCCGTGACCGCCCGTCGAGCCGCCCATTGAACCGGACTGGCTGGCCTCGGTGCTCGACACGCCGCCTTGCAGCGGCTGGGTCGGATGGCTGGCAATCACGCGCTCGATCT
>NZ_JBQQBP010000104.1:0-538 GCF_052245875.1 Actinomadura sp. 3N407
GTACAGCCCGACCATCGGCTGCAGCAGTGACGCCGTGATCTGATACACGAGCGTGATCAGCCCGATCTGCGAAAAATCGAGATGGAAGTTGCCCTTGAGCAGCGGATAGATCGCCAGGATCAACGACTGCATCATGTCGTTGAGGAAGTGCGCGAAGCTGATGGCGCCGATCACGCCAAAGCCGGTCTTGTCTGCCTGCGCGGCCGGGGGCGCCGCGGGGTTGGCCAAGTCAGCAGCCGTGCCGTTTGCGGTGGTTTGCATGATGTTTTTTTGGAGAAAGGAATTCAAGCGAGGAGCGCTCAATCATGCGCTCAAACGGTGCAGGCTTGTTGCCGCAAATTCGACAATGATTAGTGCAAACCAGACAATTTATTGTCCAGGCAGAAGCGTCACCATACACGGCGCCGTTTCAATGCAATCCCTCGCTCAAACGCCCGCAAACCCGCGCCGCGCTTGCCTCGGCAGACAGCTAACCCGTTAGCCATTTTCGTGTACGAGGCTCGTCCGTTCGTAGCATGGCTCGCTAGGAGGCGCTTTC
>NZ_JBQQBP010000105.1:0-537 GCF_052245875.1 Actinomadura sp. 3N407
TCCTCACCGAGATCAACGATGGCCTGGAGAAGATCATCACGATCGAAGACCCGGTCGAATATCAACTGGGCGACATCTTGCAGATTCCCGTCAACGAGGCGAAGGGGCTGACGTTCGCGCGCGGGCTGCGGTCGATCCTGCGGCACGATCCCGACAAGATCATGGTGGGCGAAATTCGTGACAGCGAGACCGCGCAGATTGCCGTGCAGGCAGCGCTGACCGGCCACCAGGTGTTCACGACCGTGCATGCCAACAACGTGTTCGATGTGATCGGACGCTTTACCAACATGGGCGTCGATTCATACAGCTTTGTTTCTGCGTTGAACGGTGTGATTGCGCAACGGCTGCTGCGCCAGTGCTGCGCGGATTGCTCGGTGCCGGAGCAGTACGCGCCTGAACTGCTGGCGCGCTCGGGCATCGACCCCGAAGTGGCGCAAGGCTTTCGATTTCGGCGCGGCATTGGCTGTGCGTCGTGCCGAGGCACCGGCTATCGCGGCCGGCGGGCCATCGCGGAGTCACTGCGCATGAATGACGAAC
>NZ_JBQQBP010000106.1:0-535 GCF_052245875.1 Actinomadura sp. 3N407
TCCTGAAGTAGGCGGCCGACTCCTCCCGCGACAGCTCCTCCACCGGGCCCGCGACGCGGACCTGCCTGTGCATCGCGTGCCAGGGGAACACGAGCGCCGCCCGCGGGTTCTCCGCCAGGTCACGGCCCTTGTGCGACGTCAGGTTCGTGAAGAAGCGGAAACCCTGCGGCCCGTACCCCTTCAGCAGGACGGTCCGCGCGCTCGGCATCCCGTCCCCCGACGCCGTGGCCAGCACCATCGCGTTCGGCTCGGGCAGCCCGAAGGCGTGCACGTCGGCGAACCAGCCGGCGAACAGGGCGAGCGGGTCGGCAGGGAGTGCCGACTCGGACAATTCGCCCCCCTCGTAGGATCTCCGGAGCCGGGCCGGATCGGGCGTTGGGTCATCCACAGCGTCAGAGCCTCTCACCTGGAGCTTGTGCAACTCGGACGACCCCTGGGTACTGGTCGGTAAAGCCGACAGGGTTCAATGGCACGGCACCGCCTTATCAGCTGAACACTCTTCATCCTCGGCCGGGCGGACCGGCCGAGGATGAAG
>NZ_JBQQBP010000107.1:0-533 GCF_052245875.1 Actinomadura sp. 3N407
GTGTAAGCCGGTCGCATGCTTGCCGCGACAGTGAGAAACCGCATGCACAAGAACACAGCAAGACTGATATCAATTGCACTTTTATCTGAATTAATTGAAGCTAAATTTATAAAAACGGCGCAAGTGGCTCCTGCGAAAACCTACCGGGAGTCGGCCACCCGCGCCGGGTTTGGGCTTATGATGCCTAAAGGTTTGCCGTAACAACGTTACACAATTGACGGCATGGGCAAACCCGTGCATTTCCGTTTCAAAGGCATTTGCAAGACGATCCCTATTTATGAGTCGCGCAACATCTGTCGCGCCATCGGGTCTGGATCCCATCTCCGAGCTGCCGGACCGAGAACGATTCGTCCACCTGCTGGCAGCGATGCCACATGCCGCGCGGTCCGGTGCCGCGCCCGCGATCGGCGCATTGCTGCTGATTGGACTGGATCATTTTGCCGAGGCGACCAACACGCTGGGGCCCCTTGCGGCACGTGCGGTCATTGTTGAATGTGCGGCGCGCCTCAAGGCGCTGTGCACGCCCGATACCG
>NZ_JBQQBP010000108.1:0-531 GCF_052245875.1 Actinomadura sp. 3N407
GGCGCACGCAGCCTGTGGCCCGACACCGCCCTGCTGCTGGTGACAGCCGGCACCGCCACCACACTCGACATCGTCTCGCCCGATGGCCTGTTTGCCGGCGGCCTGATCCTGCCCGGCATCACGCTGATGATGCGCGCGCTCTCGCGCAACACGGCACAGTTGCCCGAGGTGGATATCAGCTACCTCAGCGCGCGCGATGCCGTTGCGCCGCCGTGGGCCGACAACACGCAGGATGCCATCGCCCTGGGCTGCGTCACGGCCCAGGCTGGTGCCATCGCGCAGACGTGGCAGACGCTGCAATCGCAATACCCCGGCCCGGCACGCTGCGTGCTGAGCGGCGGTGCACGTGCCGCCCTCGCCCCGCATCTGCGCATGCCGTTCCAGATGCACGATAATCTTGTGCTGCTTGGCCTACAGGTGCTGGCGCGCGCAAACCGGGAAGGTGCGGCGACGCTGGCGTGAGGGCCACCGTTTTCGTATTACCGTTGTTGCTGTCGCCGTGTTCCTGCATTCTGAGCCACCGTCCGAATC
>NZ_JBQQBP010000109.1:0-525 GCF_052245875.1 Actinomadura sp. 3N407
GGTCTACAACGACACCGTCGGCCAGCCGCGCATTCCCGCACGCTGCTGCGTCACCGTCGACAACCGGGCCGCTGCGCGCGATGCCATCCGCGCGTTGCTGGCGCAGGGCCACAAGCAGATCCGCATGCTGACCGGCACGCTGTCGGCATCGGACCGTGCCGCGCTACGCCACGACGGCTACCGCGAGGCATTGGAAGCCGCTGGCATTGCCCCGCAACCGCCGGTGGAAATCGACTTCAACGCCGATGCCATGCTGCCCACCGAACTGGCCCGTCTGCTGGCGCCACCGCGCCCGACCGCCATTTTCTGCAGCAACGACCGCCTGGCATTGCTCACGATCCGCTCGCTGCGCGAGATGGGCCTGCGCGTGCCGGAAGACGTCAGCGTGATCGGCTTTGACGGCCTGGCGATGGGGCAGTGGCTCATGCCCACGCTTGCCACGGTGGCGCAACCGCATCGCCAGATTGGCGCGGATGCCGCCCAGGCGCTGGCCCGCCGCATCGCGGGCGAGGTCGTACCCTCGAT
>NZ_JBQQBP010000110.1:0-512 GCF_052245875.1 Actinomadura sp. 3N407
TGCACGTGGTGATCAACGGCATCATCCAGCGCGCGGACGATGCCGTTGATCACCACGTGCATCGGCACGTTGCGCGCGGTGTGCGTCTGCGGATCGAAGAAGATTTCGGCGTGGTGGACGTTGTCGGCAAGTGCGCGCGCCACGTAGGCGGCGGTCATGTCGTAGAAATCCTGCTCGGTGAGCAGCACGCTGGCGCCGGCGTAGTACAGGTCGAGAAACGATTGCAGGTCGTCGAAAGCGTAGGCGGCGCGCACTTCTTCGACGGAGGCATACGGCAGCTTGACGCCGTTGCGCTCGGCCAGCGCGAACATCAGTTCGGGTTCGAGCGAGCCTTCGATGTGGATGTGCAGTTCGGCTTTCGGGCTGGTGGCGATGCGTTCTGCAAGAGTGGGCGAGATCGGCATGATCAGACGGATGTGGGGACGCGGTAAGGGACCGCCGCGCCGCTGCTAGCGCTGCTGAGCGCATGTTGTTGCAGCTCTCGCACCTGCAGCAGTTGCGCGACGACGGAT